>NZ_JBPIZE010000005.1:0-394132 GCF_051172335.1 Morganella sp. B601
CTTGCGCCCATTGTGCAATATTCCCCACTGCTGCCTCCCGTAGGAGTCTGGGCCGTGTCTCAGTCCCAGTGTGGCTGATCATCCTCTCAGACCAGCTAGGGATCGTCGCCTAGGTAAGCCGTTACCTTACCTACAAGCTAATCCCATATGGGTTCATCTGATGGCGCGAGGCCCGGAGGTCCCCCGCTTTGGTCCGTAGACATTATGCGGTATTAGCTACCGTTTCCAGTAGTTATCCCCCGCCATCAGGCAGATCCCCATACATTACTCACCCGTCCGCCGCTCGTCAGCAGAGAAGCAAGCTTCTCCCTGTTACCGCCCGACTTGCATGTGTTAGGCCTGCCGCCAGCGTTCAATCTGAGCCATGATCAAACTCTTCAATTAAAAGTGTCTGATGCTCAAAGAATTAAACTGTTTACTGCTGCTTATTGCTAAGCTGCTGTATTGGTCACTCTTCAAGACTTCTCAAAAATATATTTTTTGTGATATGTCCTGCGAGTGCCCACACAGATTGTCTGATAAATTGTTAAAGAGCAGTTGCAACATTCGCTGCCGTTGCCGGTCTTCTGCGTTGTTGCGAGGCTGCGTATATTACGTTTTCAGCCCCTTCGAGTCAAGCGTTGTTTTTCAACTTTTTTCGCTTTCCTCTACTGTCGGCGCGCTTCTCAGCGTGTTGCTCCGTGTCAGTGAGGGCGCATTATAGACACTCGCTGAGATCACGCAAGTGTTTATTTCAACTTTTTTTCCGTTTGCTCAAAAACCGGGCAAACACATAAGGTATCGCTGATTTCCTGTGCATTATGCACAAAAAAGGGGCGCTTTCGCGCCCCTCTGTTTTGCTTTCTTCTGTTATTACTGTTTCGCGGTGATCACACCATCGGTTAAATCCAGAGTGATCATTTTACCCGGAATCAGTTTGCCGGACAGCATCGCCTGCGCCATCGGGTTTTCGATCTCCTGCTGAATAGCCCGTTTCAGCGGACGCGCCCCGAATACCGGGTCGAATCCGGCTTCTGCCAGTTTATCCAGCGCACTGTCAGTAATCGTGACCTGATAGCCGTGCTCTTCCAGACGTTTGTACAGACGTTTGAGCTGAATTTTCGCAATCGCGTGGATCTGCTCTTTCGCCAGCGGATGGAATACCACCACTTCATCAATACGGTTGATGAATTCCGGTCTGAAGTGATGAGAAACCACTTCCATGACCGCGCCTTTCATTGCATCGTAATTCAGTTCACCAAAGTGTTCCTGAATCCGGTCAGACCCCAGGTTAGAGGTCATAATCACGACCGTGTTACGGAAGTCCACAGTGCGCCCCTGCCCGTCAGTCAGCCGTCCGTCATCCAGCACCTGTAATAAGATGTTGAAGACATCCGGATGCGCTTTTTCCACTTCATCCAGCAGAATGACGGAATAAGGACGACGGCGGACCGCTTCGGTCAGATAACCGCCCTCTTCATACCCGACATATCCCGGAGGTGCCCCGATAAGCCGTGCCACAGAGTGTTTTTCCATAAACTCGGACATATCGATACGCACCATCGCGTCATCGCTGTCGAACAGGAAATCAGCCAGCGCTTTACACAGCTCGGTTTTACCCACCCCGGTCGGTCCGAGGAACAGGAACGAACCAATCGGACGGTTCGGATCCGATAACCCGGCACGGCTGCGGCGGATAGCATTGGCTACCGCGTCAACCGCTTCATCCTGACCGATCACACGGCTGTGCATCACCTGCTCCATACGCAGCAGTTTTTCGCGCTCGCCTTCCAGCATGCGGGATACCGGAATACCGGTCCAGCGCGCCAGGATTTCAGCGATTTCCACATCAGTGACTTTATTACGCAGCAGTTTCATCTCTTTATCTTCTGCCGCATTGGCTGCTGCCAGCTGTTTTTCCAGCTCCGGAATTTTACCGTACTGCAATTCTGACATTTTGGTCAGATCACCGGTACGGCGTGCCTGTTCCAGTGCCGTTTTTGCCTGCTCCAGTTCTGCTTTGATGTGCTGGGTGCCGGACAGCGTTGCTTTCTCCGCTTTCCACTCTTCTTCCAGAGACGCATACTCGCGCTCTTTCTCGGTTAATTCCTGCTCCAGCATATCAAGCCGTTTTTTACTGGCATCATCAGACTCTTTTTTCAGTGCCTGCTGTTCCAGTTTTAACTGAATGATACGGCGATCCAGTCTGTCGAGGGATTCCGGTTTGGAATCCATCTGCATACGCAGACTTGCACCTGCTTCATCAATCAGGTCAATCGCTTTATCCGGTAACATACGATCCGTGATATAGCGGTGCGATAACGTTGCCGCCGCGACAATCGCCGGATCGGTTATCTGCACATGGTGATGCAGCTCATAACGCTCTTTCAGACCACGCAGGATCGCAATGGTGTCTTCCACTGTCGGCTCTGCCACATAGACTTTCTGGAAACGGCGCTCTAATGCCGCATCTTTCTCTATATACTGGCGGTACTCATCCAGTGTGGTTGCGCCCACACAGTGCAGTTCACCACGGGCCAGTGCCGGTTTCAGCATATTCCCGGCGTCCATTGCGCCATCCGCTTTACCTGCGCCGACCATGGTATGCAGCTCATCAATAAAGAGGATGACACTGCCTTCTTCTTTGGATAATTCATTCAGAACGGCTTTCAGACGCTCTTCGAAATCACCGCGGTATTTGGCACCGGCCAGCAGCGCACCGAGATCCAGAGACAGCACGCGTTTATTTTTCAGTCCTTCCGGCACTTCGCCGTTGACGATACGCTGCGCCAGTCCTTCCACGATGGCGGTTTTACCCACCCCGGGTTCCCCGATCAGTACCGGGTTGTTTTTGGTTCTGCGCTGTAAGACCTGGATAGTCCGGCGGATTTCTTCATCACGGCCGATAACCGGGTCGAGTTTGCCGGATTCGGCGCGCTCAGTTAAATCAATCGTATATTTCTTCAGGGCCTGGCGTTGATCTTCCGCGCCCTGGTCATTCACATTCTCACCACCACGCATAGTGTCTATAGCCTTCTTAAGTGTTTGTTTATTAATTCCGGCTGCTTTTAATACATCTGCTAATGAGCTGTTGCTCTCTAATACAGCCAGAACAAAAATTTCGGATGCGATATAAGCATCATTTTGTTTTTGTGCAATCTGGTCACATATATTCAGGTGACGGATTAAATCCTGAGAGGGTTGCACATCCCCGGCGGAACCTTCCACCTGCGGTAAACGACTGATGGTGTCATCAATCTTCTGATTAAGCTGCGCAATATCCGCCCCGGCAGATGCCAGTAACGGACGCACCGACCCGCCTTCCTGATGCAGAAATGCTGACAGTAAATGCACGGGTTCAATAAACTGATTGCTGTGCCCGACTGCAAGAGACTGGGCGTCGGCGAGCGCTTGCTGGAATTTATTCGTGAAACGATCCAAACGCATAACACCTCCAAAAAATGGCTTTGAATTTTAGCTAAGTACTAAATGAGGACTTTTGTCAAATATTCAAGCCAGATTTTGAAAAAATATTAAATATTATGCGTAATCCTGAAGGTTATGACTTTTGCGGCCGGGTGATCCAGATAAATGACGCCATCCGTCCGGTACGGGCATCACGGCGGTAAGAAAAGAAGCGGGCAGAATCTGTCACGGTGCATTCGGTGCCGCCGGAAACAGCATTCACACCGGCGGCTGCCAGACGCTGACGGGCCAGCTGATAAATATCCGCCAGATATTTATCACCATACGGAATAAATGCCGGGGCTGCTTCTGCGGCGTGCGCCATAAACGCCTCCCGCACTTCCGCGCCGACCTCAAATTTCTGCGGGCCGATGGCCGGCCCCAGCCAGGCAATAATGTCTGACGGCGCGGCCGCAAAGCAGGAGACCGTATTTTCCAGCACGCCGCCGCATAAACTGCGCCAGCCTGCGTGAGCACCGGCCACTTCGCGCCCGTCACGGGAACAGAACAGTACCGGCAGGCAATCCGCCGTCATGATCGCACAGACTTTCCCCGGGGTGCGGGTATACACCGCATCGGCCTGCGGGCCGCGCGGTGTGTTGTCACCGAGAATGGCAACATCCGTTCCGTGTACCTGATTCAGCCACAGTGGTGTATCCGGGAACCCGGCCGCCTCAGCCAGAATCGCCCGGTTACGGGCGACGTCCTCAGGGGAATCACCCGTATGCAGCCCCAGATTGAGGCTGTCAAACGGCGGCTGACTGACACCGCCTGTACGTAATGAACTGCAGGCTTTCACGCCTGCGGGCAGCGGCCATTGCGGGGTAATCAGTGCGGTCATGGTGACTCCTTACCAGTCCATATCATCCTGATGCTCTTGCGCATCAGCTTTGAGAACTTCAATCAGTTTCACCATATCATCCGGAATCGGCGCGTGCCACTCCATCTGAATCCCGGTGATCGGATGATAAAGACGCAGCATGGTGGCATGCAGAGCCTGGCGGTCAAATTCACGCAGTGCATCGCGGAATTCATCGCTTGCCCCTTTCAGCGGGCGCGGACGACCGCCGTAGAGCTGATCCCCCACCAGCGGATGATTGATATGTGCCATATGCACACGGATTTGGTGAGTACGGCCGGTTTCCAGACGCAGACGCAGACGGGTGTGGGCACGGAAATGCTCCATCACACGGTAATGTGTCACCGCCGGTTTACCCATCGGGTTAACAGCCATATGAGTACGTTTGGTCGGATGGCGGGAAATAGGTTCTTCCACTTTGCCGCCCGCTGTCATACGACCATTAGCCACCGCTTCATATTCACGGGTGATTTCGCGCAGTTGCAGTGATTCCACCAGCCGGGTCTGGGCAGGTACAGTTTTCGCCACCACCATCAGCCCGGTGGTATCTTTATCCAGGCGGTGAACGATACCCGCACGCGGCACATCGGCAATATCAGGATAATGATACAGCAGCGCGTTCAGGACAGTACCGTCCGGATTACCTGCTCCCGGGTGCACCACAAAATCACGCGGTTTATTAATCACCAGGATATCATCATCTTCATAAACGATATTGAGCGGCAGGTTTTGCGGTTCAAAACGCATGTCCTCGTCAATCAGTGCATCGATACTGATCTGTTCCCCGCCCAGCATTTTTTCTTTTGGTTTGTTGACAAGACGGCCGTTAACCTGAACCCTGTCATCTAAGATCCACTCTTTTATACGTGATCGTGAATAATCAGGGAACAATTCCGCCAAAGCCTGATCTAAACGCTGACCGAGCTGTGATTCATTAATAGTTGCGGTAAGTTGTATTTCTTGAGCCATGTTTGTCTCTGTTTCAGAAAGTTATATTTTGAACGGTAACACCGTTTCATTTAAACTATGTGGTATTGTATCGTGATCGCCAGCGGGAGCTGTACGGAGTGCTCCCTAAAAAATATTCAGAGGATAATCAACACGTGATGATACGTATGAAATATCTCGTGGCCGCCGCCACGCTAAGCCTCATGTTGTCCGGCTGTTCCGGAAACAAGGAAATTCTCCCGGATGCCTCACCGTCAGAGCTGTATACTGTCGGCCAGGAAAAATTACAGGACGGTAACTATAAAGGGGCCATCACGCAGCTTGAGACCCTCGATAACCGTTTTCCTTTCGGCCCGTATTCGCAGCAGGTTCAGCTGGATCTGATTTACGCCTACTATAAAGCAGGTGATTTACAGATGGCACTGGCCTCAATCGACCGTTTCATGCGTCTGAACCCGACACATCCGAACATCGATTACGTCCTGTACATGCGCGGTCTGACCGCTCAGGCGCTCGATGATAACATGCTGCAGAGTTTCTTTGGTATCGATCGTGCAGACCGCGACCCGCAGAACGCGCGTGTGGCATTCCAGGATTTCAGCCAGTTACTGCGTTATTATCCGACCAGTATCTATGCGACAGACTCCGCAAAACGTCTGGTATTCCTCAAAGATCGCCTTGCGGCCTTTGAACTGGCCGTTGCGAAATTCTACACGAAACGCGGGGCATATGTCGCGGTGATTAATCGTGTTGAATTAATGCTGCGTGATTATCCGGACACACTGGCGACACGTCAGGCGCTGCCGCTGATGGAAAATGCCTATAATGAACTGGGATTAACGGCGGAAGCCGGAAAAGTGGCACAGCTGATTGCCGCCAACCCGCGCGACTGAGTTCCGTTTTACTCATCTGATTGAAAAGGCCATCTCCGGATGGCTTTTTTATTGCCTTATCATTATTTTACTGCATAAAAAATGGCCGACAGCCTTCTCCTCTCTGAGAATATGCGGTCAGCCAACTTATCGATAATGCACGATTCAGTCCCTTCCCGCAAGTTGTATCCTCTGTATTCTCAGTCTGAGTCACAAAATTATAACCTTTTGAAAAAACTAAAAAATATTAGTGACGGCGATCAATTTTTTCTTGTCGCCATCAACGTATTCTGAGTATCAACAAGACGGATGTAACAAAGAGAGGTCACTATGAATGTGAATATCACCAGTAAGCAAATGGAGATCACCCCGGCAATCCGGGAGCATGTTGAAAACCGTCTCGATAAGCTGAGTAAGTGGCAGGTTCCTTTAATTAACCCGCACATTATCCTCGCGAAAGATCCGCAGGGATTTGTGGTTGATGCCACCATCAGCACACCGAATGGAAATTTAGTTGCCAGCGCCAAACACGCTGATATGTATGCCGCCATCAATGAATTACTGGCGAAACTGGAACGGCAGCTGAATAAAGCACAGCACAAAGGTGAAGCGCGCCGCGCGGATAACAGTGTTAAAGAAGCCAACCTTGTGTCTGATGAAGAATCCGCAGAATAAAAAATATAATAAATTGAGTTTTGTCTCTGCGCGCCCTCCGGGCGCGTTTTTTTTGGTTGACACAACGGGTTGCATCAGGTCTATTAATTATCATCTGATGACACAACGGACAACGCACTGACTATGTATCCCCGTATCCGCTTCTTCTTTTTCTTTTTTCGCTTCTGTTAATGAGGCTTTTTGTCGTGTGAGAAAGAAAACGAAGACGCACAGAAAAGCCTCCCGCCACGGAGGCTTTTTTTATCGCCGGAAAACAGGGTCTGAGGACAATATATGAACGATCTTTTAGCTATACGGGAACAAATCAGCCAGCTGGATGCACAATTGCTGGACCTGCTGGCAAAGCGGCGGCAGCTCGCCGTGGCTGTCGCACAGACAAAATTACAGGATAACCGCCCCATCCGCGATAAAAACCGCGAGCGTGAGCTGCTGGATGTACTGATAAACAAAGGTAAGCCGCACGGACTGGACGGATTTTATATCACCCGCCTGTTCCAGCTGATTATTGAGGATTCCGTCCTGACCCAGCAGGCGATTCTGCAAAAACACCTGAATCAGACACCGGATAACAGCGCGCGGATAGCCTTCCTGGGCCCGAGAGGATCTTATTCACATGTGGCCGCCCGTCAGTATTCCGCCCGTCATTTCGATCATATGACCGAGTTCAGCTGCAGTAAATTCCGTGATATTTTTGAGCTGGTTGAAAACGGTCAGGCCGATTACGGGATGCTGCCGCTGGAAAATACCAGTTCCGGTGCCATCAACGATGTCTATGATTTGCTCCAGACCACCCCGCTTTCCATTGTCGGCGAGTTGCGCCTGCCGGTGAATCACTGCCTGCTGACCATCCCGGGCGCGGATATTGCCGGGATCACCACCCTTTACAGCCATCCGCAGCCGTTTGAGCAGTGCAGCCAGTATCTCAGTCAGTTCCCGGATCGCAAAATTGAATACTGCGAAAGTACCGCGGCGGCGATGGAAAAAGTCGCCTCCCTCAGCCGGACAGATGTTGCAGCTCTCGGCAGCGAAGCCGGCGGCGCACTGTACGGGTTACAGGCGATTGCACAGAATCTTGCCAATCAGCAGACCAATATGACGCGCTTTATTGTCATTGCCCGCCAGCCGATTGATGTGTCAGAGCAGGTGCCGGCGAAAACGACTCTGCTGATGGCGACCGGGCAACAGGCCGGGGCGCTGGTCGATGCCCTGATTATCCTGAAAGAGCATGACATTGTGATGAGCAAACTGGAATCCCGCCCTATTCACGGTACACCATGGGAAGAGATGTTTTATATTGATGTGCATGCTAATCTGCGTTCAGTACCGATGCAGCAGGCGCTCAAAGCATTACAGGCAATCGCCCGTTCAGTGAAGGTGCTCGGCAGTTATCCGGGGGAACATGTCCCGCCTGCCTTAATCGGCTGATTATACCTGCCGGGGGTGCGGCAGCGCCCCGCCGCCGCACAATACGCCTGTTCAGAGTACGGTTTTGCACGTAGCATGTTCTGCATATCTGTTTGTCACCATCAGAGGTTGCGGGTAAACTGCACCCTTTATTTTTATTCGGAGTTCTTACGGCATGAGTGATATTGCGGGCTGGCAGCCGACTGCCCCGATAGCCAATCTATTAAAACGCGCAAAAATTGTTAATGAAATCAGACATTTTTTTGCAGACAGAGGTGTATTAGAAGTCGAAACGCCGACCATGAGTCAGGCGACCGTCACCGATGTCCATCTGCGCGCCTTTGAAACTCAGTTTACCGGCCCCGGAGCCGCACAGGGAATAACGCTTTATCTGATGACCAGCCCGGAATACCACATGAAACGGTTACTGGCAGCTGGCAGCGGCCCCATTTATCAGATGGGCCGCAGTTATCGTAACGAGGAAGCCGGACGCTATCATAATCCGGAGTTCACCATGCTCGAATGGTATCGTCCTCATTATGATATGTACCGTCTGATAAATGAGGTTGATGATTTATTACAGCAAACCTTAGAGTGTGAAAGTGCAGAATCGTTATCCTATCAGCAGGCTTTCCTGCGCTACCTGGATATCGATCCGCTGACCGCCGAGAAAGACAAACTGCGTGAAGTTGCGGCCAAACTGGATGTCAGCAATATTGCCGATACTGAGGAAGATCGCGATACCATTTTGCAGTTGCTGTTTATGGTGGGTGTGGAGCCGCATATCGGGCTGGAAAAACCGACCTTTATTTATCACTTCCCGGCAAGCCAGGCCTCACTGGCGGAGATCAGCTCTGAAGATCACCGCGTGGCCGAGCGCTTTGAGGTGTATTACAAAGGGGTTGAGCTGGCAAACGGCTTCCGTGAACTGACTGATGCCGCAGAGCAGCGTCAGCGCTTTGAACGGGATAACCGCAAACGGGCAAGTATGGGCCTGCCGGAACAGCCGATTGATGAAAATCTGCTGGCAGCACTTGAGCACGGTTTCCCGGAATGTGCCGGTGTGGCGCTGGGCATTGACCGCCTGATTATGCTCGCTCTGGGTGCAGAGCGGATCAGTGATGTGATCGCTTTCCCGGTGGATCGCGCATAACACCTCTGTCAGCCATCTGTTACGCAGATGGCTGCTTCTCTTTTCTTCATCTCATCTTTATTCTACCCGGTATAGCTAGTCAGCTCATTATTTGAAAGTGATCTGCCGAGTCTGGTGCTATTTTTCGCTGAACATATATTAACGATATAAATCAGCGGAAAATACGTTATGCATATATCATCAGAAATCTTATCAGCTAAATTTCATGCGTTTGAATCATCTGTAAAATCAGCAGTTAAAAACCTGTTTGCTTCATTACATTCTGTTTCTGATATTAAAATGAGCGGTCATAAGCCGGCGGCAGGACACAAAAAGCTGCCCGGCAGTTTTGTCGCGCGCAATTTGGCATTAGATGATGATCTCAATCCAAGTAATCAGACTCCCCGCTTTCACGGCTATACGAATAACTTCCGAAATACGGGTGAGGAAGCACTTCTTCTTCACGGCAGCAAAAGCGGAAAGTTTACCGTTGGCAATCTTGCGCAGCCAATAATAGAAAATGGCACATACACAAAGGTTGGTAACAGACCCCGCTGCCGGCTGGATGAGTCACAGTCACAAAATTTAACTGCGCGTGAATTTGTTGACTATCTGAAAGAAAAATCAAAAGAAGACAATAATATTGAAATTGACCTGACTAAAAATTCAGGACCAATACATTTAATCAGTTGTTACGGAAAACAAAAAGCAGCGCAGGATCTTGCCGATGTCACAGGAAGACCTGTTATTGCCTATTCAAATCAGGAAGTGGTTTGCAAGGATTTAATGACCATCCGGCGCACAGAGTTTACCGTTGACAGTAACTTTAAACATAAATGGGATCCGCGAAAACTCATCACCGGCAATGAGTACCATACCGCAACACCGAAAACGTTTTACCCGAAAGAAAATACCGTAAAATAATCGGCGAAACTGCGGGGTACTTTACTGAGTACCCCGCAAATATCAGCGGCGGCTGTCGCTCGCCTGTTGCAGTAATCCCTGACTCTCTTTCATAAAGCGCTGTGCGTGTTCGCCGAACCAGTCACTGACAGCGGAGAACTGCGAAATAAACTCTGCTTTATCCCGGCTTTCCAGCAGTGACATGGCTTCACCGAACTCACGGTGATAATCCTCTATCACATCCAGGTTATCTTCCGAGGCCATAATGATATCTGCATAAAGCTGCGGATCCTGGGCAAACAGGCGACCAATCATTACCAGTTCCAGCCGGTAAATCGGTGATGACAATGACAGCAGCTGCGCGAGATCGACATTTTCTTTTGCCAGATACCGCCCGTAAGCAAAGGTAGTGAAGTGACGCAGCGCCTGAATGTAGCGCATATTGCGATCATGCTCCTGCGCCTTAATACCCTGTAAATGCGCGCCCCAGACCGTAATCTGTTCGAGGAACCACTGATACTGCTCAGGGAAACGCCCGTCACAAAAGGCCACCACCTGCTTGGCAAAACTGCCGACATCCGGCCCGAACATCGGGTGCAACCCGAGTACCGGTCCGTTGTGTACTGCCAGCATTGCCTGTAACGGCCCCGCTTTGACAGACGCGAGATCCGCCAGGATGCAATCTTCCGGCAGTGGCGGTAATTGTTTAATAACCTGTTCTGTCAGGTGGATAGGCACACTGACAATCACCATGCCCGCATCTGCCAGCAGTTCCGGGGCATCCGCCCAGTCGCCGCTGTCGAGAATACGCACAGTGTAGCCGGACAGTGTCAGCATCCGCCGGAACAACTGCCCCATTTTGCCGTCACCGCCGACAATCACTATCGGGCGGGCCTGCTCATTGAGCTTTTTAAACCCTTTATCATTCTCACGGGAATAGGATTCCCGCATGATACGGCGCAGCACATCCTCTATCAGATCCGGCGGAACCCCGAGTGATTCCGCCTCCTGCCTCCGTGATGCCAGCATTGCGGCTTCGCGATCCGGCGCATAGACCGGCAGGCCGTGCTGACTTTTCACTTCCCCGACTTCCGCCACTAACTGAAGGCGTTTTGCCAGCAGTGACAGCAGCGATTTATCCACTTCATCAATTTGATCACGTAAATGCGTTAATGCACCGGACATACACCCTGCCTGTTTTTATTATCCTGCCTGCTGTAACTGAACCACACGCTCTGCCAGCGCCGGTGAGATCTGCTGATGCAGCTGACGCAGAACTGCTTCAGTGGTTTCCCAACTGATGCAGGCGTCTGTCACTGACACGCCGTACTGCATGGCACTGCGCGGTTGTTCTGATGACTGATTGCCTTCATTAATATGGCTTTCCAGCATAATACCGGTAATTGAGGTATTTCCGGCACAAATTTGTTCTGCCACGGCATCCACCACCAGCGGCTGACGACGGAAATCTTTATCCGAGTTGCCGTGACTGCAGTCTACCATCAGTGAGGGGGTGAGACCGGCTTTCTTCATTTGTGCCTCGCATTCCGTAATATCTTCCGCACTGTAGTTCGGACGTTTTCCGCCGCGCAGGATCACATGGCCGTTCGGGTTACCCTGTGTCTGTAACAGACAGACCTGACCGGACTGGTTGATCCCCATAAAACGGTGCGGCATGGACGCAGCTTTCATGGCGTTGATGGCAGTGCTCAGGCTGCCGTCAGTCCCGTTTTTAAAACCGACCGGCATGGACAGACCGGACGCCATTTCGCGGTGTGTCTGTGATTCGGTGGTACGCGCACCAATGGCAGACCAGCTGAACAGATCCCCGAGGTACTGCGGGTTATTCGGATCCAGCGCTTCACCTGCCAGCGGCAGGCCGAGCTGAACCAGATCCACCATCAGTTTGCGGGCAATGTGCAGACCTTTTTCCATCTCGAAAGATCCATCCATAAACGGATCACTGATAAGCCCTTTCCAGCCCACGGTTGTCCGCGGTTTTTCAAAATAGACACGCATCACGATATACAGACTGTCACTCAACTCAGCAGATAATTCTTTCAGACGACGGGCATATTCCAGCGCTGCATCCGTATCATGAACGGAACACGGGCCACAGACAACCAGTAAACGCGGGTCGCGGTGATGAACAATATCCGCAATCGTCTTACGTGCACCGGCGATGGCATGCTGGTCGTTGCGACTCAATGGGTACTTTTGTTTCAGTTCTTCCGGTGAGATTAAAACAATTTCATCACTGATGTGAACGTTATTGAGTGCGTCTTTTTGCATGATCATAGTGTTTTCCTGCTGAGTTTTACAAAAAATGGATTACGTGTTGAGTGTCTGAGAAAACACCATAACATCCTTCGTAAATAATTCAATCCAAAATCGTAAAATATTTAATTTTTCGTACATTTTAAATTACAAAATAAAAATGAGATGTTCTGCACTGATAACACCCATCAGCTACATCGCTTATGAATAATCATTAATTAATTGAAAAACAATAAATTAATCAAATTCAGATTATGGTATGTAAGATAATGACAGAAAGAAAGGTAGTTTATAACGCAGATATGATGTAAATAAATATTTACATGATGAAAATGATGTCATATAAACAATACAGCGAATTGAACGGAAAACAGGCAAAAAAGAAAAATAAAATAGCGTATAAAAAAGGCCAGCACGAGGCTGGCCTTTATTGTCATATCGGATGCTTGCGCATTATTTTGCGTTCAAACGCTCTTTGATACGAGCTGCCTTACCTGAACGCTCACGCAGGTAGTACAGTTTAGCACGACGAACGGCACCACGGCGTTTAACGCTGATGCTGTCAACAACAGGTGAGTGAGTCTGGAATACACGCTCAACACCTTCGCCGTTAGAAATCTTGCGAACAGTGAATGCAGAGTGCAGACCGCGGTTACGGATAGCGATAACCACGCCCTCGAATGCCTGCAGACGTTTTTTAGAACCTTCAACGACCCATACCTTAACTTCCACGGTGTCACCCGGACGGAATGAAGGTACGTCTTGTTTCATCTGCTCTTGTTCAAGTTGTTTAATAATGTTGCTCATAATAAATCTCTTACCCTAGGTAAACTGATATTTCAAAAGATATCCCGCAGGATACCTGGATTAACTTGTTGCTCCGGACTGATATTCCCGCTGGAATTCAGCCAGCAACATCCTTTGCTCGTCAGTCAGAGCTAGGCTTTCCAGAAGTTCAGGTCTTCTGAGCCAGGTGCGACCGAGTGACTGTTTCATACGCCAGCGATCAATTTCTGCATGGTTGCCCGACAGTAAAACCGGCGGAACACACATGCCATCCAACACTTCAGGGCGGGTATAGTGCGGGTGATCAAGTAAACCGTCAGCAAAGGAATCTTCTTTTGCTGATGCCTGATGTCCGAGGACACCCGGGACAAAACGCGATACCGCATCAATCAGTACCATCGCCGGCAATTCACCACCACTGAGCACGTAATCCCCGACTGACCATTCTTCATCAATTTCAGTCTGGATAACGCGTTCATCTACTCCCTCATACCGGCCGCACACCAGAATTAACTTCTCGTTGGCGGCCAGCTCACAAACTCCCTGTTGATCGAGTTTGCGGCCCTGCGGCGAAAGATAAATCACTTTCGCATTGTCACCTGCGGCAGCTTTTGCTGCATGGATAGCTTTGCGCAGAGGCTCCACCATCATCAGCATGCCGGGACCGCCCCCGTAGGGCCGATCGTCCACAGTGTGGTGCCGGTCATACGTGAAATCACGCGGGTTCCAGCAATCAACACTGATCAGGCCGTTTTTTACTGCCCGTCCGGTTACACCATGCCCGGTTATTGAGAGGAACATTTCAGGAAACAGGCTGATAACCCCAATCCACATTTTCGTGTCCCACTTAATGACAAAACCATCACCGGAGGTTTAAAAACCGGGATCCCACTCAACTTCAATCAGTTTTTCAGTGAGATCAACTTTCCTGATAACCTGCCCGTCAAGAAACGGCACTAACCGCTCTTTCATGCCGAAGGCATCTTTCAGATTTGCTTTAATCACCAGAACATCATTCGACCCGGTTTCCATTAAATCGGTTACGGTGCCGAGATCATATCCGCCGGTGGTCACTACACGGCAGCCCATCAGGTCTTTCCAGTAGTAATCATCGCCGTCTAATTCCGGTAACTGCGAACTGTCCACCACGATTTCCGCGTTAGTCAGTACGTTTGCTGCATCTCTGTCGTCAACCCCTTTGAGTTTGACGATCATATCCTGATTGTGGGATTTCCAGTCTTCCGGTTCGATGTGTTGCCACACCCCGTTACGCTGGATAAACCACGGCTGATAATCAAAAATACTTTCAGTATTTTCGGTGGAAGAAAACACTCTGAGCCACCCTTTAATACCGTAAGATGACCCCAGTTTGCCGAGTACAATCGGATCAGAAGGGGCTTGCGGATTAGTGTGCTTGCTCATTGTTACCACCGTGACAGATTAAGCTGCTTTTTTTGCGTCTTTGATCAGTACAGCAACACGATCAGAGACAGTTGCACCCAGACCAACCCAGTGTTCAACACGGTCCAGATCTAAGCGCAGAGTTTCAGCCTTACCGGCAGCGATAGGGTTGAAGAAACCAATACGTTCGATGAAACGACCGTCACGTGCATTACGACTGTCGGTTACGACGATTTGGTAGAACGGACGCTTTTTTGCGCCGCCACGAGCTAAACGAATTGTTACCATAACATCCTCATTGAATTGACAAACAACCAGACCCCATCGAGGAATGGCGTCCGGTTGTCATAGAAAAAGCCCGAAAAGTTTACTCACTTTGGCGAAAAAATCAATCCAAAGTGATTATTCTTTGTGACTTTCTTTGTTTTACCGCCCCATCATACCCGGCGGCATCATACCTTTCATGCCCCGCATCATCTTCGCGAGGCCCCCTTTCTTCATCTTTTTCATCATGCGCTGCATGTCATCGAACTGCTTGAGCAGCCGGTTGACATCCTGCACCTGAGTCCCGGAACCCGCCGCGATACGGCGTTTGCGGGAACCTTTGATAATTTCCGGTTTGACGCGCTCTTTTTTGGTCATGGAATTGATCATCGCTTCCATTTTGGTCAGCACGCTGTCATCCATCTGCGATTTCACCGCGTCCGGCACCTGAGACATACCCGGCAGCTTGGTCAGCATCCCGGCCATACCGCCCATATTGCGCATCTGCTTAAGCTGTTCCAGGAAGTCGTTGAGGTCAAACCCGTCACCTTTTTTCAGCTTGGAAGCCAGTTTTTCCGCCTGATCGCGGTCAACTTTGCTCTCAATCTCTTCAATCAGTGACAGCACATCGCCCATGCCCAGAATACGGGAGGCAACGCGATCCGGATGGAACGGCTCCAGTGCATCGGTTTTTTCCCCGACACCCAGGAACTTAATCGGTTTACCGGTGATATGGCGGATAGAAAGCGCCGCACCGCCGCGCGCATCACCATCGACTTTAGTCAGCACCACACCGGTCAGCGGCAGGGCTTCGTTAAAGGCTTTGGCGGTGTTTGCCGCATCCTGACCGGTCATGGCATCCACGACGAACAGGGTTTCCACCGGGTTAATGGCCGCATGCAGGTCTTTGATTTCGCCCATCATGCCTTCATCGACATGCAGACGGCCCGCGGTATCCACCAGCAGGACATCAAAGAATTGCAGCTGCGCATGTTTCAGCGCTTTTTTAGCGATATCAATCGGTTTTTCTGACACATCAGACGGGAAAAATTCGATTCCCACTGTCTCTGCCAGTGTCTGTAACTGTTTAATCGCCGCCGGACGGTACACGTCCGCAGAGACCACCAGCACCTTTTTCTTGTGTTTTTCTTTCAGCAGTTTACCGAGTTTCGCCACACTGGTGGTTTTACCCGCACCCTGCAGACCGGCCATCAGTACCACAGCCGGCGGCTGGGCAGAGAGATCCAGAGCGTTATTTTCCTCGCCCATCGCCGCAACCAGTTCGCCCTGAACGATTTTGACGAACTCCTGCCCCGGCGTCAGGCTTTTATTCACCTCATGGCCGACAGCACGCTCTTTGACGCGGTTGATGAAATCCCGTACCACCGGCAGGGCAACATCGGCTTCCAGAAGCGCCATGCGCACTTCGCGCAGCGTTTCTTTAATATTGTCTTCCGTCAGTCGTCCGCGACCACTGATATTGCGCAAGGTGCGCGAAAGTCTGTCAGTTAAATTATCAAACATGTCATCGACTCTGCCAAAACTGAGCTAAAAATAGAAAAGATACCCGGGATTATAACACGCACCGCAGCAAATCAGCGAACCGATTTACGTAAAGTATCGTGTAATCATTGGAGTGATCTGCGGGCTGCGGTATACTGACGTATGAATTTTGTTTCATCTTACTGACTGAATAATCACAAAACCATGCCTGAAATCTCTGTTGTTGCAATTAGCGCATATCTGTTAAGCCTGGTACTTCTGATGCCGGGCGTGCTCCGCTATCAGCGCGGCTACCGGAAACTGGCGCTTATCTTCGCCGTTATCGCCCTGGTGTGCCACGGCGTGGCGATTAAATCACAGATTTTTCAGGGCGCTGGTCAGAACCTGACACTGCTGAACCTCGGCTCGGTGGTGAGCCTGCTGGTCTCCGTCATTATGACGATTGTCGCATTTCAGGGCCGGGCGTGGTTCCTTATCCCGATTGTTTACAGCTTCTCGATGGTCAACCTGATTCTTGCCACCCTGATGCCGGGCGAGTTTATCACCCACTTACAGGCCAGTGTGCCGCTGTTTGTGCATATCGGACTGGCGCTGCTCAGCTTCGCGACACTGATTATTGCGGCGCTGTATGCCATGCAGCTCGGCTGGATGGATCATCAGCTGAAAAACAAACGTCTTAAGTTTACGCCGGATATGCCGCCGTTAATGGTTATTGAGCGTAAAATGTTTCATATCACGCAGGTCGGCGTGATTCTGCTGACACTGACTCTCGCCACCGGCATTGTGTTCATGGATAACATCTTTGATAAAGATAATATTCATAAATCATTGCTGTCGATGGTCGCCTGGTGTGTCTATATCGTGCTGCTGTGGGGGCACTATCATGAAGGCTGGCGCGGCAAACGGGTTATCTGGTTTAACTTCGCCGGCGCCTTTATTCTCACACTGGCATTTTTCGGGCACCGTCTGTTTCAGGAACTGATGCTGTATGCATAACGGCCGGTCTCTGTAACGCCCTTTTCCGCTCATCACAAAAGAAAGGAACACCGCTGTGGAGCACGTCTCAACAAGTACGCTGATTATTATTCTTATTTTATTGGTGATAATTTCAGCGTACTTTTCCGCATCCGAAACCGGGATGATGACCATCAACCGCTACCGGCTGCGCCATCAGGTCAGGCAGGGAAACCGGGCTGCCCGCCGTGTCGAAAAACTGCTGGAGAAACCGGAACGCCTGCTGAGCCTCATTCTTATCGGTAATAACCTGGTCAATATTGTCGCTTCCGCACTGGGGACGATTGTCGGTATGCGCCTGTACGGCAACGCCGGTGTGGCTATCGCCACCGGGGTACTGACCTTTGTCATCCTCGTGTTTGCCGAAGTGATGCCGAAAACCATTGCCGCACTCTATCCGCAGCAGGTCGCCTTTCCGAGCAGTTTTCTGCTTCGTCCGCTGGCAAAAATCTGTCTTCCGCTGGTCTGGGCATTTAACGCGATAACCCTGATTATGATGCGCTGCATCGGTATCCGCGGCACCGTGATCCGCAGCGATGCGGTATCAAAAGAAGAACTGAAAACCATCGTTAATGAGTCCAAAGGCAAGCTGTCCCGCCGCAACCAGGACATGCTGATCTCCATCCTCGATCTGGATAAAGTCAGTGTGGATGAAATTATGGTGCCGCACACTGAGATCATCGGGATTGATATCAATGATGAATGGAAATCCATTCTGCGCCAGCTTACGCACTCGCCGCACGGCCGGATAGTGCTCTACCGCGACTCGCTGGATGATGCCATCGGTATGCTACGTGTCCGGGAAGCTTACCGGCTGATGATTGAGAAGCAGGAATTCACCAAGCAAATGCTTATCAAGGCCGCTGATAAAGTCTACTTTGTGCCGGACAGCACACCGCTGAACTTACAGCTGGTTAATTTCCAGCGCAATAATGAAAAAGTCGGACTGGTTGTCGATGAGTACGGTGACATCCGGGGGCTTATCTCCGTGGAAGATATCCTGGAAGAAATTGTCGGTGATTTTACCACCTCAATGTCACCGTCGCTGGCCGAGGAAGTGACCCGTCAGCCTGACGGTACACTGCTGATTGAAGGCTCTGCCAATATCCGCGAAATCAATAAAGCCCTGAATCTTTCCCTGCCGGAAGAAGGTGCCCGCACCATTAACGGCCTTCTGCTGGAAGAGCTCGGTGATATCCCGACACTCAATACCGTTGTCGCTGTCGGTAACTACCAGTTTGAAGTGGTTGCCATCGGTGAGAATGTGATTAAAACGGTAAAACTGTCGCCGCTGAAACCGGCCGGTGCCGATATCGCTGCTGATATCTGAAAAAGATAAAAGACATAAAAAAACCTGCGGCAGCAATTCGCGCAGGTTTTTTTGTATCCGGGGCTGAAAAATTACGGATGCAGTTTTTCCAGCTCATCATCAGATAACAGCAGTTCATCATTTTTGTTGACGCGGACATCGCGCTCAATGATGTTTTTTGCAATCTGATGTGCTTCTTCCAGTGAATGCATTTTATACGTCCCGCACTGATACAGGTTCAGTTCAGGGATCTTCGCCTGATCTTTGACAGTCAGGATATCCGCCATAGCGTCTTTCCAGGCCTGTGCAACACGGGTCTCTGACGGCGCACCAATCAGGCTCATATAGAACCCGGTACGGCAGCCCATCGGCGAGATATCAATGATTTCAACACCATTGCCGTTTAAATGGTTACGCATAAAACCGGCAAACAGGTGTTCCAGTGTATGCGTTCCTCTTTCCGGCAGAATCTCTTCATTAGGAACACAAAACCGCAGATCGAAAACAGTGATGGTATCGCCACCCGGGGTGGTCATGGTTTTCGCTACGCGTACCGCAGGTGCCGCCATGCGTGTGTGGTCAACTAAAAAACTATCCAGCAAAGGCATAATTCCCGCTCCTCTTTTTTTTGTAAAAAATGCCGAACGAATGAAACTTTTTCTGAATACGCTGGTCTGATGTATTGAAAGACGCGCAAATTGTTATCATCCCTATTCTCTGAGAGATTTATTTTGGCCACATTGATTGTGGCCATTTTCTTATCTGTCAGAAATCAGCGACCGCCGTGCAGCGCCAGATACTCATCAAAACTTATCGTATCACTCTCTTCCATCGCTTTTTGTTTATCGACAGAAGTCTGCCATTGTTCAGCAAAGTCTGCTTCACTGATCACTTCATACGGCTCGTGAGTCAGTTCTTCATGATACCGATCTGCCAGGGCCAGCCCGTAACTTCCGATACCCGCTTCTTTTATCAGCGCCAGCATCCGCCCCGAGAACGTCAGTTCCGGGTCATCAAACTGTGCTTTCAGTGCTTCGCACACTTCGCGATACTGTGTGCCTGAGCAGGTATCTAACACATCGGCAACACGCAGGAGATCATTAAACAGTGCGTGACCCACTTTTTGCAAGGGTTGTTTTTCACGACCGCAGCCGATACCGATTTCCTGTCCCGGTTTACGCCCTTCCAGAATCACACGATTCCAGTTATGGCGGGCACACGCCAGCTCATCCGCGCTCATTTCCGGCGCATCCGCCAGCACACACCAGATAAGGAACAGGTCGAGGAAACGGATTTGTGTTTCATCGACACCGGTGGCAGAGAACGGGTTGATATCCAGGGCACGGACTTCGATATACTCCACCCCGCCGCGCTGTAAGGCGTCAGACGGTGACTCATCACCTTTCTGCACACGCTTCGGCCGGATAGGGGCATAGAACTCGTTTTCAATCTGCAGGACGTTGGCGTTAATCTGAAGGTGTTTTCCGTCTTTGGTTAATCCCAGTGCGGCAAATTCTTCAGACGGGATCTGAATGGCATTCTTCAGCCCGGCAACATATGTGTCCAGATGGTTGAAGGTGATGTTCAGATCACTTTGTGACTTGTTGGTATAACCGAGGTCACTTAAACGCAGTGACGTGGCATACGGCAGGTATAACGCCCCTTTCGGCAGCGTTTCAAACGGCAGATTAGTTTTGCGGCCGCGCAGGAACGAGCTGCAGATTGCCGGCGAAGCACCGAACAGATACGGGATCACCCAGCCGAAACGGTAATAGTTGCGGATCAGGCGGAAGTAGCCGTCGGAGATTTTATCCTTGCCGCTCTGTGCATCGCTGATACCGCTCCACGCCTGCCAGAATTCCATCGGCAGAGAGAAGTTATAGTGGACACCGGAAATGGTCTGCATCAGCGCACCATAGCGGTTTTTAAGTCCTTCACGGTACAGTGTCTTGAAACGGCCGGCATTGGATGTGCCGAACTGCGCCAGTTCGATATGCTCTTCAGAATCAATGAAGCATGGCATGCTCAGCGGCCACATCCGTTCATTGTTCAGATGACGCGCAGTGTAGCGGTGCACATCACGCAGAAATTTCACGGTGTAATCAATGCGCGAATCCACCGGGGTAATAAACTCCAGCAGTGACTCGGCAAAGTCCGTGGTGATCCACTTATGGGTTAATGATTTTCCCAGCCCTTCCGGGTGACCGGTACGTGCCAGAGCACCATCCGGCGTGATACGCAGTGTTTCACGCTCAATGCCGCGGTTGATGCCTTTTAAAATCCGGGGGTGCGTCTCTAACCATGAGAGCGCTTTGGATACATCCGGGATCAAATCGACCTCCCGTCCTGATAATGGATATTATTCATAAGAGGGATACTTTATCGTAAAGCCGGGTTATTGTCGCTGTGATTCAACCCTGCCCCACACAAACGGAACAGCAGAAACCAATGCCGCGACAATACATTATCCCTCTTACACGTCATTGTTATACGATCAGTTTCAGAAGCATCTGTACTTCAGATAACAAGTATGACGTAAAAATGGATTCGATTCAGTGACGGGAAAAACGGAAAAAGAAAAACCCCGCTCAAAGAGCGGGGTTTTTATATGGTGCACCCGAGAGGATTCGAACCTCTGACCGCCCGGTTCGTAGCCGGGTACTCTATCCAGCTGAGCTACGGGTGCTGAATATGGGATAAGAGAGGAAGATGGTGCACCCGAGAGGATTCGAACCTCTGACCGCCCGGTTCGTAGCCGGGTACTCTATCCAGCTGAGCTACGGGTGCATCGCATACTAATTCTGTTACCGGAAATCAGTTTTGAAATAAGGTGATAAGATGGTGCACCCGAGAGGATTCGAACCTCTGACCGCCCGGTTCGTAGCCGGGTACTCTATCCAGCTGAGCTACGGGTGCGTACCTTAAAACATCTTTTCAGAACTGATTTTTTATCTTAGCATTTTCTTTTGCCAAAATAAAAACCCCATGACAGTATCGTGGGGTTCAAATGGTGCACCCGAGAGGATTCGAACCTCTGACCGCCCGGTTCGTAGCCGGGTACTCTATCCAGCTGAGCTACGGGTGCAATCTGAATGGCGGTGAGAGAGGGATTCGAACCCTCGATGCAGCTTTTGACCGCATACTCCCTTAGCAGGGGAGCGCCTTCAGCCTCTCGGCCATCTCACCATTGTTCCAGACTACACAACGATGATTTCCGTTTCCGTCATCTCGTCGTCGTGTGGCGCACATATTACTTTCCCCCACTGAGAAGTCAAACAATTTTTCCCAACTTTTTAAGATCTCACGATCGTTTGCACAATTACCGCGCACTATGTTGATTTTCACAACGATACGTGTGTTTTTACGGCAGCAGGATCCACATCAGCATAACGCGGCGGTGAGGAAAAAATCCGGCAGTGAGCAGAGAAAGTAACAGAATGACGGGCGATTTTTGCAGGAAAAAAAGTGAGGAGCCGGGATAATAGCGGCAGGAAGAAAAGAAGAAGGCGCCCGTCGCGGTAACGAGCGCGCCTCACAACTTAATAGTTATTGTTATTGGGTTGAGATTTTTCAGCCTGGATCCGCTGGTAAATTTCTTCACGGTGAACAGAAACCTCTTTGGGGGCGTTGACACCAATTCGTACCTGGTTTCCTTTAACACCCAGTACAGTCACTGTTACCTCATCGCCTATCATGAGTGTTTCACCAACTCGACGAGTCAGAATAAGCATTCTTTGCTCCTTGAAATATTAAAAGAGTCGGGCCTCTGAGTTTACCCGCCATTATCCATCCAACACCGTGAAAGCGTATAGCAATGATTATTTGTAAACTATATGTAGTTTTAGACACATTGCAATATTTAGTGTAGTTAAAAATTGCGACCTAACGTTAGTGATACAAAGACCTTATCACCAATATCAGGAGCACGCCGGAGCGCGCTCCTGTTCAGATTTACTCAGACTACAGGTGAGATGCCACCCAGCTTTCAACGCTTGCCATAGCAGCAGGTAAAGCAGCGGTATCTGTCCCGCCGGCTTGGGCCATATCCGGGCGACCGCCCCCTTTACCGCCGATTTGTTCAGCAATAAAAGCAACCAATTCGCCGGCTTTGACTTTGCCGGTCAGATCTTTTGTTACACCTGCAATGAGACTAACTTTATCATCACTGATAGTTGAAAGCACAATAATTCCAGAGCTTAATTGATTTTTTAGATCATCAACCATCGTGCGTAACATTTTAGGTTCAGCGTTAGTCAATTGTTTCACCAGGAGTTTAACACCGTTCACTGAAACGGCATCTTTGGTCATGGAGGAACTTTCCTGCGCAGCCTGCTGTTCTTTGAGTTGCTGTAACTCTTTTTCCAGGGTACGGATTTTATCCAGCGCAGCTTTGACTTTCTCGCTCACACCGGCTTCATCACTTTTCACCAGCTGAGCCACCGCAGAGAGCGCGTCAGACTGCTGATTCACGCTTTCCAGTGCGCCGGCACCGGTGACCGCTTCAATACGGCGGATACCGGCAGCTGTGGCGGATTCACTGATAATACGGAACAGACCGATATCACCGGTACGTGCCGCGTGAGTACCACCGCACAGCTCGGTTGAGAAGTCGCCCATGCTCAGTACACGGACACGTTCATCGTATTTTTCACCGAACAGAGCCATCGCACCTTTGGCTTTCGCCTCTTCCAGATCCATCAGCTCAGTCACAACCGGCTCATTTTTACGGATTTCGGCGTTGACCAGGGCTTCCACTTCACGGATTTGTGCCGGTGTCATGGCTTCAAAGTGAGAGAAGTCAAAACGCAGGTATTTATCGTTTACCAGTGAGCCTTTCTGTGACACATGCTCACCCAGAACCTGACGCAGCGCGGCATGCATCAGGTGCGTTGCCGAGTGGTTCAGACGGATGGCATTACGGCGCTCTTCGTCGATTTTCGCGGTGATTTTGTGGTTCACCGTCAGTTTGCCACTGTCCACACGACCGGCATGGCCGATAGCCTGACCGTATTTCTGTGTGTCCAGAACGCTGAACTGCGCATCGTTGTTCGACAGCACACCGGTATCACCGACCTGACCGCCGGATTCCGCATAAAACGCGGTTTTATCCAGGATCACCAGACCTTCATCACCGGCATTCAGTTCAGTAACAGGCTGACCTTCTTTGTACAGTGCAACAATGGTTGCCGCCTGTTCATTGTGGTCATAACCGGAGAAGTCACTGCGCTTGTCCACTTTGATGAGACTGTTGTAGTCCGCACCAAAACCGCTGTTTTCACGGGCACGGCGGCGCTGTTCTTCCATTGCCGCTTCAAAACCGGCTTCATCCACCTTCAGGTTGCGCTCGCGGCAGACGTCAGCGGTCAGATCCAGCGGGAAACCATAGGTGTCATAAAGACGGAATGCCGCTTCACCGCTCAGGGTATCCCCGGTCAGTGAGGCTAATTCGTCATCCAGCAGTTGCAGGCCGCGTTCCAGCGTACGGGCAAACTGCTCTTCTTCTGACTTCAGCACTTTCTCAACCATCACGCGCTGACGTGCCAGTTCTTCACCGGCAGAGTCCATCACGTCGATCAGCGGTGCAACCAGTTTGTAGAAGAAGGTGTCTTTCGCGCCCAGCATGTAGCCATGACGGACAGCGCGGCGGATGATACGGCGCAGCACATAACCGCGGCCTTCGTTGGACGGAATAACACCGTCGCAAATCAGGAAGGCACAGGAACGGATGTGGTCGGCGATCACGCGCAGTGATTTGCTGGTCAGATCGTCAGCACCGGTCACTTTCGCCACATCAGCAATCAGTTTGCGGAACAGGTCGATATCATAGTTAGAGTTTACATGCTGCAGAACAGCGGTAATACGCTCCAGACCCATACCGGTATCAACGGATGGTTTCGGCAGCGGCTCTAATGTGCCGTCAGACTGACGGTTG
The DNA here is from genome assembly GCF_051172335.1 of Morganella sp. B601. Lineage (NCBI taxonomy): Bacteria > Pseudomonadati > Pseudomonadota > Gammaproteobacteria > Enterobacterales > Morganellaceae > Morganella > Morganella sp. B601. The sequence continues at coordinate 24,724 of NZ_JBPIZE010000005.1, forward strand.
AATTGCATAAAGACGATGTTCCAGATCTCGATGTAACGGTCGCCGTCTTCTTCCGGTGATCCCGGAGGACCTCCCCAGATGTGGTCACCGTGATCAAAGAAAATCTCAGTACACGGACCGCAAGGGCCGGTATCGCCCATCTGCCAGAAGTTGTCAGAGGCGTATTGGGCACCTTTGTTATCACCGATGCGGATAATGCGCTCAGCCGGAACACCGACTTCATCTTTCCAGATGTTGTACGCTTCATCATCCGTGGCATAAACAGTAACCCACAGTTTCTCTTTTGGCAGGTTAAACCATTCTTTGCCGGTCAGCAGTTCCCAGGCGAAATTGATGGCATCATGCTTGAAGTAATCGCCGAAGCTGAAGTTACCCAGCATTTCGAAGAAAGTGTGGTGACGTGCAGTGTAGCCGACGTTTTCCAGGTCGTTATGCTTACCGCCGGCACGGACACAGCGCTGTGCTGTGGTAGCGCGGGTGTAAGGACGTTTATCCAGACCGAGGAAAACATCTTTGAATTGATTCATCCCTGCGTTAGTAAAAAGCAGCGTTGGGTCGTTGTTCGGAACCAGCGAACTGCTCTGGACAATCTGATGTCCTTTTGTATGGAAAAAGTCGAGAAACGCTTGACGGATCTCAGCGGTGCTTTTGCTCATATTTATCCCGAAATCAAGCTGAAATAATAAGATTTATGAATTGCGAAACAGACTGTGAAGCCGCTCCGATTCAACCTTCGGATCAATCAAGGCGGAGAGAAATTTAAGGGTTTCCCTTGAACATTAATTCCCAGATAAATCCATTCGCTGTACCCATTGTAAAGCGAATAAACTTTTTCTGAAAGTCTGTTCGTACAAACGGCGTTCATCCGGCAGGGAGTGGGGTTTTTGTATAAAGAACACGGTATGAGGGACAGAGACAGGCGGTTGTCCGCAGATAGAAAGAAAGCCGTACCCGTCACGGATACAGCTTTCATAGTAACTCAATGATTTTATTACTGTAAATCTTAAAATCAGTGTGGTTTTACGAATTAAAACTCTTCGTTACCCGCATCTTCAGTTTCACTTTCTTCGTTGAAACTTTCTGCTGCGGTACTGAATTCACCACTGTGATTCAGTAATAACTCACGTAATTTTTTATCCAGTTCATCCGCCATTTCCGGATGTTCTTTCAGGTAAATTGTGGCGTTTGCCTTACCCTGACCGATTTTTTCACCGTTGTAGCTGTACCATGCACCGGCTTTCTCAACCAGCTTATGTTTCACACCCAGGTCGATCAGTTCGCCCATGGTGTTGATACCTTCGCCGTACATGATCTGGAATTCAGCCTGTTTGAACGGCGCAGCCACTTTATTTTTCACCACTTTCACGCGGGTTTCGCTGCCGACCACTTCATCACCGTTTTTCACCGCCCCGATACGGCGGATATCCAGACGGACAGAGGCATAGAATTTCAGTGCGTTACCACCGGTGGTGGTTTCCGGGTTACCGAACATCACACCAATCTTCATACGGATCTGGTTGATGAAAATCAGCAGTGTGTTGGAGTTTTTCAGGTTACCGGCCAGCTTACGCATTGCCTGGCTCATCATACGGGCTGCCAGGCCCATGTGAGAGTCACCGATTTCACCTTCGATTTCAGCCTTTGGTGTCAATGCTGCCACGGAGTCAACAATAATGACATCAACCGCACCGGAGCGGGTTAAAGCATCACAGATTTCCAGTGCCTGCTCGCCGGTGTCCGGCTGGGAGCACAGCAGGTTATCAATATCCACACCCAGTTTCTTGGCATAAACCGGATCCAGTGCGTGTTCCGCATCGATAAACGCACACACACGACCCTGACGCTGTGCAGCTGCGATAACCTGTAATGTCAGCGTGGTTTTACCGGAAGATTCAGGCCCGTAGATTTCAACAATACGTCCCAGCGGCAGACCACCAGCACCCAGTGCAACGTCCAGTGCCAGAGAGCCGGTTGAGATAGTTTCCACATCCATGGAACGGTCTTCACCCAGACGCATGATCGAACCCTTACCGAACTGCTTCTCGATCTGACCTAAGGCTGCTGCCAGTGCTTTCTGTTTGTTCTCATCAATAGCCATGTAAACTCCCTTCTCAACCCCTGAGACACCGCCCGGGTTATTAAAATGGTTTCAACTGAATCTGTTGAATTGATTATACTGTATAGTCATACAGTATCAAGTGATTTTTTCGTCAGAATTGCAATTAATCCGTCAAGCCCTTTCAGCACCGCCTGACAGCGCACCGCATTACGATCGCCCGGAAAACACCAGCTGCGGGCCGCGGTTTTTATTCCTGTTTTTTCCCGCCACGCCCAGCCGAACCAGACTGTCCCGACCGGCTTTTCATCACTGCCGCCATCCGGCCCGGCAATGCCGCTGACAGAGACGGCTAAGTCCGCACCCGCAGTGTCCAGCGCCCCGGCGGCCATTTCCCGGACCACTGCCTCACTGACCGCACCAAAAGCGGACAGTGACTGTTCTGATACGCCGATCATACTGTGTTTGGCATCATTACTGTAGGTGACAAACCCGCGCTGAAAATACGCCGAACTCCCGGCGATATCTGTGATCACCTTGGCAATCCACCCGCCGGTGCAGGATTCTGCCGTTGTGACACTCAGACCGGCTTCAAGGAGATAAGATCCCAGTTCCGTACTTCGCCGGGTCAGAGCCTGTTCATCATGCATCGGTCACTCCTGTTGTGAAATCTGTTTTTTGCGGCGGATATCCCAGAGCCATAATCCGCCGATTGCAATGGCAAACAGGCTGCCGAACGCCGCACCGATCACCACCACCGGCACACCGGCTTTGACGGCCAGGGAGTAGAGCCCCAGCATCAGAAGCATCGCGCCGTTTTCCCCCATATTCTGTACCGCGATAGCGTTCCCCGCCCCGACAGTCTCTTTACCGCGCTTTTGCAGCAGCGCATTGAGCGGCACCACAAACAGGCCGCCGAATACGCCGAGCATAATCAGCGTGATATTGGTCGGTACCACCGAGGTCTGAAAGGTGAAAATAATGACCATCACCCCGATCAGGATCCCGGCCGGCATGCAGCGGCGCACGGTTTCCAGGGTGATAAAGCGGGCAGCCAGCCCGGCGCCTGCCACAATCCCGATAGCAACCATCGCATTAAGGAGTGTCGGCATGGTCTGGCCGGTAATGCCCAGTGCCGCCGGAACCCACAATACCAGCATCAGCCGCAGTGTCACGCCCGCGCCCCAGAACAGACTGGTACCGGTCAGGGAAAAACGGCTTTCCTGGTTTTTCCACAGTGATACCACAGCGCGGAAGAAAGTGACCACCATCGTACGCGGATTGCGGCTCAGGCCGGTTTTCGCCGGCGGCAGCCGCGGAATATAAATGTTGGTCACTGCCGCCAGTGCGTACATCACCGTACATAAAATCAGTGCCATTGTAATATGGTAATCAGACAGGAAGCCGCCGGTTACCGACCCCAGCAGAATAGCCACAATCGTCGACGCTTCAATCAGCCCGTTGGCTTTCACCAGCTGTTCACCAGTGGTCAGTTCACCGAGGATCCCGTATTTTGCCGGGGAATAGGCCGCTGCCCCGACCCCGATCAGCCCGTATCCCAGGAACGGATCCGCGCCGAAGCAGATCACCACCGCGCCGAAAAGCTTACAGGCGTTCGACAGCAGCATCACCCGCCCTTTCGGGAAGCTGTCGGCAATCTGTCCGACAAACGGTGCCAGCACAATAAAAGTCAGCACAAAGACCATCTGCAGCATCGGCTGGCTCCACTCGGGATAGTGCCGGGCGCTGAGCTGTGCAAGGATGGCGAACAGAATAGCGTTATCCGCAAATGCCGTAATAAACTGGGAAACCAGTACCGCTTTCATGCCTTTGTTCAGTAACGGGGCGGATGCTGTCATACCTGCGGCTCCTGTAATGCCTGTTGTTTCAGTGTGACAAAATCCGGTTTACCGCTGCCGAGCACCGGCAGCTGTCTGATATAACGGATATCACGCGGAACCGCCAGTTCCGGCAGCCCTTTCGCTTTCGCTTCTGTCAGCAGTTGTGTGCGATCCAGTTCACTGTCAGTGGTAAACATCACCAGTGCTTCGCCGCGTTTTGCATCCGGTTTCGTCACCACAGCATGCAGTTTGTCCGGCGAGACACTCAGTGCCAGTTGCTCAACACTTTCCAGCGAGATCATCTCACCGGCCAGTTTGGCAAAGCGTTTGACCCGTCCGCGGATAGTGATAAACCCGGCCGCATCCTGTGTGACGATATCGCCGGTATCATACCAGCCGATCTGAACCTCGCCCTGCATATTCTCCGCTGACGGCGGTTCAATCTGCCCCGGTTTTTCCACCCGCAGATACCCTTTCATCACATTCGGGCCGCGCACCTGCAGCAACCCGCCGTTTTCAATCCCGGCAACCGGCAGCAGCCGCGCTTCCATCCCCGGCATCAGCCGTCCGACAGTACCGGTACGGGCGGCCATCGGCACGTTAATGGAAATCACCGGCGCACACTCAGTCACCCCGTAACCTTCCAGAATGCGCAGGCCGAATTTATCCTGCCAGACCTGTTTGGTGCCTTCCGCCAGCTTCTCCGCCCCAGCCACAGCATAGCGGACACGGGCAAAATCATACGGATGAGCAAAACGGGCATAGTTGGCAAGGAAGGTGGATGTCCCGAAAATGACGGTACAGTTCTGGTCATACGTCAGCTCCGGCACCATGCGGTAATGCAGCGGGCTCGGATAGAGGAAGATCCGGCTGCCGCACAGCAGCGGCGTGATAAGCCCGGCAGTCAGACCAAAGGCGTGAAACAGCGGCAGTGCAGACATAAAACGGTCTTTCGGCGTGAAATCCGCCACCGTTTTAATCTGCTCAACGTTTGCCAGCAGAGAATCGTGACTGTGCACCACACCTTTCGGTGTCCCTTCCGAACCGGAGGTAAAGAGAATAATCGCATCATCTTCCGGCTTCTGCGGCAGCAGTGCCGCCTGCGGCGTGACCAGGTGACGCATCACCCACAGTTTATCTTTCAGGGTAACGGATGCTTTTGCCTCTTCCAGATAGACCCAGTTGGCTTCTGTCAGCTGTTCCGGCAAATGTGTCATTTTGCCTTTTTCCAGAAACTGGCGCGAGGTGATGATGGTAGTGATCCCCGCCGCCTTCATGGCATTCCGCAGCCCGGCGACACCCGCTGTGTAGTTAAGCAGTGCCGGGATACGGCGGCGCATGGAAGCGCCGAGGATCGCCGCACCCATCACGGTGGCATTCGGCAGCAGGAAGCCGGTGCGCTCTCCCTCTTTGGTATAGTGGCTGATAATGCAGCTCAGTCCGAGGGATTTTTTCAGCAGCCCCTGATAACTGTCCTCGCTGAAATTGATGTCATCAATGATCCGCTGGAAACGGCCGTAACGTTTTACCGCGCCGAGAAATGCCTGCGGCAGTGTCAGTGACGGGCGGCACGTCATGCGTGCATCCATCATAATGTCGCGCAGATGTTCCCCCGCCAGACGGCGGCGCTCTGCGGCACGCGGTGCCTCCGGCATCGGAATGGTCTCCGGCGGCAGAACATGAATGGTGATGGCCGGGAAAAAGTGACTTTTGATCACTTTCCGCATCCGGCTGAAATACGTCAGTTCCGCGCCGTCAATCCGCACCGGGATCACTTTCGCGCCGGTTTTGGCAGCAATAAAAGCAGCGCCGTCGTAGATCTTCATCAGAGAATCAGTGATCGTCACCCGCCCTTCAGGGAAGATCACTATCTGACGCCCTTTTTCAACTTCGCGGATCAGATGCCGCAATGCCAGCGGATTACGCGGATCCACCGGAATAATATCGGCAATGGGTTTTAAACAGCGGATGAAAAATGGCGTGGCATAATTGGTGTACATCGCGAACACCGGCCGGGTCGGCAGGAATAACCCCAGCAGAACACCATCGATAAAAGAGGCGTGGTTCGGGGTGATAACACTTCGCGGTTGATTAAGATTACTCAGGTCACCTGTAACACGAATGCGGAATAATCCGCGGAGCAGTGCACGTAACACATTCATCAACATACTGAATTCCCTGTGTATTTATTATTCCGCCAATCAGTTCGGCGGGCAGACGCTTTAATAATAACACAGCGGATTGATTAACCAACTGACAGAGCGGTACGGAATTACCTTTAATTCGATTTGTGTCACTGTTCACAATAATACAGCAGCAGGCACTATACTGCAGCGTGGATACGGGTGCAGATCTGACTGATGAGTTCCGGTACCGGACAGGTGGCATCCACCACGATATCCGCGCATTCCAGATAGAGCGGCTCGCGCTTGCTCAGCACTTCCGCCATCTCCTCCACAATGCACTTGCCGGTCAGGCTCGGGCGCTGATGTGCCTGAGGGGTGTGTGACAGCCTTTCCGCCAGGGTTTCGGCACTGGCGCGCAGATATACCACTTTGCCGGAGGATTGCATAAACGCCCGGTTTTCCGGTGCCATCACAATACCGCCGCCGGTGGAGACCAGACGGTGTGGTTTACTGACCTGACGCAGCACATCACTTTCCAGCTCACGAAAACTGCGCCAGCCCGATTGTTCCACCAGTTGGGAGATAGACATCCGGCACTGTTCTGTCACACAGGCATCAGTGTCAATAAAATCGTACAGTAATGCCTGCGCCAGTGGTTTACCCACCGTGGTTTTGCCAGCCCCGCGGGCGCCGATAAGATAAATAATCGGTTTTTCATCCTGATGATTCATACTATCCGCTTTCTCCGCAGGTGTTCATAATATTTTACATAAGTGTAAATTAAGATGACCTATCATAGCGTACTCAGATAAAAAGCTAAAGCGCGATCCGCAGAACGCGGCTGTCATCTGACAAAAAACGTCCTGCGGATGCTTAACGGTCGGTTTATGAACGGATCGTGTGATCACCGACCCCGATCCACTTATAGGTAGTCAGTGCCGCCAGCCCCATCGGGCCGCGGGCATGCAGTTTCTGGGTGCTGACCGCAACTTCCGCGCCCAGTCCGAACTGACCGCCGTCCGTGAAACGGGTGCTGGCGTTAACATAGACCGCTGATGAATCAATATTTGAGACGAAATAATCAGCCTGAGACATGGATTGTGTCAGAATCGATTCTGAGTGCTGAGTGCCGAAATGACGGATATGCTCAATCGCGCCATCAATATCCTTCACAATCACCACATTCAGATCAAGTGACAGCCATTCATCTGACAGCTGTGCTTCTGTTACAGCTTCCGTCTTCGCCGGGCCGTTTTTCAGCAGCGCCAGCGCAGCAGGATCTGCATGCAGAGTAACATTATCCGCCGCCATGTGATCACTCAGCAGAGGCAGGAATTCCGCAGCCACTTTTTCATGCACCAGCAGTGTTTCCACCGCATTACAGACGCTCGGACGCTGCACTTTGGCATTGCGGATAACCGGCAGTGCTTTATGCAGATCCGCCGTCTCATCGACAAAAATATGACACACGCCGATACCGCCGGTGATCACCGGAATCGTGGACTGCTCACGACATAAGCGGTGCAGACCGGCACCGCCGCGCGGAATAAGAATATCCACATAGCGATCCATCTTCAGCAGCTCATTGACCAGCGCACGATCCGGGTTATCAATCGCCTGGATAGCCGCCTGCGGCAGACCGCACTCGCTGAGCGCCTGCTGAATAACACGGACCATCGCCACATTGGTATTGTGTGTCTCTTTGCCGCCGCGCAGGATCACCGCATTACCGGTTTTCAGGCACAGTGAGGCAACATCCACCGTCACATTCGGGCGTGCTTCATAAATCACACCGACCACACCGAGCGGCACACGGCGGCGCTCAAGGCGCAGACCGCTTTCCAGCACACCGCCGTCGATCACTTCCCCGACCGGATCCGCCAGCTGACACACCTTACGCACGTCCGCAGCAATACTTTCCAGGCGTGCCTGCGTCAGCAGCAGGCGATCAAGCATCGCCTCTGAGGTACCCTGCTCACGGGCTTTGGCAATATCAAGTTCATTGGCAGCAAGGATCGGCGCACTGTTCTGTTCCAGCAGATCGGCGATGCGGGTCAGAGCCTGATTTTTCTGTTTTCCGGAAAGCTGAGCCAGTGCCCAGGAGGCGGCTTTGGCCGCTTTACCCATTTGTTCTAACATATGCTGATATCCTTAACTGACAATCATATCGTCGCGGTGGACAGCCACGGCGCCGTATTCATAACCTAAAATTGTGCTGATTTCCTGTGACTGCCGTCCGGCAATCAGGCGCAGCGCATCGCTGTTATACCGGCAGACACCGTGTGCCAGATCCCGCCCGTTCAGCGCGCGGATGCGGACAACCTCACCACGGGAGAAATTGCCGTTCACAGTACGGATCCCGCTCGGCAGCAGGGAACTGCCCTTATCTTTCAGTGCTTTCTCCGCACCGTCATCCACAATGATCTCACCGGCAGGCGGTGCCCCGAAGATCCACTGCTTGCGCGCTTCCATCGGCGCTTTTTTCCCGAAGAACCGGGTGCCGACCGGAATATCATCAATCACATCACAAATCACCCCGGCGCGATCACCGGCAGCAATAATGACATCAATCCCCGCACGTCCTGCGACAGTCGCGGCCTGGAGCTTGGTGGCCATTCCGCCGGTGCCCAGCCCGGAGACACTGTCACCTGCGACACTGCGCAGTTCATCACTGATATCATGCACCTCAGAAATCAGGGTGGCATCCGGGTTGCTGCGCGGATCGGCAGTATACAGCCCTTCAATATCAGTCAGCAGCAGGAGCTTATCCGCCCCGCCGAGGATCGCTGCCAGTGCGGAGAGGTTATCATTATCCCCGACTTTAATTTCCGCTGTGGCGACCGCATCATTTTCATTGATGACCGGCACAATGCCGTTATCCAACAGTGCGGTCAGGGTGTCACGGGCATTCAGGAAACGCTCGCGATCTTCCATATCCGCGCGGGTCAGCAGCATCTGGCCGATATGGATGCCGTAAATCGAGAACAGGCGCTCCCATAACTGGATCAGGCGGCTCTGACCAACAGCCGCCAGCAACTGTTTGGACGCAATGGTGGCGGGGAGTTCAGGGTAACCGAGGTGCTCACGCCCGGCGGCAATCGCCCCGGAAGTCACAATAATAATACGGTGCCCTTTTGCATACTGCTGCGCACACTGCCGGACCAGTTCAACAATTCTGGCCTGATTTAAATGTCGTGATCCGCCGGTCAGCACACTTGTGCCCAGTTTGACAACCAGCGTTTGGCTGCTATTCATTGCGTTCTACCATTCATTTTGCGGGAATAAGAAAAGATGACCTGTTTTAACAGGTGATGCGCGTCATGCCAACAGGCACAACGCAAAACCGGACATTAATCCGGCTGCTTTCCGGGGGGCGGTGATACCGGTGACGGGGTCAGGGACAGATCCAGTTCCTGAAGAACGGCCTGTAAGCGGGGATAAAAATCAGTCAGGGTTTTACTGACCGCATCACGGATCTCTTTGTCAGACAGGGATTTTTCCTGCCAGAGCCCTTTTTTATCAAATACCCCGGTATGGTATTCAGAGACAAACCCGGTTTCCTGCGGGATCAGTGTCAGCCACCAGCCAAAAAACTCACGTTTTTCCGGCGCGACCCCCGCATTCACACACACTGCCAGGCAGTCAAAAAAATAGTGACCCTCCTGACACTGCGGCTCACGGATATACGGACCCAATGCAGTGAAACATCGCAGCAACCTGCCGCGTGTGTAATCTGAAACCAGTGCCATCATTAAGCCTCCTTTCAGCGAAGGCTTAGTTGTAGCAAACAGACAGGAATTATCAATGATTATTATGCTGTTCAGGATAAAATTCTGGTGAGCCAGCGGGTGGCCTCATCCAGCGATTTGTGGAAAGTGTCAAAAACCGGGGTATGGCCGAACTCCACCAGCTTACCGTCAGCGCTGGAGCGGACAATCAGCTCCGATTCACTTTTCGGGCTGAACACATCCTCTTTCCAGCACATGCTCAGCACCGGCAGTGAACAGCGGCGGCCGAGCAGCCCCTGATTTTTCAGAGATAAGCAGCCGAGCCGGGTGCGGACGGTATCAAGGTCAGTACAGCGTGCCGCTGCACGGCTGGCCAGCACATCCATATACATGCCGGGGATTTTATCCTGCCGCTCCGGGCTGACAAACAGATCATGCACCACCGGCCCGAACAGCACGGCCCCCCGCAGCTGATGTGCGGACAGGTATGCCATACGCATCGCCACATTGGCACCGAAACGCAGCCCCATCACCGCCACACGGGTGTGGTCAATCCACGGCACATTGCGCAACTGATCCAGCACCTGCTGGTGCATCAGGCTGCTTTCCTGGCCTAAAGTCTGTTTTGAGGAATAACCGATTGACGGCATATCCAGCGTCAGCAGTGCAATGCCCTGCGGTGCCAGATAGTCACGGAAGTAGCGGCAGTAATCACTTTGCAGATTATCCAGACTGCCGCACATCATCACCACCGGAAACGCACTGCCTTTCCCGGGCGGGAGGTGCAGAAAAGCGCAGATGTTTCCGCCGCTCTCCATTTTGAATTCAATTTTTTTCAGTTCATATGCGGCAAACCGGGCGGAGTTTTCATACGCCTGATTTGCCAGAACGGTAGCCTGATCCGCCAGCTCATCCCCTTTTAAATGGGGATATCCCGCAATACTGTACAGATTTGCGGCAAGCAGCCAGGCTTCACAGGCTTTTTCGCCGGATTCAAATTCCAGCGCTTTGCGCTGCCACAACATCGCCTGCTGAGACCATTCATAAGCCCAGTTACCGCGGCGGTAGCCGATCACCGTATCCAGCAGTGCATCATCACTGCGGGGGGCATCAGATGCCGCGATCCGGCTGAGAACCTCTTCGGTTTCCAGCGGCGGGATCCCCCGCCAGGCCCACATTAAGCGGTTAATCATGCGATACCAGCCCGGATGGGTACATCCGCTCAGGACGCTGCCCCTGACTTCCTTTATCCCGGAACGGGTAAAGTTCACCAGTGCGGATGTCTCAGGGTGCTTGATTTTCGGCTTAAACAGTTTCTCTGACAGGTTCTGTTGTGTCATGGCATTCGCTTACTGATCGCAGATTGGTTTAACAAAACTGACGGTCATATCCCACGGCTGTTCGATCCAGGTATCCTGCGGGATATCAACCACATAATCGTCAACCAGCGGACGTCCGGCCGGTTTGGCAAAAATAGTGACGAAATGCGCTTTCGGATACATATCGCGGATCATCTGAGCAGTACCGCCGGTGTCCACCAGATCATCAACAATAATAAATCCTTCGCCGTCACCGTCGGCTTTTTTCAGGACTTTCATATCGCGCTGATGGTCATGATCATAGCTGGAAATGCAGACAGTATCCACATGACGGATACCCAGTTCACGAGCGAGTAAGGCACCCGGCACCAGACCACCGCGGCTTACGGCGATGATGCCTTTCCATTGTTCGGTTGGCATTAAACGCTGTGCCAGTTTACGGGCATGCATTTGCAACATATCCCACGTTACGACGTATTTTTCGCTCATATCAGATTGATCCCGGCTTGATGATTTACAGAAAAGAGTCTTTTTTGCGGAAAAAAGGTTGCGCGAGATTATAGTGACTTGAGCCGCCAAAGACCAGAGTATCTGACAAATTCATCATAATTCCCTGTTATGACACACGCACTTTGCGTAAGAATTTGCTATTCTCCGGACATCGGATATTCGCGACCGCTCATTTTAAACAGCGTTACCGGCCGCCTTCGGGTATCCTCCCCCTAATAATGAAAAATGCAGTAACAGGAGATCGAACGTGTCTGAACTATCACAATTATTTCCGCAGCCGCTGTGGGATATTTTTGCCAAAATCTGCTCTATTCCTCATCCGTCCTACCACGAAGAGCAACTGGCTGCACATATTATTGAATGGGCAAAAGAAAAGGAATTCCACGTTGAACGCGACAGCGTCGGTAATATCCTGATCCGCAAACCGGCCAGCAAAGGCCTGGAAAACCGCAAAGCGGTTGTTCTGCAGGCGCACCTGGATATGGTGCCGCAGAAAAATAATGATACAGCACACGATTTCGAAAAAGATCCGATTCAACCGTACATCGACGGCGACTGGGTAACCGCGAAAGGCACCACATTAGGTGCAGATAACGGCATCGGTATGGCCTCCGCGCTGGCAGTACTGGCTGACGATTCAGTCAAACACGGGCCGCTGGAAGTTCTGCTGACCATGACAGAAGAAGCCGGGATGGACGGCGCATTCGGTCTTCAGCCGGGCTGGTTACAGGCTGATATCCTGATCAACACCGACTCCGAAGAAGAAGGTGAAATTTACATGGGTTGTGCGGGCGGTATTGACGTCACCACAACACTTGCGCTGAGCCGTGAAGCCGTTCCGGCCGGTTACAGCATCTTCACCCTGACCCTCAAAGGTCTCAAAGGCGGCCACTCCGGCGGCGATATTCATCTGGGCCTCGGCAATGCCAACAAATTACTGGCCCGTTTCCTGGCCGGTCACGCCGCAGAACTCGGCGCGCGTCTGGTTGATTTTCAGGGCGGCACACTGCGCAACGCGATTCCGCGCGAAGGCCACATCACACTGGCAGTACCGGCAGATAAAGCCGCACAGCTGAAATCGCTGGCACAGACCTTTGAAGCGCTGCTCAGAGAAGAATTGGCGCAGAAAGAGAAAAACCTGGTTGTCACCCTGGAAGCTGCAACCGCTGCTCAGGGCGCTCTGACCGCTGATGTGCAGTCCCGCTTTATCAATATGCTCAATGTCATGCCGAACGGCGTGATCCGCATGAGTGACGTGGTTCCGGGCGTGGTCGAAACCTCACTGAACGTGGGTGTGGTGAAAATGAGTGACGACCGTGTGCAGATTATCTGTCTGGTACGTTCCCTGATTGAATCCGGCAAATCTTCTGTGGTCAGCATGCTGACCTCGCTGGCGGCACTGTCCGGTGCGGATATTGTTGCCGAAGGCGGCTATCCGGGCTGGCAGCCGGATGCAGATTCTCCGGTCATGCATCTGGTCAGCGAAACCTATCAGCAATTGTTTGACAAAACCCCGAACATCATGGTGATCCACGCCGGTCTTGAGTGCGGTTTATTCAAAAAACCGTATCCGGACATGGACATGGTCTCCATCGGACCGACCATCACCGGAGCTCACTCCCCTGATGAACAAGTGCATATCAAGAGTGTCGGGCAGTACTGGCAGTTACTGACCGCTATCTTAAAAGCGATCCCTGAGAAAGCGTAACCGCGTTATTCAGTTCAGCGGCGGGATAATTATCCCGCCGTTTTTATATGTGATTCAGAACCCGAGCAGCAACTGCCGCTCAAGCTGCGGATCCCGCAGTGTCACATGCAACCCCACCAGCCGCACGCCGCGCCCTTCCCAGCGGCTATCCCAGGCCAGTTCCGCCGTTTTCAGTAAATCCGCTTTATCCAGCACCTGATGGACATGTTCCTGTGTGGTCTGCTGAAAATCCGCAAACTTCAGTTTAATGCCCTGACGGGCGATCCGCAGATCCGGTGACACCTTTGTCAGACGGCGCTCCAGCTCCGGAAACAGCTCATCAATAATCGTCTGACACTCATCCCACGAGGCGATATCTTCCGCCAGTGTCCGCTCGACACCGACAGATTTCCGTTCCCTGTCCGGACAAACCGGCCGCTCATCCGTACCGTGACTGCGCTGCCAGATGATCTGCCCGAACTTTCCGAACTGTTTCAGCAGCGATATCTGATCATAATTCTGCACATCCCGGCAGGTCTCCAGCCCGAGGTCAGCCAGGCGCTTTGCTGTCACCTTTCCCACACCGGGAATTTTACGCAGCGGCAGTGACAGCACAAAATCCGTCACCTGCTCCGGCGTGATAATGTACTGCCCGTCGGGTTTATTCAGGTCCGACGCGATTTTGGCAAGGAATTTTACCGGTGCCACCCCGGCAGATGCAGTCAGCCCCAGTTCGGTATAAATGGTTTTGCGGATCTCTTCCGCCATCAGTGTGGCTGAGCCCCGGCACTGCGGGCTGTCTGTCACATCAAGATAAGCTTCATCCAGTGACAGCGGCTCAATCAGTGAAGTATAACGGGCGAAAATCGCATGCAGGTGGCGGGAGGTGGTTTTATACAACTCCATCCGCCCCGGAATGACTTTCAGATGCGGACACAGCAGCAGTGCTTTTGCCGTTGACATCGCGCTGTGCACCCCGAAGCGCCGCGCCGGATAATTGGCGGTCGCAATCACACCGCGACGGTCGGAACTGCCGCCGATAGCCAGCGGAATATCGCGCAGACGGGGATCGTCACGCATTTCAATCGCCGCATAAAAGCAATCCATATCAATATGAATGATTTTACGCATCCGCCTCTCCTGCTCACCAATAACACTGTTTAAATACACAGTTAAAATCAATGCAATTCAAATCGGTTAATTTGCTTATTATTAACCAAATCAATCTGTGGGCTGAAATTTGCAAGTTTGTGCTTTTTTTCTGTGATTACATCCGGTTGTCATGTTACTCCGCTATAACAGCGTGACATCACACCTGGTCTCTTTCTTTCTGACGGACGGATTATGAAAAAAATACTATCAGCCCTTTTCCTGAGTGGCATTGTTATGACAGCCCATGCAGCACCGCAGATTATTGCCCATCGCGCCGCCACGGCGGACGCCCCTGAAAATACCCTTTATGCCATCGATAAGGCGCTGAGTAACAAAGCCGATGCCATCTGGATCACCCTTCAGCTGTCAAAAGATAACCAGGTGGTGTTATACCGCCCGTCTGATCTGAAATCTCTGACCGACAAATCGGGTCCGGTTTCCGGTTACAACGCCGCAGAGCTGGCACAAACCGATGCAGCCCGGGATTATAATCAGAAAAATAAAACCCATATCAAAGCCTCTGTTCCGGCACTGGATACCGTCCTGAGTCGTTACCCTGAGACCTTTTTCTACCTCGATATCAAATCTCCGGATGCCTCACCGGCGGTTTTTGCACAACAGCTGGATTCAGTACTGACTCGTCATAACGCCAAAAACCGTGTCCGCGTCTATTCAACCGGTCAGGATTATCTGGCTGCCCTGCCGCCGTCAATCCCCGTTTTTGAAAGCCGTGATACCACCCGTAATGCACTGGCCGGCAGCCTGATCACACACACCTGTGACCTGGCGGACAATCCGCAGCCACGCTGGTATGGCTTTGAACTGCGCCGTAACGTGGATGTGGTTGAAACCTTCACACTGGGTGAAGCACGCTCTCCGGTTGTGCTGACCTGGGATAAAACCGCAATGGACTGTTTTCGTAAAAATAATCAAAACCATGTTGTTCTGTTCGGTATAAAAACACCCGCCGATTTACAACTGGCGACAGAATTGGGTGCAGATGGCGTGATGGTCGATTCGCTGCTCAATATGAAAATAAAATAATTAATCAAGGTATTATTACTTGGTAATTTTACCCGCCTGAAAAATAAGAGTGAGATTTAACAGATGATGAATATCACTCTTATTTAATACATTCTGTCTCTTCCTGCAATTTACGCTGTAATCCTTACATAATATTTTATAATCTCAACAAACCTAATTAATTATAGTAATTTATTTATCAGGCCACTTTTGTTATAACTATAAGAAACATCCGGGAGACCATGCGGTGATAAGTAACCTGTTCTTTGATTTAAATTCACCCCCAAAATCCCTCTTTGTTTTTACGGGATTATTTTTTCTGTTATTTAGTGTTTATTCTTACGCAGACTGCAATTTGTATTCAGATGAGACACGCAGCAGTAACTTTATTATTCTGGGTGCCGGTATGATCAACGGCCCGGTAAAATCCGTCATCACAACAGCACATTCCCCGGACAACAAAAACAGCAATATTATGATTAACGGGCACTATGACCTGACGCCGTGCGGTGAACTGAGTTACTTTTCACTGGAAGTTACCGAACACTACCCGGGGTTGCAAAACCGGATGTATTCCGAAGGTAAGAAGACGGAACAGGGATATACCTTATTATTCACGTCACAACTGCATGGCAGCGGAAAAGCACCCGTCACGCTGATTCACGCCCGAAGCCACCTTTTCTATAATAATCAAAAGCAAATCGTCCGCGCCGAATCTGAAAGCAACAGTGGCGGCAATACCCAAAAATCACATATGGAAACCGATTTTTTTTATGAAAACGGTTTAATCTCACATGCAGTATCTACAGGGGACTCCGCGGACACCGGCGGTGAAATCCGTTACGACTGGCGTCAGGATCGGCAGATAAATGCGATTATGTCCCGGAGTAGCGGGCTTCCTCAACTGAACTATGAGTTTGCCTATAATGATGACGGTCAGGTTATCCGGCAGACACAGACACAACATACGCCGCTGGGCCGGGTAAAAACCATTTATATCTGCCAGCAGACAGATACTTACGGAAATTGTGAAAAAGCACTCTGGCAGAGTATCTCTGAAGGGAATCAGGCCAATAATATTATTGTGATAAATACCGCTATTGTGACATCAGACTATCGTTATTACTGATTCTGTATTGTTGTTTTGACATTAATAAACAAAGGCGCTTTAAGGCGCCTTTGTTATATCTTCCGAATCTATACAATCCGGTTTTTATTCAGTTTCTCTTCGCGGGCAGCTTCACGTGCCATCCGTTTTTTCCGGGCATCACACGGTTCAGGACAGTCACAGACTTTTTCGACACCAATGCTGCTCAGCCCGCCGCAGCTTCCCTGAATACTCTTGCGCTTAATAATATACCCAAGAGACATTCCCAGAAACGCGACCAGAAACAGGATAAAGGTTGCGATAAATACTTTTATCATCATATCAGCCACCTCCTTTTATTTTTGCTGCAAATAGGGCTTAAATGCCTCACTGTAGCGTTCTTCAAATCCCTTCCCTGTTTTGACAATCATAAAAACAGGGATATTTTGCGCATTCGCCACTTCGAGGCCACGCTCTGGCCCGAGCACATTCAGTCCGGTAGAAAAGCCATCCGCACTCATGCAATTATCAGCAATCACCGTAATCGATACCAGATTATGGTTAATCGGACGTGCTGTTTTCGGATCAATGGTATGTGAATAACGGACATTATTTTCTTCAAAATAATTCCGGTAATCCCCGGATGTGGCCACAGAGGCATTCCCCGGTTCAATGATTTCCTGTGCAGACTGGCTCAGCCCCTGTGACGACGGTTTTTCAATCGCAATACGCCACGGTTTGCCTTTGCCGTTAATACCCTGTGTCCGGACTTCGCCGCCCACATCCACCATATAATTACGGATATTCTGTGATTCCAGGTATTCTGCCACCGCATCCACTCCGTAGCCTTTGGCGATCGAGGACAGATCCACATACAGTTCCGGCACAGTCTTAATCAGATTATTGCCTTCAACCTTCAGTTTATCAATCCCGGTCCACTGACGGCGGGTTTCAATATCCTGATCTGTCGGCACATGGGTCACCCGTCCTTCCGGACCAAATCCCCATAAATTGACCAGCGGACCGACGGTGACGTCCAGTGCGCCGTCTGTCAGCTGATTAATGCGGATAGCCTCACGAACCACTTTTGCAGTCGCGGCAGAGACCGGAAACGGCGTATTCACCTCACGGCTCTGATTAAAACGGCTGAGTTCAGAATCCGGCCGGTAGGTGGACATCTGGTCATTGACCTCTTCCAGCACCACATCAATGCCTTTCTGCAATGATTCCGCCGACGGGTCTTTCGGGTCAGCGATATATTTGATCGCATAATAGGTGCCCATCGTTTTGCCGTTCAGGGTTACCTGCTGTGTTTCCGGTGTGTTATCACCGCACGCGCTCAGTAACAATGTCATCAGTGCCAGCGGCAGGAAAGCCCGTTTTATTTTTACCATATACAATCCAGTCTGATTTCAGATCATCTGCGCCCACAGGTGTGGGCGCAGTTTCGTTATGACAGGGGCGGAAATCAGCCGCCGAAGTCATCCAGCATAATATTTTCGTCTTCCACACCCAGATCTTTGAGCATCTTGATCACGGCGGCGTTCATCATCGGCGGCCCGCACATGTAGAACTCACAATCTTCCGGTGCCGGGTGGTTTTTCAGGTAATGCTCATAGAGAACATTATGAATAAACCCGGTGTATCCGTCCCAGTTATCTTCCGGCAGGGCATCAGACAGCGCCACGTTCCAGGTGAAGTTTTCATTCTCAGCCTGAAGCTGGTCAAAATCTTCCTCATAGAACATTTCACGTTTTGAACGCGCACCATACCAGAAAGACATCTTGCGTTTGGAGTGCAGACGCTTGAGCTGATCGAAGATATGCGAACGCATCGGCGCCATCCCCGCACCACCACCAATAAAGATCATTTCCGCGTCGGTATCTTTCGCGAAGAACTCCCCGAACGGCCCGGAAATTGTCACTTTATCACCCGGTTTCAGTGACCAGATGTAAGAGGACATAATCCCCGGAGGCGCATCCGGCACACGCGGAGGCGGTGTGGCGATACGCACGTTCAGCATGATAATGCCGTGCTCTTCCGGATAGTTCGCCATAGAGTAAGCACGCACTGTCGGCTCTTTCACATCAGACACATAGCGGAACAGGTTGAACTTGTCCCAGTCCTCGCGGTATTCCTGCGGCACATCAAACTCATCATAACGGACCACATGCGGCGGACATTCAATCTGAATATAACCACCGGCACGGAACGGCACACTTTCGCCATCAGGAATTTTCAGTTTCAGCTCTTTAATGAAAGTCGCTTTGTTATCATTGGAGATAACTTCGCACTCCCACTTTTTCACCCCGAAGATCTCTTCCGGCAGCTCAATTTTCAGATCCTGTTTCACATTCACCTGGCACGCCAGACGGCAGCCTTCACGCGCTTCGCGTTTATTAATGTGAGACATTTCTGTCGGCAGAATATCACCGCCGCCTTCTTTGATCTTCACGCGGCACTGACCGCAGGTGCCGCCGCCGCCGCAGGCCGAGGAGACAAAAATCCCCTGACCGGACAGCACATTCAGTAATTTGTCACCGGCCGGTGCGTCGAAGCTTTTCTGCGCATCACCGTTGATTTCAATCTTAACGTCCCCTGTGTTCACCAGTTTTGATTTTGCAAACAAAATCAACGCGGTCAGCGCCAGAACAATCAGGGTAAACATTGCCACGCCTAAAATAACGATATCCATAATTGCGTTTCACCCTTATAACTGTACGCCGGAGAAGGACATAAAGCCCAGAGCCATCAGTCCGGTGGTCACGAATGTGATCCCCAGCCCTTTCAGGCCGGCCGGTACGTCAGAGTATTTCATCTTCTCGCGGATAGCGGCCATCAGCACAATCGCCAGCAGCCAGCCGATACCGGAAGCGAACCCGTAAACCACAGACTCCGTAAAGTTGTAGTCTCGCTGCGCCATAAAGGACACACCACCGAAAATCGCACAGTTTACGGTGATTAACGGCAGGAAGATCCCCAGCGCGTTATACAGTGCCGGGAAGTAGCGATCCAGAATCATCTCCAGAATCTGTACCAGCGCCGCAATGACCCCGATAAAGGTAATGAAGTTCAGGAAGCTTAAATCCACACCTTCCATCAGTGCGCCGTCGCGCAGCAGCAGGTTGTACACCAGGTTGTTTGCCGGAACCGAAATCCCCAGCACCACGGTAACCGCCACGCCGAGACCAAACGCCGTTTTGACGTTTTTAGACACCGCCAGGAACGTACACATCCCGAGGAAGAAGGCCAGTGCCATGTTTTCAATAAACACAGCCCGCACAAAGAGACTGATATAATGTTCCATATCTTAATCCTCCTCGACTTGTGACGGTTTCAGGGTACGGATCCCCCAGATAAGCATCCCGATGATAAAGAATGCACTTGGTGCCAGCAGGAACAGGCCGTTCGGCAGATACCAGCCACCGTTCTGTACCGTTTCCAGCACCGTCACACCAAAGAGCTTACCGGAGCCGATCAGTTCTCGGAAGAAGCCCACCAGCAGCAGGATCACACCGTAACCTAAGCCATTACCGATACCGTCCATAAAACTCTCAATCGGCGGTGCTTTCATGGCATACGCTTCCGCACGTCCCATCACAATACAGTTGGTAATGATCAGACCGACGAACACAGAAAGCTGCTTGGAGATACCATAGGCATACGCCCGCAGGATCTGGTCAACAAGAATAACCAGTGAGGCGATAATTGCCATCTGAACGATAATCCGCACACTGCCCGGAATAAAGTTACGGATCATCGAGATAAACATGCTGGAGAATGCTGTCACCAGGGTTACCGCGATGGTCATAACCAGTGCGGTTTCCAGTTTGGTGGTTACCGCCAGCGCCGAACACACACCCAGTACCTGGAGGGCAATCGGGTTGTTATCTAATAACGGTCCGAGAAGAACGCGTTTAATTTCTTTACTATCAGCCATGATTCAACGCTCCTTCGCGTACTGTTTTCAGGAACGGGCCAAAACCGTTGTCGCCCAGCCAGAAATCAAACATATGCTGGATACCGTTTGAGGTCAGTGTCGCACCGGATAAACCATCAATGCCGTACGGGCTGTCAGTGGCGCCGCTGCGGACTATTTTGATAGCCGGCATACCTTCTTCATTAAACAGCTTTTTACCAATCCACTGTTTACGCCATTGCGGGTTATCCACCTCACCGCCCAGCCCCGGCGTTTCACCGTGCTGGTAGTAAGTGATCCCCTCGGAGGTGATACCGTCGACATCAATCGCGATAAAGGCATACATCACCGACCACAGACCGGAGCCGTAAACCGGCAGAACAATCTTGCTGGTTTCACCCTGCTCATTCTGTACCAGATAGATTTCCGCGCTGTTGGCACGGCGGCGGATTTTCGCCAGATCTTCTTCCGGTGACAGGGCAATACTGCTCTCATCACTGCGCAGTTCATCGTTGAGATCGTACTTGCCGGTGCTGTCGCTCATCTGACCGGTTTTTAAATTCACCATTTTTGCTCTGATGAATTTTTTATAGACAGCATCGATTTCGTCTGCCGGCATGGATGGCGTCAGTAACCCGGCCACATCCAGAATGTTACGCTGCTTATCCAGCATAATCTGTGTCTGCTGCGTGGACTTCAGCCCCACAGCAGAACCGGCCACGACTATTGAACACACAAGGCAAAGGACGAAGACAACGATAAACGTTCTTGCGACACTGTCCTTGTTTTTCGTTTTTTCATTAGCCACGTGCTTTTCTCCGTTTAATGTTTGCCTGAACCACCAGATAATCAAATAACGGGGCGAATAAGTTAGCGAACAGGATAGCCAGCATCATCCCTTCCGGATATGCCGGGTTTGCCACACGGATCAGGACACACATCACCCCGATCAGGATCCCGTAAGCCCATTTACCTTTGTCGGTAAATGAGGCTGAAACCGGGTCCGTCGCCATGAAAATCATACCGAAGGCAAAACCGCCCAGGACCAGATGCCAGTACCACGGCATAGCAAACAGCGGGTTGGTGTCCGAACCAATCATATTAAAGACGGCGGACATTGCGATCATCCCGACCATCACACCGGCCACAATACGCAGAGACGCAATACGGGCAAACAGAATGACTGCACCACCGATCAGAA
The DNA here is from genome assembly GCF_051172335.1 of Morganella sp. B601. Classification (NCBI taxonomy): domain Bacteria; kingdom Pseudomonadati; phylum Pseudomonadota; class Gammaproteobacteria; order Enterobacterales; family Morganellaceae; genus Morganella; species Morganella sp. B601. Next base: position 46,373 of record NZ_JBPIZE010000005.1, read on the forward strand.
TCATCAGCGTGGAAACTTCACCAATCGAGCCCGGTACGTTACCGATAAAGGCATCCATCCAGGAAATCGGCTGGTTGGTCATGGTATTAACGAGCTGATGCTCGCCACCGACTGCCCACTGTGACAGCGGGGTTGCGCCGGAGAAGCCGTCAGCGGCAGTCCAGACGGTATCACCGGAAATCTGAGCCGGATAAGCAAAGAACAGGAAAGCACGGCCGGCCAGTGCCGGGTTCAGGAAGTTGCGTCCTGTACCGCCGAAAATTTCCTTCGCGACCACCACACCGAAGGTGACAGCCAGTGCGGCCTGCCATAACGGCAGCGTCGGCGGTACAATCAGAGCCAGCAGAATGGAGGTGATAAAGAAACCTTCGTTAATTTCATGCCCGCGGATCATCGCAAACAGGACTTCCCAGAAGCCGCCGACGATGAAAATCACCCCGTAGATCGGCAGGAAATAGACGGCACCGAACAGCATTTTGCTGACCCAGCCCGCATCCTGTGTGAAGGACACCCCGATAAGCTCCGCCAGACGATAATGCCAGTCACCGGCAATCACCTGCTGAAGCTCCGCACCGCTGTACATATCCAGCAGTACCGGCATTGCCTGGTTACCGACGTTATACATCCCCCAGAACATCGCAGGGAAAACGGATAACCAGACCAGGATCATCAGACGTTTAAGGTCGATGGAGTCACGGACATGTGAACGCCCGCGGGTAACTGTCCCCGGGGTATAGAAGATGGTGGCGGCTGCTTCGTACAGTGCATACCATCTCTGTAATTTGCCGCCCGGTTCAAAATGCGGCTCAATTTTTTCGAGAAATTTTTTCAGACCCATGATTATCCTTCCTGCTCAATCCTGGTCAGTACGTCACGCAGCACCGGGCCGTACTCATATTTACTCTGACAGACATAGGTACACAGCCCCAGATCTTCCTCATCCAGCTCCAGCGCACCCAGCGCCTGTGCGCTGTCAGTATCACCCGCCAGCAGATCGCGCAGAAAATGTGTCGCCATAATGTCGAGCGGCATCACACGTTCATAACTGCCGATTGGCACCATAGAACGTTCGCCACCATTCATTGATGTGGTAAATGAGAACAGTTTTTTCTTAAAGAAATGACCCAGTGTGGTGCGGGTAACCGTGTATTTGTCTGTGCCCGGCATAATCCAGCCGAACAGCTCTTTCTCCCGGCCTTCTTCCAGAACAGAGACCTGATTGGTAAAACGGCCCAGATAGTGATGAGCATCATCACTGGCCACGCCCCACAGGACCGAACCGGAAATAATGCGGTTTTCACCGGCTTTCAGCTGCCCTTCGGTCAGTTCATACAGATCTGCGCCGAGGCGGGTTTTCAGCAGACGCGGATTTTTCACCTGCGGACCACCGAGCGCCACAATACGGTCGGTATATAAAAAGCCGGTCGTGAACAGTTTACCGATGGCGATGACATCCTGGTAATTCAGAGACCAGACGGTTTTCGTTGCGCTGACCGGTTCCAGGAAGTGTATGTGCGTACCGGCAAGGCCTGCCGGATGCGGCCCGGTAAACTGCGTATAACTGACACGATTGTTATCGGTAACTTTTGCGAAATCAGCTGTACCGTGGCAGACATGTACCTTCCCTTCCGTCAGGCAGCTCAGTACCTGTAAGCCGTCATCAAACGACACCTGTTCCTGACGGATAATTACCAGCGGATCAGCTGACAACGGATTGGTGTCCATGGCAGTGACAAAAATAGCGGCAGGCACGGAACCTAATTTTGGGGTATGACTGAACGGACGTGTCCGCAGCGCAGTCCATAACCCGGAGGCCACCAGGTTTTTCTCTGCCTGTTCACGGGTCAGTGACGGCAGATCCCGGCGGTCATAACTGTCAAATGTTAATTGCTCGTCTCCCTGTATCTCAATCACCACAGATTGTAATACACGACGCTCACCACGATTGATGGCTTTTACCACTCCGCAGGCGGGGCTGGTAAAAATCACACCGGGGTTCTTTTTGTCTTCAAAAAGAGCCTGTCCTTTTTTCACTGATTCACCTTCCTGAACCAGCATCGACGGACGCATCCCGATGTATTCCTCACCCAGCAGCGCTGCGTGGCGGACTGAAGGGCCATCTTCTGTGACTTGAGCAGGTGCTCCTGCGATCGGCAGGTCGAGTCCTTTTTTAATTTTAATCATAAAATTTGCACAAGTTTTGTTAAACCCACGTCATTACTGCCGCAGCAGCGTATGACAACTCAACAATAAAAACACTCCGGGCCGTTATTGTCGCCCCGGGCTGTTTTCTCTGATGTATGTCACGATTTTGCGTAAATCAGATCCGCATTATTTTACCACTTCACAACAATTCTGTCCGGCGAAACTGCCGCAGCACATCCGCCAGCCGTTTAATTTCACGGAATACTGTCTGCAGATCCTGCGGCGGCTGCGGGTATTTTTCTTTCAGCTGATTCAGCAGCCAGCAGAATGCATGCTCGCTGTCAGTCTGGCCGACCGGGGTAAAAAAACCGGTCGGCAGATGCTCATAGCCGCTGAGCTGCCCGTTATGGGCATATGTCCAGTTCCGCCCCCACAGTTCGCGGGTAAAAGGGTGGGTATTTTCCAGTGATACCACCCCTCTGTTTGCCTGGCGGATATGGGCGATCACCGCTTCGGATTTGACAGGATAGTCACGGACAAAACGGGCAACGGGGGAGTTGCAGCAGGCACGGGCGTCTTTGAATGTCCGGCAGCCCATTCCTTCATAAAACGTAATTCCCCACCCGTCTTTATGCGGCCCAGTTTCGCCGCCACGCGGGATCAGGCCACTGAGACTGAAATGAATATCAGTCGGGACATTCGCACTCATCCCCAGCAATTCACACATCGCCTTTCTCCCTTACCCGTTTTTGTGATGACTGAGGACTATTGTTACCCGCAATCTGATAGTTTCACAATCGCGAAAATATCATTCTTTTAGATGATTTGGTTATATGTAAGGTGATTTATGCTTATGATGAATAAGACAGGCGCTGAACCATAAAAAAAGCACTCAACCGGCGGCAGAGTGCTTTTTCAGGCTCCGGCTTATATCCGGTTATTTGACCATCTCTTTTTCGATCAGCATGATCAGAATATGAATAACCTTAATATGGATTTCCTGAATGCGATCCGCATAACCAAAGTGCGGAACACGGATTTCAATATCCGCGCTGCCTGCCATCTTACCGCCGTCTTTGCCGGTCAGCGTGATCACTTTCATGCCTTTGGCGCGGGCTGCTTCAATGGCTTTAATAATGTTGCCTGAATTACCGGATGTGGAGATACCGAGTAACACATCCCCTTCACGGCCGACAGATTCCACAAAACGGGAGAAAACATATTCATAGCCAAAATCATTGCTGACGCAGGATAAGTGGCTGACATCTGAAATGGCAATCGCCGGATAGCCCGGACGGTTTTCACGGTAGCGCCCGGTCAGTTCTTCCGCAAAATGCATCGCATCACAGTGTGAACCGCCGTTGCCGCATGACATCACTTTGCCGCCCGCTTTAAAAGAATCAGCCAGCATGACAGCAGCCCGGCGGATAGCATCGATATTATTCTCATCTTTCAAAAAGTTATCGAGGGTTGCCGCTGCTTCGGTCAGTTCACCGCGGATAAGTTCCTGGTACATAGAGATAGGCTCCTGAAAATGAATCGGATTTGTCTGTCCTGAGTGTAACGGATCTGCCGGGGTGAAAGAAGTCACAATCCGTGGTATCTGCAAATAAGACACATTGAGATTGCTGACAAAGCAGGATAAAACGTGGTTTTTCCTGGTTTATTTTTACAACCTCTGTCGGTCGTCGCCAACCACTGCGGGTTTGTCAACGGCCGGATTTTATTTTGCTAATTTTGTGAGCTGAGTTGTAAATAAAATGTGAAATCATTGAAGTTATTCCGCCGTTGCGCTAAATCTGAACACAACAGGTCAGACCTCTGATGACATCATATTGTGCTGACACGAATATCCGCCTACGGAGGTTCATCATGTTACTAATCAGCATTATTCTGTTTATCGCCGTCACCGGGTTGCTCTCATTTCACCGGGTCAGCCTGAAGTACAGTGTAATGACACTGGTACTGTTCAGTATCGTCATGAATATCTTCCGTTTATGGCCGTTTACTGTCACCGTTTTACTGGTGCTGGTTACCCTGCCGTTTGTTATCACCCCCGTCCGTCAGGCATTGTTCAGCAGCCGTCTGATGCAGCTGTTCCGCAAAGTAATGCCGCCGATGTCACAGACAGAAAAAGAAGCAATCGATGCGGGTACCACCTGGTGGGAAGGTGATTTATTCCGCGGGCAGCCGGACTGGCAGAAACTGCACAGCTATCCTGCCCCGCAACTGACAGCAGAAGAACAGGCTTTCCTCGACGGCCCGGCAGAAGAAGCCTGCCGGATGGCCAATGATTTTGAAATTACCCACGAACTGGCGGATCTGCCGCCGGAGCTGTGGCAGTTCCTGCGCGAGCATAAATTCTTCGCCATGATCATCCGCAAAGAATACGGCGGCCTGGCGTTCTCCGCCTATGCCCAGGCGCGGGTCCTGCAAAAACTCGCCGGGGTTTCCGGTATTCTGGCGATTACCGTCGGCGTTCCCAACTCTCTGGGGCCGGGAGAGCTGTTACAGCACTATGGTACTGATGAACAGAAAAAGCGCTGGCTGCCGGGACTGGCCTCCGGGGAAGAGATCCCCTGCTTTGCCCTGACCAGCCCGGAAGCCGGTTCAGATGCCGGTGCCATTCCGGATACCGGGATTATCTGCACCGGCGAATGGCAGGGTGAACAGGTTCTCGGCATGCGCCTGAACTGGAATAAACGCTATATCACCCTGGCACCGGTCGCCACCGTGCTGGGTCTCGCCTTTAAACTGTATGATCCGGATAAACTGCTCGGTGAAAAAACCTCGCTCGGGATCACCTGCGCACTCATCCCGGTAAATACCCCGGGGGTTGAAACCGGCCCCCGTCATTTCCCGCTCAACGTCCCGTTCCAGAACGGCCCGACACGCGGTAAAGATGTCTTTGTGCCGCTGGATTATATTATCGGCGGCCCGGCAATGGCCGGACAGGGCTGGCGCATGCTGGTGGAGTGTCTGTCGGTCGGGCGTGGTATCACTCTGCCGTCCAATGCCACCGGCGGGCTGAAAAGTGCGGCCATGGCAATTGGCGCTTATTCCTACATCCGTCGTCAGTTCCGGATGCCGATCGGCAAAATGGAAGGGATTGAGGAGCCGCTGGCGCGGATTGCCGGAAATGCCTATCTGATGGATGCCGCCGCCACGCTGATCACCACCGGTATTATGCTGGGAGAAAAACCGGCGGTTCTGTCCGCGATTGTGAAATACCACTGTACCCACCGGGGACAGCGCGCCATTATTGATGCCATGGATATTGCGGGGGGTAAAGGTATCTGCCTCGGGCCGTCCAACTTCCTGGCCCGCAACTATCAGGGGGCGCCTATCGCGATTACTGTCGAAGGTGCCAATATTCTGACCCGCAGTATGATTATCTTCGGTCAGGGCGCTATCCGCTGTCACCCGTATGTACTGACTGAAATGGCCGCAGCGGCGGATAATCAGCTGAATGACTTCGATAACGCACTGTTTTCTCATGTCGGCCATGTGTTAACCGCCGCCACCCGCAGTTTCTGGCTCGGATTATCTCGCGGGCATTTCAGCCCGTCACCGTTCCGGGATGCCACCCGCCGCTATTATCAGCATCTCAACCGGCTGAGCGCCAACCTGGCACTGTTATCTGATATCGCCATGGCGACACTCGGCGGCAGTTTAAAACGCCGTGAGCGGATTTCCGCCAGACTCGGCGATATACTCAGCCAGCTTTACCTGGCATCCGCCACCTTAAAACGCTTTGATGAAGATGGCCGTCCGCAGGCAGATTTACCGCTGGTGCACTGGGCAGTACAGGATTGCCTGTATGAAGCCGAAAAAGCCATGGATGAACTGCTGACCAACTTCCCTGACCGCAGAGTCGCCGCCCTGCTGCGCCTGACTGTCTTCCCGACGGGCCGCCATCACCGTCCGCCGTCAGACAAACTGGACAGCAAACTCGCCCGTCTGCTGCAGGAACCGTCAGAGACCCGCGACAGAATCGGACGCGGGCAATATCTGACACCTGAGCCCAACAACCCGCACGGGCTGCTCAATGCCGCCCTCAGTGATATTCTCGCCGCTGAGCCGCTGGTGGATCGCCTGAGCCGCATGGCTGAAAAACACATTGATTTCACCCGGCTGGATAAACTGGCAGATATTGCCCTGGAAGACGGAAAAGTCACACCGGAAGAGGCTGATATTCTGCGTAAAGCGGAAGCCAGCCGTCTGCGCTCGATTAATGTGGATGAGTTTGCACCGGAGATTATCGGCTTAAAATCACACGCTAATTCTCACCGTTACCGCAAAGGTGAAAATCCCGGCGCATAAATAACACGGCGGAGCAGTTCTCTGCTCCGCCATTACTGTGCTCTGTATTACCGTCCTGTGCTGCTGTTGCCGGTCATATTGGCATCCAGGCTGAGGATCTCCCGCATTTGTGCGTCTGTCAGATCGGTATCAAAGAACTGCTTAAAGAACTGACGGATATCCTGCTGTATTGCCGCATCATCTGCCGGTTTACGCTTAACCCGCGCTTCAATCCATTTCATCATCAGCGGCGTTTCTATCCCCGGTGCATCCCAGCGGTAAATACCGATAGGCGCTTTATAGACACGTTTGTTCTTCACGGCTGAAATCGTTTCTGTCCCCTGCCAGCCGACCGTATTCCGGTACACATCTTCCGGCACGAATGAATCAAACTGGCTCAGAATAATAATTTCCGGATCCAGGTTAATCACCTGCTCTGCCGACACCGTGATCCAGTTTGGTTTAACCGGCATATCATCTGTCAGGTTAATACCCCCGGCCCGGTTGATCATCAGGCTGTTTACCGAGGTCTTTCCGGCCACCGTCAGGTTTTTATCTCTGACATACAAAATGCCCGGCTTTCCGTACGGCATCTCGCGAATGGTCACCGGGGTTGAGTCTCTTGTCACCGTGTTCACTGACTCAATCTGATGATCAAAAAAAGCCAGTAAATCTGCGGCCCGCTTTTCTTTGCCCAGAATATCGCCCAGCAGCCTGATCCCGTTTTTCACATCATCCAAATCACCGTATCTGATTGCCACTGCCGGGATGCCGAGTTTATCCAGTTTCTCTTTTTCTTCTTTCTGGTAATCCCAGATAATCACCAGATCCGGATTTAACCTGACCAGCTCTTCGCCGTTAATCGTGAAATCTTTATTCACAAAGGTGCTGTTTACCTTCTCAATACCGGGAGCCAGTGTTTTTAAAATACTGTTGCGGTAAGCCTCTTTTGCTGACGGATGCATCCCCGCAATTTTTGCATCTGAACCATCCACCACATAAATCATCGACATCCACGGAATAGGCACAACCGCAATCCGCTGTACCTTATCCGGAATAGTGACCCGGTTCCCGGCGAGATCGGTGATTTCTTTTGCCCCGGCACAATTGAAAAACAGCAGTAATACACCGGCACTGAAAATACGTTTTAAGGCTGATATTGCCATGTTATCTTCCTGTCATTGTATTTACTGTTATCAGCGAAATGCCCGGATATACGGACGGGGAATTAATTTACGATCATATTTCAGTAAATATTCCAGATACCAGTTAGGATTGCGTAATAACCCGCGGCCGACAGCAATTAAATCCGCATACTGATGTTCTAATATATCATCGGCCAGTTGGTGATCACGAATACCCCCGACAACAATAACCGGTTTTTCACAGCCTTTTTTTACCCCTTTGGTATCTTCCAGCTGATAAGCAACACCTTTGTTTGTTCCGTGCATCTGACTGCCGCCATTAGATATATGTACAATATCGATAAGCGGATTAATATTACGCAGAATTTTTTGTGTAAATGAAATACTGTCTTCTTCGCAGTAACGGGTGCCGATACGTAAAATAATCGCTTTATCTTCCGGCCAGGGTTTTCGGATTGCGGTCAGTAATTCAGTCAGGAAAATAACCGGATCGGCATATTTATCGCTGCGCTGATTTGTCCGCCGGTCAATAAACTGAGAAATTAAAAACTCATGGGATGCCATAATTTCCAGGGCATCAAAACCAGCTTTATCTGCCCGTGCCGCCGCGCGCGTATAACAGTCAAACAATGCCGTAATATCTTCTGTTGTTAATGCATTAATATCCTGAATAATATTGCCGGATTCCAGCCGTGACTTGCTGCCTGCATGATTAAGCTGAATTGCCACTTTACTGCCTTCATTTTGCAGCATTGCCACAATCTGCGCCAGCATCGCAACATGCCCGTCCTCATATAAACCCAGGGCACCACTGCCCAGGCGGCCGTCAGCGGTAACCGCGCACTCTTCCATAATAATCAGCCCGACCTGGCCGACAGCAAAAGACATATAATGCGCCAGATGAAAGTAATCCGCGTAGCCGTCAGTGGCACGTTTTATTCTGACCGGCGGATAAACTAATTTATTTTTAAGTGTTAATTTCTCTGATACAAATGGCTGCATTAAATTCATAATACACACGTCCCCGGAAAAAGCTGACCGGCACTGTTATATAAAAACTGTACCGGTGATAAATAATAAAGTAACTGAAGAGATAATAGAGGTAACAGTGCGGGGACTCTATGACAGGCCATCTGTTTTATAACGTCTGTCACACTCTGCCGGGATACCGCCTCCGGATGCAGTTATTGCGTTAATAATCATCATTATATTGTTATCTTTATGTGATAAAAAATAACAATAATATACTCCTGGGGAGTATAAAAATAAAATCCCCGGGATGTTATTTCCGGGGATTTTAAATATCAGATAAAAACGATAACGGATAATATATTATTCCGTAATTTCCAGCGCCATCAGTTCATCAATGGTCTGACGGCGGCGGATCAATTTTGCCTTTCCGTCAGTAAATAAGATTTCCGGTAATAACGGACGGCTGTTGTAATTCGATGACATCGATGCACCGTATGCCCCGGTATCGTGAAAGACCAGAAAATCATTCACAGCGGCTTCCGGTAATGCACGCGGCACCACCATTCCGCCTTCCAACTGGGTAAACACATCCCCGGATTCACATAACGGCCCGGCGACAATTGTTTCCCGCACCGTACTGTTTTGCAGCTCTCCCGCTGCCGGTAACACCGAAATATGATGATAACTGCCATACATGGCCGGACGCATCAGATCATTAAAACCACTGTCCACCAGCACATAGTGACGGCTCCCCATACCTTTGACCGCCCGTACCTGTGCCAGCAGAATACCGGATTCCGCCACCAGATAACGACCCGGTTCAATTTCCAGGGTGATCTCACGGCCGAGATGGCGGGCAATGCGTGCCCGGGCGGCATCCCAGAGTGAAAAATAATTATCTATATCAATAATTTCATCCCCTTCGCGGTAAGGGGTCGATAATCCGCCGCCGGCAGAAATCGCGCGGATATCCAGATTATTGGTGATCACCAGTTCAGCCATAGCATCACAGACCGTTGCCAGGTGCTCATAATCCACACCGGAACCGATATGCATATGAATGCCGGTTAATGTCAGCTGATAATAGCGGATCTCCGCCAGTGCTTCACCGAGATCCGCAAACCAGATCCCGTGTTTGCTGTTCTCGCCGCCGGTATTGGTTTTCTGGCTGTGACCGTGACCAAAACCCGGATTAATGCGCAGCCACACCGGATGTCCCGGACGGCGGGTACCAATCTGGCGCAGCATATCCACCGAGCCGGTATTCACCGCAATGCCGAGTTCCAGCACGCGATCCAGCGTTTCTTCTGTGATCATATCGGCGGTGAAAACAATCTCATCCGGACGGTAACCGGCTTTCAGTGCCCGTTCGATTTCCCCTGCAGATACTGAATCCACTTTTACACCATGCTCATGCATCAGGCGCAGAATATGAATATTGGAATTGGCTTTCTGCGCAAAACGGATCACATCAAAGCGGTTCAGCCGGGCAATGCGGCTGACAATCACCTCACTGTCATACAGCCACAGCGGGGTACCATATTGCTGAGCCAGGCTGCGCAGGGCATCCGGGGTAAACGGGGCGCGGAGTGTTTTGGTTGCGATGGTCATGATGTTGTGCTCTTTTTGATCGTGATCTCATTTTTTTCCATCGTGACAAAAATTCTGCGCGATTTAAAATATCTGATTTGCTAAGGTCTATTCATTATTGATATGGACTTGATGAATAATGGAACACTACTCCTGGCGTCACATTGATATTTTCCACGCGGTTATGACAACAAAAAGCCTGACGGATGCCGCGCAACTGCTGCATACCTCACAGCCGACTGTCAGCCGGGAGCTTGCCCGTTTCGAAAAAATCCTCGGGTTCCGTGTTTTCGACCGCATCAAAGGCCGCCTGCACCCGACAGAACAGGGGCTGCGATTATTTGAGGAAGTGGAACGATCGTATTACGGGCTCGAGCGCATCAGCCGGGCAGCGGAGAGCATCCGTCAGTTTCAGCATGCCCAGTTGGCAATCACCTGTCTGCCCGCCTTCGCTCAGTCATTACTGCCCGCGGTCTGCCGCACATTTCATGCGCAGTATCCGGATGTGAATTTTGAAATCGCCCCGCAGGAATCACCGCTTCTTGAAGAGTGGCTCTCCGCCCAGCGTTATGACCTCGGAATCACCGAACATCAGCTGACGCCGCCCGGCACTCTGCAGGAAACTCTGCTCACGCTCAGTGAAGTCTGTGTGCTGCCGGAATCACATCCGCTGTGCAGCAAATCAGTACTGACCCCTGCTGATTTTGCGCAGCAGAATTTTATCAGCTTATCCGTTGCAGACAGTTACCGGCAGAAAATCGATGCATTGTTCAGTGAAAAACAGATCCCGCGCCGGATGATAATGGAAACACACAGTGCCGCCTCGGTATGTGCCATGGTCAGAGAGGGGCTGGGGATGTCTGTCGTTAACCCGATGACTGCCATGGATTGCAGCGGAATTTGTGTCCGCCCGTTCAGTGAGGATATTCCGTTCACCGTGAGCCTGATCCGCCCGCTGCACAGGCCGCATTCTGTACTGACAGATATTTTTATCACCCATCTCCGCCAGCATATGCAGGCCGTTCTGCGGCAGTTAAAGCGGGTTACCGGTTAGTTTTTTCATCCAGCAGATACGGCAGCCAGTCCGGTGAATGCGTAAACCACTCTGCCAGAAAATCCAGCAGCAGGCGCAGCGGCCGCGCCATATGCTCGCGGCTGGTATAAATGCCGTAAATGCCGAGCGCAGGCAGCCGGTATTCCGGAAACAAGCGCACCAAGCGCCCGGTTTTCAGATGTTCATACACCGAACAGTAAGGCTGCAATGCAATACCTTCCCCGTTCAGCGTTGCTTCCAGCAGAAAAGTGGATTCATTGGCACTGAGCACCCCGCTTACCGGGACAGAAATCACCTGTTCATCCCGTTCAAACAGCCACAGACTGCGGCCGTAAAAATTATAGGTCAGACAGGTCAGTTCACTGAGTGCTTCGGGTGACGGCGGGTACCCGTGTTTTTCCAGATAGGCCGGTGACGCACAGACCACAGAATCACAACGGGAAAGCGGCTTTGCGATCAGGTTTGGTTCGAGATTGTTGGTAATGCGGATCCCCAGATCAATACGCTCCTCCACCAGGCTGATCGCTTTATTTGTGACCTGCACATCGACAGCAACGGCCGGATAGCGGGCCCGGAACTGCACAAGCGCCTTCGACAGTGCCACCATCGCCAGTGACTGGGCGCAGGTGATCCGCACCAGGCCGCTGACCGCCTCATCTTCCGTCACCACCGGACGGGCAATCGCCGTTGCCAGTAACAGCAATTCCCGGCTTTGCGTCAGCACCGCTTCACCGGCGGAGGTCAGCGTCAGACTGCGGGTTGTCCGGTTCAGCAACCGCACACCGGCCCAGTTTTCCATTTCGGCCAGATAGCGCGTGACCATCGCGCGGGACATTCCCAGTATATCCGCAGCTTTGCTCATGCTGCGCTGTTCGGTAATGGCAATAAAAACCTGAGCGGCAGTGATCCTGTCCATTTTATTTGTCCGGTTTATGCAACAATGAAGACCGGATTATGGGGTTTTTCCGGCGGATTATGCAACTTATTATAGCGTCATCTTAACGACTCACCTGTAAAAAGGATAACACTATGACTTCTGCAATCCGTACCTCACTGGTATTCAGCGCCCTGATGGGTGCCTCTTTTGTCACTGCCGCCGCACCGCTGTCGCTGGAAGTGTATAACCCCGGCGAAAAAAGTATCTTCCCGGTTTCCTCTGAAATCATCAGCGGCAAAAATGAGGTGGTTCTGATTGATGCCCAGTTTCAGAAAGATGATGCTCAGGTACTGGCGGATAAAATCCGTGCGACCGGTAAAACGCTGACCACCATTTATATCAGCCATTCTGATCCGGATTTCTATTTCGGTCTGGATGAACTGAAAAAAGCCTTCCCGCAGGCTAAGATTGTGGCAACTCCGCAGACCGTCGCACTGATTAAAGAGAGTAAAGACGGCAAACTGGCTTACTGGGGACCTGTTCTGAAAGAGAATGCCCCGCAGAGTATCATTGTGCCGGAGCCGTTAGAGGGCAACCGCATTATGCTGGAAGGGGAAAGTATTCTGATTGAGGGACTGAACAGCCCGGCGCCGGAGCGCAGTTATGTATGGGTGCCGTCACTGTCCGCAGTGATGGGCGGTGTGCTGGTTTCAGAGAATATCCATGTCTGGCTGGCAGATACGCAAACCCCGGAATCCCGTCAGTACTGGCAGCAGTCGCTGAAAAGTATGCAGGACAAACATCCTGCCACTGTGGTGCCCGGCCATTATATCGGTAACAGCCATTTTTCACCGGCTGCCATTACCTTTACCGCCGATTATCTGACCCGTGCGGAAGCCGCTCTGAAAGAGAGTAAGGACTCACAGCAGATGATCAGCACACTGAAAGCCGCTTACCCGGCCCTGGCGGATGAATCAAGCCTCGAACTGAGTGCCAAAGTGCTCAAAGGCGAAATGCGCTGGCCGCAGTAATCTGATTTAAGGAAAACAGAATGTCAGTAAAAACGCTGCACTATATTTATGATCCGCTCTGCGGCTGGTGTTATGGTATCGCGCCGTTTATTCAGGCCGCACATAAGCAGGGCGTGACGATCGCCCTGCACGGCGGCGGAATGATCACCGGCTCACAGCGCCGCCCGGCAGATGACAGCATGCGGGAGATGATCCGCAATCACAATCAGCGCATCACTCAGCTGACCGGACAGCCGTTTACCGATGCCTTTTACACCCTGCTGAAAAATCAGGAGTGGGTGATGGATTCCGTGCCGCCGATTGCCGCCATTCTCAGTGCACAGGCGCAGTCCGGTAAAGGCATTGACATGCTGGAAGCCTGCCAGAAAGCCTATTATCAGGACGGGCTGCCGCTTAACCGCGATACTTTGCGCAGACTGGCGGATAAACTGGGTATCAGCAATATTCAGTCTGATAATACTGAGCAGCATATTAACGAGAGCCGTCAGTTATTTGTGCATAACCCGACCGGCGGTTTCCCGACCCTGCTGCTGGAAGAGGACGGCGCATTTCAGCATATCCCGAACCAGGCTGTACTCGGTGCGGAATCGCACTGGGAAAGGCTGATCCCGTTACTGAAAACGACTGCCTGACATCAGCCCCATCACCATAATCATTCCCGCAATTAAATGCGGCCCGAAGGCAATAATGCGCGGGCCGCATCGCCGGTGATGATAACAGCGGTAACGTAAATATTGCATCCCGGACACCACCAGCGCGGACACACAGGCCAGCATCAGCAACAGCGCCAGCTGTTCCGCCCCCACCCAGGCCCCGGAGGCAGAAAACAGTTTGATATCCCCGCCGCCCAGTCCGCTTTTTTTCCGGCACCAGGCATAACCTTCCGCCACACACCAGAGCAGAAAAAAACCGCCGATCACCCCGTACAACGCGGAAGAGAGCGTCACCAGCCGGACCTCATTCTGAAACAACAATCCGGCCCAAAGCACCGGGAACACCAGTTTATCCGGCAGATAAAATACTGCGTTATCAATATGAAACAGCATTACCAGACACAAAAACAGCAGTGTCAGAAACAGGACATACACGCCCTGTCCGTCTGACCAGAACACAATCAGCACACCGGATAACAGGCAGTGCAGATACAGCCACCCGCCCGGCAACCGCTGCGGATACTGATAGTAATGGCGCAGAATATATTCCGTCCCGGCTTTCAGCGGCAGCGGCAAAAATACTCCCCAGATAATCATAATCAGCCCGTCCATGTTTTCCCCGCGGCTTTCCCTGTTGCGATATCCGCAGCCTGCCTGACCGTCCCGGGAAAGACACGTTTTTTTCCCTGATTACAGCCGAATTACATTTTTTTTCGGCCCAACACGCAATATTGACAGTTACTCCGGCATGTAATGATCCCGGCTGATGCTTGCAGTGAGGATCCCCCCTCTATTATCATGGGGCAATGTGTATCAACCGGCAGCGTGCCGGCAGAACGTAAAGGATATTTTCATGCGGATCCCGCGCATTTATCACCCCGGCACTTTAACCCCCGGCCTGGTGACAGAACTGACAGATGACGGCGCCAACCATGTTGCCCGTGTGCTCCGGATGAAAACCGGCTATTCCCTGATCCTGTTTAACGGCACCAACCGGATTTTTAATGCCGAAATTACGGATATCAGCAAAAAAAGTGTGTCCGTCCGTGTGACAGATGAGCAGGACGACAACCGCGAATCCCCGCTGTCTATCCACCTCGGACAGGTGATGTCACGCGGCGAAAAAATGGAATTCACCATTCAGAAATCCGTTGAGCTGGGTGTTCAGATTATTACCCCCCTGATCTCTGAACGCTGTGGTGTTAAACTGGACGGTGAACGGCTGGAGAAAAAACAGCAGCAGTGGCAGAAAATTGCCATCGCCGCCTGCGAGCAGTGCGGACGTAACATGATTCCGGAGATCCGCCCGGTGCAGACCCTGGAAGCATGGTGTGCAGAAAATGATGATGCTCTGAAAATAAATTTACATCCGCGCGCATCACAAAGTATCAATACTCTGCCCGCAGAAACCGCTAAAGTGCGATTGCTGATTGGCCCGGAAGGCGGGCTGTCAGCAGAGGAAATCGCGATGACCGCCGGTCATCAGTTTACCGACATATTATTAGGGCCGCGTGTATTACGCACAGAAACCACCGCGCTCACTGCAATCACCGCATTGCAGGTGCGTTTCGGCGATCTGGGTTAAGGAGAAAAAATGATCAAGCTCGGTATTGTGATGGATCCTATCGATTCCATCAAAATCAAGAAAGACACCAGTTTCGCGATGCTGCTCGAAGCACAGCGCCGTGGTTATGAAATCCATTATATGGAGATGAATGACCTTTATCTGCATCAGGGCGTTGCCCGTGCCCGTACCCGTACTCTGACGGTGAAAGAAGACCCGGCCGGCTGGTATCAGTTCGGCAGTGAGCAGGATATCGCGCTGGGCACACTGAATGTCATTCTGATGCGCAAAGATCCGCCGTTTGATACTGAATTCATTTACGCCACCTATATCCTGGAACGCGCGGAAAGTGCCGGTTCTCTGATCGTCAACAAACCGCAGAGCCTGCGCGACTGTAACGAAAAACTGTTCACCGCCTGGTTTGCCGATCTGACCCCGGACACCCTGGTCACCCGCAGTGCGCAGCGTCTGCGTGAGTTCCACAAAAAACACGGTGATGTGATTTTCAAACCGCTCGACGGCATGGGTGGTGCGTCTATTTTCCGTCTGAAACAGGATGACCCTAACGTCGGTGTGATTATCGAAACCCTGACCAGTCACGGCCATACTTTCTGCATGGCGCAAAACTTCCTGCCTGCCATCAAAGACGGTGACAAGCGTATCCTGGTGGTGGACGGCGAGCCGGTTCCTTACTGCCTGGCGCGCATCCCGGCCAAAGGCGAAACACGCGGTAACCTCGCTGCCGGTGGTCACGGTGAAGTGCGTCCGCTGAGTGAGAGCGATTGGGCCATTGCCCGCAGCGTAGCACCGGTCCTCAAAGAAAAAGGTCTGATTTTTGTCGGCCTCGATGTAATCGGCGACCGCCTGACTGAAATCAACGTAACCAGCCCGACCTGTGCCCGCGAAATTGAAGCCGCACAACCGGACGTTTCTGTCACCGGCATGCTGATGGATGCCATTGAAAAACGTCTCGGCCGGTAACAGCCGGCGCTGTGTCCGTACATTCACACCCGCAGGCCGTTTTTTCCGGTCTGCGGGCAGACTGAAAAGAAGGTTATGAACTTACAACATCATATTCTCATTGCTATGCCCTCGCTGGATGATCCGTATTTTGCGCGTTCAGTTGTGTATCTGTGTGAACACAATGAAAACGGGGCGATGGGACTGGTGATCAATAAACCGATCGAACAGCTGTCTGTCGGTAAAATTCTGCAAAAGCTGAAAATCTCCCCGGACATCCGTGAAGAAAGCCAGTCGCTGGAAAAACCGGTTCTGGTCGGCGGCCCTGTTTCCGAAGAGCACGGCTTCGTCCTGCACTCCGGTGATAAAAAGTACGCCGCCAGCACCCGCCTGACCGATGACCTGTTTCTGACCACCTCAAAAGATGTGCTGGAAACTCTGGGAACCGCAGAGCAGCCGGAGCACTACCTGATGACGCTCGGCTACTCAAGCTGGACGGCCGGTCAGCTGGAGCGGGAAATCATGGAGAACAGCTGGCTGGTGGCGGATGTCAGCGAGCGCCTGCTGTTCCGTACCCCTATGCCCGACCGCTGGCGCGAAGCCGCCGCCGGTATCGGCGTGAATATTTACACCATTGCACAACAGGCCGGACACGCATAATGAGCAGCAATACTGTGATTGCCTTTGATTTCGGCACCAAAAGCATTGGTGTGGCTGTCGGTCAGACCATCACCGGCACCGCCCGCCCGCTGGCGGCACTGAAAGCCCGTGAGGGAATTCCTGACTGGGAGCTGATCGCCGCCGTGTTCCGTGAATGGCAGCCGGATTATGTGGTTGTCGGCCTGCCGCTCAATATGGACGGAACGCCGCAGCTGGTCACTAATCAGGCGAAAAAATTCGCCGACCGCCTGCACGGGCGTTTCGGGATCCGCGCTGAACTCCATGACGAACGCCTCAGCACAGTGGAAGCCCGCGCCAATCTGTTTGCAGACGGCGGCTACCGCGCCCTCGGCAAAGACAAAGTGGATTCTGCCTCTGCCGTGATTATCCTTGAAAGCTGGTTCGAACAGCTTTACGGTTGACTATCCCGCTCCGGGCACGCGGTACTGTTTACCATGCCGGTACCGCGCCCGCCTCCCCGGCTATCTCCCCTCTGCCACGCCGCCATTGCAGACATTGCTCCTCCGTCATCATCCCGGACTGTGCGCCTGACTGCTGGTGAGAGGCAATCTGATACGCTTTATTATCACGGATAAGA
This sequence comes from Morganella sp. B601, assembly GCF_051172335.1. Lineage (NCBI taxonomy): Bacteria > Pseudomonadati > Pseudomonadota > Gammaproteobacteria > Enterobacterales > Morganellaceae > Morganella > Morganella sp. B601. The sequence continues at coordinate 63,924 of NZ_JBPIZE010000005.1, forward strand.
CTCGCCACCGCCGGGGTATTGATCAGCACATCAAACAATGCACAGCGCCCTCCGCCCTGTTTTGCCACCAGATGCTGGCTCAGCACTGCCACCAGACTGCCTGCCAGCTGGCTGCACACCCGGTTTTTCTCCGCACCGCTGAATACATCCGTCAACCGCTCAATCGCAGCAATAGCTCCGCGCGTATGAAGCGTGCTCAGCACCAGATGCCCGGTTTCCGCCGCCGTCAGGGCAAGGCGGATAGCCGCCTCATCCCGCAGTTCCCCCAGCATAATCACATCCGGATCCTGTCTCAGCGCGGCTGTCAGCCCCTGCTGATAATCCTCACAATCACGGCCGATTTCCCGCTGGCGGATCAGCGACTGCCTGCTGCGGTGACGGAACTCCACCGGGTCTTCCAGGGTAATCACATGCCGCCGGAAGTGCTGATTGATATAGCTGAGCATTGCTGCCAGCGTGCTTGATTTTCCGCTGCCGGTCGCCCCGGTGACCAGAATCAGGCCGCTTTGCGTCTTTGACAGCAGCCCGGCAAACACCGGCGGCGCCAGGATATCCTCCAGAGAGGGAACCACCGGACTTATCAGCCGCAGTGCGGCGTTCAGCAATCCCCCCGCCATAAAAATATTCACCCGCAAAGGTTGATCGCGGATAAACAACGCAAGATCCGCCTGCCCTTTTGTCATCAATCTGTGGTAATTTGCCTGGTCGAGGATCGTCTTTACCCAGCCGCGCAGTGCGTCATCGGTTACCGCCGCACAGTGTGTCTGCGAAAAAAGCTCTCCATCCACCCGTAACACCGGCACCTGACCAACACAAAGGTGCAGATCGGATGCATTATGCTTTACACTAAGGGCGATTAAATTATCCATATTCATTAGGTTATCTCCCGGATCATCATGAAACCAATAAAAGACAATCTGACAGAAATCAGAGAACGTATAACCGCTGCGGCGCAAAAATGCGGCCGCGATCCACACACAGTGACCTTACTTGCCGTCAGTAAAACCAAACCTGTGAGCGCGCTCGAAGAAGCGATAGCTGCCGGGCAAACCCGCTTTGGTGAAAACTACGTCCAGGAAGGCGTTGAAAAAATTCAGTATTTCTCCGCGAATCAAAATCTGGAATGGCACTTTATCGGGCCGCTGCAGTCTAATAAAAGCCGTCTGGTTGCGGAGCATTTTGACTGGTGTCATACCATCGACCGGCTGAAAATCGCCCAGCGCCTGAGTGACCAGCGTCCGGCGGACAAAGCGCCGCTGAATGTGCTTATCCAGATCAATATCAGTGATGAAAACAGTAAATCCGGTATCACCCTTGCGGAATTACCGGCGTTGGCAGAGCAGGTTGCGGCCCTGCCGAATGTCTGTCTGCGCGGGCTGATGGCAATTCCGGCACCGGAAACGGATCCTGAGCGCCAGTCTGCGGTTTTCCGTCAGATGGAAGCCGCTTTCCGTGAACTGCAGGGGAATTACCCGCAGGCGGATACGTTATCGATGGGTATGACCGACGATATGGACGCCGCTATCACCTGTGGTTCGACCATGGTACGTATCGGTACTGCAATTTTCGGTGCGCGTAACTATTCTGTATCCTGATCATTCGGTATCATGACCTTCCGGTACCTTAGTGCGTTATCACAAACCGGTTAATTTGTTTTCTGTTAAGGATTTCACCGATGCAAACACTGAATTTTGTTGTCACCACGCTCCTGCATGCCTATGCCACGATTTTACTGCTGCGTGTCTGGATGCAATGGGCGCGCGCGGACTTTTATAATCCGTTTGCCCAGTTTGTCGTGAAAGCCACACAGCCGGTTGTCCGTCCGCTGCGCCGTATTATTCCGGCTATCGGCCCGATTGATACAGCCTCTGTGCTGGTGGCTTATGTTGCCGTACTGCTGAAACTGCTTTTTCCGTGGTTTCTGGCCGGTTTTCAGGGGCAGCTCGGCGGGCTGATGCTGTTAGTCGCTTTCTTTAACCTTCTTTATCTTGCAGGTATGACGGTATTCTGGGTGATCCTCGCCCGCGCGCTGCTGAGCTGGTTCAGCCAGGGCCGCAACCCGGTGGATTATGTGCTGATGCAGCTGACCGAGCCGCTGATGTCGCCGTTCCGCCGTATCATTCCGCCGATGGGCGGCATTGATTTCTCTGCAATGATTGTCATTTTTATTTTGTATGCACTGGGCTATCTCTATAACGATATTGTTCAGTGGATATTTATGTAATCAGGCGCTGATATGACCCGCAAAATTGTTTTAGCTACCGGCAATGCCGGAAAAGTCCGCGAAATGGCCTCACTGCTGGCGGATGCCGGTATGGATGTGGTGGCACAGACAGAACTGGGAGTCGGCTCCGTTGAGGAAACCGGCCTGACATTTGTTGAAAATGCCATTATCAAAGCGCGTCACGCAGCGAAAGTAACCGGTTTACCGGCCATTGCGGATGACTCCGGGATCTCCGTCGATTACCTCGGTGGTGCGCCGGGGATCTACTCCGCCCGCTATGCCGGGACTGACGGCAACGACGGTGCCAATATCGTAAAACTGCTGGCCGCCCTTGACGGCGTACCGGCGGCGCAGCGTCAGGCGCACTTCAACTGTGTGCTGGTGTATATGCGTCACGATAACGACCCGACCCCGATCATCTGTCATGGCCGCTGGGCCGGTGTGATCGCAGAGCAGGCGCAGGGTGAAGGCGGTTTCGGTTATGATCCTGTCTTCTGGCTGCCTGAACTGAACAAAACCGCCGCACAACTGCGTCCGGAAGAGAAACAGGCTATGTCTCACCGCGGCAAAGCGCTGGCACTGCTGTCGGAAGCCCTGCGTAATGGGTAAGCTTCCCCCGCTCAGTCTGTATATTCATATTCCGTGGTGTGTTCAGAAGTGCCCTTACTGTGATTTCAACTCTCACGCGCTGAAAGGTGAAGTGCCGCATGATGATTATGTGGCACATCTTCTGGCGGATCTGGATGCCGATCTGCCGCTGGTTGCCGGACGCGAAATCCGCACTGTCTTTATCGGCGGCGGCACCCCCAGCCTGCTGAGTGCGGAAGCGATGCAGACACTGATGGACGGCGTACGTGCCCGTATCCCTGTCGCAGCGGATGCGGAAGTGACCATGGAAGCCAACCCGGGCACTGTGGAAGCCGGTCGTTTCAGCGGCTACCAGAAAGCCGGTATCAACCGTATTTCCATTGGTGTGCAAAGCTTCGGTGATGACAAACTGATCCGCCTCGGGCGCATTCACGATGCCGGAGAAGCCAAACGGGCTGCCCGGCTCGCGGCGACACTCGGACTGCGCAGTTTTAACCTCGACCTGATGCACGGGCTGCCGGAGCAGCATCTCGGCGAAGCGCTCAGTGACCTGCGCCAGGCGATTGAACTCGCACCGCCGCACCTGTCCTGGTATCAGCTGACGATTGAACCGAACACCAGCTTCGGCTCCCGCCCGCCGGTGCTGCCGGATGACGATCTTCTGTGGGATATTTTCTCACAAGGCCATCAGCTACTGACACAGGCCGGTTATGTGCAGTATGAAACTTCCGCGTATGCAAAACCGGGATTTCAGTGTCAGCATAACCTCAATTACTGGCGTTTCGGGGATTACCTCGGGATCGGCTGTGGTGCGCACGGCAAAATTTCGTTTGCTGACGGACGCATTCTGCGGACAGTCAAAACCAAACATCCGCGCGGTTATATGGAAGGGCGCTATCTTGATCAGCAAAATGAGGTGGCAACAGAAGACCGGCCGTTTGAGTTCTTTATGAACCGGTTCCGCCTGCTGGAAGCGATGCCGCGCCGGGATTTCACCGATTACACCGGACTGCCGGAATCCGTGGTTCGTCCGCAGATTGAAGCGGCACTGAATGCCGGTGAGATTTCTGAAACCGCAACCCACTGGCAGATAACCGAACACGGCAAGTTATTCCTCAATACACTGCTGGAACGGTTTTTATAAAACAAAAACCCGGTCGCTTTCACGTCCGGGTTTTTATTATTTATATGAATCAGCTGATTACAGCGCGCTTTCCACGGCCTGCACCTGACGGTTCAGACTATCCAGCCCGCCGCCGGAGAGATACCAGAGATCCGGCTGTAACACGATAATTTTGTCATTTTTAAAGGCATTGGTCTTTTTCACGCCATCGGTTTCAAAGGCCGCTTTATCCCACTGCCCTGCACCAATCGCCGCGCTGCGGTCAATCACCAGAATCACATCCGGATTCAGCTCTGCCACCATTTCCGGTGTCACCAGCGGGCGCTTATCTTTCTCTGCTTTCGGATCAACAGGAATATCAACAGCGGCCGCTTTCACCACCTGATAGACAACCGGCTGTTTATTCGGGAATAATTTTCCGTCATTATGCAGCATTACCAGCACTTTTTTACCGGATTTGGCGGCTTTTTCCTGAGCCTGAGCAACGGTTTTATTCAGCGCGGCCAGCTCTTCTGCGGTCTTCTTCTCAATATCATAAAGCTGACCGATCAGAGTAATATTCGCCTCTGCCGCTGCCAGATAATCATCACCGCCGGTACCGAGGTTCACTGTCGGCGCGATTTTGTTCAGTTCATCAAATGATTTGCCCTGACGGCCGGTGATCACAATCAGATCCGGCTTCAGTTCTGCAATTTTTGCCAGGTCCGGCGTTTTCATTCCGCCTGCATCAGCGACTTTGCTGTCCACCTGACCTTTCAGATATGACGGCAGATTGCCCAGCGGCAGCGCGACAACATTGTCAGCCAGTCCCAGCTTATTCATGGTGTCGTACACACCAAAGTCAAACAGCACCACGCGGGATGGCTTTTGTGCCACTTTCGCAGAGCCCGACTGATGTTCGATGGTCAGCAGCGGGCTTTTATCCGCCACGGCGGCAATATGATTCGGGGTATATTTCGGCGCGGAGTCAGCCAGCGCGGAAGCGGAGGCAAAGCCTAAAAACGGAATTAACACTAACGGAATGATCTTTTTCATGTTCCTGCCTGATTAAATGCGTTTAACGTCGCAGTTCATTCTAGGCAGAAGCCGAAACATGTCAATCAAATAAGAATCATTATCATAACAATTACCATTTATTTGAACCTGATCGGTTAAAAAAGCAGTTACCGGCACAGAATGTACCGGTAACCTTATATTACTTAAGGGAATTTATCAGCTGAATACGCTGCTGTTCCAGGGTAGTGACTTTGCCGCACACCTGTTTGCTGAACTGTTTAAAATCATCTTCCTGTTCACGCACGGCCTGCTGTAAGGATTTCTGTAACCCGTCCAGCCCGCTCAGTGCCGCACCGGCGGCGCTTTTGTCACCGGTCAGCCCGGCAAGCAGCTGTTTGCGGCCGATTTCATTGATAGCATCCTGGAGCATACCACCGAGACGCTGCTGGATCTGCGCCCGTCCGTCCTGCTCCACCTGCTTAATCGCCTGATGATGGAAGGCATAACCATCCGGACGGGTTTCAATGATCCGATCAACCTGTTTATTCAGATCCGCTTCCAGGGTTGTCAGATGGCCGCGCAGTTTGCTGTCCTGCCCCATCTCTTTGATCAGCACTTTATCCACAGCCTGACGGGATTTACCGATCCGGTTCACCGCCTGCTGTTTTATCCACGGCACATCCTGACGCACACCTGACTGGTAGCGTTTTGCATCCGCACTTTGTGCGGCGCTGAGTGTCAGGGATTTGCCGTCGCGGGTGATCTGCCCGTCAGGGGTGATCTTCATTTCCCCGCTTTTCCCGATCACCTGCACATAGGCCGGTGTGATAACCAAATCATCCTGCGGGGTGACACTGCACTGATACCCTTCCGCAGATGCCAGCGACGCGGCACCCAGACTCAGAACGGCAATCCATTTACGTAACATAAACACTCCTGATTCTCAGACAGCGGACGCTGAACCCGGCGGGTTCAGAAAATAGAGCGCCCGATTTTTGCAGATAACATTTCTAAGGCAGCGCAACCGGCCAAAGAGTTCCCTGAATCATCCAGTTCCGGTGACCAGACCACCACAGAAAACTCGCCCGGCACCACACAGACGATCCCGCCGCCGACCCCGGATTTACCGGGCATGCCTATCCGGTAAGCAAACTCCCCCGAGCCGTCATACATCCCGCAGGTCAGCATCAGGGCATTTATCTGCCGTGACTGTAACGGCGTGATCACCGGCTCGTTGCCGCCCAGCGGCACACCGCCGTTGGCCAGATATGCAAAACAGGTTGCCAGTTCAGCACAGTTCATTGAGAGTGCGCAATAGTGAAAATAGTTCTCCAGTACAGTCAGTACATTATTCTCAAAATTGCCGAAGGATTTCATCAGGAAAGCAATAGCCGCATTGCGGCTGCCGTGCTCCAGTTCAGAACGTGCCACCTGCAAATCATAAGTGATATCCTGACTGCCGGTCAGTTTGCGGACAAACTCCAGCATCCGCTGACGCGGCGCACTGAGGCGGGACTGCAGCATATCCGCGATAATAATCGCCCCGGCATTTATAAAGGGATTGCGCGGAATACCCTTTTCCATCTCCAGCAGCACCAGTGAGTTAAACGGCAGACCGGACGGCTCTTTGCCGACCCGCGACCAGATCTCCGATTCCTTATAACGCGTCATCGCGAGTGTCAGACTCAGCACTTTGGAAATGGACTGCACAGAGAAGCGCTGATACGCATCACCGGCGGAAAAAATCTCCCCGTCCACGGTACACACCGCGATCCCCAGCCTGTCAGGTGAGACTTCCGCCAGCGCCGGAATATAATCCGCCACTTTACCGGAGCCAATCAGCGGCCGGACACAGTGTAAGATATCGTCCAGCAGTTCATTACTAAAGTGTGTGGTCAAGGTTGTTACTCCAAAATACAGCACGCCTTAAATCCGGAGGCCGGAGAGAGATAAGGGCACCTTTTCAGGTGCCCTTATTAATAATTAGCGTGGTAAGAAATTTATCTCAGTCCCACCAGATATCGAACAGTTCAGACATCTGAATGTTCTGCATCCCTTTGGCTTTCAGCCAGTCACCCACCAGCTTACGGTGCTCATCGGTACATTCACCGATTTTCTGTAAACAGACCATGGCTTCCCAGCTCAGGTAACCGCTGGCATCCAGCGCCAGGCCGTTCGGCTCGATCACTTCCTCAACCAGCTGGTCAACGGTGCGGTCGATAGTGTCGACATCAGTGCCTTCCGGGAAGTCCCATTTGAAGGAAAAACCGAGTTCGCGGAACTCATCGATACGCATTTTTTTCCGTAATCGACGACTACGTTGTGTTGCCATTATTTCATCCTCTCAAACATCAGATCCCAGACGCCATGGCCTAAGCGATGGCCGCGTTTTTCAAACTTCGTGACCGGCCGGGTATCCGGACGCGGTACATAATCCTGTGTTGCTGACAGATTGCGGTAACCCGGTGCCTGAGTCATGACCTCAAGCATGTGCTCCGCATACGGCTGCCAGTCTGTCGCCATATGGAAGATACCGCCCTGCGTCAGTTTTGTCCGCACTTTTTCCGCAAACGGCAGCTGAACAATGCGCCGTTTATTGTGGCGGGCCTTATGCCACGGATCAGGGAAGAACAGCTGCACCATATGCAGGCTGTTATCCGAGATCATTTTATCCAGCACTTCGATGGCATCATGGCACATCACCCGCAGGTTCGTCACCCCGGCTTCCTGCGCATCCGCCAGACAGGCACCGACACCCGGAGCATGCACTTCAATGCCCAGATAGTTTTTATCCGGATTTTGTTTCGCCATCTCCACCAGAGAGGCGCCCATGCCGAAACCGATCTCCAGTGTGACCGGCGCATCACGCCCGAACAGCGCGGTAAAATCCAGCAGTTCCGGGGTAAAATCCACCCCCGCTGACGGCCACAGGTCTGTCAGGGCATCTTCCTGACGTTTGGTCAGCCGTCCCTGACGGCGCACAAAACTGCGGACACGGCGCAGGGCTCTGCCGTCTTCATTAAATTCCGGCGAAATTACATTGTTGATCATAAGGTTTGCTGTCAGTATCCCGGCAAAAATAAATCATAATGTGTCCGGCACAACGGGCTGCGCTGCGCTGACACACGCAAAGTGCGGCAAGTTTAGCAAGAGACAACCGACTTCGCACCGGTTAATCATCCTCTTTCGCACAATTTCAGGTAAAAGTTGGTTTACAGTCGCAAAACAGTGTGCTGGAATTCCCGTCAATTAAAACTATTCAATTATTATTTTATTCTCATGGAAGCACAGCAATTTTCGCAATCGGTTCTGACGTGGTATCACCGCTACGGCAGAAAAAATCTGCCCTGGCAGCAGGAGAAGACCCCTTACCATGTCTGGCTCTCTGAAGTGATGTTACAGCAGACCCAGGTGGCAACGGTTATTCCTTATTTTAACCGCTTTATTGAACGGTTTCCGGCAGTCACTGACCTGGCTGCCGCACCACTTGATGAAGTGCTGCATTTATGGACCGGGCTCGGCTATTACGCCCGTGCCCGCAATCTGCACAAAGCGGCGCAGACTATTGCTTCTGAATTCGGCGGACAGTTCCCGGTCACGTTTGAGGACGTGGTTGCCCTGCCCGGTGTCGGGCGTTCAACCGCAGGCGCGATTCTGTCACTTTCTCAGAATCAGCATTTCCCGATTCTGGATGGTAATGTAAAACGGGTGCTGGCGCGCTGTTATGCCGTCAGCGGCTGGCCCGGTAAAAAAGAGGTGGAAAACCGTCTCTGGGCGATCGCCGAAGATGTGACCCCGGCTGACGGTGTGCAGTATTTTAATCAGGCAATGATGGATCTGGGTGCGATGGTCTGCACACGCAGCAAACCAAAGTGCGAGTTATGCCCGCTGCAGTCCGGCTGCATTGCCTATGCAGAGCACAACCCGGCGGCGTATCCCGGCAAAAAACCGAAACAATCAATCCCGGAAAAAACAGCTTACTTTCTTATCATTCAGCATGATAATGAGATCTGGCTGGAAAAGCGCCCGGCAAAAGGGATTTGGGGCGGATTATACAGTTTTCCGCAGTTTGCAACGGAAGACGCCATGCACGACTGGCTGGCACAGCGCCGTATCAGTCACTCACCCTTACAGCAGCTGATTGCCTTCCGCCACACATTCAGCCATTTTCACCTGGATATTGTGCCCGTTGCCGCAAACGTCACCGATCGCACAGCAGTCCATGACGACAGCGACGGGATTTGGTATAACAGCCAAAATCCGCCGGTGATCGGCCTGGCCGCCCCGGTGGAAACCTTGCTTAAGCAGATCGGGTAAAGAACCCCATTTTTGAGGATGTTACATGAGCAGAACAATTTTTTGCACTTTTCTTCAGCGTGAAGCTGACGGCCAGGATTTTCAGCTCTATCCGGGCGAATTAGGCAAACGTATTTTTAATGAGATTTCCAAAGAAGCCTGGCAGCAGTGGATGTCCAAACAGACCATGCTGATCAACGAGAAAAAACTCAGCACCATGAACCCGGATGATCGCAAACTGCTGGAACAGGAGATGGTCAAATTCCTGTTTGAAGGCCACGATATCCACATTGAAGGCTACACACCGCCTGAAAAATAACCCTGTCATCAGAGCCCTTTCCCGGCTCTGATGTTGTATCTGAACCCGGATCACACCGTATTTATACCCATGAAAAAACTTGCTGCACTGATCATTATTGCGCCGCTGCTGGCTTCCTGTACCGGTTCACAGGAACAGACGGATTACCGTCCTGAATATGTTAAGGATACCAACGGATTTGATATTCTGATGGGTCAGTTTGCCCATAACATTGAAAATATCTGGGGTATAAAAGAAGTTCTGATCGCCGGTCCGAAAGATTATGTCAAATACACCGATCAGTACTACACCCGCTCCCATATCAACTTTGATGCCGGTACCGTCACCATTGAGACTCTGGCGGGTGTTGAGCCGGAAGCGCATCTGCGTCAGGCGATTATCAATACCCTGCTGATGGGAGAGGATCCGGGCTCGGTTGACCTCTATTCTGACGCCAACGATGTCACTATCAGTAAAGAGCCTTTCCTGTTCGGCCAGGTGCTTGATCATACCGGGCAGCCGATCCGCTGGGAGTGGCGCGCTACCAAATTCGCAGATTATCTGGTGACCAACCACCTGCAGCGCCGCCAGTCCGGCTCACAGATGATCACCTATATCACCCTGAAACTGGTGCCGAACCATCTGGACCAGCGTGCTCACAAATACCTGCCGCTGGTTCGTCAGGCATCGGCCAAATACGGTGTGGAAGAGTCTCTGATCCTTGCGATTATGCAGACGGAGTCCAGCTTTAACCCGTATGCGGTCAGCCGCTCTGATGCACTGGGGCTGATGCAGATTATGCCGAACACCGCCGGACGCGATGTGTTTAAATCTCAGGGCCGCTCCGGTGTACCGAGCCGCAGCTATCTGTTTGACCCGGCAAGTAATATCGATACCGGTACGGCATATCTGGCGATTCTGCAGAATACCTACCTCGGTGAGATCAGCAACCCGACATCACGGCGCTATGCGGTGATCACTGCCTACAACGGCGGTGCGGGCAGTGTGCTGCGTGTCTTCCACAGTGATAAGAAACAGGCCGCCCGCATTATCAGCGGGATGGAGCCGGGTAAAGTGTATGAAACCCTGACGACGAAACACCCGTCCGGAGAATCCCGCAATTACCTGCGCAAAGTAAACGACCTGCAGAAAGGTTACCGTCGTTAAGCTTTCCGGCGGACAGCATCCGCAGTTGTCCGCCGGTAATTTTACGTGTTATGCCGTAAAAACAGACGTTACTGATTAAAATTTCAGTAAATTGCAGAAAAAACCGGCACTTGATTAAATTTGAAGGAAATAAGATTGACGCCCCGAACGGAATCGGGTTTAATACGCCTCGTTGCCCGGATAGCTCAGTCGGTAGAGCAGGGGATTGAAAATCCCCGTGTCCTTGGTTCGATTCCGAGTCCGGGCACCAAATTCATGTCAACGGACCTCTACGGAGGTCCGTTTTAGTTTGTAAAGCCCGCCAGATATCTACTTCTCCGTAGTTCTTCATTCAACCCAACTCAACCAAATTCTACCCGCATCAAGTCGCTTGCGCGGGTACAAATGAGGGTATACCCTGATTCGACAGGAATTTGTACCCTCCCGCCTTCCGGAGACCCCTTTTATGGCACTTACTGACGCTAAGATTCGGGCTGCAAAACCGAAAGAAAAACCCTATAAACTTGCTGATTCCGGCAACATGTTTTTGCTTGTTCATCCCAATGGCTCACGTTACTGGAGACTCCGCTATCGCTTTCAGGGAAAAGAAAAAACATTGGCTCTGGGAATTTATCCTGAATTGTCCCTTTCTGACGCACGTGATAAAAGAGACAGCGCACGTAAGCAGATTGCTGAGGGTATCGACCCTTGCGAACAGAAACGGGTAAAGAAAGCTTTACCAGACGCTTCACAAAGCTTTGAAGCCATTGCCGGACTTTGGCATAAAAGCAACAAAACCTGGTCCGAATCCCACAGGGAAAAAACCTGGAAAAGCCTTCAGACGCATGTTTTCCCTTATATTGGTTCACGGGATATTACATCACTGAAAACACCTGATTTGCTTATTCCGGTTAAAGCTGCTGAAGCAAAAGAGATTTATGAAGTAGCAGCCCGTCTTCAACAGCGAATTTCCGCTATCATGCGATATGCCGCACAGTCCGGGATCATTGATTATAATCCCGCTACCGATATGGCGGGGGCGCTGGCCACAGTTAAACGGCAGCACAGACCTGCATTGCCACTGAGTCGGATACCTGAGTTACTGGAACATCTTGATACTTACCGGGGACAAATCATGACCAGACTGGCAACACAGCTTTCTTTGCTGATATTTATCCGCTCCAGTGAATTTCGCTTTGCCCGCTGGCCTGAGATAGATTTTGAAAAAGCCATGTGGACTATCCCTTCGGAACGAAAACCGATTGAAGGTGTAAAATTCTCTCATCGTGGCTCAAAAATGCGTACAGAGCACCTGGTTCCGCTTTCAACTCAGGCGCTGGATATTCTCCGGGTGATTCACACTATCAGCGGTGAGCATGAATTGATCTTCACGGGTGATCACAATCCCTGGAAGCCGATGAGTGAAAACACGGTAAATAATGCATTACGACTTATGGGATACGATACGAAGGTTGATGTTTGTGGTCACGGCTTCAGAGCTATGGCCTGTAGTTCATTGATTGAATCAGGATTATGGTCAAGAGATGCGGTAGAGCGTCAGATGAGCCACCAGGAGCGTAATGGTGTACGTGCAGCTTATATTCACAAGGCGGAGTTTCTCGAGGAACGCAGACTGATGCTGCAATGGTGGGCTGATTTTCTGGATGCTAACCGAGAACAAACTATTTCACCTTTTGATTATGCGAAAGTGAATAATCCTTTTAAGTAATCCTAGTTAACACTTTATCGTAATACGTCTTATTCAATAAACTTATACCACTGAAAGCCCCTGTCCTGATGGACAGAGGCTCTTTTCGTTTTGACCAACCCGAAGGGACATCATGACAGAAAACATATCGTGTTGTCGGCTCTATGAGCCAATTCATCATCCTGATCTAAAAAGTTATTAATTAATTTTTAAAGCCCGTGGCTATTTTTCAGCCATATCGACATCTCCGTTTTGAGTGAAGGGGATCGTCCCCTTTCTCAAAATATCGCTGTTTATAAAAACGCAAGACATCAATAATAGGAAATGAATATGTGCATAACTGCGACGGCTTCCCCATGCCTAAAATCGGGGATGATTTCTGTTTTTATCACGAATTTAGGAAAATATAACGAAGGTGAACTGGTTGGTGAGTGGCTTGAGCTTCCGGCAACCTCAAAAGAGATCGAATACTGTTTAGCCCGTATTGGTATTGATGGCATTCGCTATGAAGAGTATTTCCTGACGGACTATGAGTCCTCAATTGATGGCCTTTCTTCCTATATTTCAGAATATAACGCTTTAGAGGAGTTGAATGAATTAGCTACTCAGTTAGCTGCATTATCGCATGATGAAATGCGTCTTTATCAGGCAGCGATTGAAATCGGTGACTCAGTGAGCTCAATTCATGATTTGATTAATTTAACCGGTAATTTAGCGGTTATTCAGCGATTAGACCATGTGAATAATGAATACGACCTGGGCTATTACTGGATTCAGGAAAGCGGCTGTTATGATTTGGCACAATTCGGTGGCTTAGCACATTACTTTGATTATGAACGCTATGGACGTGATATCTGCATTGAACAAGGGGGAATTTTTTACGGTGGAGGATATGTTTATCATACGGACGGGTAGACAGGATAACCGTGTTATAGCGAGGAAGCTCATCATCGTAACACAACATCCTGAACGCCCTCATTCCGGAATAGCTTACGGCTAAAAATGTAATCATGCTCACTATTTAGCCATAACATATTTTATTGCCTAATACCTATCTGACAGAAAGCCCTTCTCTTCATCGAGAAGGGCTTTTTTATTTTAACCAAACCAAAAAGGACACTATTAATGGAAAATTTTATCCGTTGCCCGTTATGTCATTCTGTTTATACCCATGAGCGGCATATCGGTAAAAAAGGAGGTGCAATCCTCGGCGGCGTATCCGGTACCTTAAATGCAACAGATACTGAATCAGAACAACCTGTTATCAATACCCTGTCAGGGTCTCATATCGCCATGCTGCTCAGCCGTTTTGTCGCCGGGGCTGCTATCGGTGCCGTCACCGGCTCTTCACTGGACGGTATGCTCTTCGACCGTTTTAAATGCGCATCCTGCGGACATACCTTTAATTAGCTGACAGAGTCAGTAAACGGATACCTTAAAGGTATCCGTTTTACCGTACATTTATTTTTTTATATTTCCTGACGCGGGAGCGATGAGATAACAAGAGATCTGAGGTAAGCATATATCACGCTGGTTTCATAAATAAGCCAGCAACCATGCTACAGCGCAGCCAAATAGCTCACAGTAAAAAGATGGTTTCCATCCCGGATAATACAGGTATGTGCAAATACCTTCGCAACACTTTAACTGAGTACAGTTATCTACAGACAAAATACCATCATCTTTGTCAGCATCAAGGCAGAAGCTCACTCACAGATTATAAAAAACCAACATTATCAGCTATTTTCGCTATTTTTTACGCCATTGATTATGTTGACGCTTTTATCTCTGCCTTAATATGAATTGATCTGCGATACCGATCGACAACAACAAATTGATAGCTATTAACTATTGATTTTAATTAATTGATCGCCATTATTGATAGAAAATACAGATCAATTTCATTATTTCGATCGTTAATAACGATTTTAACTCTCTGTCAGGTTTCGCTATGCTGTCACTTGAAGTATCTAATTTTGTCTGTTTGTATATAGGCGATATTTTTGGAGAGTAAATCATGTCAGAAGACTTTAAAGACAGTCAGGAATATGAAGAGTGGATTGAAGAGACTGGTGGACGGGATGAGGAATATTCAGACTATTATAATGAATGGTTGAAAAAACAACAGAAAGAATGGCTCTCTTAAACAGCTAAATACTCTCTTTTTGTAAAAAGTAAGCCGGTATTATTCCGGCTTATTTTAGTAAAAAAAAAATAATAAAAATAATAAAAATAATTACTATTTTTATAATCAAAGAGTCATAAATTAAAATGACGCCAATCAAAAAAACCGAAATTAAAACCCACCCACCAAACATAATAGCTAAATATACTACATAAGGTAAAGTATGAAAAAATATACGTTATTGCTATCTGCATTATTATTCTCATCAATAACATATGCAGAGCAACTTCCTATAAAAATACAGGAAGGTTTACGGGAAAACATTGTTCACAAAGGGTTGTATTATAAATATATAAACATTGTATCATTAACCGATGAAATAATAATTGATGACGTTATTGTAAACCGGGGCAACTGCCAAAGAGTCATGGCCCCAACAGGAAACAAAAAATTGCATTATGGTCAGTCTATCCGCTATGACTATCCGAAAAATTGTCAAATTATGGAAATAACGGTCACAACTAACAAAGGTTCAGGCACATACTCAAAAAATTAAAACAACTCTATACACTTTTAACAGAAGTGACACGCAGAGCTCGGGCTCCCGGTGGTTATACCGTATCGATACGGCCCTCTGAGAGGGCCCGTAGCAGAAAATAATTAATAACATATCAAAGCACGTTGAACCTGTGTCGATTCACTGATGCGATACTATTCAGTGTTCACTATTATTTCACAAGCCACTCTATTAAGCTCAACAAATTCATCCCATGTATATAGATTGGCATAGTTAAGTGCATACTGTTTATCCACTCTACATATATCAGGTCGCTCATGATAAATAGTGCATAGCAAATTCGTTTCATTATAGTGCTTACAGATACCATCACCACGATCTAGAAACTGAGTTTCCTCCGCGCGGTCTACATGGCGGCAGCAAGCACCACATTTATCACAAGGAAAGCTATATTCAAGCGTTAGCGTCATAAGGAATCTAACCATTCGTCGAATGAATCTTCATTATCGACATCATAAGGCAAAGTGATATTATTTCGCTTAATTTCCTGAACGAGGATAATTTTACGTTCATATTCTGAATTTGTCGTTTGTAATCCATTCACAAATAACCGCATTTCAACGACATTAAAATTAAATTCCAATTGTGACAATTCAACTAGATATTGATCTAAAGCTAAATTAACCTGTTGATAATACTGCAATGTCAGCTCAAATTTATCACGAAATTTATTTAAAAAACGCCAGACCTTATTCATTAACTCACTGTACTCTAAAAAATAACACAGTGCTAATGTAACTAATCCCGAAACTAACGCCCCTATAAATATCGAGACATCATTTCCAAAAGGAAATGTTAATATACCATTTAGCCATGTTGTCAGCGCTGAGCCTAATATGACAGATATGCTTACTGAGATGATTTTTATTGCTGATTTTAACAAATCACCTAACGCTAAATTTTCTGGGTTAAAAAACAGCAACTTAACTGCTGAAACCAAGCTATTCCAAGATTCACGGATTAATTTACCCACTAGCTTTGTTGAGGTGAAAAATATATTTAATAAAGTGTTAGTGATGCTGGCTAATAAACCACCAAATAAACCATTTTTAAATTCCGTAAAAAAATCTTTAAAACGAACTTTCAATCTTTCCCAAATGTTAGTAACTACATTTCCCAAATCTTCTAAAAACACGTTAAATTTAAAATTTGATTTATGGCTATTGACCAATTTTGGGATAGCATCTTTTAATTCAAACCAAAGCTCTGCAAATACAATCCCTAGCATCTGCCTAGCCCCCATTCTGATGCCTGTATTGACAGCAGACAGGGCTGTATTAGCAAAAAACTTACTACTGCCATAATACTTACTGCTAACTTCAGCGTCATATTGCTTTCTAGCTGATTCATCGACAGCCTTCATCGCATCAAAATTGGCCTTTTCTTTATTCTTCAGCGTTCTTAATTTTTTTAATTCAACATCGGTCAGTTGCCCTTTATTTTCTAATGCACTTATATCTGCTTTTACTTGAGCTTGCTGAGATTGCATACGCAAAATAAAATCAGCCATTTTGCTGGCTTTTTTCGATTTATTTATTGTTTCATTAGTAAATGTTAAATTAGAATCGCGATTAGCTAAATCAGCGCCATTAAGCTCCGCTAAAACCCGAGCTGGGTCATTATGTACTTCATAAGCAGCGATGATATGGTCAAGGTTAGTCACATCATGTTGACTAAATGTCTCACCGGTATAAGCGTCCTTTAGCTCACCTTCAAGCTTTTTTTGCTTTCCCTGTCGATTTGTTTCTTTGTAATTTTGATGGCTATGATATTCATGGGAATCATATTCTCCGCGATTTTCATAGCGTTCTTGCTCTGCCTCTGTTGCCCAAATATTCTGCCTAACGTTATGTATGGTATCAACATCCCCACCTTTTTTATCCTTTAATAATAAAAAATCCAGACCAAAAGAAGTGGCCAAACTTTGAACAATTGTATCATTAATTTCTTTTTGCCAATTATAATTTGACTGTTGCATATACCTTACCTATAAAGTAGCCGCCTAACACGGCTACCTATGATTTACTACGCGTCATCAATATGAAGCATTAAGAGAGAGTGAATCGTTCTGTTTTATCTAATTGCTTATCCAGACTATCCTGATTTAGTACTTTTAATCCATTGCTATCAGTTTCAATTTCAATGACTCCATCGACAATAGTCGCTTCATTATTTTCATTCAATTTTGGTTTAAATAATGGAGTTGTTATTAGATTGGTCATAATTGACGCAAGGCTATAACCATTTTGAATGATGAGTTTCAAATTTAAGTCACTATTAATAACGCTAGAAACTGATTGCCCTGATGCTTTAGTACGTTCAATGAGTTCATTTGCTTCAGTCAATTTAGATAAATAAGGCTGGAATACTGTAAATTGCGCTTCCAAGACTTGATAAATAGCAGCGACATATTCTTTAGTTTTGGTTAAATTTTCTTTAGCGAGTGCCATTTTATATACAGCATCACTAACTTCAGAACGAATTTTTTGCGCATTATCTAATGCTTTTTCAGCATGAGAGTTATAAGCCCATCCCGCAATTGCCAGAATAGGTGCAACAACAGCTCCACCTAAGACCATCGCTCCTCCAGCCATCCCCCAACCGCCAGCAGCTAGCGAACCGCCACCTATCGCGGCCATTGTCGCATTATAAGCTGCGGCACCAGATAAGGCTGCGATTGGTGTACCTGTAGAAGCCGCAGCAAATGCCATCACACCACCATAGACAGCAAAGCCTGCAGCAGCACTTGACGCGCCAGCGCCAACTACTGTTCCGAGATACTCTGTCGCTGAAATCGCTAAATTTTGAATTTTATCAATTTCGTGACGTGGAATAGAAACTGTGATGTCTTTACCAGACTCATTAAGCTGCTTTAAAATTGCTTGAGCAAGAATGTTGAATTTATTAAAACTCTCACCAATGTTTAATTCTAATGTGCCAAGTTTTTCTAATTCAGCTGTTGTGCTGACATTGACTTCCTCTAGTACTTCTTTATTTTCATCGTAACGATGCTGTGCTTTGCCTAAAATATCCTCAGCTTCTGATTTAGTTTGATATCCGTCATATGCTTTTTTTCCGCCAAATGCAGCTGCCGCAATAGCAGCCCCAGCAATAATAAATGGAATAGCCATAGTACCCTCTTAACTTTTATGACATTGAAATAATCGACTATAAACGTGTAATATAGTCGTGTAGATTTTGTTCAAATTTTAACTTTAACCATTCAGGCTCTAATATCTTAATATTAGGTAGCCAGTATTGAATTAAAGGTAATATTTGTTTGTCACTCATTGCTACACATGAAATAGTAAAATAATTTTCATTCTCCTCAATAATAGATTGCTGAGGAAATATATCTCTTCTTTTAAAATATTCTGCTATCGAGGATGATATCTCAACCCTAACATTAAAATAGCTACTCGCTATCCATGGATCATGACTATGCAGCAATAGTCCTGCAATACTATCATCAAATTGAAATGACTCTTTACTTACATCCAACCACTCTATTCTATTTAATGAAAATGACTTTAATTTATCATTTTCAGTTGCCTTCAAATACCAAATCGTATTATGACAAACCAATTTATAGGGGTTTAAAATACGATTTTTACCCTTATAAAAAACTTGACACTTTCTTTTATTGTCAATTGAATACCTAATTTTTTCGTAATACTTACCAAGATAGTTTTTAACCCTGTGCTCAATACCATTGAAATTAATCATAACACTTTTACTTTGAATTGTTTGTGGAATACTTCTCAAAAATGATTGATTAAAATCAGGCAGATACTTATCTATTCCAAAAAAAGAAATCATTTTGTAATATTCGACAACAATCGAAAATCCATATTTAGAGCCTCCTTTGTGCTCTAAAATTAGACTCAGCGAGCCCAGATCTCGGTAAATTGTACGTTCACTGACATTAAAGCGTGTAGCTAATTCATATTTGTCAACTTCACCATACAAATAAGTATCTAGAATGATTGTTGCTAATCTTATCCCTTGATTTTTTTTATCATCATTCATGTTTATTCAAAAATAAGGCTATAAAAATTTAGGTTAAGGGAATTATACTAGCTATAGTGACAAATGGTGTCAGTGTGATCTAGTTATTTTTATAAGATAAATCTTAAAAATCAAAGAAGGTAGATTTGACCTTTATATCTAGGCTCATATTCTCTCTCATGGACAACTCCTTTCTCGCAGCTAGCTCGTCTGACGAATGTCTATCGTGACATACACCACGACCCGATCGTCAAACACTACCACCGGAACTTTTTGAATACCAAGTTGACAGGCTTCTCCTCCCTGCCGTACCTCAGCAATCTGCTGCTGCGGTCACGCTGTCGACTGCCTCATAGCGTTTGTCTAGCGCTCAGCATCAACAGGTGAAGCGGGCAGTTCGCCAAAGACTCACGCCTGAACCATATCCGAGGGTAATCCCCCCGAAAAACCGGTGTGTTCATAAGTAGAATTTTCTCGTAATCTGAACCTGGGAGAATTCTATGAAGAAAGCACGTTTTACCGACAGTCAGATCATGTCTATCCTGAAACAAGCAGAGGCCGGAACACCGGTAGCTGAACTGTGCCGCGAGTACGGCATGAGCAATGCCAGTTTCTATAAATGGCGTTCACGCTATGGCGGAATGGATGCTTCTATGGTGGCCCGCCTCAAAGAGCTGGAAGATGAAAACCGCCGCCTTAAAAAGATGTATGCCGAAGAACGCCTCAAAGCCGAGATCATTCAGGAGGCCATGGCAAAAAAGTGGTAAAGCCATCATGCCGGAAGCAGATGGCGCAGGATGTAGTCAGAAGCCGAAACGTCAGTATACGTTTTGCCTGCCAGCTGTTTGCTGTCAGCGAAAGTTGCTATCGTTATCGGCCTAAACTGAATGAAGAAAATCAGGTCATTGCCGACGGGTTGCTCCGCATTACTGACAGTCAGCGCAACTGGGGGTTTGGCCTGTGTTTTTTGTACCTGCGCAATGTAAAAGGCCTGCGGTTCAACCACAAAAGGGTGTACCGGATTTACTGCGAGTTGTCACTGAACATGCGCATCAAGCCCAAAAAACGACTGAAGCGGGATAAACCGGAACCACTGACAGTGCCTGAAAGCAGCAATGAATGCTGGTCAATGGACTTTATGCATGATCAGCTATCAGATGGTCGCTCTGTCCGTTTACTGAATGTTATCGATGATTTTAATCGTGAGGCACTGGCCATAGAGGTGGATTTTTCTCTGCCAGCAAGTCGGGTAGTCAGAACACTGGAGCAACTCATTGAATGGAAGGGAAAACCCGCAGCCATTCGGTGTGATAACGGACCGGAATATACAGGTAACATACTGATATCATGGGCAGCTCAGCAGAATATAATGCTTCGCTTTATACAACGAAGTTCAATACGGTTGTTGGCAGTTAGTGCACGTATTACAAATGCAGAGCTACTTTTGTGCTGTATAAACCTTTATGCGTGTATCTACCCGCCTGAAAACGTTAATGCCTTCAGATGATAGCTGCTCATCTTGAGTGAAAACACCAAGAAATCGATACAGCGTCCGGTTCAGCTCGTCACAAGAATGAGCCATTACGATACGATAACACCATGTCTCCCTGTAGTTGCGCAGTGAATTAAGACTTTTTTCCGTTATCAGGTCGCCATCAATGGACAGTGAGTTGTCCCACTCCCCGGCCTTATATAAACGCGGAAACCAAACTATCACATCCCCGTCCAACCCGATCGCCTTTACAACAGTCTCAGGTACCCGCCAGCTACCTGATTGGTGGTGTCCTTTATTATCTCCATAACCAAAACACTGCAAAGCATCCCTGTGATATCGGAATGCAGCATAAGGTCCTGCTTCAATAAAGCCTGCGTCCCTATACTTTTGAGCGGTATAACGGCCGTCATAGTCCCAGGGCCGGAACAAGCCCTGCGCTTTCAGTTGGACTTTTCTATCCCTAACAAGAAGGATGAACTCATCAACAAGATGATCGATCTTGTCCAGTGTTATGTTATTGGCTCGAATTCGTTTTTCAATAAACCCCGTCGCTTCCATGATATCCAACCGGCGGATCGCGTCAGCCATTTTAGCTTCATCACTGTCATGGTGCGCCTCGTCTATTTCAAGGTACAGTTTAAGCTGTGGAAAAAGCAGATCCGCAAGGTAAATCTTGCCGGAATGCCCTTCCTTTCGAATACACTGCTGGCAAACGAACTCAAGCTCAGGGTCATTCAACCTGTGAAAAATACGGTTGATGATATAGTGTTCCCAGCGCTTGTGAGAAATTTTTGATAGCGCACGAAGGATATAATCATCTTTACTCATGTTAATACCATTTAACAGCAAATAAACTATACTGCTTGTGACTTCAGCTCACATGCATCGTTACGTAACAACCCGGTTGTAGTGGCTAACTAAATTTGGTCTATTCACACTGACAATTCAAACCCTCACTGCAATTATCCTGACCTTTTTTATTTTTTATATTCTCAAGCGCTTTTTTGAAATTACTGAACGCTTCATCATATGAAAAACTTCCTGAGCTGGGGTGTTTTACCCAGCACCACTCAATAGCGTCTACCTCCGGTAGCTGGTCCCACAGCTGGGTCCCCAGGACGATAATGATTTGCGGTTTTAATTCTTTCACAACGTTTAAAAATGGCTGCCTGGCCTCATCCCACATTTCCGGTGTCGGCGATATCCGGCTTGTTATCCCGACGATATCCTGTATGTAGTTATAAAAAGCCACCTGCTCCCATGCCGCCCTTCGTTCAGTATCATCCGGCGCGTCTTTGGATAAACGCAGTAAATTAGTCAGAAGTGTGAAAAACCGGTTTCCCGGTGCATACGCATTCTCATCGATAACGTCTCTTGTGAATTCCGGATATGCATCCTCCGGGTCGCCATAATGAGATAATCCGAGAATCATCACCCTGGCCCCGTAGATACTGTCTTCATACTGACGGCCAATAAAAGGTAAAAAACCGCTCATATTTTTTCCTCAGTTGCATTATTACTCCCGCAGAGGGGTTAAATAGCGGGCTCCGGGGGATGGAAATA
Organism: Morganella sp. B601; assembly: GCF_051172335.1. Taxonomy (NCBI): domain Bacteria; kingdom Pseudomonadati; phylum Pseudomonadota; class Gammaproteobacteria; order Enterobacterales; family Morganellaceae; genus Morganella; species Morganella sp. B601. Next base: position 86,071 of record NZ_JBPIZE010000005.1, read on the forward strand.
CGCAATACTCGCCTGCTGATATATAACAGGTCCCCCGTCCCAGTTTCAGCTGTTCAGGCAACTGACCACTATTCCCGCCGACACCTTAAAATTTCTCAATAACAGTTAAATCTCTGAGCTTTCATAAACAGCCGCCAACTCTTCCATTTTCTCTCTCACCAGCTCAGCTACGGCTTTGCGGGCTGTGACCTTTGGCCTGACAGATAAAACAGCGAGCAGTTCTTTAATGTCTGGTAGCCTGTTACGGTAGATGTACTCTTCATACAGGGTCTTAAAACCAGCTAAATCGGCATTGAGTTCTTCACAGACCAAAGCCATGGCTTCTTTTCGTTTCTCAGCCACGAACAGATTGAACTGTTTTTTGACAAAACCTTCGACCTTATCGTCTGATTTTGGCTTCAGCCCGGGTAGCTTGGTATCGATGAAGTCCCTGAACAGTTGCTTTTTATGACGTAGCTCAGGGTCGGTCTGTAAGACATTCAGGATCATGTCACGGGTGAGGTCATAAGTTTTCTGATTAGCGTCACCTTTCTTCAGCTTCTCAATCAACTGAATGATGTAGGTCACGTTAACCTCATCACGTTTGATCAGATCGATCTCAAAGTCAAAATCAAAGTTGAACTGCTCTGGATTAGGTTCATCTGACCCCTTTTCATCACCGGTACTGACATCAGGTTTCTTCTTCCGGCGTTCACGCTGAGCGGCTTCTAAATCTTCACGCTTATCAAGGTATTTACTCTGGTAATCCAGTAATGTTTGCTCATCGATATCCAGTACTTCATTCTGAAGGTCTTCATGGAACTCACTGAAAGTCTTCAGGGTATTTTGCAATCTCAGGACATCACGGAATTTAGCTAAGAAATTTAACTGGTCTTCTTCTTTGTAAAGCTCATCCACCGCATCCGGTGTTTCAGCGATGGCTTTGAGCTGTGCCACTCCATCTCTGAAGGAGTCCACCAGATCAGGATAAGGTTTCATGATCACAGTGCTGATCACCTCATCGACACCACCGGCCTTAGCATCACGGTTCGCAAAGATCGACAGGGCCTCATCGGTGGCATCTTTCAGACGACGATAACAAACGATATTGCCGTGTGATTTCCTGGCATCAAAGACACGGTTAGTCCGTGAAAAAGCCTGGATCAACCCATGGTGTCTGAGGTTCTTATCCACGTACAAGGTGTTCAGTGGTTGACTATCAAAACCGGTGAGGAACATACCCACCACGATAAGCAGATCGATTTCTTGATTCTTCACTCGCTTGGCAAGGTCACGGTAGTAGTTCTGAAAGCCATGACTGTCCACGCCATAGTTAGATTTAAACATGACGTTATAATCCGTGATCGCGGCGCTCAAAAACTCTTTCGCACTGCTTTTCATGGCACTAACTTCAAAACTCTCATCTAAAATATCACCAATAGCATCCTGCTCTTCATTAGCTGCAAATGAGAAGATAGTCGCAATGCGAAGAGGTTTACTTGTGACTTATCCAGCCCCAGCTCCTTGGCAATTTGACGTCCTTTCAGCCATGATGACTCATCTGATAACTCTGAGTTTGCCTTTACAAACCATCACTCCTTTCTAGCTACATACCAACCATTCGTCGCATACTTTGCGTCCACGACGCTTTAAATGCTGAATCTCCAGCGAACAACTTGTAGAGCTCAAGTTCATCTTTACGGCGTTGTAGCATGATTTCCTTGAGCATTTTTTCGAAGGCCAAATCTCGATTATGGGGATCTGGGTTGTTTTTGTATTTCGATTCGAAGTCAGGGTGATTGCGGATACTTTCAGCGATGTTCACGAACTTAACCTTTTGCTCTTCAGGTGTGGCACTCCAGCCCTGGAACCATCGCTCATTAAATGTGCGAATAACTTCATCCAGCGGGTCAGTTTCTTTTTCACCGCCATGCACCCCACGTGGGTTTGGATTTTGAGGATCAAGCTCCGCTTCTTGGTCACTAAGTTTAATGCTGTGGTTAAGCTTCACACGTTGCAAACCGTATGAACTCAGATCGACAGAATCGAGAAGCTCATCAATAGCATCAGCATCGGGATCTTCCACTTTCAATTTCGGTATTAAAAACTTCAGGAACCAAAACAGTTTTTCCCAGCTGACCATTTCATAAGGCATGATAGAAGCCATCTGCCCATAGATTTTAACGAACTGTTTGGCTTTAATCTTAAAGTCCACTTTAGCTTCAGCTTCAAGATCTAGTTCATGGTCAAACCGCGCTGCAGCAATATCAATGATTGGACTGAGTGTTTGGGCGTCTTCATTCTTGAAATAACGCGTCACAAAGTCTTCAACTTCATACCACTCGTACACACCGACATCGTCCATTTCATCTTTCAACTCGTGCAGTACGTTTATATCTGTAGCTTGGGACAATGACGTTGCTGTATAGAAAGGATCGAATGCTGATTGAATATCTTCAACCGAGTTGAAAAAATCCAGGATAAACAAGTCTTCTGTTTTCTTCCCTAGCTTAGGTGCACTGCGATTGAGCCTAGATAGCGCCTGAACACACAAGACACTGGCGAGCTTCTTATCTACATACATGGCGCAAAGTTTAGGCTGATCAAACCCAGTCAGATACTTGTTCGCAACCACTAAAAGTCGATACTCATCGGTATCAAACATATCTTTGGTATCTGACTCTGCAAAACCATTAATATCTGCTTCGGTATATTCAATACCATCAACTTCTTTGGTTCCTGAGAAAGCAATGGCAACTTTAAAGGGGTTCCCTTGCTCCTCAAGTATTCGCCTTATCGCTTTGTAGTATCGAATGGCCGTCTCAATATTTTGAGTGACCACCATTCCTTTACCTTTACCTTTGAGCTTTTTCGTATTCACGACATGCGAAACAAAATGCTCCAGCATAATCTCTGCCTTGGTATCAATTGTTTGCTGGCTTCGTTCTACATAAGCTCTGAGTTTTTTCTGCGCCTTTTTGGTATCAAACTCAGGGTTATCAGCTATTGATTTCTCAATCTCATAATAACTTTTGTACGTCGTATAATTTGCCAGCACATCCAAGATGAAGCCTTCTTCAATGGCTTGTTTCATCGAATACAAGTGAAACGGCTTGTAAGAGCCATCTTCTTGGCGTTGACCAAATTTCTCCAAAGTGCTGTTTTTTGGTGTCGCTGTAAATGCCAGGTACGACGCATTCCCGCGCATCTTACGCGATCTCATCGCCTGAAGGATTTTATCCTGAGCATCTTCTGCCTCTTCGACTTCAGACTTGCCCATCGCTCGGTTCATATTGTCATGCGCCGAACCAGACTGTGAGCTGTGTGCTTCATCGATGATCACTGCAAAGCGCTTGTCACTAAGATCGGCGATACCATCAATAATGAACGGGAATTTCTGAATCGTCGTTATAATAATCTTTTTGCCATTCTCCAGCGCCTGCTTAAGCTCAGAAGACTTGTTCGCTGGGGCAATAATGTTCTTTACTTCAGAAAACTCTTTAATGTTATCCCGCAGCTGCTTGTCCAATAGGCGTCTATCGGTGACCACAATCACAGAGTCAAACAACGGCTGCTCCAAGCTTTTTCCGCCTGCCACATCAGACGAAGCAGGATAGGTTTCAATTAGCTGATAAGCTGCCCAGGTAATCGAGTTAGACTTACCTGAACCGGCTGAGTGTTGAATTAAGTAAGTCTGACCGACACCGTGCTGGGCGGCATGGTCTACTAATTTTCTCACCACATCCAATTGGTGGTATCGAGGAAAGAACAGGGTTCGCTTTGGTAATGGATCTTTGCTTGACCCATCCAGACGCACAAAATGCTGAATAATATTCGCCAAGCTGTCTTTAGTGAATACTTCTTGCCATAGGTATGCCGTTTTATGGCCAGATGGATTCGGCGGGTTGCCTTGTCCAAGATTGTGACCTTTATTGAACGGCAAGAAGAATGTACTGCTACCTGATAACTTGGTGGTCATATACACTTCGTCGGTATCGACCGCCATATGCACTAGGCAGCGGCCAAAGGTCAGCAATGGCTGAGTTGCATCCCGATCATCTCGATACTGCTTTTGGCCGTGATAACGTGCTGTTTGCCCGGTCCATGCGTTCTTCAACTCCAGCGTTATCAAGGGTATTCCGTTGATAAACAATACCATGTCGATTTCTTGTAGGGGATTTACCATGGAATAGCGCACTTGGCGAGTACAACTAAACACGTTATCTGCAAAGTTTTGCTTTACCTTCTCACTACTGCTTGCCAAAGGGGCTGGATAGAGCAAATTGAAATGAGCATCGTCTACGCTTAGCCCTTTCTTAAGTAAATGAAGAATGCCATGCTTCTTAATCAGTCGGTCAAATCGTTCGAGTAACTTACGCTGCCAATCTGAGGGGTTGTTCTTTTGCAGTTTGGCCAACTCTACTTCTTGTGTCTTTTGCAGAAATTGCCAGAAAAAACGTTCATCAATGGCATATTGCATATTAAAGTCACTAGCAGCACCAATGAAGTATCCAGCACCCAGTGACTGCTGACTCAGTCCCTCTTTAAGCTCTTCAGTACTGATCCCAGCCAGACATTTCTCAATGGCCGACTCTAATGCTTGTTCATTGGTTTGACTGACCATAATTGTAAATTCCCTTAATCAAAATTCTTCTGTTTCATTGCTTCAGCCGCTTTTTGCAGCGGTCCTTTCAAGGCTTTTTCTAACTTTGTCATCTGCTCTAAGTGCCACGCAACCGCTTGGGGCCAAGTCTCTTTGTTAAACCCGTCAGCTTTGGTCGAAAACTGGATACGGCAAGATTTCTTCTCATCCAGCCTCATCCACTCAAGTTCTGCACCAAAAGTATGCTCAATGTCTTGTTTGGACTGACTCAACAAATCAAAAAGGTATTTATTCTCTTCGGTAACCCCACGGCTGATCCAAAGCTCTACTCGAAGCTCTTTTTGCAGAAATATCAGGTTATACGGACATCCACTTAGCCCTGAGCCTGCTGATAACCAATGATCTTTGCTTGGGCTAATGTTGTTATAGAGTTGGCAAGAGCTTTTCTGAAACGCCTCTAAGGCACGCTCCCAGTACTCGCGACGCACGGTATGGCGGTTTTTTAGTACCACTTCGGTGGTTTTTTCTTCCGCTTCCTTGGCATTAATGCCGATCATCAACTCTTTCGCTTCTGGCGTTGGAATGATCTGGTCAATATTAATCAGTAGCTGTTCACCCAGTGAATAAGGCGTGATTTTGAAGCAGGCAATGCTAATGCCTTGACCCAATAACCACAGCGCGGTGCTGGTCACTTCTTTGCGAAAGTTTGCCGCAACTAACATAATGCGCTGGCTGTTACCCAGGTTGAGCTTTAACTCATCGAGATCGGGCGCATCCAAAAACTCACATATTCTAGCAGAGGCACTTGCAGGGGTATTAAACAAGTCAACCTCTCCTGTTACAGGCTCATAGCGGTCTAAGTACTGCTGGTAAATTTCAACGATTTGCGCTTTGGTTAAACTTGCGCAGTAGGAGGCATATTTAAGCGCCTGCCACACCACATCGCGGCCACTGTCGTCCAGCTTGTTTTCAATAATGACCAAGTTGCCATCTTTATCCAGTGCCAGTAAATCTAAGCGTTCACGGGTGTCATCAAAGCCATCGAACTCTTTTTGAATAATCAGCAGCTCTTCACCCAGTGCGGAAGGCTCGTGTGCCAACCATTCCTGAAGATTTTTGCGCTCAGTAAAGCCCAACTCACTGAACTTCTTTGTCCTAACAGGACTAATCCTGTTGGTTTGATGATTTACCGTGAACATATTCGCGTCCTATTGCTCAACCATTTCTGGGGTGATCTTGATTTTTCCTGTTACGGCGCTGTTGATCAGGGTGGTTTTATATTCTTTAAGCTTTTCGATTTGCTTTTCTTTGATCGAAATAGCTTCGTCGATTAGAGCGGTTTTCTTGTCTAGAAAGTCGGCGACCTCTGCCTGAACAAATTCATCAGGAAAACAGAAAACTTCATTTAAATACGAATTCGCATCAAGGTTTTGGATACCTGTTGTTTGCTTAATAGATACGTAATTGACACCTCGACTATATAAACTAAAAAATACATACTTTAAAAAACTGTGATTTACCCAATTTTTTGGAGTCATTTTTGCGACGAAGTTTGACGTGACTGCCGTATAGCTTTTATCAAACAAAACAACTCTACCAACTAAAGTTTTATCGCCTCCACCTGATTTTTCTATCAATAAATCACCAAATTTCAATAGGCGACTTTTCCGTTCGTTTTCAGGTATGGAACGGTAAGTAAGTTTTTCATCAGAAACATTCAGTTTTTGCTCGTCAAAATCCGCGACTCTTACTACAACCAATTCATCTTTACCATTTGGATCAGCCCCCCATAAGCCATTGACGCATCCATTGATCGTATTTTTCAATCTTGTAATCTCCCAATGCTCTGGAATCTTACCAATCCAATCCACACCGGAGTCTTTCATTGGCACATTGGGATCAAGCCCTTGGGTCACCGCCTGTTGGATGATGATCTGCTTATGTTCTTTTAACAGATTAATTTGCTTTTCTTTGATCGAAATAGCTTCGTCGATTAGAGCGGTTTTCTTGTCTAGGAAGTTGGCGATTAGGGTTTGTTCTTCTAGAGGTGGAAATACCAGCAAGCTATTCGCAATATGGTTAAAACTAATTGTTTGTCGTACCCCTGAACCCAACAGCTTCATATAAGCAACATCATATCTGTGCAAAAGATATTTGAAATACTGCTTTTGCAGTTCTTCCTTTTCTCTAATGACGATATATCCTGCACTAACAACCACATCGATTTCTGAAAGAGCAATTCTCAAACTGATCAAGTCGTAATTTAGATTTAACGGATTTATTAAAAACTCACCAGATAATACCTCCTGATAAGAGGCTTTAGTGCTTAGTAAAATCTTTTCATCATCTTTTGTAACCACTTTTCCAAAACTAATAGCACCGCAATTCAAGCTCATATTTGGCCTATGCTTCTTTTCATAAAAGAGATGCTTTAACTTTCTAATATCCCAGTGTTCCGGTACATCACCAATCCAGCCCTCGGTAGAGTCCTTGTAAGTTTGATATTTAGGCATTTCAGCAATATTTGTCATAACTGCTTACCCCTGAACCTTTTTTACTTCCGCACCAAGAATCTGCGCAATCAAACCTTCGGCTTTTTGTTCTAGGTTGATGATGTCGGTTGCGACCTCTTCTAAACTACGCAGCGGTTTATGACGGTAGAAATACTTATTGAAGCTGATTTCATAGCCAATTTTTACCGTATCTAGGTTTATCCATGCTTCATCGACATGAGGCTTCACTTCATCTAGGAAGTACTGGTAAATGCTTTGCTTTAATGGAACAGATTCTGTATCTCGCAGGTCTGAATTGGTCTCGTAAGTGATATACTCGCCTTTTTTACCGCCTTCTGCTGAAGGAACGGGGTAATAACCAAAATCTGGCAAGTCAGCGACTTCACACTCATAGCGCTCCAGCAGGTCGTTTAATTTATCACCCGTTAATTTAACTACCTTTTTAACCACTTTCTTGGCGGTTTCGTCATACCAGCTCACCGCGTGAAGAATGGCATTTTTCTCAGGTGCTGAAAGCTTAATAGCATGGGCTTTTAGCGATTTATCAACTTGGGTTTTAAAGCTATTGAAGTCATCAAATTCAATGCTACCGATGTCAGCCATCAGCGTTTGTGCAGTTTCAAGCAATGCTTTTAGCGCCAGCCAGTGTTTCACATCAAGCAGTTTGGCCTTAGCCTTAGCATTGAGACTGATGTCGTTATCTTCACACCAAGAAAGAATGTCTTTCTCGATGGATTTTAAGAAGCTCTTTTTCTGATCTGACCCGTAGCCAGTTTTTTCGTAAACACGTTCGCCGTGCTCTGCGTACACGTACTCCATCACTTCACTAAGTTGCTTATCAAAACGCAGTGGGGCTATGGCATCTTGAGTAAACTTGGCTTTGCGGCGATCTGGGCGCTCGATAGTGACTTTGTAGTAGCCAAAATCGTCATTGCTGAATACCTTACTGGCGATGCCAACAGGATCATTGTTTGCATCCAGTGCTCTTTCAACATCCTTACACGCGAGGTAAGTATCGGTAATTTCCGTGATGTGCTCAGGCGCAAATTCGCAGTTTTTGTTACCTAAGTTCTTGCGCAACTTACGGTAGAGCAAGCTGGCATCAATTAATTGCACCTTACCTTTACGCGCCTCAGGTTTATTGTTGTTCAACACCCAAATGTAAGTGGTAATGCCAGTGTTATAGAACAGGTTATTAGGTAACTGAACGATGGCATCTAGCATGTCGTTTTCAATGATGAAGCGACGAATATTACTTTCGCCACCGCCCGCATCACCGGTAAAGAGCGATGAGCCGTTATGAACAGAGGCAATCCGGCTGCCTAATGGACTTACGCTCGGATCTTTCATCTTGTTGACCATCTCCATTAAGAAAAGCAGCTGGCCATCACTCGAACGTGGCGTGGCATCCACCACTTCGAGATTTCCCCAATAGTCTTTCAGGCTAACCTTAAAACGCGGGTCAATCACATCACTGCCGTCTTTAATGTACTTCTGTTCAGACGCCCAACTCTTACCGTATGGCGGGTTAGACAACATAAAGTCAAAGCGTGAAGCCGCAAACTCGTCGGTAGACAAGGTTGAGCCTACTTTGATGTTCTCAGGGTTGTTGCCTTTGATCATCATGTCCGATTTACAAATCGCGTAGGTCTCGTCATTGATCTCTTTGCCGTAAAGGTAAATATCTCGGCTGTCGTTCGGGTAATTCTCTTCAATGAAGTTTTGAGATTCAGTGAGCATACCACCGCTACCACACGCAGGGTCGTAAACGGTCATGGTCAATGGTAGCTGCTCTTTCACTGGGTCAAAAACCAAGTGTGTCATCAGCTCAATCACTTCCCTAGGTGTAAAGTGCTCACCGGCTTCTTCGTTGTTTTCTTCGTTGAACTTACGGATCAACTCTTCGAACACGTACCCCATACCCAGGTTAGTAAGGGCTGGCATCTTGTTGCCATCTGGGTCTTCGACCGTTTCATGAGTTAAGTTGATGTAAGGGGAAACAAACTTTTCGACGACATCAAGAAGGACTTGCTTTGAGGCCATGTGACGAATTTGCGACTTGAGGTTAAAGCATTCAATGATTTCTTTAACATTATCGCTAAAGCCAAGCAGGTACTCTTCAAAGTTGGCGAGTAATATCTGTTGGTTATTCGTTGCGGTGTTGAACAGGGATTTCAGGGTCCATTTAGATGTATTGTAAAAAACATAACCACTAGCCGCCTTCAATGGTTCATCATCAAGCTCCGTGGCTTGCATCTCTTCTTTTTGGAACTTGACCTCTTCAAGCACGGCTTCTTTGGTGGGTTCAAGTAACGTATCTAAACGTCGTAATACCACCATAGGTAAAATCACATCGCGGTACTTACCGCGAACGTACACATCACGTAAACAGTCGTCGGCAATGTTCCAAATAAATGAGATGAGCTTGTTATGTACACTATGATCCATTTTCTTTTCCTGTTCAGTGTTGGTTGCACCCCACAAAGTTGCTGCAACGGTTTCACTATACATTTAAATTCTGTTCTTTCTGTAACGCCTAAATGGCCGCTACATCGTTCGATTAACTTGTTCTACCCGGCGCTAGATTTAAGTTTATGACACCATAAAGTGCCTGGCTGTTACGCAACCAAAGCTGATACTCAAAGCCCATTAATGAGTGCTCCGTAGAACAATCCACATGCCATTGGCGAAGCAAATAGCCAGCAGTAGCCGCTCTAATCTCAACTTTCATCACGCCCCCCGTCATGCCATAGTCTAGCTCAATCGCTTCGCTGTGCTCAATACGAGGATGCGGCACTAACTCTAGCTCTACAAAGCGATTCCATTGCCGGTCTTGGGGTTCGATCTCCATTTCAGACAAAGTGGAGTCTTCAAGCACAATAGCTGCTTTAATTCGAGTCAATACAAAGTCACGAAATTCACCATGCTCGCGGTCAAAACCACGAACGTGCCAACGCAGGCCATTGTCCACCAACGTATGCGGCACAATTTCACGTATTGTTTCACCGCTCGATAACGACACATAGGTGATACGCAAGGCTTTGCCTTTATGGATGGCCTCGGTAACTTTCGCCACTATCGATAAACTCGGCTTGTTAAGGTGATAAGGCGCTTCACACGCAAAAGGCGGTTTTACCTTGCCAGTAAAGCCATCTCCGAACCCTTGGCTAATTGTCGCCAATGTTCGAACGACGTCGTAGTCGAACAAGGGTTCAAATGCTTCACCTCGCTTATGCAGCTTGAGCTTTTGGTCATACTCAATGTTACCTGGTGCAAGCACTTTGTATAGCGCGAAGTCTTTCGTTGCTTGTGTAGCCGCTATGCTGAAGCGATCGACTAAATCTGCCCGTACCGCTTCCCCCTTAAACAATAAGGTGAAATCGATGTGAGCAATGCGATCCCGGATTGCTTGTGGCAACTGTGCTATCTCCGAAGCCCTATGTGACTTCGCCCCTACCGTTTGTTTCAGACCATCATTTATCATGCGTCTTGTTTATCCCATTCAAGCAATGTCTTAATACTCTGTTTATCAAGTCATGACTGGCATCGCATCATCACATTAAACTGATCCGCTCAACGCGGTTATTCATCCATACTGACTCAATCATCTCTACGGGTTGAAGCTGGACTGATGGATATAAAGTACGGAATAAGCCCCAACCTAATTAATTTTATTAGGCCTTATCCTATCATAAATTATTTTATAAGGAAGACTAAAAACCTACCCCAGAAGGGTTTTAAGGACAGACTAAATACCTTAATGGGTAAAAGCTCCATTCGTAACTTTGCAAGTGAATGTAACAATCAGTGATACCATAATTAGAAAATACCTAAGCGGTCAGAGCCTTCCGGGTATTGACAAAATTGAAGCAATAGTCAAGTACACAGGGTGTTCATTAGAGTGGTTAGTTACGGGAAAAGGTACTCTGCAACCTGCACCACCCAATAATGTCACACCGAAAGAAATTGAAGCGGGTTGGAACTACATCTTTCAGTCATTGACACTAGAAGAAAAACATCGCGTGATTTCAACGTTTAATCGAGGTGGATTACAGGCGCTATTTGCTGAAGGCATCATTAAATACAATGAAGATGTAATAAATTGAAATTTAAATATAAAAGTGACCAGACCGCTAAAACAATTATACCGAGGTATCACTTCCTATATGATTTATTGGTATTAGGTTAACGCTAAGTACGCGATTCTTGAATTCGCTCTTGTAGCCACTGTTCAACTTCACTTTTCAGCCATCTTGAGCTGCGTCCCAGTTTGATAGGCTTAGGAAACTGACCGTCCTGTATCAGTTTATAAAACCATTTATCCGATAACCCTGTCAGTTGTACAATAAATTTCATGTCAATAAACTTGTCTTCAAGTAGTGTATATTCAGTCATGAGAATAATTCCTTATATTAATAAAAATAAGGAGTAATAATTTTAATTACCACTCCCCTCATGACATTCCACTCAGAGTTATTTATTACAGATTTGTTTACTGTATCCAATTGATCGTTCTTTTACATCATAAGTCTTGGTGTATTCCTTAGTTAAATAAAAATAGTAATCCAGCATTATTTTCTTTTTCTCTTCAATATCATCGTCATATATGCTTAAGTTTTCATATTGAAAGAAACAGTAGTGAACAAGTTTTTTTTCATCTGATAAACCTAACGCACTATTCCATGCACTATCAATGATTCGCTGCAAGCGACTGCTTATATTACAATTAAAAAAACAATCCTTATTAAAAAACATCAGCACATGATAGTGTTTCCTTTCTGATTCCTCACCTATCTCTTTTACCCATACATATCTCATACCATCTTCATATTTTCTTGGTTTATGTTTTATTAATTTAGCCTTGTATTTCTTCATGGATTCAGAATGTCGTCTGTTTAACTCAGCTTTTATTTTACTTTTTACTGATGAAAAGAAACGAGTAATGACTTTGTTATTCCTCACAACAGAATAATCATAGATACCATCATCACAATCATCGTTAATAATCACAGGAAAGCGTAAATCAAACCTGACAACATAAATCCGCTTATACATTTCTAAAGAGGAATACAACTTATCTGTTACAATCATCTTATACTTTTCATTGAATTCGTATTTATCATTTATTTTTAATTTATCTTGATTCACAAAGACCACCATTATTGTTAAGTATAAAAGTAAAATTAAAAGGGATGTATTAACAAAAACCATGAGGGTGATTGAATTTAATTAATCACATAGTTTTTAACCTCCTGAAGGTTTATATGCTCAATGAATAAATAAATCTGTCTAGATAATAAAAACTATTCATCTGTGCAGAGCTGTATCACAAAGATATATCCTATATAGTTACACACTGACACCTACCCATTATCACTCACACTCTTTTCTATTCGCCATATAGATTATTTATTCATGTAATTAATCACATGCTAGTATTTTTATTTATATAGTTCATTTGATTAGAATACCTTTCTTATTTACCTGTACAATAACATTATTATATTATTACCTTATAATATAATAAACATATAATATAATAAATATATAATATATTACTATACCGTCAATATATAACTAAGTTAAACAGACTGAATACAGTAATATAACTGTACTGGATATGCATAATGATTTAAAAAACAACTCTGATATTATGTTTCCATTCAAGAAAAGGAAGCAGCACACTCTGACATCAGAAAAACACCTGAAAAACCTTAATCTCAATCACTACGCTAAAGATCACCACACCAGAAGATATGCAATCAGAGTATTTTATTACATACACATACAAGACAGGACAGGACAGGACAGGACAGGACAGGACAGGACAGGACAGGACAGGATTACCGCTCATTTTATAAAAATCAATATACTGATTTATAATAACAATCTAAAAGTGCAGCACCATTGACAGGGCCGTTACAAAATGATAAAAACCAAAAATAAATAAATCAAAAGTGCAGCACCGATCAGGATAAAGCCCATGACCAGTAAATACAGAAAAACCATAAATTTTAAAAGCAAAGAACTCTTTGATAAAATAGAGTCAATATCAAAAGCAATGGGATGTTCAGAATCAAATTTTCTTGAAGGAATAATTCAGGACTGGTACATTAAAAACAGAGAAAAAGAACCTCAGACATTAACATACCCTGTATATCTTGATACAAATAAAAAAGAATTGCATATCAGCAGATACCACCTAATAAAAAGCACAACAAAAGAAATTAATTTCTACAAAGATGATTTGATTCTTTACAGTAACAATAAGAAAATAAACGATATTTTTATATATGGAAAATTAGAAAATATCACATCAAACATGCTAACTAATCTATACGACACTGATGATGTTGATTTCTATATCGTCATTGTAAAGTCAGCAAAAATTTACATTAAAAATGATAATGCAGATAACAATAATAATAGATTCTCCATGAGGATAAGCATTGATATACTACCCATTCCTATCTTATATAAAAATGAAACAATCCCTGACAAAATAAAAAACCTTGATATAAGTAAAATAAAATACAATACATATAAGGACGAACTAACACGAATATACAAGAGCAATAAAAAAAGATTCTTGATTGCAGATACAGGTGGAAGAAATGGTGCATATTTCATAGAGAAAGGAACCCTGACTGATAGTGACATAAAATCAGTTGCCACTAAAAAAAAGAGCTTTAATTTAGTTATAGATAATAAGGTAATAGAAATGACATTTAAAGACAAATCACTCAAGGATTATTTATATAACAAAAACACATTTCGCACCTTAACATCAAGATCACGTAAAGATACGCAAGAAAAAATATAACCACCACAGGGGCAATCAATCAAGCCCCTCTATTAAAACTTTTAATCCCTCCCCCCTTAAACTGAAATCTTTGATTTGTTCTTCATAACTTAAATCACCTATCACAGCAACATTAAAGCAACTATAAAAAACCAAGTATATTAATCTGGAAAATTATTCAGTAATATATTATCAACAGGTCTGAACATGAATAATTACTTTATTTACTCATTAACACCCCCCCCATCCAAAACCTTTGAGTTATTATTTTAAAAGGATTGAAACTATGTTTAACTTACATCAACAAGAACCAGAGACGATTAAAGCTAACCTTGTCCATCCCCGTGGCAGAGATTCATTCTGGCGTTTTTACTTTGGTGCCATTCCCGGCTGGCAGCATATTGAAGGCGATATTTTTAAGATGATGGATAATCTGTGTGAGATTTATCACGGTGCCTTCTGGGAATTCAGTATGCTTTCTAATGGCGGGGCTTTTATCTGGCCTGACATGATTGAAACATCGCTCCCGATGTTTAACCCGCATAACGGTAATAATGCCGAACTGAGTCCGGAAGCAGCCGGTATCGCTGTCTGTTTAATGACGTTCAGTATCTGGTCATTTAAAACGGAAAGTCCCGTGCTGGTGGAGTATTTTTACCAGTTACGTGACTACGCCCTTCAGCATGACGAGTGTGCCGCTATTTTTCATCTTATCGATTAACTGAGGACGATATTCATGAAGAACCGTATATTACCCGACTCACCGGCTGCCGTCTGGCAGACGCTGCTGACTTACCTACTCAGGCAGCACTATGGCCTCACTCTGAACGACACGGAGTTTTGTGATGAGCGCGTCATTGAAGCCTGCCTCCGCCGTGGGGTATCGTTATATGAGGCACTGAACGCTTTTGCGGAGAAATACGCACTGGTCCGCACTGACCGGCGCAACAACGGTATCACTGAGCCGTCACATAGTATCACTGCGACCGATATTCTTCGGGCACGGAAAGCCACTGGTTTACTCGCATATCGAAGAACTCCCCCCACCAGCTGATACATCTTTGTATAAAAAGCCCGTACCTCATCTTATTTGTTTCTTTATCCCGTTCAGTACGGGTTTTTATCTGACTACCCTTTTACCCGTTTAATTTTACCGGAGAATGACTATGACGCGTTTAGCCTCGCGCTTCGGCAGGGCGAATATTATTCGTCGTGACCGCCCGTTAACCACCGAAGAATTATACTGCACAGTACCCAGTGTCTTTTCAGCAGAAAAACATGAATCCCGCAGTGACCGTTATACCTATATTCCCACCATAACCCTGCTTGAGAGCCTGCAAAAGGAAGGCTTTTATCCGTTCTTTGCCTGCCAGACCCGTGTCCGGGATGACAGTCGCCGGGAGCACACCAAACATATGCTACGCCTTCGCCGTCATAACCAGATCACCGGCGCCCAGGTACCGGAAATTATTCTGTTAAACAGCCATGACGGCACCAGCAGTTATCAGATGCTGCCGGGATTATTCCGTGCGGTTTGTCAGAACGGACTGGTCTGTGGTGATACCTTTGGTGAGGTCAGAGTGCCGCACAAAGGTAATGTCGTCGATAAAGTGATTGAAGGGGCTTATGAAATGCTGGAAACGTTTGATACGGTGGCTGAAAAACGCGAACAGATGCAGTCTCTGTTGTTACCACCACCGGCACAGCAGGCGCTGGCGCATGCCGCTGTCACGTACCGGTTCGGGGATGACCACCAGCCGGTCACAGAAGAACAGGTGCTGCAACCCCGCCGGTGGGAAGATAAGAAAGATGACCTGTGGACGGTGTACCAGCGTTTGCAGGAGAACCTGATTAAAGGCGGACTGTCCGGACGTACAGCCAAAGGGAAACGATCACATACCCGGGCCGTGACAGGTATCGATGGTGATATCCGTCTGAACAAAGCGCTGTGGGTGATGACAGAGAAAATGTATGAACACTTCACTGATCGTCAACAAATCTGAGTAAATTCTCAGATATGGAAAAAAACAAAATACATAATCATTTAAAGGAGGTAAAGTAACCCTGTGATATCCTTTTAAGACCTCAGGCTGACTGGTAGGATTTATAACTATTAACCCTACTTTTATGCCGTTTTTGGTCCTTCATCACTGTATGATCCCGGACCGAGGGTACAAATGAGGGTATAAATATAATCACATCAAAAATTAAATTTAAAAACCAACAAGATAAGAAATGAAATCGATTCCGAGTCCGGCACCACTAATTTATAAGGCCTCGCTGAAAAGCGGGGCTTTTTTTATGTCTAACGCTTGTGCTATAAGGGCTGTAAAGCGGCACAGCAGACCTCCACTCCCGGCAATTTCCACAAAAGTTTATAATTATCTGTTTTTATTTATAAAAACTAAACAGATAACCCTCAATTTTAAAATATTTATCTGAAATGATATTCCCAATTTGACTTTCTATAAACGGTGTTATATTCAATTACAATCACCCCATGATAATGAGTAATGCAGATGAAAAAACTATCATTAGTTTTAGTTGATGACCATCCAATTGTTCTCTCCGGATTAAAGGAGACATTATCACAATCATCAAATTTATCTGTTATGGGAGCTTTTACCCAAGACGCTGAGCTATTTACATTTTTAAAAAAAAATAATGTTGATGTTATTGTGACTGATTATATGATGCCAAATAACACATTATTAAGTGACGGCCAAAATTATATTCAGTTTTTACGTCGTAAATATCCTGGTACTGCTTTAGTTGTATTAACAATGATTTCTAACCCCATGATCATACAGATGTTGTATGACAACGGTGTCAGCGCTGTTGTTTCAAAAGAAGCTCCTTTGCAGGATTTGATGAAAGCAATAAAACTGGCAGGGCAAGGCCGGGAATATCACCAACCTGCTGCTGATTTAACTACAACATTAAAAAGCCGCAATGCCACAACCCTTGATGAACGGGTAAAAACACTATCACCCCGTGAATTAGAGGTGCTGCGACTATTTGTACAGGGGAAGCCCATTGTTGAAATTGCGAAGCTGTTAAACCGAAGCGATAAAACGATTAGTTTACAAAAAAATGCAGCAATGCGTAAATTGGGGGTTGATAATAATCAGGCTTTAATCAGTTATTGCGTCACTCACCATCTGTTTGATTAAGCTTGTTGACCCAGGTTATCAGATCATTGCAAATACTCTGACCAAATTTGATTAAGCCTGAGTTTGCAGTTTCTGAATTTAATGACTTTTCAAATTGCAGAAGCTTATCGGCAAGCTCTTGTTGTTCTGCGCTGACTAATGCTCCGCGCAGCCGATGCGAAAGTTGTTTTACTATTTCGATATCCAGTTTGTTTATAGCCTGGTTGAGCTCTTGTATATCAATACTAAATTGCGAAATAATTTTTTCCCTATCTTTACTATTGAGTGGATTAACGCGGGTAATTAATTCATCTTCAGAAAAAAAAGACTGGCTGACAGGGAAAAAGCGACTTAAAACATGTACTAAAGTTTCTAATTCTATTGGCTTGACAAGCCAGGCATTCATTCCTGCCTGTAAACAACGTTCTTCTTCTTCTTTCAGGCCATTTGCAGTTATACCGATGATTGGGCAGGTTTCTCCTTCAAGGCGAAGTTGTTTTGTGAGTTCATAACCATTGCGGTATGGCATATTGACATCAGTAAGAATAATATCAACGATTTCATTATCCCAAATAACTAAAGCTTCCTCACCATCACTGGCTGTAAAGACCTGACAACCAAGTAGTTCAAGCTGTTCCTGAAGAACAACCTGGTTAATCATATTATCCTCAGCAATTAATACTTTTAATGAAAACAGATCAGTATGTGCTTGAATCCTGGGAATTGGATTAATTAATGAGGTTGTCAGATCCCCGTTATTTTTTAATAAAAATAGCTTTTGGTTTAGTTCTGATAGTTTGCAATAGCTTTCAGAGGCTAACCATATTTTCCCCTTCCAGTATTCAGGTAGTGAAATATGTTCTATTAATATACCAACTGCGATAACTGATGATGTATCCTCTGGTAAGCTATCTTGCGTTAAATAAACAGTAGCTCCCCATTTTTTTAACCATTGAGTAAGATTTTTGGTAAGTAATGGATTAATGGTTTGGAGCCAAATGTGGGTACCTGTCAGATCTTCCCATATATCGTCTTGTTGTCCGGACTTAAGAGGTAGCGTGATAAGAAAAGAGCTCCCCTTGCCGGGCTGGCTTTGCAAGCTTATCAGTCCCCCCATTAGCTTAACCAGATTTGAGCAAATAAATAATCCTAAACCAGTGCCGCCATATGTGAGAGATTCCGGATGCGCCTGGTAAAAAGGTTCAAACAATTTTTTCTGTTGCTCAGCATCAATACCGACCCCGGAGTCAATAACCCGCAACAATATATTGTCATTGGTGCCTGTTTTCAATTCGACAATAATAGTACCTTTTTGTGTAAATTTAATGGCATTACTCAATAGGTTTCCAATAATCTGCTGTAATCTTGCCTCATCTCCGACTCTGTTTGAGTGGATGTCCGGATCTATAATCTGGAAAAGCACTAAATTCTTTTGTTGTGCCAAGCCTTGATATAGTTGAACAGTTTGTTGTATTAATTCCAAAAGAGAAAATGGTTGATTTTGAATTTTAACCTGATTAGCTTCGATTTTACTGATATCGAGAATATCTCCAATCAATAGCATTAATAATTGAGATGTTGTCGACATACGGTTAATTAAATTAACTTGCTGAGGAGATAACAATGTATTAGATAGTAATTCTAATGTACCAATAAGCCCATAAAGTGGTGTTCTTATTTCATGACTCATGGTTGCTAAAAATGAAGATTTAGCCCGGTTTGCTTCTTCAGCTAACCGTTTGGCATTAGCTAGCTGTTTCTCAGTTTCTGCCTGCATCGTTATATCGGTAAATGCACACAAAATTACAGAACGTTGCTGGTAATTCGTCTCTGTACTCGTGATATACAGAACATTATCTCCTGATTTTTGTATTGTTTTGACGTGTTTTTCCCGGGTAATAACATGGCTAAGAAGTTCCCGGTATTCACCGGAGTCCTGAGGCCGGGAAGGTTCTGTAATTTTAAGCCAGTATTGTGCAAGTTCATTTGCGAAACGCAACTGCCGAGTTTCTCTGTCAATAACACACAGACCAATCGGCGTTATAGCAATAAGTGTCCGATTAAAAGATTCATTATCTAAGATAATTTGCTGGGACTGAATAGCTGGCTGAAGAATTTTTCTTTGGTACCAACGGTGGTAACCCCAGCCACAAAAAAAGCTGAAGAACAGAGCTGTGATTAAACTAATGGGTAACCAAAGATTATCTTCAAAAAAAGCGGCGTAACTAATTCTGTAATATCCGCTCCATTTTTTATTTTGAGAATCCAGTTTCAGAACAAGCCCGTCTTTGGTATAAAAAAGTCCTTCACTGGTTTCAAATGGTATATTTGTGTCACCTGACAACTGACCAAACTCATTATGAGTTAACCAAAATTGATGTGTTAGTGACGGGTTTAACATTCTTTCAAAAACACGTATTCTTATTTGGCTCAGTAACGAAGCAGCATAAATGTTTTGTGGCGATAATTGTGCATTCTCCCACAAATGTACGTCGAAACCTGCAGAAATAACGCCTATAAGATTATTCGTTGAGTTTGATTGTCTTATCCAAATAACAGTATTTTTCTCATGTTTTTTTTGTGCTTCATCAAGCTGTTTTTTTATTGAAGGGAGGTTGATGCGAATACTGTCTGTCACCGCATGGAATAACTCAGGTGATATCGATTCATTACCCATGACTGAACCCACAGAAGGAACGCCGATACTGATATGGTCATGTTCATTAATAAAGAATACTGCTGCAGCAGGATAATATGACCCTCCCCAAAATGTAGAGTAAAAATCAGCTAAATATGCACCAAGTGAAAATAAAATACTTGGCACCCTGGAGCACTCTAAACTCTCATTGCAACCTAATGTGAATGGCATAGCAACAAGCGATTCTTTACCCTCCAGTAATTGGAGTGGCCATTTTTTGGGAAACGATTGGTAATTTATTGAGTAAGTCCGGCTTTCTACTAACTCTGATAAGTCTTGATTTTGCTGATTTAATGCAATTAAAAACTTTTCTTGTTCAAAGATATAGCCGGTAAGTGTTCTGAAATCTACCTCTAACCGCTTTGTTTCTTGTTGAATAATTCGTTCAGCACTCCAAACCAGAGTTGCAATCAGAATAAACAGGAGAGGAAGCGCAACAGTTAATATGCTATTTGTACGCCCTGAATTACGTGTTATCCGTGAAAATGCAGTTGGAGAGGAATTGACCATGACGCTATTCTCATCGATTACATTCAGACCCTGTTATTTCCATCATAATATAAAAAATAAATTAAACAATAATTCTTTTTAAGATGTTGCAAAAGAGTGATAACAGATGAGCTCACCCGGAAACAGCACCGGAATAAAGCAGTGTTTATCACTGCCACAGAAGTCGTGGCGACCGGGAGGACACATAGCGGATACGGAAAATAGCAGTAACCCGGACCCGCAATGACTGCCTGTCATTCAAATGCTATTACCCGTTCCCGACAGACGTTTAATGGGCGATCTTCATTCCCGGTAACACACATTCAGTAAGAGACTACAACCCGGATCGTTTTTGAAAATGGTCCTGAGCTTATAGTGCTGCCCGGCACTTTATTTAAGATCGCAGTATAAGGGACACTTACCGGCGATTGAGGTAAGATTTCGCCAATCGCATAGTTCTGGCTGTAATTTATTTCTGTTGAGCCACTTTGTAACATTGTTTGTAATCCATTTCCCATATCAAGGTATTTTCCACCCAGAATAGTATTATTATTTGGTTCAAAACGGACAGATACATTTAAACCAGTTTCACAATCGGGGGGAACAGCCATCATTAAGTAAAAAGGACGACTAATTGACTCTCCTGTATTCATTTGCTTTGGTGAAACTGTATTAAACTCGATACTGCCACCTTGTGATACTGATAAATTAACCGCAGGGGTTGGACAAAGTAATGTTAAATTACCGACAATATGAGCATAAACTAATACACCAAGATATTGCCCCTGATAATCTTCATGATAACCCAACAAAAAAGAACCTGTGTCAAACGACTTTAATGCATTATTCCCTTTATTGACAGAAAAGTTATACATTATCCCAATAGTCGTCGTAACACCGGTAGCAGGTTGGCTCCAATAACCTAAATCAATATTAGGTACACTTGGGTTTGTAATTGTCACAGCTATACCGCCACCAATGGCGTTTTGTTGTGTTACAGTTACACCACTATTAATTAAAAGTGTTTTTATCTCCGGTGGCACTGTGTTTTTAAAATATACATGGTTAGGAGCAGCTACTGTTCCTGTAAAATCACATGAAAAAGAAACTACTGAAGAGGTAGCTGATGCTAATTGTGTACCGGTCGCCATTGAACTATTACTACTGGTAATATTAAATGTGAGGTCTTGCTGTATGTAACCCGGACCTGAATTTGTCCGGCAATTAGATACCGATGCCGATACATTAAAACTCAAAAATAAAAACCCCAATATAATAAATGAAGATATTTTTTTTAAACAGAACATAGCCCCCCCTTATTCTTTCTCTCTGTCAAGTACACACGATGCACTACTGCATGAGTAGTTTAATAATTTCGGGGAACCATAATCATCAACATATGTTATAACTATTTTAGATGAATTTTTTTGTTTATCAGATAAAAAATAATTCATATTACTATTAGGTTTAATGATCACTTCTTCAAAATTAGCAACCTTACTTTTACTATCATTGATATTTATCACGACAATATGATAATCAGTAGGGTTTACCAGTTTTAATGTACTACCTATCTTTTCAACTTTTAATTCTTTTTGCCAGTTATTACCTGCATATTTAACAATTCCTTTTGGACGATAAAACAACTTAAAACGAGACTGAATAACAATTTCAACTGCATTTTCAGATTGGCTTTTAGGTGGGATACCAAGCACATTAAAATAAAATAATGACTCTTCATTACCGGCAATAGCCTGGTTAATTTTTGATGTGCTAATCCTGATTTGTTTCTTTTGGTTAGGTTCAATACGTTGCAATAAAGGTAATGCAACTAACGGATCAGTAATTTTCTTACCTTTTTCATCTTCCACCCAGGACTGAACTAAAAATGGGTCTTTATTATCTGTATTTTCAACAACCACACTAACGCCCTTGCTACCTTCATCATAAATGACGCGAGTACGGTCGACAGAAATTGATGCATATGTGTATGTGCTTACTAAAAGTAATACACTCATTATTAATTTTAAATTTTTCATAATATTCTGCTATTTATAACAAGTTATTTTCTGAACGTTAGTATTATCTAACGTAATCCGGCAGGATTGATTCCCTGTCCATTTAACAATTAATTTCTGATTTGGTTGAATACCTGCTAAATAAACTTCACCTTGTTCAGCAATCATACCCAATACTTTTTCATCAGAATCGTAGACTAACGCACCAAATGGTGGTGTTTTTCCATCAGGAAAACTGATTGTTAATAATGCTTTCTCACCCATAATGGTATTTAGTTTAGAATATCCAACCGCACCGTCTGTTAGTGTTGATTCAATAACACTGTCATCAATACTGACATTTTCTGGTATGTTATTCAGATCCACATACTGAGTTGATTTATAATAGGTTGGTACATTACTGATTGCAGCTAAACCAAACCTGTTGGTTATTGACTCATTTTTATTGATAGACACATCTTTTGCTTTATCTGTATCAATAACCATTCTTGCCTGGTTTTCGTAAACTCTGCGATGTAAAACAGGGCCATGGCTTGTTAATGTTAAAGACCCATCTAATGACCCGCTCGCTGTATGATAATCATTACCATAAGCACCAGTGAACTGAGCCATACCATATTGTGTGTCACGATATAAAGATGCATTAATCGTCGTGTTCTCAAAAAAATCTTGACCTGACAACCCAATATTGACATTATTTTCATCTATTTTAGTATAATAATTTACATTATTACTATATTTTTTGTCCCGATCATTATAAGAAGAAAAATATTGTAACCTGGAGTCCCGTTCTTTACCTAAAGGAAGACTTAAAGAAAGATAAGCCTGTTTAGATCGTTTTCCTTTTGTATAGCTACTTTCACCAATTGAAAAAGATAGAACCGCATTATCAAGATAATCATTTCTGATTGTTTTGTTAAATGATAAATTCAAGGTGTCATTACTTTTAGATTCATTCCAGTAACTTTCTCTTGAATAGCTTAAGCTTATATCAGCATTCCAGTCAGGGATTTGCTGAGTAAAAGATGTTGTAAATACATTCTTTTGTCGATAATGATTTCCTGATGGATTTTCTTTAGTGTCAATGTAATTATTAACTGACATGAAGCCTTCATTAGAAAATTGATATCCAGTTAAATCAAGACGACTTGAATTTGAAAAACGCTTAGCATAATTAATCCGATAACTCTCTCCTGTATGTGAGGAAACATCCTTCAATTTGTTTCTTGATTGAGTAATATCAAATGACATCGCACCAAAACGTTCCATATTTAATCCGATACCTACGTTATAAGCATAGTATTCATTATCCGATGTTGAAAATACTCCACCAAATGCAGATAAGTTATTTAAAGCCCCCCACGAAAATTCAGTTGAAATGAAATCATTTTTAACATTCTTATATCCCATAGGATCCAACTGACCCGCATTAAATTTATATTGAACCATACCCGGCCGCGTTAAAAATGGAATACTTGTTGAAGATACCTGGTACTCCCTGACAGAGCCATCTTCTTCTGTTATTTTAACATCTAATGTCCCCAACAAAGAGGAACTTAAATTATCAATCAAAAATGGTCCCGGTGCGACTTTGACCTGATCTAGTATCCGTCCATTTTGCGATACTGTGACTGTTGCATTACTTGTTGCTATTCCTGAAACATTCGGAGCATATCCCCTTAAAGATGCGGGTAACATTTTTTCATCTGTAAAAATACTAATCCCGTTAAAGCGGACAGAGTCAAATAGCTGGTTAGCTGTATAGTGTTTTCCAGCAAAAAATTTAGCTGATAAACCTGGTAAATCAGTAAATATATATGTTTGCACCCATTTAAAATTATCATTCTTTGTGTTGTTAAAATCTTTCAGGAACTGATAATTACTGCGCATCCTCCATCGTCCAATATTGGCCCCCAAAGCACCGAATGAACTCAGGTTATTCGTACTTTCAGTATTCTTATATTTAAAGTAATTTTCGATAATATTATAATCAAAAACTAATGCATTAATACCGATCTCACGCTGCATGGGAGGAACCCAACTGTCATCAGCATATAAAAAATAAGCTTGCGGTATTGATAATACCAATTCTTGTTTTTCATCATCGAATCTTGATGTGATGTTTTTATCCTGTGATGATAAATCATAACACCGACCATCCTGCCACGTGGGAATTTTATTTATAAATTCTTCTTTCAAACCAATAAGTTCCACTAATTTTTGTGGAATACAGGGCTGAATTTTCCCGTTGTTATTCAGAAAATCAATTTTATCCAGAAAATTAACTCTTTTACCATTTACAGAAACATTTGAAAAATAAGAACCTTCTGCAACTGAGTTGTGTTCAAAAGCACTTAAGTCAATATCTGAGTCACCAGAAATAGACAAAGCATCCTGATTAAATTGAATTGAGTCTGCATTAACATAGTTTGAATAAAAAAATAATCCAGCTATTAAACTAGCTACTATGTTTTTTTTAAAATTGTTCATTTTCATTAGCTGGAATATTCTGTAATTGATATATTTATTATATTACCATTTATAAACAGCCGAAAATGCTGCAACATATTAATTTCACACAGCATTATCGGCATGCTAACAATCAGATAGAAATCTTATTTATTGTTATTAAAGTGATCAATATATATTTATTGGTAATCTAAGACATAGGCCACTGTAGATTTCACTGAGCCTCCTGTCGCCACACCTAATGCTTGCATACGAGCGGATAAATTAATCGTATTAGAACCCGCATTTAAGTTCTGAAAGATAACATCACCTGTTTTTAAATTATTGCCATTACCATCCTGGAATAAAATACCGACATTCTGTGCTGTACCACTGTTTGCCCATAAAACACCCGCGGCATCCATCTGGCCTGTGAATTTAACTGTTACTTTAGAGTAATCTGTACCGCTTGCCGCTGGATCTAATACACAGTCAGCGAGTTCAAGAGTAAAATCAACATTAGGACCCTGTGCTCCCGCCGTTTTTAAAGAAACAGCAGGAATGGAACCTAACTGAACTTCTTTATTAATTGATGATGGTACAATACTGCAGGCACCTGAGTTAACTGTACCATTAAATTCAATAGTACCGCTTCCAACATCGGCAGCAAATGAAGTTGATACAGCTGTAAATGTTAATGCGATAATTGAAGATGCTAAAAGCGTCTTTTTCATTTTTAAGTCCTTGAAAATTTTATAAATAGTTATTTAATTGGTTAATATGATTAACCCGGATACGTCACTGACTTTTATTTCAGATGACATAATTTTAATTTCATACCATCTCAACGAATAAAAAATACATTTAGGCTGGTATAAATAAAATTTTATACAAAGAAAGTAAACCCGACTATAAGGTGATCCTTAAAAGAGGAAATCCATCATGAGCAACCTGGCATGTATTTAATCATCTTTAAGTTCATAAATTATATTTTTATTTTCAGTAAAAAAAACATCTGACGAACAGACCTCTGATAACTCATCAAAAAAATAGTTTATGTCAACCTTAAATAGTGATGATATACAGATCAGTTTATCAATATCAATCCTACTTGTTCCTTTCTCATAACGAGAAACTTGTTGTTGGCTTATTTTTAATATTATGGCCAAATCGGATCCTGTTAATCCCCTTTCTTTCCTTAGTTTTTTTATTTTCTCCCCTATAGCTTTAGCTATAGGGTATTTTACGGTCATAATTAATTTCCTTTTATCACATTATTTTAATACATGGTGTCAATCAAAATTAATGTCATAATTTAATAGAAATATTAATCCGTGCAATACTTACGGATATATAATTTAAAAATTAATAGAAATCAACTTGATTATAGTGATACTAAATCTACACATAACAAACACAAATAACTATAAGGGGATCCTTAAAAAGGCTGGATTATAATCTTAATTAGTGTGTTTTTTCGATTATAAACTTATATTTAGGGTAAATACAAAAATACACTCACACAAGATATGGATATATTTGCAAGGAAAAAACATTAGACTATTTTAACTTAAATATAATTAAAAGGTTATTAATTTAGATTTTTTGTGAAAAAAGTTAAAGTATTTTAAACAATTCTATAATTTAAAAAAATTTTCAGATAAAAAAAACGCAAAACAATTGAAGTTTTGTACCAAAAAAAAAATAAATTTCAAACTAAAGTAGTATAAAAAATAAAATGCTCAAGATTTTATGTCACCCAGAGCCTCAGCAGACTACCGGGTTCGGTTTTCCTGTTCAACACTGACTAAAAATCGGATAGCTAATCCGCGAATTCATGCGGGGAACAGTCACAATGATCGGTAATTACTACCTTCCCGTTTTTAAGTAATACAATCCCGCGGCTGATACAGCTCATCACGGCAGAACTTCAGTAGCTTTGCCTGAATCGCCCCCTGTCATTCCGGATATCAGATTCAGGAATCCGACATCAGGGATAATTCAGCCTCGAATGTCATAATGACAACATCATGGAGAATAAAAATAACCCATTGATTTATTATAAGAATAATAAAAAATATAATACTGTAAATTGCCGGTACAGCCCGAACGTTCAATAACAAGCCACAGTTGTTAAACTATACACAGCAGATAAAACCATCCCGTATTTTTCACCTGTCACTGTTATTTCCTTACTATTCTCAAATTGTTACATATTACCGCCTTATTACAACACGGATGAGTAGAAACATACGCGTCTGAGTGGTATTTTTCTTATTAACGATCTGTATATCTGAATTAATTCCGGCAGACGGTATTTACCGGCTGTTTCATTATTTTATTACCTGTAAAAAATAATATTCCGTTTTATTTCCGGACGGTTTTCTTACAGCTCACAGCACCACATTCAATCTGATAAATAATTTTAATTCGCTTTTTAAAGCAAGGATTTGGATATGACATTTAATAATTCAGTGCTGATTGCACTGTTTTCCGCTTCTTTCAGCGCTTATGCCACGGAACCACCACCACCTTATCAATCAGAGGTTGAAGTCCCTGATATTAATACCATTCTCAGCAGTGCCACCGATGGCTGGCCGACCGCAAAAGATAAGTGGGATAATAAATATCAGTCAATTATCACCGGCAACCAATATATTAATGGTCAGACATTAACCAGAACCTGGTTCCCGGAACAATTTCTTTATGTTGAGAATAATTCTTACAGCCTGAATAACACCATTGATTCCTTCCAGACCACATTCCGGAGCGGCAGTGTCGCTATCGGAAATATAGTCAAAGGCGGAATTACCAATCCGTCCGACCCTTCCAAAGTCTATCGCGGCTTTATGTCGATGATGGAAGACTCCGTCGCGTATAACACTATTGTTGAAGATAACGGCAGCCTCAGCCTGGGAAATGACGCCAAAGCGTATAACACCACAGTGAATGCCGGCGGCAGAATGGTTGTCGGTACACGGGGCTATGCGCAGGCAATTCTGATCGACGGCGGTTATCTGGAGCAATCCGTTACCAGCACCTCAAATACCAAAGATGTCATTGTCGTGAATGGCGGCCAGCACATTATCTACGGCGGTACGGCAACCAACAGCCATATCGGCAGCGGCAGCTATCAGATGAGCAGCGGCAACACGATAGATACCGTGCTGTATGACGGTGCGGTTCAGCAGATTTATGCCGGGAAAGATGGTGTGACTGACCGCAATACCATCGTTAACCACGGTGCATTACAGTTTGTGACCCACGGTAATACAGAAGATACCCGTGTTTACGGTACCCAGATTATTACCGGTGTTGACGGGGAATGGGAAAACGGCGAGTGGACATCCGACGGTTCTTTCCGGATTGATGATCAGACAGCCAAAAATGCCACCATTTATGCCGGCGGTGTTCAGCGTATTCAGACCGGCGAAGCCATTGATACCCAAGTTTACGGACAGCAGATTGTCAGCGGCAAAAAAGGCGGCTGGACCGGCGGACAATGGGTTGAGCAGGACGCCTGGATTGGCAAAGATCAGGTTGCCACCGGCTCAGTGATCCACCAGGGCGGTGAGCAGATTGTTGAATACTATGCCGATGCGGTTGGTACACTGGTTAACGGCGGTACACAGCTGGTCAAAGAGTTTGGTCATATTCAGGATACTACCATTGAGAACGGAGGTTCATCCTTTATTGCTTACGGCGCCTACTCCACCGGTGACCTGAATGTTAATGACGGTTCAGTAACGATGGAAGGCGGTAGTCTTCACAGCTGGACCGGAGCTCTGGACGGCAAAGGTGCTTATGTTACCCGCCTTAATCTGACCGGTGACAATGCGTTTATGTATCTTAAGCATAATGACACCACCAGCGAATCCGAAGCAACGATTGAAACACTGGCTAACAACGGCACCGTGGTATTCGGCAGCAGTGACGGCAGTGATGCCGGTAAATACAGCCGTTTACAGATTTCAGATCTGACCGGTTCCGGTACCTTTGTGATGAACACTAATATTAACGGCGGTACCGGTGATTTCCTGAATATCAGCAACAGTATCAGCGGTGAGTTTAATGTCAGAGTAATGGATTCCGGTCAGGAGCTGAAAAGCCGCGGCGGTGTGAATCCTCATCATCTGATCTTTGCCAACGGCAGTGACAGCAACAGCTTTGCGCTGGTGAACGGCAGTGTTGACCTGGGTGCTTATAAATATTACCTGGTACAGGGTGATGAGCAGGACAGCGATAACTGGTATTTATCGCCGAAAGCAAATGAACCGGCACCAAACCCGGATCCGGAGCCGGGCCCTGATCCTGATCCGAAACCTGAAATCTCTGAAAGCGGGAAAAACGCTATCGCTATGGCCAACGTGACGCCAACTATCTGGAACAGCGAATTATCCACACTGAGAACCCGGCTGGGCGATCTTCGTGATAACCAGACGGCACAGGATGGTGTGTGGGGCAAATATATCGGCAGCCGTAACCGCATCTCAACCAGTAATGTCGGTTACACCCAGGATATGAATGGGCTGATGCTGGGCGGCGACCACGCGATTGCGCTGGAAAACGGCCGCCTGCTGGTCGGGGGAATGTTCTCCTATACCCATTCAGAACTGGATGCCCGCACCAGTGACGGCAAGGTGGACAGCTTAGGTCTTGGTGTCTATACCACCTGGATGCACAACAGCGGTTACTATGTGGATGGCGTGCTGAAAGCCAACCATTTCAGAACCAAAAACAGCGCACAGTTTAATGACGGAAAAACCACGGCCAAAGATAACACCAACGGCATCGGTTTCTCTGTGGAAGGCGGTAAACACATCACCGCAGGCAGTTACTTTATCGAGCCTTATGTGCTGGGATCTTACTTCCGCGGCGAAAAAACAGCCTACCGTTTCAGCAGCGATATGAAAGTGAAAGCGGATGCTGCAGAATCCGTGAAAGGTGAAATCGGTACCACCTTCGGTAAGACGTTTGTCACTGAAAGCGGCGGACTGATTAAACCTTATGCCCGCCTGGCGGTCAGCCACGAGTTCAAAAAGAACAATGATGTGGTAATTAACGACACGGAATCATTCAGCAATGATATGTCCGGAACCGTCGGTAAGTACGGCGTGGGTCTGACAGCACAGATGAATAACCAGTGGTCCGCCTATGCAGAGTTCAACTATGCCAAAGGCAGCCATGTGGAAACCCCTTACAGCGGCAACCTGGGTATCCGTTACAGTTTCTGATAACCCATACAGTACAGAATGACAAAACCGGCCTTTTTAACAGGGCCGGTTTTTTTTATGCTGTTTCTTTATACCACCGCTTTTTCTGCGGCTTTTTCAGCCCGGTGGTCATAACGGAAAGTGAACTGGAAAATAATCGCCAGCACTACGGTGTAAGAGGCGAATATCAGCCAGATTGACTGCCAGTCTTTCACACCGTCCACCGTGAACATATCCACAACCTTACCGCTGACAATCGCACCGGCATAGGCTCCCACACCGTTAACCATCATCATAAACAGCCCCTGCGCACTGGCACGGATTTTGGAACTGACGGTTTTTTCAATGAAAATCGAACCGGAGACATTGAAGAAATCAAATGCACAACCATAAACAATCATCGACAACACGAGGAAGAAGAAACCGATTGATACCGGCTCACCAAAGGCAAACAGACCAAAACGCAATGTCCACGCAATCATACTGATCAGCATGACAGTTTTGATGCCGTAACGTTTAAGGAAATACGGGATCGCGAGGATAAACACCACTTCAGCCATCTGTGAGACAGAAAGCAGCACAGACGGATACTGTACCACCAGCGTGTCTTTATATTCCGCGATACGGCCGAAATCATGCAGGAACGGGTTACCGAATGTATTGGTGATTTGCAGCACTGCGCCGAGCAGCATGGCAAACAGGAAAAATACCGCCATGACCGGCTGTTTAAACAGCACAAAGGCATCCAGGCCGTAACGCTGTGCCCAGGTGGTTGTGCCGGTCTGTTTTACCACCGGAATCGCCGGCAATGTCAGTGAATACAGTGCGAGCAGCAATGATGCGCCGGCGGCAATATAAAGCTGCATATTGCTCAGCTCGAATTTCATCAGACTGACCGCCCACATCGCCGCGATAAAACCGACAGTACCGAACACCCGGACAGACGGGAAATGTGTAACCGGATCGAGATTATATTTTTGCAGGCTTGCGTAACTGACGGAATTTGACAGGGCAATGGTCGGCATAAAGGCCATTGCATTCAGCAGCATCACCCAGAACAATACATTCACATCGGTGACAGTTGCGGCATAAAAGAGTGCACCGGCACAAATCAGGTGACACAGGCCGTAAAGCCGGTTCGCCGGAATAAATTTATCGGCAATAATCCCGACCAGGCCCGGCATAATCACCGCAGCCAGCCCTTTGGTGCTGTAGATCCAGCCCACATCGGCACCGGTGAATTTGAGGGTTGCCATCATATACGAACCGAGGGTGATTAACCACGCACCCCAGATGAAATACTGGAGGAACAGCATCGCTTTCAGTCTGACTTTTATATCCATGGGTATCTCCGCTGAGATAAAGAAAAAAAGGCCGCCGACGTCCCATGATGTCAGGGCGGCCTCTGAACGACGGTTTTCTTAATGTTATACTGAGAAAAAGAAAACCACGCTTAACTGATGATTATCTGATTAAAAACGGGAAATAATACCGGTAACCAGCTTCAGGAAAGTGTTTTTCACCCGCTCAGCGGTTTCAATCACTTCGTCGTGGCTCAGCGGGTGGTCGAGAATGCCGCACGCCATATTCGTCAGGCAGGAAATTCCCAGGGTTTCAATCCCGGCATGGCGCGCCACCAGTGCTTCCGGAACGGTGGACATCCCCACCGCATCCGCACCCAGTGTGCGGATCATCCGGATTTCCGCCGGTGTTTCATAAACCGGGCCGGTCCACCAGGCGTAGACACCTTCGCGCATGGTCACGCCCTGCTCTGCGGCTACTGCTTTGGCGATACCGCGCAGATTTTTGCTGTACACTTCGCTGACATCCAGGAAGCGCACACCGAGATCCGGGTTATTCGGCCCGATCAGCGGATTATTTGCTGTCAGATTGAGGTGGTCCGTGATCAGCATCAGGTCACCCGGGGCAAAACCGGTATTTACTGCACCACAGGCATTGGTGATGATCAGCTTTTCTACACCCAGCGCTTTCATCAGACGCACCGGGAAGGTAACCTGATCCAGCGACACGCCTTCGTAATAGTGGAAACGGCCTTTCATCGCCACCACAGTTTTGCCGCCCAGCGTGCCGATAACCAGCTCATTGGCATGGCCGACAGCGGAAGAGCTGGCGAAATGCGGAATATCGTTGTACGGAATGCGGACAGCATTCTCCAGGGTATCGGCAAACGGTCCCAGACCGGAGCCTAAAATGATACCGATAGTCGGTTTAACAGTGATCTGCGCTTCGACGAACGCTTTGCTTTCTGCGATATCAGCGGTGAGATGCATTATTTATCTCCTGAATTTATCCGGGATGTAACAATTGATGAAATGTATGCCGCGATTGTAGATCAGATGTAAACACGGAAACAGGACCTTATTCTCAATATGAGAAAAAGAATCCAGATACAATGATGAATAACAGGCAGTGCCCCGTGATAAAAGGAGATTCGGGCTTATGACGTTATCCGGCATACTCAGTGAATTCCGGTCATCCAAAAACTCCAAAACCCGGAAACTGAAAACCCTCTGGCAGCTGATTCTGAATGACGGGCCGATCCGCGCGGAAACGCTGTCAGAAAAAGCCAACATGAATGGCGCCACCTGTGCGCGGCTGCTGGATGAGCTGAGCAGGCTGGGTCTTATCAGCGCGGCAGAACTGGGACAATCCACCGGCGGACGCAAACCGATTCTCTACAGTGTCAATCCGGACAGAGGGCGGCTCGCCGGGATTGAAATCAGCAATATCTATTCCACGATTGTGCTGCAAAACCTGAAGCTGGATGTGCTGGCGACCTGCAAAATCAAAGCCGCCGGACAGGAAACGCCGCAGGTGCTGCTGGATCGGCTGCTCACCCGGCTGTTATCGCTGCTGGAGGAGCATCACCTCAGTACGGATGATCTGCTCGGTATCGGCATTGCGGCGGATTACACCCTGCCACCCGGCAGTGACCGCCGCGCCATGAATGATTATCTGATCCCGTTACTGCGTGAGATGGCGGAAAGCCGCACCGGGTGTCAGGTGACTATCGGCAGCGGGGTGAATTTTGCCGCGCTGGCAGAATACCGGCTGCGCCATAAAGAGAGCCGCCGCCTGTTTTTCACCACCTGTGACGCGGAGATCCGTAGCAGTACCATTCTCAGCGAGCCTGTCCGCTTTATGCCGCCGAGTTCGGAAAATGCGTTCGGGCATATGACGCTCGATCTCCACGGCCGCACCTGTGAATGCGGCTCATTTGGTTGTCTTAATCAGTACAGTTCACTGGAAGCTATTCGCAAAACAGTGATTCAGCATCTGCGGCGCGGCAAAGCGTCCGTTATCACCTCGCTGGTCAGTGATGAGCAGGAGATTGATTACCATGTGATTTTTAAAGCCCTTGAGCTGGCCGATCCAATCTGTACCGATGCACTCGAAGAGGCTGCTTATTATTACGGTCTGGCAATCGCCAATACCATCCTCTCCTTCCAGCCGGATGTGGTGGTCTGCGGCGGGACTCTGACCCCGAAACACACTTTCTTTGCCACTGTGCAGAAAACCGTGGCACAAAAACTGGCCGGATTCCCGCAAATTAATACCCGGATAATGCCTGCGTTTGATTCCTATGAGGTGGTTTCTCAGGGAGCCGGCGCGATGGTGCTGGAGAGCCTGCTCAGTGATACGCCCTGATAATCCTCTGCCGGGGTTTTCCTGAACAGGTATCCGCGTAATAACCTGCGCAGTGTCGCCCTCACTGCGCTATCTTTCCCTGAATCCGCCGTCAGCGTTATATACAGGATTGCCAAGCCGCCGGATGTCCGTATACTGCCGGTATTTTCATCAGAAAATAATAAAAACACCTGTTGTCTTTTAAAGGAAAAACCTATGTTTAAAAAAATCGCCCTCACCCTGATGCTGCTGGCCGGCAGTATGATGCTGACCGCCTGCGGCAGTGATTCCCCGCAGGATGTTGTTAAACAGTTCTACAGTGCTGTTGAGAAAAAAGATGCGGATAAAGCTTATGATTTGCTCGCCATCCCGGAAAAAGATAAACAAAAAAATGAGATGGAAATCAAAGGCAAAGTACAGATGATTGTCGGTGATATGGCGCGCCGCATTGAAGGCAACGGCGGCGTGGAAAGCACAGAAGTGAAATCCGTCGATATTGATGAAAGCAAAAAACGCGCAACCGTGATTCTGACGGTTAATTTCAAAGACGGCAAACAGAAAGATGAGCGTTTCCTGCTGACAAAGGATGAAGGTGACTGGAAAATTATCCTGCGCTGATGAGACACACACTCCGCGCCGGGCTTCTGCTCCCGGCGCTGCTGACAGCCGCACTGCCGTTGCGGGCGGCAGTACCGCCGCCCGGCATTCAGAGCGGCGACCTGGTTTTCCGTGACGGCGGCGAAGCCATCAGCGACATTGTCAGAAGTATCGATAACAGCGGTTTCAGCCATGTCGGCGTTGTTGATATCACGCCTGAAGGGACTTATGTTATCCACGCCACCCCGCAGGAGCACCCGGACGGTATCAGCGGCGTGAACCGCGATCCCCTTGATTTCTTTATTGAACACGCCAAAGACGGACAAGTAGCCTGGTATGCCGTACAGGCGGACAGCGAAAATCACCACCGCGCCCGTAATAATGCCCTTGCGCGGCTCGGCACGCCTTTCAGCATCAACCCGCAGGACGGACTGTACTGCACGCAACTGGCAGCAGACGCCTGGCAGTCTGCCGGGGTCACGATCATCACCGGCAAAACCCGTCTGAGTTTACCGCTGGCGGAAGAACCGTTAATCTTACCGGAAAATATTACCCGCTCGCCGCAACTGCGCCGTATTCCGTAATACCGGCCTCCGCGTGGCGGCAACTGCAATACAGGGAACAACATGGAGTTAATTTTTCTGGGCACCAGTGCCGGTGTTCCGTCAAACAACCGCAACGTCAGCAGCCTGGTGCTGGATCTCAAATCATTACAGCGCGGCCTGTGGATGTTTGACTGCGGCGAAGGCACTCAGCATCAGATCCTGAAAAGTCCGGTCAAAATCCCGAAACTGGAAAAAATCTTTATCACCCACCTGCACGGCGACCATATTTTCGGCCTGCCCGGTTTGTTATGCAGCCGCTCCATGGGCGGATGTGAGGAACCACTTACTCTCTTTGGCCCGCAGGGACTGGCGCAGTTTGTTGAAACTGCACTGACACTCAGCGGCTCGTATCTGACCTTCCCGCTGGAGATCATTGAGATAGATGAGGAAGGGGTGATTTACGATGACGGACAACTGAAAGTCAGCGCTTACTCACTCGAGCATCCGGTGATCAGCTACGGTTACCGGATTGAAGAACATGACAAACCCGGCGCGCTGGATGCACAACGCCTGAAAGCCGAAGGCGTACCGGGCGGCCCGTGGATGCAGACCCTGAAACAGGGCGGCAAAGTGACACTGGACGATGGCCGGGTAATTTGCGGAGCGGATTACCTCGGCGAGCCGCAGCGCGGACGTCATCTGGTGATTTTCGGTGATACCGCACCGTGCGAAAATGCGCTGAAACTGGCACAGAATGCAGATGTGATTGTGCTGGAAGCCACACTTGACGGCAGCATGACCGAAAAAGCCAACAGCCGCGGACACTCTTCTACTGTGCAAACAGCTACCCTGGCGCGGGATGCCGGCGTTGGTACGCTGATCGCCACCCATTTCAGCGGGCGCTACAGTGAAAAAGATTGTGAGCGCTTACTTCACGAGTGTCAGGCGATTTTCCCAGCCACGGTGTTTGCCTTTGACCACATGGTGTACCCGCTTTAACCTGTCTGTCTCCGGCGTGATTATCACTGTTACACAGATTTTGATATAGTGAATGCTGCTTATTGTTTCATTCACTGCCGGAGGTTTTACCATGCTGCCCGCCCACGAGTACGCCAATGATCTGATTTTATTTGCGCTGATTGTGGATTGCGGCTCTTTCAGTAAAGCGGCGGAAATGGCCGGTGTCACCGGCTCCGTGCTCAGCAAACGGGTAGGCCGGCTGGAAAAAGCCCTCGGTGCCCGTCTCCTGTACCGCACCACCCGCAGCCTGTCTGTCACGGAAAACGGCCGCGTGTTGTATCAGCATGCCAAATCCCTTACCGGCCAGGTTCACAGCGCATTACAGGCAGTCAGTGCCAACAGTGATGAGCTGACCGGTCTTATCCGTATGTCAGTACCCACTATCTCCGGAGAGCTGGTTCTCAGCGACAGCGTGGCGGAATTCTGTGAAAAATACCCGAATGTGAAAGTAGAAATGCATCTGGAAAACCGGTTTGTTGACCTGGTGAATGAACGGATTGATCTGGCTATCCGCACCGGCATGATGAGTGACTCCAGCCTGATAGCCCGTCCGCTGATTGATTCTCACTGGGTGATCCTCGCCTCCCCCCGCTATCTGGAAAAACATCCCGCGCCGCAGAATCCGGAAGATTTACTGACACACAACTGCCTCACTTACACCTATCAGCAAAGTGGTACCTCAAACTGGCTGATGCGCCGCCCGGATACCGGTGAAATCTATGAATTACAGGTGAGCGGCAATATCGCCTTCAATAATGCCCGCGCCATCCGCAAAGCACTGCTCAGCGGCCACGGTATCGCTATGGTGCCGCGCTGTATGGTGCATGAGGATCTGGAGGCCGGGTTGCTGACGGAAGTCCTGCCGGGTTACAGCGGCAAAAAACTCGGCGTGTATGCCGTGTATCCGTACACCCGCCATCTGCCGGTCAAAATCCGCCTGCTGATCGATCATATTCAGCAGTCATATCAGGCAATCCGTCCCTATTTCGGCTGACAGATTCAGGATTGTTATATATCTGTAATGCCGATTAGTCGATTTTTGGAATTTCTCTATTGACCATAGTGGCCTAATTAATGTGACTCCGTCCTTTTATCATACAAATTAACCTATTAATTTACTGATAAATAACATTTTTTTATTTCCTTTTTTCGCCTGATTTTCTGCGTTTTCCGTCATTTCCCTCCCGCATTCAATTGTTAAAAAAATGCAGCATAGATAATTCTTTTTGGTTGTGATTAAAATAATTACGTAATGAAAATTTAACGAATCCTGCATGCAACATTAATTTTTAAAACAATAATAATGTCAGAGGGCTTTATGGCTATTTTTTTCAGTCTTGCACCGATCGTGATGTTAATCTGGATGATGACAAAACGCCGCAGTATCCCTTCTTACGTCGCATTACCCTTCACGGCCGCCGTGGTGTTCTGTATCCAGCTGTTCTGGTTTAAAACGGATCTCACACTACTGAGTGCCAATATTGTCACCGCCTTTATTTCTGTGCTGACACCGATCACCATCATTGCCGGGGCAATTATGCTCAATAAGCTGATGCAGGTGAGCGGCGCAGAAAACGTAGTGCGCAGCTGGCTGGAAAATATCAGTCCCAATCCTGTGGCACAGCTGATGATTATCGGCTGGGCATTCGCCTTTACTATTGAGGGCGCAAGCGGGTTCGGTACTCCGGCCGCTATCGCCGCCCCAATCCTGGTCGGTCTCGGCTTCCCGGCTATGCGTGTCGCTCTGCTGACCCTGGTGATGAACTCCGTACCGGTTTCGTTCGGCGCTGTCGGTACACCGACCTGGTTTGGTTTTGCCAACCTCGGGCTGAATGAAGAGAGTGTTTATCAGATAAGCCACTACTCCGCCCTGATCCACTTTGTGGCTGCATTTGTGATCCCGCTGCTGGCGTTGCGTTTTATTGTCAGCTGGCAGGAGATCCGTCGTAATATCGTGTTTATTCTGATCAGCGTGCTCGCCTGTACCGTGCCGTATCTGCTGCTGGCTCAGGTCAACTATGAGTTCCCGGCACTGCTCGGCGGGGCAATTGGCCTCGGGATTTCTGTCGTGACCGCCCGTGCCGGTATCGGCCTGACCCGCACTGAACAAAAAACAGAGAAAAAAGTGATCCCGTTCGGGCAGGTTATCAAAGCGATGACCCCGACCCTGCTGCTGATCGGCATTCTGATTGTCACCCGCATCCACCAGCTCGGCCTGAAAGGGCTGCTCAACAGCACTAACGTGATTTGGGAAGGGACTCTCGGCTTCCTTGGCCATATCACGCTGAGTGATGCACTGATTGTCCGCCTGAGCAATGTGTTCGGCACCCCGGCGGCGGCAGATTATAAAACCCTGTATGTTCCGGCGCTGATCCCGTTCTTCCTGGTCGTGTTTATCGGTATTTTCCTGTTCCGCCTGAAACGGACTCAGGTAAAAACCATGTTTGTGCAGACCGCACAACAGACCAACAAACCGTTTATTGCCCTGTTTGGTGCGCTGATTATGGTAAACCTGATGATGCAGGGCGGTGAAAATGCGCCGGTTTACATTATCGGCCGCTCACTGGCGGGAGCCACCGGCGAGAGCTGGATCTACTTCGCCTCTTACCTCGGCGCACTCGGCTCGTTCTTCTCCGGCTCCAATACCGTGTCCAACCTGACCTTCGGCGGGATCCAGCAATCCATTGCCCAGACCACCGGTTTGAATGTCAATTTAACCCTCGCGCTCCAGTCTGTCGGCGGTGCCATGGGGAACATGGTGTGTCTGAATAATATTATCGCTGTCTGCACCATCCTCGGTATTACCAACGCCGAAGGCTCAATTATCAAAAAGACAGTGGTTCCGATGTTTGTCTACGGCGTGATTGCCGCCGTGATGGCACTGATACTGACCCTGTAACCGGGCACAGTACTGAATTTGTTACATACATATACAGGTATTTAAGATGATTATTTCCGCTTCAACAGACTACCGGGCGGCTGCCGAATCCAGACTGCCACCCTTCCTGTTTCACTATATTGACGGCGGGGCGTATGCCGAGCATACCCTGAAGCGCAATACGGCGGATCTGGCGGATATCGCCCTGCGTCAGCGGGTGCTGCGCGATATGTCGTCTCTCAGTCTGGAAACTGAACTGTTCGGGGAAAAACTGGCGATGCCGGTTGCCCTGGCGCCGGTCGGGCTGACCGGCATGTACGCGCGGCGCGGTGAAGTGCAGGCGGCAAAAGCGGCAGCCAATAAAGGCGTACCTTTTACCCTGTCCACCGTCTCCGTGTGTCCGATTGAGGAAGTCGCTCCGGCGATTGAGCGCCCGATGTGGTTCCAGCTCTATGTGCTGCGCGATCGCGGTTTTATGAAAAATGCCCTTGAGCGCGCCAAAGCCGCCGGGGTCAAAACCCTGGTCTTTACCGTCGATATGCCGGTGCCGGGAGCGCGTTACCGTGATGCCCATTCCGGGATGAGCGGCCCGAATGCCGCCATGCGCCGTGTGTTACAGGCGATGGTTCACCCGCGCTGGGCGCTGGATGTCGGCGTGCTGGGCAAACCGCATGATCTGGGTAACATCTCGGTCTATCGCGGCGCACCGACCAAACTGGAAGATTATATCGGCTGGCTGGGGGCAAACTTCGATCCGTCTATTTCCTGGAAAGACCTCGAATGGATCCGCGAGTTCTGGGAAGGTCCGATGATTATCAAAGGTATCCTGGATCCGGAAGATGCGAAAGATGCGGTGCGTTTCGGCGCGGACGGTATTGTGGTCTCCAACCATGGCGGCCGCCAGCTCGACGGTGTGCTCTCCACCGCCCGCGCTCTGCCTGCTATTGCCGACGCGGTGAAATCAGATATCACTATTCTGAGTGATTCCGGGATCCGCAACGGGCTGGATGTGGTACGGATGCTGGCGCTGGGGGCGGATTCAGTCCTGCTCGGCCGTGCCTTTGTTTACGCGCTCGCGGCACAGGGACAGGCGGGGGTCGAAAACCTGCTGGATTTGATTGATAAAGAGATGCGCGTGGCAATGACACTGACCGGCGCAAAAAACATCCGCGATATCACCCGCGACTCGCTGGTTAATCTGCCCGGCTGATCCGTTTTTTACTTCTCTGTAAAAGTCACTCCCCGGAGTGGCTTTTTTGTTTTATGTGGTTTTTCTGTGTGATTGGTACGGTTAATTATGATCAAACTCACATAAAACAACATAAAGCAAAATAATTAGCTAATAATTAAACAGCATTAAATAAAACGAAATCCCATCACAATCAGTTAATAACACTGATAACTACCTACGACAACACTATTTTCCCCGAATTGAATCAATTCAGTGATTATTTCATAAACAATACGCCCTATTTTGATGTGTTGATTTACGTTGTTATACCAAGCAATATCAACAAAAAACAACAATAAGTCGTTACTTACCCTGAACCCCCTGAGGTCCGATTATGAAAAAAATTGTCATACTGGGCAGTAGTGGCGGGAACCTGTACAACCTCGGTGGTGCAGATCCTGAAAAACTTCTGAGCGAAATCTACACACAATGTCAGTCCGCCGGTGTTTCTGTTGCTGCGGTGCAGTTTATTGCAGCACAGGCGTCGATGGATGTTGCCAAACCCTCTACCGCCGCCGCGGTCTACACCCTGACAGAAGCAGATGCCGTGCCTGCGGTGACGTTCTCCGGCACCCTTGCAGAAGTCAATGACGCCGTGCGCGGCAGTGATGAACAGATTGCCCGGCTGATAGAACAGGGCGATATCGACGGCATCATTATTATGAG
The DNA here is from genome assembly GCF_051172335.1 of Morganella sp. B601. NCBI lineage: Bacteria > Pseudomonadati > Pseudomonadota > Gammaproteobacteria > Enterobacterales > Morganellaceae > Morganella > Morganella sp. B601. The sequence continues at coordinate 126,571 of NZ_JBPIZE010000005.1, forward strand.
CGGTGATCCGCACAACGCCAACCGCCTGGCTCTTCAGGCTGCGGCGGAAAAGAAAGTGCCGATCGCCGGTACCGGCGGCACCTCGATGGCCCATATCGCCGCCGCCGGTGCCAATGTGATTGCCACCTCGGGTACCACCGGCACCACCAGCAGAACCCGGGCTATCTCGTTTATCTCTTCCCTGTGCAAACACTGGGGGATTAAATTCCGTCCGGTACTGGGCAGTGCAGGCAGCACCGGCGGGCCGTCCGACAAGAGTCTGCTTAAGCGGATGAATATCCGCGGCATTATGATCCCGGCTCTGCCCGGCTTTATTGCCATGGCGATTGTGCTGGCGCTGAGCCACATCCCGGGACTGGAAAGCCTGGATGCGATCTTCCAGCTGCTGCTCAAAGGGCTGCCGGTGATTGTGGCGGTGATTGCTGCCAAACAGGTTTCCGAACTGGATGAGGTTTCGATTGTTTCCGGGGTTGTCGCCGGGGTGCTCTCGGTCGAGGGTGGTCTGATCGGCGGGATCGCAGGCGGGATCATGGCGGGTATTTTTGTCCGTTACCTGTTTGCCCTGTGCATCAGCTGGAAATTCCCGATGACCACCGTCAACATCGTGGCGGGCGGGATTTCCGGTCTGGCCGCCGGTCTTATCATGTTTTATTTCCTCAGTCCGCTGGCGCTGCTGGCCGGTAACTACATCAAACTGGCGCTGGAAAGCACCCTCGCCTTCAGTCCGGTTCTGGCGGGACTGCTGGCCGGTCTGGTTATCTGGCCTGCGATCCTCGGCGGTGTGTATCACGCCGTGATCCTGCCGCTGGTGCTGCTCGAGATGGAAAAAACCGGTGTCAGCTTCCTCGGCGCGGTGGATATGGTCGGGCTGGTGATGGTGGCCGCCGGTATTAACCTGGCAAACGTTATTGCCCCGCGTGAACGCAGTGAGGCCGCGGTCGCCGCCCCGGGACTGCTTATCAATCTGGGATTCGGTACCTTTGTGGAATCGGCGTATCCCTTCATGTTTGCCAACAAAATCGTGTTCGGCGGTGCCATTCTTTCCGCCGGGATCGGCGGCATGATGCTCGGCATGTTTAATGTCAAAGGGGTGGCGTATGTCCCGGCGTTTGCCTCTCCGTTCTTATCCAGTAACGCACTTTACATGGCGCTGACCATGACCGTGATTCTGGTTTTAACCTGCGCCATAACTGTCATTGCCAACCGTTTCAGTGCCGTGACAACCGCGAAAGCCGCAGGCTGATGCAAAGACAACACAGCAATGAATAAGTGTGAAAAATATCACACGCCAACACCAGGGCTTTATAAAAACGGCACCTCCGGGTGCCGTCATACAAAAACACAAAAAAAGTAATAAGAGGTTGATATGTTTATAGGTGATATGAATAAAAAACGTGAACAGGCCATGGCGAAAGTCAGAAATGCTATTGCGCTGCACAACGGGCAGACTCTGCTCAGCACAGGTATCACCGGTGATGACGCGCGACTGGCGAAAGCAGTGTGTGATGCCGGGGTCAAAATGCTGGAGCCGAACCATCCGGCGCTGGCGCTGGCACGCGGACACAGAGGCGTAAATAACATGCACGCTGCCGAGCAGATCCGCCATGAAATCTCCACCACACAGATGGCGGAAGCCGTCAACGGTATCCGCAATGTGATCCCGGATGATGTCTTTATTACGGTCGGGATCGCCGGCGGATTCACCGAAACCATCCCGGTGCCGGTGACGGAAGAGGATATTTTACAGATCGCCCGCGCCGGGGCTGACGGCCTGCACACCCATAAATCCACTTTTGAGGATCTGGCGGATATTGTCAGTCTTGCGCACCGCTTCGGCCTGACCGTAGATGCTTATATCGGCCACCCGGACGATCTGCATACCTTCGGCATCCCGGCGGAAACCCCGGAAGAAGTCGCGGAAGTGGCGAAGAAAATGGAAGCCATCGGCGTGGATATGATCGGCCTGATGACCGGTATGAGCTACGAGGGCGTGGCTGCCGGTGAAATTCCGGAGCAGATTAAAGCCCGGCTGAAAGCTTTGGTCGGTGCAGTCAGTGTCCCGACACTGGCAGAAGGCGGTATTAACGTCGCCAATGCCAAAGCGTTTAAAGAAACCGGTGTGAATATTTTAGTGGTCGGCACCGCGATTGATAACGTGGTGTGTCAGGCGGCCGCACAGGTCACCCAGTCCTTTATTCATCACAACTGACCAGTATTTCCAATGCGGGGGCACGGCTCCCGCTGAGGCTTTTTATGACCACACTGGCTATCGATCTCGACGGCACGCTTTTACATCCGGATAACCGTATTTCAGAGGGCAACCGCCGGGCACTGCTGGCACTGCCGCCGGAAACGGATATTGTGATCTGCTCTGCCCGCCCGCTGCGGGCGATTTTGTCTCTGACGGACAGCGCCGGGCTGCTTCCGGTGCTCCGCGCTATCGGCGCCTGTAACGGCGCGGTGATTTATGACTGCCGCACACAATCCGTTCTCAGCCGGGCAACCCTCTCTCCGGCCGTGTTATCCGCACTGCAAAACATGCTCACCACCAGCTGGCATGCTTTCGGTGAGGATGCTCTGCTCTGTCCGCCGGGGAAAATATCAGAATACACAATTCATGAAGCTGAATTATTCGGCCTGCCAATACAGACACTCGCGGCAGACGATATTTTCAGCCGGACAGATATCATTAAAATCACCCTGTGCGGGGAAGCGGAAGCCCTGCGGCAACGGGCTGAAAACCTTCGCCCGCAGTTACCGGCAAAGGTCAGCGCATTCTTTACCGACCAGCACTATTTTGAACTGGTTCCGGCATCCGTGAGCAAAGGCAGTACCCTGCAAATACTGGCGGAGCGCGGTATTCTGCGGCCGGGAACCATCATGGCCATCGGGGATCAGGAAAACGATCTCTCTTTATTTGCCGCATCGGATCTGCGCGTGGCAATGGGCAATGCCGTACCGGCACTGAAGCAGGCCGCCGGGTATATTACGGCTGACTGCCGGGAGGATGGCGTTGCTGCCGCACTTCATCATTACAGAGCGGCATTCCGCAACGACACATAATGCGCTAATATTGTTCACGTTTACGAGTGTGATGAGAACGGTCATGAATCCGATAAAAAGAAAGGAATACATCCTCGATCTGCTGAATCAGCAGGGGGAAGTCAGTGTGCAGGATCTTGCTGATACACTGAATGTCACCTCTGAGACGATCCGCCGTGACCTCTCCATTCTGGAGAAAGAAGGCGAGATCATCAAAATTCACGGCGGGGCGATGAAGAAAAAGAGTGTCAGCGAAGGCAGTTTTGAACAACGGCTGGAACTGAACCGTGAGGAAAAAATGACCCTCGCGCGCTATGCTGCCGGGCTGATTTCCGAGCACGACACACTGTATATCGATTCCTGTTCGACAACGCTCCTGTTTTCCGCGCAGTTACCGGCAATTGCATTTACCGTTTTCACCAATTCCGCCCTTATTGCGGATAAAATCGCCTCACAGAACCCGCTGGCAAAAGTGTATGTGCTGGGTGGTGAATACAACCATGAATTCCGGGCCAATCTCGGTGCGAAAACCCTGCATGAAATTGATCATATTTATGCGGACTTTGCGTTTGTCGGCGCAGGCGGTGTACGTGATGAAGGCATTCTGGTCAAAAGTGTTGAAGAAGGCATGATTGCACGGAAAATGCTGGAAAAAAGTAAGCAGAAAATTATTCTGGCCGACTCCAGCAAATTCGGCCAGCAGGGGATTTTAAAAATCGCGGAGATTGCCGTTATCGATAAAATTATCTGTGACGATAAATGGCAGAAAGCGCACGAATTCCGTGAAAAATATCCGGAAAAAGTCATTATCGTGCCGTAAGGGAAAAAACCTTACGGCTGTGACGGCTCGCTGTGATGGCCGGTCATCCGCCCGTCCTTCATCACCACATTGAGGCTGCCGTTATAAAATTCCGCCAGGAAAACAGACTCAGGGTCGTCAATTCCCTGCTGTTTCAGGCGGTCTGCCAGCCACGGCTCATCATGACCAATCTGCTCCAGTTCATATTTACGCGGTACGCCGTCTTTCATCACAATGACAGACGGCATCTGTGACTGGTCACAAATCACCGTCAGCTGGCCGTCCGGCTCTATCTGCGCATAATACACATCGCGGTATGAATAGATCCCCTGTGCATGCATTCGGGAGGTGATATTCAGAATATCGATCTTATTGCGCTTCTCATGAATGCTATCCATGATAAATACCCCGTTTTTAATAATCGGGATCGGGTTACCGATAGTCACCGCGCGCAGTACACTGATATGTTTGCTGACCCAATTGATTATGCTGATAAAACTCACCCCCATCAGCAGAATAATAATATATTGCGTCAGCGGAATGGTATCACTGTAAATAACACCGCCGATAATGCCGCCCAGTACAAAGTTTCCAATAAAATCAACCGGTGTCATTTGTGATAATTGGGTTTTCCCGGAGATATTCATGTGCGTTAACACAATAACAAAGCCGATGATAAATTTAACGATAACCAGAAGATAATATGTCATGGTATTTCCTTACACTGACAGAAACGCTAACCAACTGAAATAAAACACGTTACTATGTTACGCTTATAAGACTACATTCTGTATTGATATTACCGGATATTTTTATGCAGCGGGATATTATTTTATGCCGTTACTGATAAATCCCCCTCAGCACTATACAACCTGCCCTTCATTTTCTATGCTGAAAGGGATAACCCTGACAGAAAATTATATCTGTCAGCAGATTGCCTGATTTTATTATATAATCAATAATCGCGGACACGATGTTATCCGGTTATTTTACTCAGTATTGCTGAAGAGGAGTTAATCATGAAAAAAGCATTATTAAGTTCACTCATCCTTGCGGGGGTATTTGCGCTGGCCACCGGGTGTGACGACAGCAGCAAAACAGACCCTGCTACGCAGAAAGCACAGGAAGGTGCCGCGCAGATTAAGGAAGCCGCAGAGCAGAAAGCGGATGAGATAAAGCAGGATGCCAAAGAGGCTGCGGATAAAACAGAGCAGAAAGCCGCTGAACTGAAACAGAATGCAACTGAAGCCGCCGGTGATGCCAAAGAAAAAGCCGGTGCGGTGATGGCTGACGCCAAAGAGAAAGCAGCCGAAATCCGTGACAGTGCCGATGCCAAAGCGGATGAGCTGAAAAAAGAGGCTGATGCCCTGCTGGCCGATGCCAAAGATAAAGGCGAAGACGCCAAAAAAGCCGCGGAAGAAAAAGCCGCAGAGCTGAAACAGAAAGCGGATGAAGCCAAAGCCGCCGCTGATAAAAAAATTGATGAGCTGAAACAGGATGTCAGCGGAAAACCCGCAGATGCTCAGTAAACCTGAACAGGTAATATCCCGTATCAATCCGTAAAACAGCCGTCAGCCGGAAACAATGATTGTTTCCGGCTTTTTTATTGTGTTATTTCAGGCAGTTTGTCAATTACCGCAAATAAAATTCACAGATAAAAATACCTCTTTTTCCCGCAAAAACACCCCGTGACTTGCCGCAGAGTGACATTTTTGGCACTATAATCCTCTTTTTTTCACCAACCGGGGGAATAAAATCTAATATCACCGCATTTTTTCCGCAGGTTTAACCTGTATTTATCTCCGTTTTTTCTGATCTCCCGCTGACACTATTTTACCGGGGTTTCTATTTACCGCTGCGCAGCCGCGTACCGTTTTCAGAAGGAAAATCTGACGCTTTGATGCAGTTCTCCCCTTTTTACTGCCGGCGTTATCTGCAACTGATAAAAGGAATAATTCATGAGTCATCAGGACACTGAACAATCCGCAAAAAAAATGAAGATTAATCCGCCGGTTTTTTATATTTCGGCCCTGGTTATTCTCCTGATTGTCGGCTTTGCCGCCCTGTTTCCCCAGACGGCGGACATACACCTTAAAGCCCTTCAGACCAGCCTGTTTAAAAATGCCAGCTGGTTCTATATCCTCGCCGTCGCCCTGATTTTACTGAGCGTCACCTTTATGGGGCTGTCCCGTTTCGGTGATATTAAACTCGGCCCGGACCACGCCCGTCCGGCATACAGTTATATTTCCTGGTTTGCCATGCTGTTCTCCGCAGGAATGGGGATCGGGCTGATGTTCTTCGGTGTCGCCGAACCGGTGATGCACTATCTTTCCCCGCCTGTCGGCACACCGGAAACGGTTGAAGCGGCAAAAGAGGCCATGCGCCTGACCTTCTTCCACTGGGGGTTACACGCCTGGGCTATTTACGCGGTTGTGGCGCTGATCCTTGCGTTTTTCAGCTACCGCCACGGCCTGCCGCTGACACTGCGTTCCGCACTTTACCCGATTATCGGCGACCGTATTTACGGCGCGGCCGGTCATGCGGTGGATATTTTTGCTGTGGTCGGTACGGTATTCGGGGTCGCGACCTCCCTCGGTTTTGGCGTGTTACAGGTGAATGCCGGGCTGAATCATCTGTTCGGCCTGCCGCAGACAGAAACCGTACAGGTGGTGCTGATTGTGGTGATCACCTCACTGGCAACATTATCAGTGGTATCCGGTCTGGATAAAGGCATCCGTTTTCTGTCAGAGCTGAACCTCGGCCTGGCGGTTCTGCTGCTGATTATGGTCGGTGTGTTAGGCCCGACCGTACTGCTGCTGAAATCCTTTGTTGAGAACACCGGCGGTTATCTTTCTGAAATCGTCAGTAATACCTTTAATCTCTTTGCTTATGAGCCGAAGTCAGACGACTGGCTGGGTGGCTGGACCCTGCTTTACTGGGGCTGGTGGCTGTCATGGTCACCGTTTGTCGGGATGTTTATCGCGCGGATTTCACGCGGGCGCACCATCCGTGAATTTGTCTTCGGCGTGTTGTTTGTCCCGGCGGGCTTTACCCTGCTGTGGATGACCTTCTTCGGTAATACCGCCATCGATCTGATCAAAAATCAGGGCGCAACCGCACTCGCCACGGTCGTGAAAGAGGATGTGTCACTGGCGCTGTTCCAGTTCCTCGAGTATTTCCCGTTCTCCACGGCGCTCTCTTTCTTTGCCATGCTGATGGTCATTGTCTTCTTTGTGACTTCTGCTGACTCCGGCGCGATGGTCGTGGATACCCTGGCCTCCGGCGGGGATACCCATACGCCGGTCTGGCAGCGGATCTTCTGGGCCGCGCTGATGGGCGTGGTGGCTATCACCCTGCTGCTGGCCGGGGGATTATCCGCCCTGCAGACAGTAACTATCGCCAGCGCCCTGCCGTTTGCGGTTGTGTTGCTGTTCTCGATTTACGGGCTGATCAAAGCCCTGCGGATTGATGTGCACAAGCGTGACAGCCAGCAGCTGGCGACCATTGCGCCGACCGCCAGCCGCAACCCGATCCCGTGGCAGCGTCGTCTGCGTAATATCGGCTATTTTCCGAAACGTTCGCTGGTCAAACGCTTTATTGATGAAGTGGTGTCTGAGGCGATGGACATGGTGTCTCAGGAGCTGGAAAAACAGAGCACACCGAGCCATATCGACCGCAGCCGCGACGACCGGATCACTTTTGAGGTCGATCTGGGGGATGATATGAACTTTATCTATGAAACCCGGCTGCGCTATTACAATCAGCCGTCCTTTGCCCTCTCCGGAATGACCGACGAGGAAAAAGATGAGGAACACCGCTATTACCGCGCGGAAATCCATCTGAAAGAGGGCGGACAGGATTATGACATTATGGGCTGGAACAAGGAGCAGATCATTCATGACATCCTTGACCAGTATGAAAAACATATTCACTTCCTGCATCTGCTCGGCAAGAAGTAAGTCTGAAATGCCGCTCATCTGAGCGGCATTTTTTATTCTTCGTCGCTGTCGCGCTGCGGCAGTGCAACCAGGTCATCCAGCAATGCATAGAGCTGGCGTACCTTCTCCGGCGTGAACTGTAATTCCAGCGCCTGATAGCCGGTCTCCACTTCCGCCTGCACACGGTGATACAGCGCCGTGCCTTCGTCAGTCAGAGAAAGATAGAGTTTGCGCTGATCACTGAGGGGCTTGAGGCGGTGGATAATGCCCGCTTTTTCCATCCGCGTCAGAATACCGGTTAGGCTGGGACGCAGAATACAACTTTTCTGTGCCAGAAGATGAAAATCAAGCGACGGGGTCTTAGCCAGTATGCGAATGATCCGCCACTGCTGCTCCGTCAGTTGGTGTGCTTTCAGGGTCGGGCGAAAATAGCCGAGGACCACTTCACGGGCCTGCAAAAGGGCGATAAGTAATGATTCATGCATAATGGGTAATTTCTCCGCGATGTACTCACATCATAAACATCGACGTTATCAAAAAAAGGCACAATTTTATCGGGAAAATGCGCAATCAGACATCCTCTGTTAGAATAAAAAGCATATCAGTCATAAAGACCCAAAGGACTCTCCTTTTATTAACGCTATATTAACAATAAATCAATGGTCTTCTGCTGATATCTCAGTGCCCTCATCACTTTTTTGAGAAAACGCAACGGAGCTCTCTATGTTCACCTCATCGTTAACCGATCCTTCCTTTTCCCTGCTGCGCACCGGCGGCTATATTAATGGTCAGTGGACCGATGTACAGGATAAGGCCACGTTTGATGTGACCAACCCGGCCACCGGCGGACTGATCACCCGCGTCAGCGACCTCGGCGCACACGAAACCCGGCTTGCCATTGCCGCCGCTGAAAATGCCCTGCCGGGCTGGCGCGCCCTGACCGCCAAAGCCCGTGCGCAGATCCTGCGCCGCTGGTTTTATCTTGTCATGGAGAATCAGGAGGAACTGGCACAGCTCCTGAGTCTGGAGCAGGGCAAACCGCTGGCGGAATCACGCGGGGAAATCGCCTACGGTGCCAGCTTTATTGAATGGTTTGCCGAAGAAGGCAAGCGCGTGTACGGCGAAACCATTCCGGCCACACAGAGCGGACAGCGGATCGCCACCATACGCCAGCCGATCGGGGTGGTCGGTGCTATCACACCGTGGAACTTCCCGAATGCGATGATCACCCGCAAAGCCGCTCCCGCACTGGCGGCAGGCTGTACCATGGTGCTGAAACCGGCAGCGGAAACCCCGCTTTCCGCTCTGGCGCTGGCGGCACTCGGTGAACAGGCCGGTATTCCGGCCGGGGTGTTCAATGTTGTCACCGGGCTTGATGCGGCGGCTATCGGCGGCGAACTGACCACCAGCCCGGTCGTGCGCAAAATATCCTTTACCGGCTCCACCCGGGTCGGCAAGCTGCTGATGGCGCAGAGTGCGGAGACGGTTAAAAAGCTCTCTCTCGAACTGGGCGGTAACGCACCGTTTATTGTGTTTGATGATGCCGATCTCGATGCGGCGGTTGCCGGTGCCATGGCCGCCAAATTCCGTAACAGCGGGCAAACCTGTGTCTGCGCCAACCGTATCTATGTGCAGGATGGTGTGTATGATGCCTTTGCCGAGAAACTGGCGGAGGCTGTCAGTGCCCTGCATGTCGCGCCGTACACCGACGAAAAAGCACAACAGGGACCGCTGATTAATGAGGCTGCTATCCGTAAAGTCAGTGAGCATATCGCCGATGCGGTCAGCAAAGGTGCGACTGTTGTCAGCGGCGGGAAACCGGCGGCACAGGGCGGATTATTTTTTGAGCCGACCGTTCTGACCGGTGTGACTTCAGACATGCTGGTGACCCGAGAGGAGACGTTCGGCCCGCTGGCACCGCTGGTGCGGTTCCGCGATGAGGAAGAGGCCATCCGCGCGGCAAATAACAGCGAGTTCGGTCTTGCCGCTTATTTCTATTCCCGCGATATCGGCCGGGTCTACCGCGTGGCGGAAGCCCTGGAGGCCGGAATGGTCGGTATTAATGAAGGCATTATTTCCACGGAAGTGGCGCCGTTCGGCGGTATCAAGCAATCCGGCCTCGGCCGTGAAGGCTCCCGCCACGGTATTGATGACTATCTGGAAATCAAATACCTCTGCTTCGGCGGGATCCGTTAATCCCCGCTGACCACCGTCTGCGGCTGTCCTTCCGGCAGCCGCATTTTCTGACTCTCCCTTGTATTTTTCCCCGGCTATCATTAGACTGCGTATCATTCGCAAATAAGCAACAATTGCGTCACATTTTTTATCCCACCGGGAGTTGGTATGTCTTTGGATAATTCACAGCGTCTGTTGTTCCGCGACGCAATGGCGACACTCTCCGCTGCCGTCAATATCGTCACCACCGACGGCGACGCCGGGCGCGGCGGGCTGACCGCCACCGCGGTCTGCTCTGTCACGGATACACCGCCGACCCTGCTGGTGTGCATCAACCGCAGCAGTGCGCTCAGTGAAGTGTTCAGAACCAACGGACGTTTGTGTGTCAATGTGCTCACCCATAAACACCAGGCACTGGCGTGTGATTTTGCCGGGATGACCGGCCTGAGTATGGACGCGCGTTTTGCCGGTGATCACTGGCAGCCGGGAGCGCTGAGACAACCTTGTCTGCATGGCTCGCTGGCCTGTCTGGAAGGCGTGGTGACGCAGGTGCAGGAAATCGGCACACACAATATCTTTATGGCAGAAATCCGCAATATTGATGTCCGCGACGAAGGTCACGGCCTGATTTACTTCCGCCGCGATTTTCGCACTGTCGAAACCGGTGATATCCCCGCTGCTGCTGTTGCCTGATCCTCTTTCATTATTGTCATAATATTCGTTAACACATCATGTGTTAACGAATCATTATTCATCAGAAAAATACCTGTTACAGTTTGTCATATTTAATTCCGCCCCCTCCGGACAACAGAATAAATAACCATCAATCTGCTCAATACGCCATCAACAAAACCATTGCTGACTAATTATTGATGTCAATCTAATGAATTTTATTTCAATTATGATATTAATTATTGCAGTAAGTGTGATCTGTCTTTGAGATGCTCAGACAGCAATATATTAGTCTGAGCCCTTTGGCAAATACCCTGACAAATACGCAAACACTCAACCTTACGCAAGAGTTTATCTTTTAGCTTTGCCTCCGCGATGCCGGGAAGGCTTTTGCGTGATGAATAATTATTAATAAGAGGCATTAAACCATGAGTAAACCCGCGCAGGTTGGATTGTTTAACCAACCTAAGCCATTCTTCATGATTTTTATCGTGGAGCTGTGGGAACGCTTCGGCTATTACGGTGTGCAAGGCATCCTGGCCGTCTACTTCGTTCAGAAACTGGGATTCAGTCAGGAACAGGCATTTATTACCTTCGGGGCATTCGCCGCGCTGGTATACGGTCTGATCTCTATCGGTGGTTACGTCGGTGACCACGTCCTCGGGACCAAACGGACCATCATCTTAGGGGCCATCGTGATGGCTGTCGGTTATTTTATGACCGGCCTGTCTATCATGCACCCGGATCTGATCTTCTATGCACTGGGTACCATTGCTGTCGGTAACGGTTTATTCAAAGCCAACCCGGCCAGCCTGCTGGCAAAATGCTATCCGCCGAAAGACCCGCGTCTGGACGGGGCATTCACCCTGTTCTATATGTCGATCAACATCGGTTCCCTGATTTCCCTGGCACTGGCGCCGGTTATCGCGGACAAATACAGCTATACCGTCACCTATAATATCTGTGGTATCGGCCTGCTGATCGCCCTGGCGGTCTTCCTGTTCTGCCAGAAAATGGTGCGTAATATCGGTTCCGAGCCGGATCACAAACCAATGAAATTCGGCAGCCTGCTGGTAGTCATCGCCGGTAGTGTGGCAACCGTCTTCCTGTGTGCATGGTTACTGCACAACGTAGTTGTTGCCAACTATGTGTTACTCGGCGTCACCGCCGTGGTTATCTTCTTCTTCTTCCGTGAAGCCTTCAAACTGAAAGGCGTGGAACGGAACAAGATGTATGTAGCGTTTGTTCTGATGCTGGAAGCGGTTATCTTCTATGTGCTGTATGCCCAGATGCCGACTTCACTGAACTTCTTCGCTATCTATAACGTACATCACACCATTATGGGTATTGATGTGCATCCGGTCAGCTTCCAGGCACTGAACCCGTTCTGGATCATCGTGCTGAGCCCGGTTCTGGCTTACTTCTACAGCAAGATGGGCGCACGCGGCAAAGACTTCTCCATGCCGGGTAAATTCACCATCGGTATGTTCTGCTGCTCCGCCGGTTTCCTGACAGCAGCTGCATCCGGTATGTGGTTTGCCGATGCGTCCGGTCTGACATCACCGTGGTTTATCGTCCTGGTTTACTTCTTCCAGGCCGTCGGCGAGCTGATGATCAGTGCGCTGGGTCTGGCAATGGTGGCTGCATTCGTTCCGCAGTACCTGATGGGCTTTATTCTCGGGATGTGGTTCCTGACTCAGGCGATGGCAACACTGCTGGGCGGTTACGTGGCAACCTTTACCGCTCCGCCGGAAGGCGTGACTGATCCGCTTCAGACTCTCGTTATCTACACTGATGTGTTCGGTAAAATCGGTATTGCAACGGCAGTTGCCGGCCTGATTATGTGGGCTATCGTACCGAAACTGAACAAAATCATGAAAGAAGAAAAAACAGCCTGATTGTGTTAACCGGTGCTGCGGCGGCAGTACCGGTTTTCCGTCTCGTTTGCGTAATGACACGCTGTTCTGCATAACCCGGGCTATCCGGGTTTTTTATTATCTCCCCGTCCTGCTTTTCTGCCCGGTTTCACATTTTCCCGCACGCCATTTCTCAAATATTGGTATCCCTGCTATACGTTAATTAACTATTAATTAACAAATAGTCAATCAATCCCTCATACAAAACCCTGCACGATCAAAGGAGATAATAATGATAACCCCATGGCGAACACCTGTTCTTCTGCTCTCTCTGCTGCTTTCCCCGCAATTGTATGCCGCTTCCGAACCCGCTGCTGAAGCCCGCAACGGGATGGTGGTCTCTTCCCAGCATCTGGCGTCACAGGCCGGGGCTGATATTCTGAAAGCCGGCGGTAACGCGGTGGATGCTGCAGTGGCTGTCGGCTACGCTCAGGCGGTGGTGAATCCCTGCTGCGGTAATATCGGCGGCGGCGGCTTTATGACCCTGCATCTGGCAGACGGAAAAAATATTTTCATCAATTTCCGCGAAACAGCCCCGGCGTCCGCTTCTGCGGATATGTATCTCGATAAAGACGGCAATCTGATCAAAGATGCAAGCCTGTACGGCTACCTCGCCGCCGGGGTGCCTGGAACGGTCAAAGGGCTGGATTATGCCCTGGAAAAATACGGTACCATGAAACGGGAGCAGGTGATGGCACCGGCGATCAAACTGGCGCGTGACGGTTTTATCCTGACCCGCGCGGATACCGATGTGCTGGACACCACCACCGCCCGCTTTAAGCAGGATCCGGAAGCAGCACGGATTTTCCTTAAACCTGACGGCTCCGCATTCCAGCCCGGCGACCGCCTGATTCAGACCGATCTGGCCAATACCCTGGAACGGATCGCCAAAGAAGGCCCTCCCGCCTTTTATGAAGGTGACATCCCGCAAATCGTGGAAAAAGCCTCTCAGGCCGGTGGCGGTAAGCTGACCGCCAAAGATTTCGCGGATTACACCATTTCTGAGGTTGCGCCGATCACCTGTACCTATCGCGGTTATGAGTTTATATCCGCCCCGCCGCCGAGCTCCGGCGGTGTGACTATCTGCCAGACCCTGAATATTCTGGAAGGTTATGATCTGAAAGCAATGGGCTTTAACTCGGCGGATTATATCCACACTCTGACAGAGGCAATGCGCCATTCGTATATGGATCGCAACACCTTCCTCGGTGACCCGGCGTTTGTGAAAAATCCGACCGAAAAACTGACCAGCAAAGCCTATGCGGAAGAGCTGCGCAAAGAAATCATTCCGGGTAAAGCCACACCTTCCGCTCAGGTGCAGCCGGGTACAGGTCCGCATGAAAAACCGGAAACCACACACTATTCCGTGGTGGATAACAAAGGCAATGCGGTTTCCACCACCTATACCATCAATGGCCGTTTCGGTGCGGTGGTGATCCCGCCGGACACCGGCTTCTTCCTCAATGATGAAATGGATGATTTCACCACCAAAATCGGCGAGAAGAATATGTACGGCCTGGTTCAGGGGGAGCGCAACGCGATTGCCCCGGGCAAACGTCCGCTTTCTTCCATGAGCCCGACCATTGTCACCAAAGACGGTAAGATTTTCCTGGTGCTCGGTTCGCCGGGAGGCTCACGGATCATCTCTATCACCTTACAAACCGCACTGAATATTATCGATCACGGTATGGCACCGCAGGAGGCCGTGAATGCACCGCGTATCCACCATCAGTGGCTGCCGGATGAGGTGTATTACGAGCAGCGCGGTGTGTCAAAAGACTCACTGAATTTGCTGGATAAAATGGGTTATAAGATGGTTGAGCAGACACCGTGGGGGGCCGCAGAGCTGATTATGGTGGGGTTACCGGGTGCCGCCGGGGTCAGTGCGGATTCTTCCGGCAATGATGCCGCCGTGTCCGGTAAGGTGCGTGAAGGCTATCTGTACGGTGCCAACGATGTGCGCCGTCCGGCCGGGGAGGCAGCAGGAGTCGAGTAATCTCCCGGCCGGATTTGTAAACGCAGCATGCCCTGTCCGTCACGGACAGGGCATTTTTTACGGCAACCAGCTGATATCAATAATTAAATATTAACACCGTGCTGAGATGCTAATGCAGACAGACCACCGGCGAAGCCCTGGCCGACGGCTTTGAATTTCCACTCTGTACCGTGACGGTACAACTCACCGAAGACCATCGCGGTTTCTGTTGATGCATCTTCAGACAGGTCGAAACGGGCAATTTCACTGCCGTTATCATTGTTACAGATACGGATGAAGCTGTTGCTGACCATACCGAAGTTCTGTTTACGTGCTTCCGCATCATAAATCGTGACGGAGAAGACCAGTTTTTTCACATCTGCCGGAAGGGTGTTCAGGCTGATTTTAACCTGCTCATCATCACCGTCGCCTTCACCGGTGCGGTTGTCGCCCTGGTGCTCCACCGCGCCGCACGGGCTGGTTTTGTTATTAAAGAAGATGAAATGGCTGTCGGATAATACTTTTCCGTCGTCACCCACCATAAATACAGATGCGTCGAGGTCAAAATCCTGACCATCAGTCACACGCGCATCCCAGCCCAGACCAACCATCGCCACGCTCATTGACGGGGCTTCTTTGGTCAGGGAGACGTTACCGCCTTTTGTAAGAGAAACTGCCATTTTCGGACTCCTGCTGCGGGTTATAAAGAGGGCTGGTTGTCAGCCCGCTGAAAAAAATACTCAGGACGCGTTGATACCGTACTGTGCACAAACTGATGACAGACCACCGGCATAGCCCTGGCCGACGGCACGGAATTTCCACTCAGCACCGTGACGGTAGAGTTCACCAAACAGCATCGCGGTTTCGGTAGAGGCATCTTCGGTCAGGTCATAACGGGCGATTTCAGTATTGGTATCATCATTGACCAGGCGGATAAATGCGCCGGATACCTGGCCGAAACTCTGACGGCGGGTCTGCGCGTCATGGATAGTGACCACGAAGACGATTTTGTCGATCTCCGCCGGAATCATATCCAGTTTGATGATCAGGGATTCATCATCACCATCGCCCTGGCCGGTGCGGTTGTCGCCGGTATGGGTGACAGAACCGTCAGATGAACGCAGGTTGTTATAGAAAATAAAGTCTGCATCGCCACGCACTTTACCGGCGGCGGTCAGCAGAAATGCAGAGGCATCAAGGTCGAAATCCTGACCATCTGTGGAACGAACATCCCAGCCTAAGCCAATCAGGACGTTTTTCATTGAAGGGGCTGTTTTGCTCAGCGACACGTTACCACCTTTAGAAAGAGAAACGCTCATTTCACTTACTCCTTAGTTAAATCAGTGACGGGTGGCGGATAATTACTTATCCGCACTTTCCGTTTTTTCCGGGAAAACAAAGCTGGCGATAATACCCAGTGCCAGGACCCCGAGCACCACGAACAGGCTGCTGGTGGCCGAAATATGTAATCCGTGACCCCAGAGGCTGTCTGTCGCATTCAGACCCAGTTTCACCGCGATAAAGAACAGTAACGCAATAACCGCTTTTTCCAGGTGAACCAGATACTGCTTCAGTGCTTCCAGGACAAAATACAGGGTACGCAGGCCGAGGATCGCGAACATCATGGCGCTGTAAACAATCAGCGGCTCACGGCTCACCGCGATAATCGCCGGTACGGAGTCAAACGCAAACATCACATCGGACAGTTCCACCACGGCCACACACAGCATCAGCGGTGTGGCATACAGAGCGGCTTTTTTACCGCGTCCGATAGTGACGTCTTTGTTCTCCGGTTTTGCCAGCTCGGCATCCACTTCTTTCTGGGTCAGCAGGAAGGCGTGTCCGCTCAGTTTCGGCCAGATCGGGAACAGTTTTTTCACCATCCGGTAAGCAATGTGCTGCGAGTAATCTTCAATCTCTTCCTTCTCTTCGCGGTTACGCAGCATCATGACCGCGGTCCAGGCGACGATCAGGGCAAAAATCACTTCCACATACGGCCCCAGGCTCAGCAGACCGGTACCTATCGCCACGAAAATCCCGCGGAAAACGATAGCCCCGATAATGCCCCAGTACAGCACACGGTGGCGGAAACGATCCGGAACCGAGAACCAGGAGAAAATCGCCATCATCACAAACAGGTTGTCGACAGACAGCACTTTCTCAAGCGCATAACCGGTGACGAACAGGCTCGCAACTTCCGAACCGTGGTGGATATAGAGAAACCCGGCAAAACCCATTGCCACAGCAACCCAGAAAACAGACCAGATTGCCGCATTTTTCAGTGAAACCGGCTTATCGCCCCGGTGCATAAACAAATCAATAAAAATCGCACCGATTGCGAGGACGACGAAAACGGTGACTGTTTCCATCGGAAAACCGATATGTGTTGATTCCATAATTAACCCTTAGGTATAAAAATCAGAGACCGAATTCTGCCGGGTCAAACCCCAGGGCAGCGGCGATCTCTTTTGCTGCTTTCTGCTCATCCTGATCGAAGTTACCGTCACTCTTCGCGACTGCAATCCCGACACGCACCGCTAACTGCGCTGCTTCCGGCTGATCCTTCAGCGCCAGGATATATTTCATGGTTTCACCTTTGCCGATTTCCATGTCGAAATCGAAACTGGTGACCAGTTTGTTGAAAAATGTAATGACTTCTTCGGTTTCAAATACTTTCAGTTCTTCAGAGGATTTCAGAAAACCGATCATTTTCTGTTTTTCTTCCGCACTGACCCCGTCACTGGAAACCGCAATACGGGCACAGACAGCGATTGTACCTTCCATAAACTTACGGTTTCTGAAACGGCTGACCTGTTTTGTCAGCTCTTCGCGGCCTGAATTAAACGCACTTTTGACCCTGTTAAGTATACTCATTGCTGTATCCTCACTTAAATTATTTCGAGCCGGCTTTCCAGCGGAAACCCCACCCGAATGCTTCATCCATATCGCTTTGATTTTTAAAGAAACGGTTAAGACGTTCGACTTTTATCGCCCCGTTCTCATTGACCAGGCGGGCAATCGCGCACATGGTGCGGCGGTCGTCCCCTTCTGTCAGCCGGGTTTCCACCGGCGGCTGTTCCGGTACAAAGACCGTCACCACGCCATCTGTTTTATCCCAGCTCGGCACGCCCTGATAAATAAAGGCGTAGATGAGGATCTGACGGATGTGTTTCCACTCGCCGCCGTTGATATGCAGCCACTCACCTTCTGAAACCGAGCCGGTGCGATCATCGCCCTGCAGCTGAATAAAGGGTTCACGCCGGTAATCACCAAATGCATTACCCAGCGCCTGAATCACCGATTTCTGACCATTCTGTAACTCAACGAATGCGCCCAGATCCAGGTCAATACCTTTGTTACCGCCACCGAACACATTGCTGAGAAAGCCCCCGGAGTTGCTGCTCTGAACATCACGGTGCCAGTTCAGATTAATGCGGATTTCACCGAAGTTATCCCGCTTGCTCAGGCTGATTGACGGCTTTTCTTTGCTCAGCGATATCTTGCTTAAACTGATTTTGCTTTCTGCCGGTTTTGGTACAGGCGCTGGTGCCGGTGCGGATTCTGCCGCCACATCCACCCCGAAGTGTTCCGCCAGTGGTTTCAGTCCGCCGTTGAAGCCCTGGGCAACAAAGCGGAATTTCCACTCATTATTGCGGCGGTACAGTTCACCGAGGATCAGTGCAGCTTCCTGACGACCGGCGGTGTCCACAATGCCGCTGAGCAGTTTTTCACGCTCCGCCTCAACCTGAACTTCAAGGCTGCGCAGACCGGCAACAGTCTGTCCGCCGTCACAGGTGACCACAAACGCAACTTTCTGCACATCCTGACGCAGACGGCTGACATCCACCGTAAAGACGGTATTGTTGTCGTTCTGCTGCCAGCTGATGGTGTTGTCATCATTCTGCGGCTGGCCGTAGAAGACCATATCCGGATCGCCCTGCACTTTGCCGTCAGCATACAGACGGAACGCAGAGGCATCCGCCGCCGCACCGGACAGCACCGTCACCCGCAGTGTTTTCAGCGGTACGGGCGCATTCGCCCCGGGCGTCATGTTCATCAGCGCACCACCGTACTGACAATGTCAGAAGACATGTCGTCAATCGTGCGGCCGCGGCATGCAGCACCGTGCGCGGTAAAGTTCCACTCACCGCCGCTGCGGCACAGGGAGGCGATCACGATACCGGTGTGTGAGCCCTGTTCATTCAGCTGATAACGCACCAGCTCTTTACCGCTCTGATCCAGTACACGGCAGAAGGCATTTTCCACATCGTTAAATGTCTGACCACGGAAGCTGTTCACCGTAAAGGCCAGATATTCGGTATTCTGCGGCAGACGGTTCAGATCCACGCGGATCACTTCATCATCGCCGTCACCCTCACCGGTCAGGTTATCCCCTTCATGGATCACCGATTTACAGTCTGATTTCAGTTTGCGGAACCAGATGGTGTCGAGAATACGGCCGTCTTTATCCAGCAGGATGCAGCTGGCATCCAGATCAATGGAGTCGTTACCGCCGCCGAACAGCGAACCGAGAAAACCTTTCTTTTTCTGAACTGGATCCCAGCCGAGACCGAAATGCAGCTGATTTAATGCGGCAGATGCCTTGCTGAGAGATACCGTCTGATTCTTCGTCAATGAAACCATATTTTCATTCCTTAAACGGGAGATAAAACCCGGCAACAGGTGCTGGTGATAATGAATTTTAAAAAATCATATCATGACGGAGTTCTTTGGCAAGATATATTTCAAACAAAATTAATAATACAGATTAAACATATAGTTAATATAGAAATAATGACATTCGCAGTTATGGATAATGTCAGGTTTCGTCAGCGGGTTGTCAATTTAAACATAATCATAATATGATTGACATGTAAATTAATCCTAAATAAACTCGCCCCTAATCTATCGGATAAAACAGAACAGGAATAAACAATAATGGCGCATGCGATCTGGCTGACGGAAGGGCTCTCTTCCCAGCGTGATTTGATCCGGAATATCAGGCTGTTCGCGCAGACATTACAGGTTGATCTCACGATTTTTGCCTCTCACCGGCAGCCCCGTCATGAGATCCTGTCAGAAGCAGATTTTTCACTGACTGAACCGGCTGATGAAAATGAGCGGCTGGCGTTTATCCTGTCTGTTACGGAGAAATACGGTATTCCGGTAATCCACGCCGGGCGGAATATCCCGTGGTTTGAAACACACAGAAACACTATCACGGCTTCCGGCACCCGGCTGATAACCGGCGTCGCCTCTCTGTCCGATTACACCGTGGCGGATGATAAAGTCCGCTTTGCTGCTGAAATGGCATCACACGGCCTGCCGGTTGTGCCTTCTGTGCAGATTACCTCTGCGGCGCAATTGCGTGATGCACTCTCTCATTCCCCGTTTCCGGGGCTGCCGCTGTGTATTAAACCGGTTCAGGGCATTTACGGTGCCGGTTTCTGGCAGTTTGATGACAATGCACAGCCGATGGCCATGTTCACAAACCCTGAACGGCGGATCACCACACCGCAGCAGTATTTGTCCGCCCTTGAAAGCGCTGACAAATGCCCCGCGCAGGTACTGATGCCTTATTTGCCCGGCCCGGAGTATTCCGTGGATATTCTGGCGGATAACGGTGAGGTGCTGGCGGCTGTTGCGCGGCGCAAAGACGGTTCTCTGCAATACCTTGAACATTCAGGTGCCGCCTTTGAGCTGGCCTGCGCCTGTGCGCGGGTGATGAAGGCGGACGGACTGGTGAATGTACAGACCCGCCATGACCATCACGGGCAGCCGCTGCTGCTGGAAATCAATATGCGGCCGTCCGGTGGTATCGGTTATACCGTGCTGGGCGGCGTGAATCTGCCGGGCCTGTTTGCCCTGTACAGTACCGGGCTGCTCAGTGCGGATGAGGTCAGAGAATATAACCGCACTGCATTCCGTCCGGCAATTGTCCGCCCGCTGACCGAAGCCGTCAGCTACCCGTCTTCCCTGAACAATGCAATACACTGAGGTCACTATGCCCGGTTTTTCCCGTCCCGGTCACCACCGGTTCACCCTGACAACCGGCACGCTGGAAGTCCGCAGCGACGCCAGCCCGGAAACCCTGAACGCCCTGTTCGGAATAGCGGAGCGGCGTAACCCGAAACGGGCGTTTCTGTTTGTCAGCAAAGTGCTGGGCCGCCATATCCCGGTCGAGCCGGAAATCATGCGCGGTGTTTACTGCCGCCTCAGTGAGCAGTTTCCGCAGGATCTGCCGCAGCCGCTGCTGGTTATCGGTATGGCGGAAACCGCAGTCGGTCTGGGAGCTGGTGTATACAGCGAAATCCGCCGTCAGTACCCGGAATCCCTGTATCTTTCTTCCACCCGCCATCCGGCGGATGGCGAACTGCTGTGTGAATTTAAAGAGAATCACAGCCACGCCACGGATCATTTGCTCTATTTCCCGGCCGATCCGCAGTTGAAAACCCGGCTGCAACAGGCAAAAACCCTGGTGCTGGCAGATGATGAAGCCACCACCGGCAATACGTTTACCAATTTGCTGACTGCATTGCATGAAAGCGGTCAGCTGCCTGATCTACAACAGGTTGTGACTGTCACACTGACGGACTGGCGTGAGGATCCGGCCACTGTTCAGCACGGGCTGCCGTTGCAGCATGTCTCTCTGATCAGCGGCAGCTGGCGCTGGGAAGCTGATCCGGATGCGGCCCTGCCGGAGATGCCGGATGTGAATGTCAGCGCTGCGGGAGCCGTGCCAATCCGCCGTCCGCTGACACGGGTCCGGCTTGGTCTGCATGATCCGCATACCGGTTTTGGCAGTACGGTGACGACCGCACCCGGTGAGCGGATCCTGGTGCTCGGCTCCGGGGAGTTTGTCTGGCAGCCGTTCCTGCTGGCCGAACGGCTGGCAGAGGCCGGAGCGGATGTAAAATTCAGCGCCCTGACCCGCTCCCCGATAGCCCCCGGCGGTGCCATTGAATCCGTTATTTCCTTCACTGATAACTACGGGCTGGGGATCCCCAATTATCTCTACAATGTGGCACATCAGTCATTTGACCGTATTCTGTTGTGCACAGAAACGGATCCGGCGGCCTTTGATCCGCAGTTATTACAGGCACTGGCCCGCTGTGCGCCGCTGACGGAGGTGATTTATGACGACTAAACCGGTGATCCTGAGCGATCTGGATGACACCCTGTTCCAGACAAAGCGCAAAATGACGCAGGAGCAGGCACTGACTCCGTTCCGCGCCGGTGCGGTTGACCGCACATTGCAGCCGCGCAGTTTTATGACGAAAGAACAGGCGATGCTGACAGACTGGCTGCTGGCGCATGCCGATCTCATTCCGGTTACAGCACGCGGTACGGAAGAACTCCGCCGCGTCACTATTCCTTTCAGTTCTTATGCGATCACCACACACGGCGCGGTGATCCTGCAACCGGACGGCTCGCCGGAACCCGGCTGGCAGTCTGAAATGCTGGGCGCCCTCGCCCCTTACCGTGAACGGCTGCTGTCACTTCAGCAGTTTTGTACTGAGCGGATGGCAGAACGCGGTATTGATGCATGGGCACGTATTAATTATGAGTACGGTGATGTACCGGTCTATCTGGTGATGAAACACACTGACAGTACCCGCACAGCGGAACTGTATGCCGTTGCCGCAGAGATTGAACAACAGTTTCCGGCGGACGGGTTTTACATTCACCGCAACGGCAACAATATCGCCTGGCTGCCGGATCCGGTGGAAAAAGGCCATGCTGTTACGCACCTGCTGGCGTTATTACGGGCAGAGCGCGGCACCTTTCCGGTTATCGGCCTCGGCGACAGCCTGAGTGATTACCGCTTTATGAAACACTGTACCTGGTTCGGGATGCCGTCCCGCAGTCAGTTTGCGGAGGCAGTCGCCGCCCGGATTTTCAGTGAGGTATCCGATGTATAATTTCCCACCGTTCTCAGGCAGTTATCTGCCGGATGATGTGCAGTTTCTGCTCCGGCCGGTCACCATTGATATGACCCCGGTGGAACTGAAAGAGCAGCTGATTCAGTCCGGACAGAAACACTATTCCGATATGCTCAGCCAGGAGCCGGCTCCCACAGACTGGCATCTTGATCTGTTTAACCGCGCACTGGAAAAAGGCGCACCACGTCTGGCGCGGGATGTAAGCGCCCTTGCCCGCACACTGGGTAACTATTTTGCAGATCAGCCGGTTGTGCTGGTCAGCCTGGTCCGCGCCGGTGTGCCGTTAGGGGTGATGCTGCATCAGACGCTGCGTGATGCGGGAAAAATCTCACACCATTACGGCATCAGTATTATCCGCGATCGCGGTATTGATACGGCGGCGCTGGAGTGGATCGAACACCATCACGGCACCGCCGGTATTGTGTTTGTTGACGGCTGGACAGGTAAAGGCGCCATCACCGGTGAACTGATCCGCTCCCTGAAAGACAGATCCGGCTACCCGGCCGATCCGCGCCTGGTGGTGCTGGCCGATCCTGCCGGATGCGCCTGGCTTTCCGCTGCTGATGATGACTGGCTGATCCCCTCCGGGATTATGGGGGCGCCGGTTTCCGGGCTGATCTCCCGCTCTGTCTGGTCAGATACCGGTCCGCACGGCTGTGTGCATTGTGAGCACTTACAACCTTATGAGTGCAGCCGGACACTCACCGATACTGTTGCCGCGCTGCGCCGTCAGGAAACCGCGGCTCCGGCTGCGGCCTTCCCGGAGCCGGACACCAAAACAGCACTGCGGAAAAAAAGCCGAGCGGTGATCACTGCACTGGCTGAACGCTGCGGTGTCACCGATCTGAACAGAATCAAACCCGGTATTGCCGAAGCCACCCGTGCTGTTCTGCGCCGGGTGCCGGATCACGTCTTTGTGCGCGACTGCACAGAGCCGGATGTGGAACTGCTGCTTTATCTCGCCCGTCAGAAAGGGATCACTATCACGGAAGCCGGCGATGCCCTCGGGCAGTACCGCGCCGTCACTATTATCAGGAAGGTATCACCATGACCCGACGTCTCTCCCCGTGGAATTTAGGGGCTTCACTCTATATGCCCGCCACCCGCACCGATATCACGGATGCGATTATCAGTAATAAAATCAGCGGGTTGCGTTCACTGATTATCTGTCTGGAAGATGCGGTCAGTGAGGCGGATATCCCGCAGGCACTGGAGAATTTACAGGGCATCCTGGCCGCGCTGACAGCGGAAAAACAGCGTGCCGGTAACCAGAACTGGCCGTTGGTCTTTATCCGCCCGCGTCACCCGGAAATGGGATTGTGGCTGCGGGAGCACTGCGATCTCAGTGCCGTTGACGGGCTGGTGCTGCCGAAATTCACACAAAAAACGCTGCCGGTCTGGTGGCAGGTGGTGAAAAACACCCCGCTGTGTATGATGCCGACCCTGGAAACAGAAGAAGTCTGTGATGTGGTGCAGATGCGGGAACTGGCTCAGGTACTTAAATCCCATCCCTGCCATGACAAAATCATCGCGCTGCGTATCGGCGGCAATGACCTGATGAATGTGATCTCCCTGCGCCGCCCGCGCCATCTCACCCTGTATGACGGCCCGATGGGTTATGTGATTAAAATGCTGGTCTCTGTGTTTGCCCCGCATGATTTTGCCATGACCGCACCGGTCTGTGAGCATATTGATGATCACGATGTCATGACGCGGGAACTGGCGCTGGATATTGCCCACGGGCTGGTGGGCAAAACGGCGATCCACCCGAATCAGGTAGCGGTGATTGAGCAGGCGCTGCGGGTCTCCGCCGATGAACACGCCGATGCACTGCGGATCCTCAACTCCACACAGGCGGTATTCAAGTCACAGGGGGCTATGTGTGAACCGGCGACACACCGTCGCTGGGCATCCGCTATTCTGGCCCGTGCCCGGGTGTACGGGATCGCACAGCGCAAAACAGACGAACAGTCGTTTAAAACACAAAACGGGTGAGACAGAGGACATAAATATCATCAGACTGAATATCCTGCACTATTATATCTGAATGCCTTGATATATCCTGATCAGCTGATTAAATAGAATTGTTATGCGGAACAGCCGTTTCCGGCATAACAGCGGCTTTGTCTCTTTGTTTTTATACAGGTGTCCCCAGACTATGCAATTAAGCACACGACAGGTTCGTTTATTCACCCTGGCAACCCTGCTCGGTACCGGAAAACCGGTTCCGTCAGATGAAATCCTGGCGACACTACGCTGCTCAGAAGCAACTCTGACCCGTACTTTCAAAGAGTTGCGTGATACCTGGTCGGCGGAAATCCGCTACCGCAAAGCCTCACATACCTATGAAATGACTGACTCCGGCACACTGGATCGCAAAACACTGAAAAAGATGAGCGAAGAGCTGGAAAACCATAACGGTCAGAAATCGGTGTATTACAGCGGGAAAGTGTCACTGGATAAAGAGAAGAAGAAGGCAATTTCGCTGTCACTGACCGGTACAACCGTCCGGAAAATAGCGCATTTATCTATGCTCTCCGGTAAAACCCGCAGTGACGCCGTAGAGATGCTGGTCAATCTTCATATCGATGAGTTAATTGAATCGATAATCCGGCGTAATGAAAGCCAGCAGAAAAAATAATCCGTAAAAAAAGCCCGGTAAAATACCGGGCTTTTTTATTATTCACGCAACAAATTACAGAACGTTAACGCAGTGCAGTTCTTTGAATGCTTTTTCCAGACGTTCGATCATTGTCTGCTGACCGGCACGTAACCATGCACGCGGGTCATAGTATTTTTTGTTCGGCTTGTCTTCGCCTTCCGGGTTGCCCAGCTGCCCCTGCAGATAACCTTCATTTTTCTGGTAGTAGTGCAGGATACCTTCCCAGGTTGCCCACTGAGTATCGGTATCGATATTCATTTTCACCACACCGTAACCCACTGCTTCTTTGATTTCTTCCGCAGTAGAGCCGGAACCGCCGTGGAAAACGAAATTCAGGCTGTTGTGCGGCAGGTTATATTTCTCAGAGACGTAGTCCTGAGAGTTACGCAGAATTTTCGGCGTTAACTGCACGTTACCCGGCTTGTAAACGCCGTGCACGTTACCGAATGATGCCGCGATAGTGAAACGCGGGCTGATGGCATTCAGTTTTTCATAGGCATACGCCACGTCTTCCGGCTGGGTGTACAGCGCGGAGTTATCGAGGTGGGAGTTATCCACGCCGTCTTCCTCACCACCGGTGCAACCCAGTTCGATTTCCAGGGTCATACCGATTTTCGCCATACGGGTCAGGTATTTGCTGCAAATCTCAATGTTTTCTTCCAGTGACTCTTCTGACAGGTCGATCATGTGAGAAGAGAACAGTGGTTTACCGGTTGCGGCAAAGTGTTTTTCACCGGCATCCAGCAGGCCGTCTAACCACGGCAGTAATTTCTTCGCGCAGTGGTCAGTGTGCAGAATGACCGGCACGCCGTAATGTTCCGCCATCTGATGCACATGATGCGCACCGGAGATGGCCCCCAGAACAGCGGACTGCTGGCCTTCGCCTTTGAAACCTTTACCGGCGATAAATGCGGCACCGCCGTTTGAGAACTGAACAATAACAGGCGCACGGACTTTGGCCGCCGCTTCCAATACGGCGTTGATCGAGTCTGTCCCGACGCAGTTTACCGCTGGCAGTGCAAAATTATTCTCTTTGGCTACCGCAAAGATTTTCTGAACATCATCGCCAGTGACGACACCGGGTTTTACAAAATCAAAAACTTTAGACATGTCAAATTTCCTGTATTGGTCTTTCGGAAGTTGTCACGGGCAGCTCACACCGCCCGTTATTGTCATCTGATTATGACTGTTACTGTTTTGCACGTTCTTCGAGCATGACAACGGCAGGCAGTTTTTTGCCTTCGACGAATTCCAGGAATGCGCCGCCGCCGGTAGAGATGTAAGAGATTTTGTCAGCAATGCCGAATAAATCGATAGCAGCCAGGGTATCACCGCCGCCTGCGATAGAGAATGCGTCACTGTCAGCAATGGCGTTAGCCACGATTTCAGTCCCTTTACGGAAGTTCGGGAACTCAAACACGCCGACCGGGCCATTCCACAGAATGGTTTTGGCATTTTTCAGGATTTCAGCCAGGTGCAGTGCGGATTCATCACCGATATCCAGTACCTGCTCGTCATCTTTGATGTCATTGGCTGATTTCAGCACCGCTTCTGCGGTTTCTGAGAACTCAGTCGCCACGCGGACATCAACCGGTACCGGGATATCACAGCTGCTGAGTAATTTTTTCGCTTCCGGAATCAGGTCATCTTCATACAGTGAACGGCCGACATTGTGCCCTTCTGCCGCGATAAAGGTGTTGGCGATACCACCGCCGACAATGATCTGATCCGCGATTTTGGACAGAGAGTCCAGTACGGTCAGTTTGGTGGACACTTTGGAACCGCCGACAATCGCCACCATCGGACGCGCCGGGTTATCCAGTGCTTTGCCGAGTGCATCCAGTTCCGCCCATAACAGCGGACCGGCACAGGCAACAGGGGCAAATTTTGCCACGCCGTGAGTCGATGCCTGGGCGCGGTGTGCAGTCCCGAATGCATCCATCACGAAAATATCACACAGTGATGCATACTGTTTTGACAGGGTTTCGTCGTCTTTTTTCTCGCCTTTGTTAAAGCGGACGTTTTCCAGTACCACCAGCTCACCGGCATTCAGTTCCAGACCGTTGAGATAATCTTTTTCCAGGCGCACCGGGCAGCTCAGTTTATCTGCCAGATAATCAACAACCGGTTTCAGTGAAAACTCTTCGTTGTATTCCCCTTCAACCGGACGGCCGAGGTGAGAGGTCACCATGACTTTGGCACCCTGTTTCAGTGCGGCTTCGATTGTCGGGAGCGAGGCACGGATACGTGCATCAGAGGTAACTTTGCCATCTTTGACAGGAACGTTCAGGTCAGCACGGATAAAAATACGTTTACCCGCCAGATCCAGATCGGTCATCTTAATTACGGACATGGTGAATCCTCTTGTTGATTCTCTTATCAGTTAAATTGTGTTCAATTTTCTGCCGGGGCACGCCGTCCCTCAGTGAAAACCAGCCTCAGCCATTGCCAGAGTGGTATCCAGCATACGGTTCGCAAAGCCCCATTCGTTATCGCACCAGACCAGCATTTTTATCAGATGCTGTCCGCTGACGCGGGTCTGAGTGCCGTCAACGATAGCACTGTGCGGATCATGGTTAAAATCCGCCGAGACTAACGGTAACTCTGTGTAGTCCACTATACCACGAAATGCCCCCGTCGCTGCGTTTTGCAGAAGGCGGTTTACATCCTGCGTGGTGACATTACTTTTTACGGTGACGCTCAAATCAATCGCCGTCACATTAATTGTAGGCACCCGGACTGAAATCGCCTCAAAATGATCTTCAAATTTCGGGAAAATCCGCCGGATCCCCGCAGCCAGTTTGGTATCCACCGGAATGATGGAGTGCCCGGCCGCCCGCGTGCGCCGCAAATCACTGTGATATGCATCAATCACCGGCTGGTCATTCATCGCCGCGTGAATGGTGGTCACTGTACCGGACTCGATGCCGAATCCCTCATCCAGTAATTTTATCACCGGAATGATGCAGTTGGTGGTACAGGACGCATTCGATACAATTTTATCCTGCGCCGTCAGTGTGTCATGGTTAACGCCGTAGACAATGGTGGCATCCAGGTCGTTACCGCCGGGATGGGAAAACAGCACTTTTTTCGCGCCGCCGGCGATATGTGCCAGCCCGTCATCACGGGAGCCGTACACGCCGCTGCAGTCCAGCACCACATCCACACCGAGTTCCGCCCAGGGCAGCTGGTGAATATCCGCTTCATGCAGGATGCGGATAGTGTCATCACCGACTTTCAGTACATTTTTTTCTTTCAGCTGTACCGGTTTAAAAAAGCGTCCGTGGCTTGTGTCATATTGAAGTAAGTGTGCAATACCTTCGGAATCCGCCAGCTCATTAATAGCAACAACGGTAATCTGCGTGTTACGCCCGGTTTCATACAACGCCCGCAGCACACTCCGCCCGATTCGCCCAAACCCGTTGATTGCAATTTTTATTGTCATAGTATCCTCAGAAATAGCCAAATTATCAGCGGACTAAGAATAACGGACTCACGGGTTTTTGTACGGGGTATTTATCATAGAAACCGCAATCTTTTTTATCCTCTGCGGTACATTCAGTATACCCTCAAAACTGAAACGGTTCAGCTCAATAAAGACAGGTTATGCTAAATGAAAAAAGATCGCAAGACAGTCAGAGGAGCAGATATAAAAAAAGCGCATTCGGTCAAAAAAACCGGAATGCGCTTTCAGAATCTGTATCAGCAGATTATTTCAGCAGAGCTTTTGCCTGAGAAACCACGTTTTCAACAGTGAAACCAAATTCACTGAACAGCTGACCGGCTGGTGCAGATTCACCGAATGAATGCATGCCGACGATGGCACCCTGCATACCGGTATATTTGAACCAGTAATCCGCAATACCCGCTTCAACAGCAACTCGTGCGGTCACGGCTGACGGCAGAACAGATTCACGGTAAGCCGCGTCCTGTTTGTCGAATGCATCGGTGGACGGCATGGAAACCACGCGCGCTTTACGGCCTTCGGCTGTCAGCTGCTCGTATGCTTTCACGGCCAGTTCCACTTCAGAACCGGTGGCAATCAGGATCACTTCCGGCTGACCAGCGCAATCTTTCAGGATATACGCCCCTTTTTCGATATCTGCCAGCTGCTGCGCGGTACGCGGCTGCTGTGCCAGATTCTGACGGGAGAAGATCAGGGATGTCGGGCCATTTTTACGCTCAATCGCGTATTTCCAGGCTACCGCAGATTCCACCTGGTCACACGGACGCCATGTGCTCATATTTGGTGTCACACGCAGGCTGGCGATTTGCTCAACCGGCTGGTGAGTCGGACCGTCTTCACCCAGACCGATAGAGTCGTGAGTGTAAACGAAGATGCTGCGGATCTTCATCAGAGCCGCCATACGCACCGCATTACGGGCATATTCAACGAACATCAGGAAGGTCGCGCCGTAAGGAATGAAACCGCCGTGCAGGGCAATACCGTTCATGATGGCTGACATGCCGAACTCGCGCACGCCGTAGTGAATGTAGTTACCCGCTTTGTCTTCATTGATTGGCGCTGAGCCGGACCACATGGTCAGGTTACTCGGAGCCAGGTCAGCGGAACCGCCCATAAACTCAGGCAGTACTTTACCGAACGCTTCCAGTGCATTTTGTGATGCTTTACGGCTGGCAATGCTGGCCGGGTTATCCTGGAGGTTCTGAATGAAGGCGTTTGCATCCGCTTCCCACTGTGCAGGCAGCTCACCATTTACACGGCGGCGGTATTCACGGGCCAGTTCAGGGAAAGCTTTTTCGTAGTGAGCAAATTTCACATCCCACTCAGATTCAGCGGCAGCACCGGCTTTCTTCGCATCCCACTCAGCATAGATTTCCTGCGGGATTTCGAACGGCGCATACGGCCAGTTCAGTGCTTCACGGGTAGCGGCGATTTCCGCATCACCTAACGGAGAACCGTGCGCATCTGCAGTACCGGCTTTCTTCGGTGAACCGAAGCCGATAACGGTTTTGCACATCAGCAGGGATGGTTTGTCAGTAACCGCTTTGGCTTCTTCAACAGCTGCTTTGATCTGGTCAGGGTTGTGACCGTCAATGCCGCGCACGACGTGCCAGCCGTAAGCTTCAAAGCGTTTGGCGGTATCGTCAGTGAACCAGCCCTGAACATTACCGTCAATGGAAATGCCGTTGTCATCATAGAAGGCAACCAGTTTACCCAGTTTCAGGGTACCGGCCAGAGAACAGGCCTCGTGGGAGATCCCTTCCATCATACAGCCGTCGCCCATAAAGACGTAGGTGTGATGATCAACAATATCGTGACCCGGACGGTTGAACTGCGCCGCCAGTGTCTGTTCCGCAACAGCAAAACCGACTGCGTTTGCGATACCCTGGCCTAACGGACCGGTGGTGGTTTCCACTCCCGGTGTGTAGCCGTATTCAGGGTGACCCGGGGTTTTGGAATGCAGCTGACGGAAGGCTTTTAAGTCATCCATCGATACATCATAGCCGGTGAGGTGCAGCAGGCTGTAAATCAGCATTGAGCCGTGGCCGTTTGACAGCACAAAGCGGTCACGATCACTCCAGTGCGGATTGGCCGGGTTGTGCTTCAGATAGTCGCGCCACAGTACTTCCGCGATATCAGCCATGCCCATTGGTGCGCCGGGGTGTCCGGAATTTGCCTTTTGCACCGCGTCCATGCTCAGGAAACGAATCGCATTAGCAAGAGTTTTACGAGAGGTCATTGTCTACTCCAGGTTCGGATAAAAAGCAGATACAGGCTATTTTCGCAGTGCCGCGCACGGATGGCAATCCTTATCACCGGTCAGAGGCAAAGGGTCGGGGCTGAAAAGGCAACAATGAGACGTCAGGCGAGGCGTGTCTGAGGACAGAAACAATACTTCGCACAGGCGGCATTTTCGCTGACTAAATCGTTTAAGCACCAGGTATTGCGCAACAGCGGAAGTGACCTATTAAACCCGATTACCACAATGAATAGCAAGCGGAAATACCGCATTCTGTGCGCTTATCCGGCGGATGGCGGGAGTTTCCTGCCGGCAG
The DNA here is from genome assembly GCF_051172335.1 of Morganella sp. B601. Lineage (NCBI taxonomy): Bacteria > Pseudomonadati > Pseudomonadota > Gammaproteobacteria > Enterobacterales > Morganellaceae > Morganella > Morganella sp. B601. The sequence goes on from NZ_JBPIZE010000005.1 coordinate 157,714, forward strand.
CAGAAAAATTCCGCTTACCGGCAGACGAAGATATTACTGTTTCGCTTTTTTACCGACGACACTGTCAAAATTGAATAAAAGATTCAGCACGATAGCCAGAACAAAGGTCACTATCACGCCCTGGGAAAGAATAATCCGCAGCATTTCCGGCAGCTGAGAAAGGGCTTCCCCCTGACCGTTAAACATCAGCCCGACACTGACTGAAATCCCGACCACCATCATATTGCCCATTTTGGTCATATCGACAGATTTTGTCAGTGTGTCTATCCCCGCCACCGTAATAAAGGCAAAAATCACCAGGGTCGCACCACCGAAAACCGAAGCGGGGATCATGGTCGCAATTGCGGAGAATTTGGGAATAATGCTGAGGATAATCAGGATCAGGCCGCTGCACGCGGTTACATAACGGCTGCGCACACCGGAAATAATAATCACCCCCGCATTGTTAATAAAAGAGGTCAGCGGCGTACAGTTAAACAGCCCGGAAATGGTCACCGCCACCCCTTCCCCGCGCATCGGAGAGTTCAGGGCATTACCTTCCATAGAGCGGTTACACAGGCGGCCGACAGTGGAGAAAGTACCGACAGAATCCAGAGTGGCCATAAAGGTACCGAGGAACATCAGAATAATGGCGGTCAGATCAAACTGAATGCCGTAATGGGCGGGACGAACAAACGAAAACCACCCGGCACTGCTCACAGGGCCGAAATTGACCATATCCATCACCACCGCGACCAAAGTGGCCACGATCAGGCCGATCAGAATCGACATTTCCCGCAACGCGCCTTTACCGAAGCGGTTTAGCAGCACAATTACCGCGATAGTCAGCACACCGAGAAAAATACCGGCCGGGTCGCCGTAGGAGGCATCCCCCGGATAGCCGACAATGCCGGAAAACGAAACCGGCAGCAGGGAAACACCGAGCATTATAAGATAACAGCCGATGACTATCGGTTTGAATAAGAAAGCGATTTTTCCGTACAGCGGCGCGAGGAAGAACAGCAGCACCCCGGAGACCAGGGTTCCGCCGAAGACATAAGGCAGCGATTCAAGCCCCCCGCCGAACCGCGAGGCGATAATAAAAACCGGCGGCATCGCCACAAACGAGGTGCCGAGGATCAGCGGCAGACTGACGCCGACGTATTTGGTGATACTCAGTGACTGGATAAGTGTCCCCACGCCGGAGACAAAAATCGCGGCGGCAATCAGCAGGGTGGTATCTTCCTGTGATAGTTTCAGAACCTGGGAAATCACTATCGGCACGGCAATGGTGCCGGTAAACATGGCAAAAATATGCTGAACAGCATACGGAAACAGTTTCCGCATCGGCATCATTTCATTGACTTCATCACTCCCGGTGTTTGTTTTCATAAATACAACCTCTGTGATTGGTTTTATTGTTTTTACCGGCACAGCGGCGACGGCCGCGCAACCGGTTACGGAAAACAAACAGCAAGATATGTGCCAGCACCTGAACATTATTTATTCACATAAAGTATGAGTGTGGTCACAACGCATTATCAAAATGATAAGAGAGGTAATACCGGGGGATGATAATGATACAGGGCGATTGTGCAGTGTAAAAACAGAAAAGCCCTGACATTACTGTCAGGGCTTCTGTAATCTGGCGGAACGGACGGGACTCGAACCCGCGACCCCCTGCGTGACAGGCAGGTATTCTAACCAACTGAACTACCGCTCCGTGTGTTCCTTTTCGGGAACGGTGCGGATAATACGATGCCGGTTCCCGTTCGTCAATACCTGATTTGTGTAAATCCATGCAATTGCACAGTTTTTCACCTGAATATACTGTTTTATACGGGTCACCGCACACGACACACGGTCTCCCGCAACGCGCTCATCCGGTTTCAGGGCGCGGTTTGTTTTTCCAGATCAAGCAGATAAATCATGGCCTCATCCCGGCTATCCCCGCACATTTCCCGCGAGGGCTGTAGTCCGCTGCAAACCGCCGGACGCAGCGGTGAGCCGAAAATCAGGCACAAATTCTGCTCCGATAACTGAACGCAGCGGGTATTGGCAGGTTTACCGTCCGGCATCCCCGGAATCGGTGATGAGATGGATGGCGCAGTACAGCAGGCACCACAGTCACTGCGGCAGGCAGTCAGCTCCGCCAGATGCACGGGTTCGCCCCTTTTTTCTCCGCCAGATCCAGACGCGCCTCGTGCGCGGCAATTTCCTCATCCGTGGCATACACCACACGCAGACCGCTCTGCGGGCGGGTAACGCGCTGAATAGTCTGAACGTTCTCTTCGCCGCTGCTCTCATTATCCGCTGAAAAAGCCAGTGATGTCTGGCCGCCGGTCATTGCCAGATAAACATCCGACAAAATCTCGGCATCGAGTAACGCGCCGTGCAGCAGACGTTTTGAGTTATCTATCTGATAGCGGTCACATAAGGCATCGAGGTTATTACGCTTACCCGGAAACAGCTGTCTGGCGAGCGTTAAGCTGTCTGTAATGGTACAGAATTCCGCTGTCGGCGGGATCCCCCGGTTCAGCTTGCGGAATTCATAATCCATAAAGCCGATATCGAAGGGCGCGTTATGAATAACCAGTTCTGCGCCACGGATAAATTCAATAAATTCATCTGCGATGTCGGCAAATACCGGTTTGTCCATCAGGAATTCATCACTGATTCCGTGCACACCAAAGGCTTCCGGGTCCACCAGCCGGTCAGGCCGGATATAGAGATGGAAGTTACGGCCGGTCAGGCGCCGGTTGATCACTTCAACCGCACCGATCTCAATAATATTGTGCCCCTCGTAGTGGGCACCCAGTTTGTTCATACCGGTGGTTTCGGTATCGAGAACAATTTGTCGTGTAATATCAGTGCTCATAATGGCGTTTTGTGTCAGACTCAGGTAATTGCCAATCAATCAGAGGAAGAGTCTACCAGAGATGAGTGACAAGGTAGAAATTTTCACCGACGGCTCCTGCCTCGGAAATCCGGGCCCCGGCGGCTACGGCGCACTACTGCGTTATAAAGGCCATGAAAAAGCACTCAGTGAGGGCTTTTTTCTTACCACCAATAACCGGATGGAGCTGCTGGCCGCTATTGTGGCGCTGGAAACCCTGAAACGTCCGTGTAATATCGTGCTGACCACCGACAGCCAGTATGTCCGTCAGGGCATCACACAGTGGATCCATAACTGGAAGCGGCGCGGCTGGCGCAAAGCGGATAAATCCCCGGTGGTGAATGTCGATTTGTGGCAGCGCCTGGATGCCGCCATCACCCGCCATCAGATTGACTGGCAGTGGGTGAAAGGTCATGCAGGGCACCCGGAAAACGAACGCTGTGATGAACTCGCCCGGGCAGCGGCAGAATCTCCGTCACAGGACGATACCGGTTATCAGCCGGCAACGGAATAATCCTCAGCGCCGTTTCAGACAGCGCGGCGGCGTCTGCTGGCGTGTCGCGCCCACCACATTGTTCAGTTTCGGCCGCAGCAGGCGCAGCTTCTGCGGTGTGAACGTCAGCGGCACCGTACGTTTACGGGCCACAATCACCCCCAGACAGCCGAAAATACGCGCATGCCGGTTGCCGAAACTTGCCGGATCACACCAGGGGATCGGCGTGGTAAGCCGGTGATACATAATTTCGTAATTAAGCAGACTGAGCCAGTCGAGCATACGGAACTGTGAAAACATCCGGCTGCACTGCGGCTCCCGGTTCAGACGCCACGGGATCAGTTTGCGTGCCCCCAGCAGGCTCAGCGGGTTAAATCCGCTGATAATCAGCCAGCCGTCCTCAATCAGGACACGGTCAGCCTCGCGCAGCAACCGGTGCGGATCACTGCTGTAGCCCAGATTATGTGCCAGCACACAGACATCCGCGGATTTGTCCAGAAACGGCAATTGCGCCGCCTCCCCGAATACCTGTAAGGTGTTACCCTGCGGTGCCACATTCACCTGATGCGGGATCATGCAGCTGCTGCTGTCAATTTCACAGCTCAGCGTGCCGATCTTAATCAGATGAAAACCAAACATTTTCGGCCACCAGGGCGCCAGCTGTGCTTCCAGCGATTGCCGGAAGCGGCGCCCGCAGGGAATATCGCACCACGAGTCCGGCATCGTCAGAGTTTTTGTCGCTCGTGCAGAAAACATGGCTTTATCCTTGGTTCACACTCAGAAAGGTGAGGTATCTATGGAGCTTATCAGAATTTCCGCGTTATCAGATAACTACATTTGGCTATTACGGGATAATGCGCACACCTGTGTCATCGTTGACCCCGGCGTCAGTGAGCCGGTACTGAATACACTGCGGGAGCGGGGACTGACCCCTTCAGCCATCCTGCTGACACACCACCATGCAGATCACACCGGCGGCACGGCGGAGATTGTGTCACATTATCCCGGCCTGCCGGTTTACGGTCCCGCCGAAACCCTGCCGAAAGGCGCAAATCACTGCGTGCAGGATAATGACACTATCACCTGCGGCGGGCTGACATTTCAGGTCATGGCAGTGCCGGGGCATACACTCGGTCATGTGGCTTATTATTGCGAACCTTATCTGTTTTGCGGCGATACGCTCTTCTCCGGTGGCTGCGGCCGTATTTTTGAGGGCACACCGGCACAGATGTTCCGTTCGGTCAGCCGCCTTGCGGCGCTGCCGGATGAGACGCTGGTCTGCTGCGCACATGAATATACACAGTCTAACCTCGCCTTTGCGCGCGCTGTCTGGCCGGAAAACCGTGATATTCAGGCATATCAGCAATATATTGCAGAATTACGTCAGAATCATGAAGCTACGCTGCCCGTCACACTGAAAACAGAAAGGAAAATTAATGTTTTTCTTAACTGTGATAATATTGATCTGAAACATAATTTATCAGTAAGTAAACATACGGCGACAGCTGAAGAAACTTTTACGTCTTTACGCGCAAAAAAAGATCAATTTTAGCCGTAATCGTTGTCAGGGCGGAATAACACCAGTATGATTGCAAAACCTACAGACTTAAGAATAATAATGCTGATTCCGCCAACATGAAAATCAAAGCAACACTTCTTGCCGCCGCAATTTTGCTGGCGGGGTGTCAGACTGCGCCGCAGAAAACTGCTCAGAACCCTCATTATCCTTCCGGTAACGGCTTTTTACTGACTGCCCGGCAGATGAACACAGCAAAGGCATCCTCTGTCAGTCCCGAAGATGATATCTGGGGTTATATCCGTGATGAAATGAAGATGAACATCCCGGACAATGATCGTATCCGCGCCGAAGAACTTTCTTACCTCGCCAAAAAGAGCTATCTCCACGATGTGACACTGCGCGCAGAACCTTACATGTACTGGATCATCGGTAAAATCGATGAACGTAACATGCCGATGGAACTGGTTCTGCTGCCCATAGTGGAGAGTGCTTTTAATCCGCATGCCACCTCACCGGCTCAGGCTGCCGGGTTATGGCAGATTATCCCGAGTACCGGCAAAGCAAGCGGGCTGAACCAAAACCAGTGGGTCGATGATCGCCGTGATGTGGCTGCATCCACCACTGCCGCGCTGGATTTACTGGAGCGCCTGAATACTATGTTCGGCGGAGACTGGGCACTGACCCTGGCCGCGTATAACAGCGGTGAAGGCCGCGTGCTGCGCGCGATGGAAGCAAATGCCGCCGCCGGAAAACCAACAGATTACTGGTCATTATCCCTGCCGAAAGAAACCATGGATTATGTGCCGCGTATTTTTGCCCTGAGCAATGTTATCCGCAACAGTGACCGTAACGGTGTGAATTTACCGGTACCGGATGCAGAGCGCGCCCTGGCACGGGTGAATATCGGTCAGCAGATTTCCCTGGATGTCGCGGCACAGTTGCTGGATATGCCGGTTTCCAGACTGAAAGATTACAACCCGAGCCTGAAACGCGGTGTAACCTCACCGGCCGGTCCTCACTATCTGATGCTGCCGAAAACCAAAGTCGACCAGCTGATGAGCGCATTATCTGATGACGCGGTACTTAATGATATCCGCACAGCGGTCGCGAGAAACAATCAGCGTACTGAACAGCTGAGTTCACCGGCAGGCCGTGCGCAGGCCGCGAAGTACAAAGTGAAAAGTGGCGATTCATTCTACGCCATTGCCAACCGCCATAAGATGACCGTCGCCGAGCTGAAAAAGCTGAACGGACTGAAAAGCGCCGCGGTTCTGAAACCGGGACAGACATTGCAGGTAAAAGGCAGCCCGGTGGTGAAACCATCTAAAGCCGCAACCAAAAATGCTATGCGTCTGGCGAAGTATAAAGTGCGTCAGGGTGATTCTTACTACAGTATTGCGCAGCGCCATGGTGTGACACTGAAAGAGCTGATGTCCTGGAACAGTAAAGTCAAAATGAAGGACTTGCATCCGGGTATTGAGTTAACGGTTTATGTTGCCAATAAACGCGGCTGATAATCACTGAATCACCACGCTTTATCTGAAGCCCTGCATGATGCAGGGCTTTTTTATATCCGGTGATATCCGAATGTCTTTCCGGCTGCTCTTCTTCTCTCCCGCACTTCTGCGATATCAGTACATCCGCACCGATATTCTTTGTTGCCGGTATAAAAAAACCCGCTGATAGATCAGCGGGTTTTCTGTGTTGAACTTTGCTTTCGTGTTTATTATCAGCTGTGCCGTTATACCCAGAACAACCAGGCGAAGGCTGAGATAACAATGATACAGGCGATATTCAGCACACCACCGACCCGCACCATCTCAGACTGTTTGATAAACCCGGTCCCGAACACTATCGCATTCGGCGGTGTCGCCACCGGCAGCATAAAGGCACAGGATGCACCGATACCGATAATCATGGTCAGCGCCATCACCGGCATTCCCAGACCTTCTGCCACACCGGCAAAGATAGGTACCAACAGTGCGGCACTCGCGGTGTTACTGGTGAACTCAGTCAGCACAATAATAAAGGTGGTGACAGCGATAATAATCACCAGCCAGCTGCTGTTACCAAAGGAGGTTTTCATCCAGTCCGCCATCACTTCACTGGCACCGGAATCTTTCAGGATCATACTCAGTGTCAGACCGCCGCCGAACAGGAACAGAACTCCCCACTCGGTGTTGTTCTGAATCTGTGACCAGCTGGCCACCCCGGTAATACCAATCAGGACAGCGGCACTCAGGGCGATAATAGTATCGAAATCTTTAATTTTACCCAGCAGATCACTCAGCGGTGCACTGCCGATCCAGCAGATAACGGTCAGACCGAAAATCGCCAGTGTCAGCAGACGTTTTGGTGTCCACTGAACCTGCTCCACTTCAATTTCAAAGCGGGCACCGAGCTTCGGACGTAACATCAGGTACATAATACCGAACATAATCGGCATCAGGATCAGCACCATCGGAATGCCGTATTTCATCCAGGTGAAGAAGTCCATTCCCAGCTGGTTTGCGGCAATAATGTTCGGCGGGCTGCCGACCATCGTTCCCAGGCCGCCGATACTGGCGCTGTACGCCACGCCCAGCAGCATAAATACGAACGTGTTACGGTCGTGACGGATATCGAGGTTCCCCAGAATACCCAGCACCAGCGGTAACATCATCGCGGCGGTAGCAGTGTTACTGATCCACATGGACAGCGCACCGGTCACACTGAACAGCAGAATCACTGCCGCCCATAAACGACCGCGGGCAATCAGCAGCAGGCGGTTGGCAATCAGGCGATCCAGCCCCTGAATATGCAGTGCCGTCGCCAGCGCAAAGCCACCGAAGAACAGGAAAATGGTCGGACTGGCAAAAGACTGTAATGCCTTACCTGCGCCCAGTAATCCGAGAAAAACGGCCAGAATCGGGATCAGTAACGCGGTCAGCGTGACATGAATCGCCTCAGTCAGCCATAAAACAGCGACGAACACCATCAGCGCCAGCCCGGCATTTTCTTTGTCGCTGTAGGGCAGGTATTTCAGCAGCAGTATCAGCACCACGATGTCCAGAGCCAGTATGATGAGTCCCTTTGTATTAAAAGAACCCAGCCCGGTGGATTGGGTGAGCGTTTCTGAAGCGTCCATGATAATTCCCTCAGTAGGATGAAAAAGTATTCACGAAACCGATTGCTGTCATAGTTTAATAACCGGTATTTTTGCGTGAATGCTAAAAATGTTAAACAATTTATCTTCATGTGAAATATAAAAAGTATTAATGACAAAATACATCACAAATCGTCCGTTTTGCGATCTGAGGCAACAGAATAAGTAAAAAAACTTGTCATAGCATGGTAAACAACCAGTTTTAGTCATTGAGGGAACGGATAAAAAGCGGGGAAATATTCGTAAGATAAGATAACGCAGACATAAAAAAAGGTGTGTCCGCCGGACACACCTTTTTTAACATTAACAGTAACAATTACTGACCTTTGATCTCTTTGCGGCCGTGGAACGGAGCACGTTCGCCCAGCGCTTCTTCGATACGGATCAGCTGGTTGTACTTGGCAACACGGTCAGAACGGCTCATAGAACCGGTTTTGATCTGGCCTGCTGCGGTACCGACAGCCAGGTCGGCAATCGTGGCATCTTCGGTTTCACCGGAACGGTGAGAGATAACGGCAGTGTAACCGGCGTCTTTCGCCATTTTGATAGCAGCCAGTGTTTCGGTCAGTGAACCGATCTGGTTGAATTTAATCAGAATGGAGTTAACGATACCTTTTTCGATACCTTCTTTCAGGATCTTGGTATTGGTCACAAACAGGTCATCACCGACCAGCTGGATTTTATCGCCCATGACTTTAGTCTGATACGCGAAGCCATCCCAGTCAGATTCGTCCAGACCATCTTCGATAGAAACGATCGGATACTCTTTGGTCAGCTCTTCCAGGTAGTGAGTGAATTCCTGAGAGGTAAAGGTACGGCCTTCGCCTTTCAGTTCATACATACCGGTTTCTTTGTTGTAAAACTCAGATGCTGCACAGTCCATCGCCAGGGTAACGTCTTTGCCTAACTCGTAGCCTGCTGCTTTAACAGCTTCTTTGATATCAGCCAGCGCTTCTGCGTTAGAGCCCAGGTTTGGTGCATAACCACCTTCATCACCCACAGCGGTGTTCATGCCTTTCGCTTTCAGCACTTTTGCCAGGTGATGGAAGATTTCAGAACCCATGCGGACAGCTTCTTTCAGAGATGGCGCGCCGACAGGCTGGATCATGAATTCCTGGATGTCCACGTTGTTATCAGCGTGCTCACCACCGTTCAGGATGTTCATCATCGGCAGCGGCATAGAGTATTTGCCCGGGGTGCCGTTCAGTTCTGCGATGTGTGCGTACAGAGGTAAACCTTTTGATGCGGCAGCGGCTTTGGCGTTTGCCAGAGACACAGCCAGAATCGCGTTTGCACCGAAGTTGGATTTGTTTTCAGTGCCATCCAGGTCGATCATGATCTGGTCAACTTTTGCCTGATCTTTGGCATCCTGACCCAGCAGCGCCTGTGCGATCGGACCATTTACCGCGCCGACTGCCTTCAGAACACCTTTACCCAGGAAACGTGATTTATCACCGTCACGCAGTTCCAGCGCTTCACGGGAACCGGTAGATGCGCCTGACGGAGCTGCCGCCATACCCACAAAACCGCCTTCCAGGTGTACTTCAGCTTCTACAGTAGGGTTACCGCGGGAGTCGATGATTTCACGGCCGATCACTTTAACGATTTTGGACATTAGGTTTTCCTCAGTACAAGTTAAATTTTCAGATAAGTAACCGGCACTTACAGCCGGTCACTCACCTCACATCTTATTTTAGCAGACCTTTCTGGTTATCAGAGGCTGCCTTGACAAAACCTGCAAACAGCGGATGACCATCACGCGGGGTAGAGGTGAACTCCGGATGGAACTGACAGGCCACAAACCACGGATGGTTCGGGTTCTCGATGATTTCCACCAGTTTGTTATCCACTGAACGGCCCGCAACCAGCAGACCCGCATCTTCAAGACGCTTCAGTAACATGTTGTTCACTTCATAACGATGACGGTGACGTTCAGTAATCGCATCTTTGCCGTACAACCGGCGAACCAGGGAATTGTTCGTCAGGTGGCATAACTGACCGCCGACACGCATTGTACCGCCGAGATCGCTCTCTTCGCTGCGGACTTCAATATTGCCGTCTTCATCGCGCCATTCAGTGATAAGCGCAACGACCGGGTACTTACAATCAGCATCAAATTCCGTGGAGTTCGCGTCATCCATACCAGCCAGATTACGGGCAAAGTCAATCAGTGCCACCTGCATCCCCAGGCAAATGCCCAGATACGGAATGTTGTTCTCGCGGGCATAGCGGGCAGTCATAATCTTGCCTTCCACACCACGGGAACCGAAGCCGCCCGGCACCAGAATCGCATCCAGACCCTGTAACAGTTCTGTACCGCGGGTTTCCACATCCTGAGAATCAATCAGTTTGATGTTCACAGTGACGCGGTTTTTCAGGCCGCCGTGTTTCAGTGCTTCGATAACGGATTTATAGGCATCCGGCAGTTCAACATATTTGCCGACCATCCCGATGGTGACTTCACCTGACGGATTGGCTTCCTCATAAATCACCTGCTCCCATTCGGAGAGATCTGCCTCAGGAGCATTAATGCTGAATCGTTTACAGATATAATCATCTAATCCCTGGGATTTCAAGAGGCCGGGGATTTTATAAATGGAATCTACATCTTTCAGACTGATCACTGCTTTTTCAGGAACGTTACAGAAAAGCGCGATTTTGGCGCGTTCGTTAGCAGGAATCACTCTGTCTGAACGGCAAATCAGCACATCCGGCTGAATACCGATGGATAATAATTCTTTCACTGAGTGCTGAGTCGGCTTGGTTTTTACTTCACCGGCAGCCGCCAGATACGGAACTAAAGTCAAATGCAGATATAAGGTGTGTTCACGGCCGACTTCCGCCGCCATCTGACGGATAGCTTCCAGGAACGGCAGTGATTCGATATCACCGACAGTCCCGCCGACTTCCACCAGCACCACGTCATGACCTTCACCGCCACGGATGATACGGTCTTTGATTTCGTTGGTGATGTGCGGGATAACCTGAATAGTGGCACCGAGATAGTCGCCGCGGCGCTCTTTGCGCAGAACTTCAGAGTAAACACGTCCGGTGGTGAAGTTATTGCGGCGGGTCATTTTGGTGCGGATGAAGCGCTCGTAGTGACCTAAGTCGAGATCAGTTTCAGCGCCGTCGTTGGTGACGAAAACTTCCCCGTGTTGGGTCGGGCTCATGGTTCCCGGATCGACGTTGATGTACGGATCCAGTTTCATCATGGTGACATTGAGTCCACGGGCTTCGAGTATAGCCGCTAAAGAGGCTGCGGCAATGCCTTTACCCAGAGAGGATACGACCCCGCCGGTCACAAAAATATAATTAGTTTTCATGCTGAACCTGAAAGTTTAGGTGTAATAGATGATGGATATAACAGGACGGGAAAATAGTATACCCTAACCTTATTTTGGCGACAAATAATCTCGTCACCTCTTTTCGGTTATCCGTCGCTCCCGGGGCGGTAAAAACCGCCTTTTTACACTAACTAATCAACGTCTTACATTTTATAAAAAACTTTTCATTCTCCGGTAAAATCATTAGCTGAAAGCATTAAGCTTACCCCTCACGGGATTTAACATCCTGCCAACTTTTCTCCATTTCATCAAGTGTTGCTGATTCCATGGTCAGTCCGCGGGCGGCAATATCGCTCTCCACCTGACGAAAACGGTTCTCAAACTTACGGCAGGCTTTTTGTAACACCATTTCCGGTTTATGTCCCAGATGACGGGAAAAATTCACCACCGCAAACAGCAAATCACCCAACTCTTCAGCCACGCGCTCATCATTCACCTGCGGCTGATTCACTTCCTCCATCACCTCATCCAGTTCCTCGTACACCTTACCGAGCACCGGCGGGAGTGTATCCCAGTCAAACCCAGCAGACGCACAGCGTTTCTGAATTTTATAGGCACGCATCAGGGCGGGCAGTGTTGCCGGGATATCATCCAACAGGGAATATTGTGATTTTTCAGCACGTTCAGCACTTTTTCGCTGCTCCCAGCCGGAAATGGCCGCTTCCGCGCCGATCCCCTGCTCACGGGCAAAAATATGCGGGTGGCGGCGGGTCAGTTTGTCACTGACAGCGGCAGCGATATCCTCAAAATCAAAACGCCCCTCTTCTTTCGCCATCTGCGCGTAAAACACCACCTGAAATAATAAGTCACCTAACTCACCTTTCAGATCGTCAAAATCTGCCCGCTCAATCGCGTCCAGAACCTCATAGGTCTCTTCCAGGGTGTAAGGGGCGATAGTGGCATAAGTTTGCGCTTTGTCCCACGGACAGCCGTTTTCCGGGTCGCGTAACTGCGACATGATCGCCAGCAGGCGCTCAACTGATACAGACATGTGATTAATTCCTGAATATGATTTCCTGCTTCTTACTGAGTGTGACGTTTTGCCTCAATCACATCCGGCAGCTGGTTCAGTTTTGCCAGTACACGGCTGAGGGTCTGGATATTGTAGATTTCCATATCCATATCAATGGTGGCAATCTGCTGTTTCACATCACTGTGGCTGCGCACTCCGAGAACATTGACTTTCTCGTTGGCCAGAATGGTGGTGATATCGCGCAGCAGGCCGCTGCGGTCATTCGCCACCACCCGCACCACCAGGGAATAGCCGCTGGAGTAACTCGCACTCCAGACCGCTTCCACCAGACGCTCAGGTGCCTGTTCCTGCAATTCCGCCAGCTGTTCGCAATCCGCACGGTGGATGGAAATCCCCCGGCCTTTGGTGATAAAGCCGACGATATCATCCCCCGGAATCGGCTGGCAGCAGCGGGCGATGTGATGCATCAGGTTACCGACGCCCTCAACCACAATACGGCCGCTGCTCTGGTGAGCCGGTGCCGGTTTGGCCGGCGGGGTTTTTTCCAGAGTTTTCAGAGCCTCGCGGTCGGCTTCTTCCGCTGTCGGCTTGTTCAGTTTGCTTTGCAGGTAATTCGACAACTGGTTAATGCGGATATCACCCACACCAATACCGGCCAGCACTTCATCCAGCGAGTGAACGTTATAACGGGCAATCAGCAGTTTTTCCGCCTCTTTCAGGCTGATATCCTGCGCGGCCAGTTCGTTGTCCAGCATCTGCCGCCCGGCGATAATATTTTTATCGCGATCCTGTTTACGGAACCAGTTATGGATCTTGGCGCGGCCCCGGCTGGTGGTGACATACCCCAGATTCGGGTTCAGCCAGTCACGGCTCGGGTTCGGCTGTTTCTGGGTGATCACTTCAATCTGATCGCCCATCTGCAACTGATAACTGAACGGCACAATACGGCCGCCGATTTTTGCACCGATGCAGCGGTGACCCACATCACTGTGGATATGGTAGGCGAAATCGAGCGGCGTGGAGCCGGCCGGTAAATCCACCACATCCCCTTTCGGGGTAAAGACGTAAACGCGGTCATCAAACACCTGACTGCGCACTTCATCCAGCATTTCGCCGGAATCGGCCATCTCTTCCTGCCACGCGATCAGTTTACGCAGCCAGGCGATACGGTTTTCGTAACTGCCGGTTTTCCCGCCGCCCGCAGTACCTTCTTTGTATTTCCAGTGCGCAGCAACGCCGAGTTCCGCATCCTCATGCATCTGCCGGGTGCGGATCTGAATTTCCAGGGTTTTGCCCGCCGGACCCAGCACCACGGTATGAATCGACTGATAGCCGTTCGGTTTCGGGTTCGCCACATAGTCATCAAACTCATCCGGCAGATGACGGAAATGGGTGTGAACAATCCCGAGCGCGGCGTAGCAGTCCTGAAGACGCTCCACCACAATCCGCACAGCGCGGACATCAAACAGCTCATCAAAGGAGAGCGATTTTTTCTGCATCTTGCGCCAGATACTGTAGATATGCTTCGGCCGTCCGTAGATCTCGGCCTGAATGCCCTCTTCTTTCATGTCGTTGCGCAGGGTCGTGACAAAGTTATCAATATACTCTTCGCGGTCAAGACGGCGCTCATGCAGCAGGCTGGCAATGCGTTTGTAGTCATCCGGGTGCAGATAACGGAAGCAGTAATCCTCCAGCTCCCATTTCAGTTGCCCGATCCCGAGGCGGTTCGCCAGCGGGGCATAAATATTGAAACACTCTTTGGCGGCCAGAACGCGCTCGTCCTCACCGGCATCTTTCACTTCGCGCAGATGGGCTATCCGCTCCGCCAGCTTGATAACCACGCAGCGGAAATCTTCCACCATGGAGAGCAGCATACGGCGGATGTTATCCACCTGCACCGAACTGGTTTCGTCATTATGAGTGGCTTTGAGCTGACGGATAGCATCCATATCCATCACACCTTTGACCAGCAGCCAGATAGCGGGACCAAAGGCTTCGCTTATCTCTTCCTCTCCGAGGATCTCCGCTTCGGCCAGCGGAAAAAGCAACGCTGCGCGCAGACTGTCGAGATCCATACTGAGGGTGGATAAAATCTCCACCATCTCAATACCGCGCCCGAGCAACAGCGCCGCATCCTGATGTCCATCAACCTTCTGATGACAGTAATGCCAGACCTCTTCCAGTTTTTCACCCGTCACCGGGTTATGCAGCCCGAGGCTGTTAATCCAGTGTGCCGGGTCAAACTCACCGGCCGGTGTTAAATGCGCACTTCTTACCGCGACCATACATTCTCCCTACTGACTGACCGGTGGTGTCTTTGTGAAAAGCACCATCGACTCCAAATGGCCGGTTTGCGGAAACATATCCAGCATACGGACAGCATTCCGGTGATACCCGGCACCATGCAGAACCTGACTATCCCTTGCAAGTGTTGTGGGATTGCAGGAAACATAAACGATGCGCTCAGGGGAAAGCGCAACAATATGCGGCATAATCTCAGCCGCCCCGGCACGAGCCGGATCCAGTAATACTTTGTTAAACCCGGAAGCCGCCCACGGCTCTCCGGTAATATCCTGCGACAAATCCGCGTGATAAAATGCGGCATTCGCCAGATTATTGAGACGGGCATTCTCCCGTGCCGTGCGGACCAGCGCGTCCACGCCTTCCACCCCGACAACCTCACCGGCGCGTTCCGCCACCGGCAGCGTAAAATTGCCCATCCCGCAGAAGAGATCTAACACGCGATCGTGTTTTGTCAGCTCCAACCAGTTCAGCGCCTGCGCCACCATCAGCTCATTCAGGGCACCGTTCACCTGGATAAAATCCTGCGGGCTGAACTGTAATTTTAACCCGGCTACCGCGTAATGCGGAGGATACGGCGCACAAACTGCCACAGGCGGTGCACCGGCACTGCCCTGCAGATAAAGCGCGGTATTGTGTTCAGCACAAAACGCTGTCAGTGCGGACAAATCCGCATCGCTGAGCGGTGCCAGATGACGCAGCACCAGCAGCGGACCGCTTTCGGTATCCGCCAGTTCCGCGTGACCGAGTTCCGGTGCGGCGGCCAGAGACGACAGACAGCGCTGTAAGGGTACCAGTAATGCCTCCAGACGCGGAACCAGCACCGGACACTGTGTGACAGCAACGGTTGATTTGCTCTGCGCCTGACGGAATCCCATGGTCAGCTGTTTTGTTTTCGGGGAATACACCAGCGCCAGCCGCGCCCGGCGGCGGTAGCCGTACTCTTCTCCGCTCAGAACAGGAACCTCACCGCACGCCTCACCCGTTTCGCGGGTCAGCAGATACGCGAGATACGCCGCTTTGGTTTCCCGCTGCATAGCAACCGGAATGTGCTGCTGCTGGCAGCCGCCGCACTGCCCGAAATGACGGCAGACCGGTTTGCGGCGCGCCGGGCTATCAGACAGGCGTTTCACCACACTGCCTTTGGCATAGTGACGCTTTTCTTCCGTCAGCCTGACCTGTGCGGACTCACCCGGCATCAGATCCGGGATAAAAACAGTTTTTCCCTGAAGGCGGGCAATGCCCTGCCCGAGGGCATCGAGAGAGTCAGCGGTGACAGTGACAGTCCGGGACTGCCGCGGGGTCTGACGGGGCTGAGAATAAAATTGCGCCATAATGATAAAAAACGTTGTCTGTGAGGCCGGTGATTTTCCCATAAAGCAGCGTATTGACCAACGGATTCTTCGGATACACTGCAAATAACACGTCATGAACCGGTTAAAAATGCGTGGCGCTGATTATACCATACTGCCGGATAGTGCCTCAGCACTATTTGTTAAAAGGATAAATGATATTTATCGTTACACATCAGTGCTGCCGGTTTCATTATTTATAATGCCTGATACCGCACTATCCGCTGAATAATACGCAATATCAGCCGCTGATAAATAATAAATTTACATGAACTTACCGGTGCTGATTTTTTAGCACAAAAAAAACCGTTATTTAAAAAATAACGGTTTATTGTTACCGGAAATAAAAATGTATCCTGATATGACAGCGTTATGCATCCTGCTCCGGCCACAATCCGCCGAAATGCATTAACTCCCCGCTGACCAGGAAACGGGTGATCATTTCATCCGCCGGGGTCATTCTGTTTGCCAGACGTCCACTGAGTAACTGCAGCCGCGCCGCTTCATTCAGCAGACCATGCTGCTCCAGTGCGCGCCGGGCGGCGATAAGCAGTGTCTCAACCACCGTGGAAACGGTCAGGTCAGCAAACGGTTCGCAGGCAATCGCATTAAAGCGGGCGTCCGGCTGTACGCCGTAATTAAAGGAAATGGTATCATCCAGCACCAGCCCGAGGATCCACGCACAGAATGCGCCCATCAGCGCAGGGTCCGGAACCGCATCGAACGCTTTGAATTCAATCCGTCCGTGCTCACCCTCGTTACGTGCCGGATAAATAAAGTCATGCGGATACACCGCCGAGTTGGTCAGGAACCCTTTACAGGCCGGACGGTGACAACTGCGCAGTGCGGTACGGCGCGATAAGCCGCCCCATAACTGCCCGTTTTCCAGCGGGCCGTTCAGCGAAAGCGCCACCAGATACGGTGCGAAGAACGTCAGTTTTTCAACCGCATGCACAACACGGGCGTCACTCATTTCCGGCACGGAAATATTGATATCCGGACCGCAGGTCTGCATTACCAGATCGGCGTGGCGGAAAGCGGCGTGCTCCTCACGGAACGCTTTTTCCCATGCATTCAGCGGCGGATTAAACTGATAGCGCGGCGAAACCGGATGATAAGCACTGATTGCCAGCCCCAGCCCGCACGCTTTCAGGCGTTCACTCAGTTGCGCTTCAATGATCTGCAGGGAATCCAGTGCCGCTGTCACCGACTTTGCCGGTGGCGTGCGGATTTCTATCCCTTTGATAACCTGGGCAATGAGTTTGCCTTCCGGTGAAAACCGCTCATCGCCCTCAACATACCAGTAACCGGCTTTAATACCCGCATCACCCTTATGCAGCGAGGCATCATCCATCCCCGGGCGGTTATTCAGTGCAGGTGTCAGCTCTGACAGGGTAATATTGTCAAAGGATTTAATACCGGCGGCACTTTTATTCCGGTACTGTGTCAGCCAATATTCAAATTCAATCCCGACCCGATACTCTTTTTGCATACGTGATGTAATCCCGGTTAATACTTTTGGTGCGACGGCATAGTCCCTGAAACGAATTCAGGCTGCGACAATATGATGAACAGATCCGCTACCGAATACAGTGAATCTATTTCAGCAACACCTGCGGATTAATCGTAGCAACAATTCCGGTAATATTGAACCGGAATTGTCAGGTCATTTGTGCTAAAGTGCTGCCATTAATCAGCAGCTTACTGACAAACGGAGAAACGCCGGAATTCTTCGTAAGCGTAATGGTCGGTCATACCGCTGATATAATCCTGAATCAGCCGGGCGCGGTAATAAAATTCCAGGATGGTCTGCTCTTCCTGCGGTTTATCTGCCAGTGCGGCAACAGCTTCCCCGTAAGCCGCCCGCTGCTTGCGTGACAACTTATGTAACAGCCGCGTTTCGATAAAATAGTGTTTGTGAAAGTTTTCACGGACCAGATCGGCGAAATCCGCCTGCGGCATCATTAACAGCGGCCGGTAGAAATCCAGCAGACCGTTGATGATCCGGAATCCCTGTAATTCCAGCTCTTCCACTTCGTGATGGGTAAACACATATTTAAACGCGACCCGTTTCAGGGTTTTCAGCAGACGGTGCTCTTCACTTTTATCTTCCAGCAGCGCCTGATTATAAGTACCCGCAAACACGGCGGGCAGATTATCAATAAAGCGCTGCGCAGTGTACGGCACCAGTTTATTGGTGATATAAACCCGCAGATACATAAAAAACTGATCCTGCGGGCTGCGGTGCTGACTGCGGGTAAGCGACTGATACGCCTGCTCAACGGTATCGCGGAACAGCGCGGAATCCGCAGAGCCTTCCAGCGCCTGCCACTCCTGGCGCAGATAGGTCACCAGGGTATCCGGGGTCAGAATACCTTTCTCCACCGCATCATCCAGATCCGCAATGCAATACGAGATATCATCCGCCGCTTCCATAATATAACTGAGCGGAAAACGGCAGAACTCGCCGAGCTGTAATTCATCACGCAGCCGCTGAATCAGGGTATTTTCAGACCAGTAATAGCCCGGTTTTTTGGTGAGATAATCGAACTCCTCCGGCACCGGCTCTAACTGCCAGGCAGGACGGGTATATTTCAGCACACTGCCTATCTGGGCAAATGTCAGATTCAGTTTCAGCAGATGGTGTGCCATCCGCATTCCCTGGGCATTCCCCTCAAACAGGCACAAATCACGACGCAGCTGACAGCGCAGATGGTCCGCCTGCGGTGAGCCGGTCAGGCGCAGTGCGGCAATCTGACAGTTATCCTCATCTCCGGTCTGCGGCTCGCCCAGCAGATTACTGAACCATTTCTGAATCGCCGCCTCCCCGAAATGCCCGAACGGCGGGTTGCCGATGTCATGCATCAGACACGCCATTTCAACCACACTTTCAAAGGCATCCGTACGCTCATCCAGGCCGTATTCTTCCAGCTTTTGTGATTGTTTCAGCTGACTGAGGATCGTTTTGGCGATATAGCGCCCGACCTGCTGCACTTCCAGGGAGTGTGTGAGACGGCTGCGGACGGCGGAATTCTGCTCCAGCGGAAACACCTGGGTTTTCTGTTGCAGACGACGGACAGCGGCAGAATTGATAATACGGCCACGATCGCTTTCAAATGCCTGATTCACCAAAAACTCTTGTGCGGATCCCTCCGCAGAAGCACCAAACTGGCGGTGAAAATTCAGCTTCTTTTTAAAATCAATAACCGGCACGTCGCCTCCGTCTTCTTATCCGCACGGGAAAAGACACCACCCGCCGGGATTCAGTGATAAACTGTTGCTAATCCGTTATTATGCAGTTCAATTTCTATTCATGGAGTATGACATAATGAAAGTCGGTATCATAGGTGCGATGGAGCAGGAAGTAACCCTGCTGCGTGATCAGATTACCAACATGCAGACCCTCCGCCACGGCGGCTGCGAAATCTATACCGGTCAGATTAACGGTGTTGATGTTGCACTGCTCAAATCCGGTATCGGCAAAGTCGCCGCAGCGATCGGTACCACTCTGCTGCTGGAGCTGTGCAAACCGGACGTGGTGATTAATACCGGTTCTGCCGGTGGCCTCGCCCCGCATCTGAATGTCGGCGATATTGTTGTCTCCTCGGAAGTCCGTTATCACGATGCGGATGTGACTGCCTTCGGTTATGAACCGGGCCAGATGGCACAATGCCCGCCGGCCTTTATTGCTGATGCCGGTCTTATCGCACTGACTGAAAAATGCATTCAGACTCTCGGCCTGAACGCCGTGCGCGGCCTGATTTGCAGCGGTGATGCCTTTATCAACGGCGCAGAGCCGCTGGCGCGTATCCGTACCACCTTCCCGTCAGTAATAGCAGTGGAAATGGAATGTGCGGCTGTCGGCCACGTCTGCCATCAGTATCAGGTACCGTTTGTGGTGGTCCGCGCTATCTCTGACGTGGCAGATAAAGCCTCGCACCTCAGCTTTGATGAGTTTCTGCCGCTGGCAGCAAAGCAATCATCTCTGATGGTAGCGGAAATCCTCGCCAATATTGATTCACTGAAATGATAAAATCGTCATTGCACCTCGCCGGGTTGCTGCTTTTGCTGGCCACCTGCGGGGCACAGGCCGCGGCACAGAGAGTGATCGCGCTCTCTCCGTCACTGGCGGAGATAGCGTATGCCGCCGGTCTGGGGGATAACCTGGTCGGCGCCAGTGCTAACGCGGATTACCCGCCGGAAGCGAAAAACATTGAACAGGTATCCAGCTGGCAGGGACTGAACCTTGAGCGCATTATTGCCCTGAAACCGGATCTGATCATGGCCTGGCGCGGCGGCAACCCGCAGCGCCCGCTGAGCCAGCTGGAGCATCTCGGCATCAAAGTCGAGTATTTCGATCCGCGCAATCTTGATGAAATTGCGGATGATCTGGATCGCCTCGCGCCTTACAGCCCGCAACCGGCACTGGCGGAAAAAGCGGCTGCCGATATGCGCCACGGGATTGACGCCCTGAAAACCCGCTACGGCGATAAACCGGAGAAACTGATTTTTCTCCAGTTTGGTCAGAACCCGATTTTCACCGCGTCCGGCACCACCCTGCAAAGTGAAGTGGTGACCCTGTGCCGGGGTAAAAACGTGTTTGCCGACAGCCCGGTGCCCTGGCCGCAGGTCAACCGTGAGCAGGTACTGACCCGCAGACCGGACATGATCCTTATCTCCGGAGATGACCGCGAAGTGGAAAATGTAAAGCGCTTCTGGTCTCCGCAGCTTGATGTGCCGGTGATTACGATTAATGCCGACTGGTTCCAGCGCGGCACGCCCCGGCTGTTAAAAGCTGCAGAAGAATTATGTGAGAAAATAAATAACACCTGATATGAATATATCATGTTAATAATATGCCGCTTATTATGCGGCATATTCTTTTTTTATTTTTCTGTATTTAATTCAGCTTTATCTTTCCTGTTATTATTACTTATTTTCCCGCGACTATTATTATTCCGTAAACCCGAGAAGATTCCGATACCCGTCAGCGCCGGAGCAGGCGACAATGTCACAGACTGAATAAAGAAACGGACTGTAACGATGATTAAATATCTCAAAGGTGATTTACTGAGATCTGATGCTCAGTCACTGGTAAATGCCGTTAATTGTCAGGGCGTTATGGGAAAAGGGATTGCCTATCAGTTCAGACTGGATTATCCGGTAAATGCGCGCGCCTATGAAGCTTTATGCAAAGAAAATAAAATAGGTGCCGGCCAGTTATCAGTGACTGATGAACACGGCCGTAAAATTATTAATTTCCCGACCCGGAATAAATGGGATTCACCTTCCGGTTATGAATTTATCGAAAGTGATCTGCGTGAACTGAAAGCCCTGATTAAAAAACAGGGGCTGAAATCCGTGGCAATTCCGGCACTCGGCTGCGGCAGCGGCGGGCTGGAGTGGCGTCAGGTGGATAATCTGATCCAGACGCACCTCGGTGAATTAAGTGATACAGAAATAATGATCTATCCGCCGGTCAAATATATTGATGACAGCATCAGCCCGCATCATGTGCTGGTCTGGTGGATTGATAACTGTCTGCTGATCCCGTCACGCTACAATCTTTATATTGCCCTGTATATTCTGCAACGCCTGAACGGCATGAATCTGTTTAATTTCAGCGACACCATCAGTACCCTCTATTCCGATGATGTTGATCGCTATGTTAATGATCTGCGCGACCGGATTGCTCATTACGGTCTTGATTTTAATACCGTGATCGACGTGCAGATTAAACTGAACCGCGAACATCCGGAAAACCCGCTGCCGGTCTTTGATCACTATCTTAACCGGGTAATGGGGTCGCTCAATCCGCTGACCTACAGTGACCAGTCTCTGCTGCCGGCGATGATGATTGACGGATTACTGCAGGGTAAGGCGATCAAAGAGATCACTACTATTCTGCGTGATCGCTATCAGGCACGGGATATTGATTTTGTGCTGTTCCGGGCGAAAAACGGCGGTCTGCTGAAAGACAATATCTTAGGGGATGTGATTCTGACCCGCTGATAAAAAAATCCGGACGCTCTCACGTCCGGATTTTTTGTTTCATGCAGCGTATTACGCGCCGAGTGAGAAGAACACCACACGACCAACCGCTTCACCGGCAAATACACAGATGGCCGCCAGTGCCATCAGCAGTGTGCCGTTAGTGACCTGTGCATTTTTCTGGCACAGCAGGCGACCGGCAAAGAACATCCCCAGCCCGATCAGCACCACGCGGATGATATTCAGGTTCAGCAGCCCTTCCGGCATGGCTCGCGGTGTCATCCCGGCGTAAATTGGCTCACCGATATTGCCGAGCAGTGACAATGCGCCCAGCAGCATCAGCAACAGTCCGGCCACACCGGCAGCGAGGGAAATTTTCACCACACGCTGAATCAGCACATCCTCACGGGCAAAGCCCAGCGCTGTCACCAGCAGCAGACCAGCGATCATCCCGCCGGTCAGCAGCACCGTGCCGAAGAATCCGGCATAGGTAAACAGCCCGCCCCACAGGTTAAACAGGGTATTCGCATACAGTGCGGACATCGCATACATATACACCAGCCCCGCCGCCGCACTTAACAGCAGCAGAAAGCCGTTCACCTTCTGTTTTAACAGCAGCAGCGCGACACTGAAGAACAGCAGCGCCATATAAATGGCGGTCGCCCAGACTTCACGGCTCATCCACGAGGTCGAGACGTGCAGCATGGTGTAAAACATATGGAACGGATTCCCCATATGGAACAGGGAGCCGAGTAAGCCGACACAGCCCAGCAGGAAAGAAGCAACCAGCGGAACACGCACCCATTTCATCCCGGTGCGGGCATCCGTGCAGCCGAACAGACGGAAATAACAAAGCAGCGTGATCACCAGGCAGCCGACCGAAGCCTGCATAAATAAGGTGAATATAACAAGAGGCAGTTCATGCATGATAATTCTCCTTATCCTTTGGTGCCGACAACCAGGTTCGGCCGGGTAATGGATGAGTTCGGCAGACCGCCGATATCGGCATTGGTGCCGTATTTTTTGCGCAGTTCACTGATCAGACCAAACTCAATGGCGCGCATCGGACAGGAATCCACACACATCGGATTACCGCCCTGCTCCCGCAGATCCAGACAGGTATCACATTTGGTCATCATACCGATCGCCGGATCAAACTGCGGCGCTTCATACGGACAGGCCCAGGTACAGTAGCGGCAGCCCACACACTTATCATGATCCACCAGCACCACCCCGTCCTCTTCCCGCTTATGCATTGCGGTTGTCGGACAATGGCTGACGCACTGCGGATCGTCACAATGGTTACAGGCAATGGAGAGATGCCAGCGGCGCGGGCGCGGATATTCCCCGGCCTCGATATCATACACACGGCGGAAATTACGCCCGACCTCGAGATCGTTCTTATCCTTGCACGCCACAACACAGGTTTTGCACCCGATGCAGGCGGCGACATTTATATAAAATCCAACTTGGTTATCCATGTCTGTGCCCCTTATCCGATAATCCGCTGCGGCAGACGCGCATCGTCAGTTAATTGCTCACCGTGCCATTTTTCGATATTACACAGCATCGTGTTCCACCCGGAGGTACCCAGCCCGGTCGGTACCTGAATGGTCAGGGTGTTATCCGCCCCGGCCATATCAATCCCGGTGGTTTCATCCACATTGGTCCAGCTGCCGTGCGGCAGTGCAACCACACCCGGTTTCATGGTCTGGGTTACCAGTGCCGGACGCAGAATTTTGCCCTGCGGGCTGGTCACAAGGACGGTTTCGCCCTGTTTAATATCCAGACGTCTGGCATCGGAGGCATTAATGTAGATCGGGCTCGGCCACTGCTCGCGCAGCCACGGCACGTTATCCAGGGTACTGTGTGAACGGCGCAGATAGTGCGGGTTATAAACCTGGAACGGATAATCCCCTTTCTCTTTTTTGCTGAAATCTTTAAAGCTGGCTTCATAGCCGCTCGCTGACGGGATGTATTCGGCGATCGGCGGTAATTCTGTCCAGCCGCACTCTTTCGCTTTCTCCACCAGGGTTTCGCAGTAGATTTCAAACTTACCGCTCGGTGTCGGGCGCGGATTCGCCACCGGATCGCGGATAAAGTCCTCATACGCGATATAGCCGTAATTATCATCCGGGGTGCGTTCTACCTGATACTTCCCTTTGGTCAGGAATTCATTCAGCGTGATGCGCCCTTCCTGCGGCGTTCCGGTTACCTGCCACTCATCAATATCCGCCTGAGTGATGGTAAACAGCGGTGCTTTGGTGACACCGTCTTCGGCAATAATGGTTGCGCCGTTGAGTTTATTGAAGAACTGCTGTTTTTCGGAGATCGGGAAGATCTCATCCACATTGACACCCAGACGTTTACCCAGCTCTTTGGCGATCCACTGGTCGCTTTTCGCTTCATACAGCGGCTGAGTCACATTCACCGCAGCAATGATGACTTCACGGTTACTCGGGTTAAGAATGGTTCCCTCGCGCTCCCACTCGGTTGTCACCGGCAGGATCACATCGGAATATTTCGCACAGGTATGCGGGACATAGGCTGCAGTCGCGATAAATTCCACGCCGCTGCGGTAAGCCTCGATTCCCTGCATAATGTTGGCGCGGGTCTGTAAGGTGGCGTTAAACGGATGGAAAATCATCTGAATATTGGCATCCACATCCCCCACGCCGCGCTGACGGAATTTTTTCTCCAGCAGGGCACGGTTCAGTTCGTTGTGGTTGATTTTCAGAGTAACCGGGTTTTTCACTGCCGGTAAGCCGTTCGCACCGGCCATCACCAGACGGGTACCGTTGTTCCCGGCGGCATAGTGACAGCACGCGCCGGTCATGCGGCCCGGACGGCCCATATGCCCGGTCATAAACCCGAGTGTTGAGAATGCCTGAACCCATCCCTCTCCGTTATGAATACGCGCCGGTGCCCAGCCGGTTAACAGCGCCACACGCTGTGTGCCGCCGATTTGACGCGCGAGCGAGCGGATGTCCGATGCAGAAATACCACAGATATCCGCCGCCCATTCCGGCGTGGTCGGTTTGCCGGTGTAGGTGCCGAGCAGATAATCCTTAAAGTTTTTCTTCGGATCCGCCCCTGACGGCATATTGCTCTCATCAAAACCGACGGTGCAGCGGCGCAGGAATTCCCAATCGATCAGCGGATTCTCCGGGCTGTCCATCTCCAGCAGCGCATGCATAATCCCCAGTGCCAGCGCGTGGTCTGTACCCGGGTTGATCGGATACCAGTCCGCATCCATCAGTTCTGCGGTGGCGGTATAGCTCGGGTCGATACTGATAAAACGCGCCCCGGCTTTTTTCGCCTGATAATAGTTATAAGTCGGGCTGCCCGGGCTGGACCACGCCGGGTTCGCGCCCCACATCACAATCAGCTGTGAGTTGCGCATATCAAAACGGTCATTGGTGCCGAAGGTGTAGAATCCCTCCAGCAGCCCAAGATGAGCCGGGGTTTCAAACCATGCGCCCCAGGAGGTGGTGCCCCAGTCGCCGGTAAAACCCCCGGCGGCGGAGAACACACTCTGAAAATCCGTGCCGTTACCGCCGGTGACCCACAGAGATTCATTGCCGTATTGTCCGGTGATACGTTTGGTTTCAGAGGCTACAATATCCAGTGCTTCGTCCCAGCTGATACGCACCCACTGGTCACGTCCGCGCAGCGTTTTGTCCCCGCCGCCCGGTGCCCAGTTTTTGCGTTTCATCGGGTATTTCAGGCGATCGGCCCCGAACACCTGTTTACGCTGGGAACGCCCGCGCAGACACCCGCGCTGCTGCGGGAAGTCAGGGGAATCCGCCACCACATCATCAGTTTTTTGTCTGACCACCACACCATCGGCCACCAGTGCTTTGTTAACACAGCGCCCGCCGCAGTTATGCCAGCAGGCGACAGGTTTCCACTGCCCTTTGGCGGCAGGCGCTGCCGCAGAGGTGGCCTGTGCCGGTGCCGGGGTGGCCGCGTGAAGTTGTCTGCTTAACGGCAGTGCCGCCATGGCGGATGCCGCCGACGTCCATTTCAGAAATGAACGGCGGGTTACGCCGGTTTTCTGTCTGTCTGACATTGCTCTTACCTCATCATCAGGTTTTTAAATTATTATTGTAAGTTTATTAATTCATTGATTTTTTTATAATCACTCCGGACAAAGACTTCCAGAAGTGTGCTGAGCTGACGATAAAACGCGGTCTCCGCGTGATTATTCAGTTCACGACAGAACGGCGTGATAAACGCCAGCAGATGTGCCTGCATAAAGTCAGAGGAAACAGCCAGCGGCGCAGTGATGCGCTCACACATTGCCTGTTCCCGGTCAAGCTCCTGTGACGCCTGTTCACTCAGTTTCCAGAGGAAATCAAGCTCATAGCCGATATGATCCGCCGCCTCATACTCCTTTTCCGGCATATGAAAACCGTTCTGCTGGTAAAAGGTTTTCACATTCAGGGTACTTTCCTGAAACAGCAGTTTGTCGCGGGAGACATAAACCGACTCCCACGGCGGTGCAGGCGGCGATTCCGGCCCGATAAACAGGCGTGTGAAATCCCAGTGCAGTGCCTCAAAATCGGCGGCACCGCGTTTAAGCATGCGGGTGTTCAGATCATCCTGCATGGCATCGAGCGCACTCTGCATGGCAGGGAGTGCATCATCTGCCGGAAACAGTGACAGCCCCTCATCACGCAGATAAACCAGCAGTTCCGCTGTCGGTTCGTCCGTCAGCAGACGGCGCAGGACGTCATAAGCAAACTGACGCGCATACAGATAATCCGGATCCCGGTTATCACTGTTCACACATACCTCCGTGGATATCGTCGGGCGAAAATTCAGCGGGCGTGGTGAATTCCACCCGCACTTCTTTAATCAGGGGATTGCCCTGCTCATCGGCTTCCGCAATGTGGGATGTCAGCAGAACAGGCAGTTCAGGAGTGTCTGTCAGGCGCATAATCGATTCAGGACTGAATTGTAAAAAACCGTGCAGGAGATCCTCACGGAACGGGACACCCGCCTTACGCAACGCTGCCGCAACGGCAGCACAGTCCTCACCGAACACCTTGGCGCTTTTGAAAAAGTAATCACGGGAAGAAAACAGGTAATACGGCTCCGCACTGAGAAACGCATTGCTCTGATACACCTGGCCGGTGTGTTTGTTTTCCAGCGAGCAGTAATGCACACCAACGGAAAGCTGATTTCCGAGGGCAAACTTCAGCACCCGCAGACAAGCCAGCTCACTGTCTGCCACCGCCAGGCCACCGGCGTACCAGTAGTTGTAATAAACTTCATAAGGGGGATTTTTCAGGGCAAAGCTCCGTTCCTGATAGGCCGGGCTGTTGGTCAGCGGGAAACAGAATTCCAGCAGATTGATGCCGTCCACGCCGATAGCATCCAGTTTCAGCAGCAGATCATACATCTGCTCTTCACTGCCCGGGATCACCGGCATTTCCACCATCACATCCGGGAAAATCTCCCGCGCCAGTGCTATCCGGCTGAGAACCTTTTCAATTTTCTCCGGCGGATCATCAATTTTGATACTGAAACGCACCTCTTTCAGACCGGCTTTCGCCAGTGCCAGCGCGGTATTACGATCCAGCGGATCACCGGCGGTATACAGCCGGGTATGAACGCCGGGCAGTTTCGCCTGTACCGTTTCAAAAAAGCGGATGCTCTCCTGACGAAACAGCAGCGGCTCACCACCGGTCAGGGCAATATGGGTGAGCGGATACCCCTCTTCAGCTATCGCATTCACCTCACCAATAGCATCCCGCATCTCATGCTGAAAACCATCGTAATTTTCCTGATTCGGATTGAAGCAGAAATAGCAATCACGGTGACATTTCAGGGATAAAAACGTGGTGTAACTGCCCTCGCCGGTGCGGCACTGCACACAGGCGGATGACAGCCAGCGGCTGTGGATGCTTTTGCCGTTGTTGGCAAATACCGCGCCCAGCGCTTTCACCTCACGACGCAGCGCATCCGTTTCGGCCTGACGCCGGTACGGCGATTCAAAAGACAATCCGTACTGTGCGATAGCCTGCTGTGTCTGTTTTTCAATATCGGCATAGCGCCGGACATACCGCTGCAACGCCGCATTATGCTGTAAAACCGGGGTCTGTTCTGTCAGCGGGTAAATCATAGAAGATTCCTTAACGTACACTGCCGGAAACGCTCCGGCGGGTATCACTGGCTGAGATAAAATAGTCCGGTATATTCCTGCATTTATTTCTCATATTTCAGGTGTGACCGATGTGAACAGGTAATATTTTTACATGTTCAGTGTAAATGAGTGAAATACCGGCATATTGAGCGGGATCAAGATGAAATCAACTTACCGCTATATATATAAATATGCAGCGATAATGTAATCAGCCAATAATGAATATAATAAAGCTGAGCAAACAAATAAAAAATCATTACAAATCAAAGCAATAAACCAATTTCAGCACTGTATTAAAATGCCGTAAATGCGATTGATATTTAATAAATAATTAAATTAAAAACTATATGGCAATAAAAGATCCGGATTAAAAATATTAAATAATATATTTTTGTTTCATTTTATTAATTCATCAGTTTATCTGACAAATAATATTAGTATTATACCGTTATATAATATAATCCTCCGTATTTATATGCTCCTGTTTCAGCCGGAGATCCTGGTTTTTGCAGTGCAGCGGAATAAAATCATCCTGAATGACCGATTTTCTCTGTCTGAGGCCGGATATACACAATTATCCTCTTTTATTGTATGGATACAGGTTACAGAAAATAACCCTTCTTTCTTTAATGATACTTATCGGCATAAAAACAAAACGGGCGCATAAAGCGCCCGTTTTGTTTTTTGTCTGCGGATAAATCAGATACTGAAAGAAGAACCACAGCCACAGGTTGTTTTGGCATTCGGGTTGGTGACGATAAACCGCGAACCTTCCAGCCCTTCGGTATAATCCACACAACCGCCGACCAGATATTGCAGGCTCATCGGATCAACCACCAGCGCCACGCCTTCTTTTTCGATGGTCATGTCGCCGTCATTGATGGCATCATCAAACGTGAAGCCATACTGGAAACCGCTGCAACCGCCGCCGGTGATATACACACGCAGACGCAGGTTCGGATTTTCTTCATCCGCGATTAAGATTTTTACTTTTTTAGCTGCCGCATCAGTAAATTGCAGAGGCATTGCTGAATCATCGCTCATTTATTACTCCAGACTGGCCGCAACCAGTAAACACACGCAGAAGCTGACCGCTTCCGGACACTACTGCTGATTATCCACCACCTCCGGCAATCGTTCAAGTTTCGTCACACAGAAAGCATAGTGACCACACTATTAATAAGGATATAGTTATCATGAGGATAATGCGATAAGTTGGATTCACCGCCGCTCTCCTTTACAATAGCCGCAATTTCCCGCTCACCGACTGACAGGAGTCCTGCATGAGCCGTTCTGAAAATCTCTATACTGAAGCACAACATTTTATCCCGGGTGGTGTGAACTCACCGGTTCGTGCCTTTAACGGTGTCGGTGGTACGCCGCTGTTTATCGAGCGCGCCAACGGGGCCTATATTTATGATGTCGACGGCAAAGCCTATATCGACTATGTCGGCTCCTGGGGGCCGATGGTGCTGGGGCATAATCACCCGGCCATCCGCACCGCCGTCATCAAAGCGGTGGAAAAAGGGCTGAGTTTCGGTGCTCCGACTGCCGATGAAGTGGAAATGGCGAAATTTGTCACCGAACTGGTGCCGTCCATGGATATGGTGCGCATGGTGAACTCCGGTACCGAAGCCACCATGAGTGCGATTCGTCTGGCACGCGGTTATACCGCCCGCGATAAAATCATCAAATTTGAAGGCTGCTACCACGGACACGCAGACTGCCTGCTGGTGAAAGCCGGTTCCGGCGCACTGACCATCGGCCAGCCGAACTCACCGGGTGTGCCGGCAGATTTTGCCAGACACACACTGACCTGCACCTACAATGACCTGAGCTCTGTCCGCGAGGCGTTTGAAAAACATCCGCACGATATCGCCTGTATCATTGTCGAGCCGGTCGCCGGGAATATGAACTGTATACCGCCGTCAGCGGATTTCCTGCCGGGCCTGCGCGCCCTGTGTGATGAGTTCGGTGCGCTGCTGATTATCGATGAAGTGATGACCGGTTTCCGCGTCGCGCTGGGTGGTGCTCAGGCGCATTATGATGTTGAGCCGGATCTGACCTGTCTGGGTAAAATTATCGGCGGCGGGATGCCGGTGGGCGCCTTCGGCGGCCGTGGTGAAATCATGGAAAAACTTGCCCCGACCGGCCCGGTTTATCAGGCAGGAACGCTGTCCGGTAACCCGATCGCGATGGCGGCGGGTCTTGCCTGCTTACATGAAATCGCTCAGCCGGGTGTGCATCAGCGCCTGACCGAACTGACGGATATGCTGGCAGACGGTCTGTGCGAGAAAGCCCGTGAAGCGGGTATTCCGTTTGTGGTTAACCATGTCGGCGGGATGTTCGGCCTGTTCTTTACCGATGCACCGGCGGTCACCTGCTATCAGGATGTGATGAACTGCGACGTTGAGCGCTTTAAGAAGTTCTTTCACCTGATGCTGCAACAGGGTATTTACCTGGCACCATCCGCCTTTGAGGCCGGATTTATGTCTGTCGCGCACAGCGACGAAGATATCCGCAAAACCATTGATGCGGCCGCTTACGCTTTCTCAGAGCTGTAATGCCCGCATAATCTATCTGTCACGCCCGGCATCTGCCCGGGCGTTTTTGTTTATGACGGCCTCAGAATTCCCGCTGCTCTGTCAGCCAGCCGTTAAAGTGCACCGAGCACTCATCTTTGTCAGCCAGTCCGGAGGCGATAAAGATATTCTTCTTATTATCTTTATTCACATACGTGATCCGCAAAACCAGGTTATACGGCGGATTAACAGAAAACAGTTTTTTATAGGATTCCGGTGAGCTTTTGGATTTATCTGTCAGAGAATCATAGGTTTCCTGTGCAAGCTGAGAAATCAGCAGTTCCCCGGCCGGTTGAGCAGACAGAATTTCTGTTCTGGTTTTGCTTTCATCAATCTGTTTCATATCAATGTGAAGCGTATGCTCCATCACTATCTGCATTTCCCGGTCAACCGAGCGGCCGGGTTTGCTGCATTCACTGACAATATCCGGTGCGGCAAACAACGGCGCACTGACCAGTGATAACAGCAGCGGCGATAAATATTTCAGTTTCATTCGACAATCAGTTCCGTATCACCACTGTCCGCGATTTCTTTTCTGTGGGATTTTGCCAGCACAATACAGCCGGTGGATGCAGTTCCCGGATTACGGACACTGTCCCCGTGGATCAGGAAACCTGCCCGCCCGCACATATCATTACCGGCTGCCGGGGTTAATCTCAGGGTATAAGCTCCGGCAGTGCTGTGGGTAAAAGGAGCGCTGATGGTGTATGTTCCGCGCGGCAGTGGTCCCTGATTTGCTCTGCACTCATAAGCAGAATCATTTTTGTACCCTTGTGCACCAGCGTATTCCGCATAAAACTGATGCACGCCGTTCAGTGAGAATGCCCGTGTTGCAACATCGTATTTCCATGCCATCTCTGAATATTCCTTATGCATTAAAAGCAATTATCATGATAAAAGCCTTACTTTTTTAAAATAATAAGAATAATAACACCATAAAGATAAATTGACAGTGACATGCGGTTAACCGGGAATCCGGCTCAGAAAGAAATACGTAATACAGCAGATAAAAAAACACGCCTCCGGAGAAAGAGGCGCAGACCGGTAAACCGCTGCGTGCTTTTTTCTGTACCCGCACCAGAGAGATACCGCAGAGTGCCACACCAATTACCGCCGCTGCCCAGACACCAATCCGCAGCCCGGCAACACTGTCATACGCCTCAATCGGTGACAGCGGAAAGGTGATTGATTTATGTGTCAGTTGCGTACGCGTCAGGTAATGCGCATAAAACGGCTGATACAGCAGGCGCCCGATCAGACTTACCGCCATCACTCCCCACAACAGCCACAGCTGTGATAAGGACAGTGCGTCTGCGGGCAGTGTAATCCCGGCCCGGTGTCCGGCTTTCCGGATCACCATCACCACCAGCACAAACAGGACGGCACCGAGTGTCAGTGTTGTGCCGTAAAACATCAGATAGGTGTTGATGTCATTCCAGGTCAGAATCGATGTATAGCGGTAAATCGATGTCATACAAAAAATATCCGCCAGCCCGATCACCATTGCCCCGCCGTATAACAGGAAAGAGAATTTTCCTGTCTTCCACAGCCAGAGAAAACTGACACCGAGCGCACCGACAAATACAGCCGTTACCACCACTTCACGGCAAACACCCCGCTCACAACGCACAGCCCCGCCGCCGCATTCATCATGTAAGTGAAAATTAAAAGTGACCACTCATTCATTTTTCTTTTCTCTCACTGTTCATGTCATCAAAATTCGCGCCCTGATGCGGATTGGTCACCAGATTCGGGTGCGTGATGGACGGATCCGGCAAACCTGTCACGTAATCGAGTGAACCGTATTTCGCCCGCAGTTCCTCAATTGGCCCGAACTGAATCGCCCCGAGCGGACAGGTGCTGACACATACCGGCTGTTCACCTTTCTGATGAAGATCAATACAGAAATCGCATTTCGGCATCTGTTTCGTCTCCGGATTCATCTGTGGTGCACCGTACGGACACGACCACGCACAGGCACCACAGCCGACACATTTATCGGTATTGACCATCACAATGCCGTCCCCTTCGCGTTTATGCATTGTGGTTGTCGGGCAGTTGCGCACGCAAATCGGATCTTTGCAGTGGTTACAGGAGATGGAGAACGTATAAGCGAACACGTTATTAATCAGCGCGCCGTTTTTATTGCGGCTGTAGCCGCCGCCGGTCATTTCATACACGCGGCGGAAGCGGCGGCCGGCATCAAGATTATTTTTGTCCTTGCACGCCACCTGACACGCCTTACAACCGGAGCAGCGGGCGGAATCAATATAGAAACCTAACTGTTTGTCACTGACTGCCGGATAAACAATGAATTTGCTCATGCTTTTTCCACCTCAACTAATAGTGTCTGGTGTGCGTTGCCGTGGGTGAGCGCGGTACTGCGTGACGAGGTGAGCACGTTGGCACATCCGCCCTGATCAATGTCGTTGCTGTCCGGCTGCCACCAGGCGCCGGCCTGTAATGCCACCACACCCGGCATAATGCGCGGTGTGATTTTCACCGGGATCATGGTGATACCGCGATCGTTATACACTTTCACTTTTTCACCGTCACTGATGCCGCGATCAGCCGCATCCGCCGGGTTGATCCACAGCTCCTGGCGCTGCACTTCCTGTAACCACGGGTTGGCAAACTGGGTGGAGTTCGCGCGGTTGCGCCCTTTCCAGGTGAGCAGCTGTAACGGGTATTTCGCGGTCAGATTGTCTTCCGGCCCTTCTGTTGCCGGAACATAATGAGACAGTGCCGTGATCTCCGGATTGTGCATGTCATACAGGCGTTTGGAGAAAATCTCGATTTTGCCGGACGGGGTAGGAAACGGGTTGTTTTCCGGATCCTGAATATTCTGCTCAAACGCAACGTTCTGTGTATGCGGACGATGCGTTAATAAATGGCGGCGTTTGACCAGCAGCTCAGCAAACGCCGGGATGTTATCTTCCGGGCGCTTCTGTGCCGCGTCATTGACGAGAAACTCTATCCAGTCGCGATCTGTTTCATGGCCTTCGGTGAAAGCATCACGGACACCCAGTTTCTCTGCCACTTCGCACAGCCAGTCATAGTCAGTGCGCCGTTCAAACTCCGGCTCAATGGCTTTTTCGGACAGGATCAGATAATCGCCGTAACTCCAGGTGCCGCCGATATTCCAGCGTTCCAGAAAACTGGTTTCCGGCAGCAGCAGGTCGGCATATTTCGCACTCGGGGTGAGATAGAGGTCACTGCAGACGATAAATTCGACTTTCGATTCATCCTCCAGCACGCCTGCGGCATGAAGAATATCGGTGTTCTGGTTGGTCATGTAGTTACCCGCCATCGAAAAAATCATTTTGATTTCGGTGCCGAGTTTGTCTGCATTTTTCAGTCCGTTATCCGGCGTGACCAGGTTTTTGTTTTCGCACGCCTGCACCCAATTGGTGATGTTGATTTTGGCTTTGACCGGGTTATTAAACAGCTTCGGTCCGGCGATGGTTTTACGCAGTTCCGGATTCTGTGCCATGCCGTAACCCGCTGCCCAGCCGCCGCGCACACCGACATTACCGGTAATCGTTGCCAGCAGCGTGGCCCCGCGCGCACTGCGCTCACCGCAGATATGACTCTGCGGCCCCCAGCCCTGCATCAGTACCGCCGGTTTGGTTGTGGCATATTCACGCGCCAGCTGACGGATAGTGTCCGCCGGGACTTTGGTGATTTTCTCCGCCTATTCCGGGGTTTTGGCCATGCCGTCTTTCTGACCGGTCAGATACGCCACCAGCGATTCATTATCCGCCACGCCTTCCGGCATCTGATCTTCACTGAAACCCAGGGTGTATTTATCAATAAATGCCTGATCGTGCAGATTTTCTGTCACGATGACATACATCATTGCATCCATCATCGCGTTGTCGGTGGTCGGCAGCAGCGGGATCCACTGATCCGCCAGCGAAGAGGCGGTATCGGAATAGCGCGGATCGACAACGATAAATTTGGTGCCGTTCTTTTTCATCTTCTGGAAATAGTGGTTACTGTGCCCGAAAATCGTTTCGTTCGGGTTATGTCCCCACAGGATCACCAGCGGCGTATTTTCCAGAGTATCGAGCGTGCTGCCGCTGGCCGCCGTGCCGTAGGTATAGGGCGTGGCCGCAATGGTGTTGCCGTTACTGACGGAATGATAGTTTTCCAGAAAGCCGCCGGTCAGGTTAAACAGGCGGCGGCGGCTTATTTCGCCGGGAGCGCCGGACTTTTCATTATCGTGGCCGGATTGATGACTCATAATGGATTTACCCCGGGTGAGAAACAGAGTGCGGTATTTAAAACATCAGGAAACAATAAATATTATTTAATTTTAAATGACCGGAAATAACTTCACGCCACCGGTAATCGCTTAATAACCGGAAATAATTAAAATCTGTATAAACAGAATGGCGGCAGCAAAATAGTAATGGATTAATATATTGCCTCCATGCGCAAATCAGACAACGACATTTGAATTCCGGCCTGTTTCCGGTTACTGTTAACTGAACGTTTTATGTTTGTTACCGTAATAATACAGATGTGGCATCCGCTTCTGTTATTGTCACAAAAGCCCTGTTTTGCGGTGGCGGGATCTGATATAACACCCGCCGGTTTTTACTTTCAGTCAGATACGGAGCACAGCACTCATGAGAAATATTCCGTTAAAAAGCGTGGATAATATCGCGCGGGATGTCATTGCGCTCGGCACCGATTATCTGCCCGATACCCTGCTGGAATACCACGCCCACCGCCGGGCACAGTTTTTATATCCGGCCACCGGGCTGATTGAAGTCAGTACCGCAGACGGTGAGTGGGTGATCCCGCCGTCCTGTGGTGTGTGGATCCCGGAACAGGTCGCCCATGAAACCCGGATGCTGAATGTCAGCACGCGCAGTCTGTATATCGAACCGGCAGCAAAGCCGCGTCACGCCGTCAGTTGTGAAGTGGTGAGTGTCTCCCCGCTGCTGCGCCAGCTGCTGCTGGAGGCGGTGGATATCCCGGCGGAATATGATATTCAGGGGCGTGACGGTGTGCTGATGCAGCTGCTCCTCTGCGAGCTGGCGCGTATGCCCCCGCTTCCGTTTTTCGCGCCGATCCCGCGTGATGAGAAGCTCGGTCATCTGTGCCGTGAGTTTATGCGCAAACCGGTTATCACCTCACAGCCGGGGGAGTGGGCGGAACAGCTGCACAAAAGCGAGCGCTCTTTCAGCCGTTTTTTCCGCACCCAGACCGGGATGTCATTTTCAGAATGGCGGCAGCAGGCGTGTCTTCTGAACTCGCTGTCTCATATTCTGTCCGGAAAATCGATTACCGAAGTGGCGTATGAGCTGGGTTACAACAGTGCGGGGGCATTCTCAATTATGTTTAAAAAACAGATGGGGCAATCCCCTTCCCATTTTAAAAATGATGATTCGGATATCCGCCATTTTTAAATTGTTTTTTAACAAATATAATCTTATTATGTGCCGCCGGTGAAATTTGACTTATTTTTCTTTTTTCTCCGGACACTTATTTTTTTAATTGATCTGAATCAACATCCTTAATTCCCCCTACCACTTTGTGATTATTTACAAAACACTAAAAACCCCAATTGATAATTATTAAACATCAAAGTTCACTTTCATTGATTTCAGGCAATATAAATTCAACCTTTGCTGATATTCTCCTCACGATTTTTTACAAATAAATAAAAAAGAGGATGCGATGAATTTCAGCCGCAGACAGTTCTTTAAGGTTTGTGCCGGCGGTCTCGCCGGAACAACTGCCGCCGCTTTAGGCTTTATGCCGTCAGTAGCAATGTCTAATGTCCGGGAATACAAATTACTCCGTTCAAAAGAGACCCGTAACACCTGTACCTACTGCTCCGTCGGATGCGGATTACTGATTTACAGCATGGGTGATGGTGCCATGAATGCCAAATCAGCGATTTTCCACGTCGAGGGTGACCCTGATCACCCGGTCAACCGCGGGGCGTTATGCCCGAAAGGTGCCGGTCTGCTCGATTATATTCACAGTGAAAGCCGTCTGCGTTATCCGCAGTACCGCGCGCCGGGCTCGGATAAATGGCAGCGAATCAGCTGGGATGACGCTTTTGAGCGTATTGCCCGTCTGATGAAAGCCGACCGTGATGCCAACTTCATTGAGAAAAACAGCGAAGGCACCACGGTAAACCGCTGGCTGACCACCGGGATGCTCTGCGCCTCTGCCGCCAGCAACGAAACCGGGATGTTAACCCAGAAGTTTACCCGTTCCCTCGGGATGCTGGCAGTCGATAACCAGGCGCGTGTCTGACACGGACCAACGGTAGCAAGTCTTGCTCCGACATTTGGTCGCGGTGCCATGACCAACCACTGGGTTGATATCAAAAACGCCAACGTCGTTGTGGTGATGGGCGGGAATGCTGCGGAAGCACATCCTGTCGGTTTCCGCTGGGCGATGGAAGCGAAAAACAACAATGATGCCACACTGATCGTTATCGATCCGCGCTTTACGCGGACCGCATCCGTGGCAGATCACTACATCCCTATCCGTTCCGGGACCGACATTACGTTCCTTTCCGGCGTGATCCTGTACCTGATGGAAAACGGAAAATTCCACGACGAGTATGTGCGCCATTACACCAATGCGCCGTTACTGGTCCGTGAGGATTATACATTCAAAGACGGTTTATTCAGCGGCTACGATGCTGAAAAACGCCGTTACGACAAAACCACCTGGAATTACCAGTTCGGTGAAGACGGCTATGCGCTGCGTGACGACACCCTGCAAAATCCGCAGTGTGTGTGGAATAAGCTGAAAGAACACGTCAGCCGTTATACGCCGGAGATGGTGGAAAAAATCTGCGGCACACCGCAGGCGGATTTCCTCAAAGTCTGTGAGATTCTGGCCTCCACCAGCCCGGCCAACCGTGCGGCAACCTTCCTGTATGCCCTCGGCTGGACGCAGCATACCGTCGGCGCACAGAACATCCGTACCATGGCAATGATCCAGCTGCTGCTCGGCAACATGGGTGTGGCAGGCGGCGGCGTGAACGCCCTGCGCGGTCACTCCAACATTCAGGGTCTGACAGACCTGGGTCTGCTCTCCACCAGCCTGCCGGGTTATCTGACTCTGCCGTCTGAGAAACAGACCGATATCGACAGCTATCTGAAAGCCAATACGCCGAAAGCCACGCTGCCGGGCCAGGTCAACTACTGGAGTAACTATCCGAAGTTCTTCGTCAGCCTGATGAAATCTTTCTACGGCGATGAAGCAACCAAAGAGAACCAGTGGGGCTATGACTGGCTGCCGAAATGGGATCAGGCTTATGACGTGCTGAAGTATTTCGACATGATGAACAAAGGCGAAATCAACGGCTATATCTGTCAGGGCTTTAACCCGGTCGCGTCCTTCCCGGACAAAAACAAAGTGGTCAGTTGCCTGAGCAAACTGAAATACCTGGTCACCGTTGATCCGCTGAGTACTGAAACCGCAAGTTTCTGGCAGAACCACGGCGATATGAATGATGTGGATCCGGCATCCATTCAGACCGAAGTATTCCGTCTGCCGTCGACCTGCTTCGCGGAAGAAGACGGCTCGATTGCCAACTCCGGCCGCTGGTTACAGTGGCACTGGAAAGCAGCGGATGCCCCGGGGGAAGCCCGTACCGATGGTCAG
This sequence comes from Morganella sp. B601, assembly GCF_051172335.1. Lineage (NCBI taxonomy): Bacteria > Pseudomonadati > Pseudomonadota > Gammaproteobacteria > Enterobacterales > Morganellaceae > Morganella > Morganella sp. B601. Next base: position 196,087 of record NZ_JBPIZE010000005.1, read on the forward strand.
ATCCTTGCCGGTATTCTGTGGAAAATGCGCGAACTGTATCAGCAGGAAGGCGGTCAGGGTGTTGACCAACTGATGAAAATGTCCTGGGATTACAAGCAGCCGTTCAATCCGGAATCCGATGAAGTCGCCAAAGAGAACAACGGCGTGGCCCTTGAAGATCTGTATGACGCCAACGGTAATTTACAGGCCAAAAAAGGCGAGCTGCTCAGCTCCTTTGCGCTGCTGCGTGATGACGGTTCAACTGCGTCCTCCTGCTGGATCTACACCGGCTGCTGGACGGAACAGGGCAACCAGATGGCGAAACGGGATAACAGTGACCCGTCCGGCATCGGTAACACCCTCGGCTGGGCATGGGCATGGCCGCTGAACCGCCGTGTTATTTATAACCGCGCCTCAGCCGATCCGCAGGGTAAACCGTGGGATAAAAACCGCGTGCTTATCGAGTGGAACGGCAAGAAGTGGGTCGGTAACGATATCCCTGACTTCAACGCCTCTGCGCCGGAAGCCGGTACCGGGCCGTTTATCATGCAGCCGGAAGGTTTAGGCCGTCTGTTTGCCATCGATAAAATGGCGGAAGGACCGTTCCCGGAACACTATGAGCCGTTTGAAACGCCGATTGGTACTAACCCGCTGCATCCGGAGGTGATATCCAACCCGGCCGCCCGTATCTTTGAGGACGATAAAAACCGTCTGGGCAGTCACACGGAATTCCCGTATGTGGGCACAACCTATCGCCTGACAGAGCATTTCCATACCTGGACCAAACATGCGCGGCTCAATGCTATCGCACAACCGGAACAGTTTGTGGAAATCAGTGAAACCCTGGGCGCAGCCAAAGGGATACGCAGCGGCGATAAAGTAAAAGTCAGCAGTAAACGCGGCTTTATCCGCGCGGTTGCGGTAGTGACACCGCGCCTTCAGACACTGATGGTGGACGGTAAACCGGTCGAAACGGTCGGGCTCCCGATCCACTGGGGTTTTGAAGGTGCTGCCCAAAAAGGCTTTATCACCAACACACTGACGCCGGGAGTCGGTGACGCCAACTCGCAAACGCCTGAATTCAAAGCGTTCTTAGTCAATATCGAGAAGGCGTAAGGAGGAATTATGTCCATGCAATCTCAAGACATTATCAAACGTTCTGCGACCAACAGCATAACGCCGCCTCCTCAGGCCCGTGACGACAAGTTTGAAGTCGCCAAGCTGATCGATGTGTCCACCTGTATCGGCTGTAAAGCCTGTCAGGTGGCCTGTTCCGAATGGAATGACATCCGTGATGAGGTCGGGTTCTGTACCGGGGTTTATGATAACCCGACTGATCTCAGCGCCAAATCCTGGACTGTCATGCGGTTCAGCGAGACCAAAGAGAACGGCAAACTGGAGTGGCTGATCCGCAAGGACGGCTGCATGCACTGTTCGGATCCGGGCTGCCTGAAAGCCTGCCCGTCTGCCGGTGCGATTATTCAGTACGCCAACGGTATCGTTGATTTCCAGTCAGAACACTGCATCGGCTGCGGCTACTGTATTGCGGGTTGCCCGTTCAATATTCCGCGTCTGAATCCGAAAGATAACCGGGTGTACAAATGCACACTCTGTGTTGACCGGGTCAGCGTGGGCCAGGAGCCTGCCTGTGTGAAAACCTGTCCGACCGGTGCTATCCATTTCGGTACCAAAAAAGACATGCTGGAAGTGGCGGATGAGCGCGTACAGAAGCTGAAAAAACGCGGCTTTGCCAACGCCGGGGTCTACAATCCGGACGGTGTCGGCGGTACACACGTGATGTATGTGCTGCAGCACGCGGATAATCCGGAGCTCTATCACGGGCTGCCGAAAGATCCGCAGATTGATACACCGATTGATCTCTGGAAAGGGGTACTGAAACCGCTGTCGGCTATCGGGTTTATCGCCACCTTTGCCGGACTGGTATTCCACTATGTGGGGATCGGCCCGAACAAAGAGACGGACGATGAGGAAGAGGAGGAAACTCACCATGAGTAAGAAAAGCAAAATGATCGTCCGCACGAAATTTATTGATCGTGCCTGTCACTGGACAGTGGTGATCTGCTTTTTCCTGGTCTCCTTATCCGGTATTGCGCTGTTCTTCCCGACACTCCAGTGGCTGACGGAAACTTTCGGGACACCGGCAATGGGGCGTATTCTGCACCCGTTCTTTGGTGTGCTGATTTTCGTCGTGCTGATGTTTATGTTTTTCCGCTTCGTTAAGCACAACATCCCGGACAGAGAAGATCTGCCGTGGATTAAAAACATTATCGAAGTGCTGAAAGGCAACGAACACCATGTGGCGCGTGTCGGTAAATACAACGCCGGACAGAAAATGATGTTCTGGAGCATTATGAGCATGATCTTCGTGCTGCTGGCCACCGGGATCATCATCTGGCGTCCGTACTTTGCGCACTACTTCCCGATGTGGATGATCCGCTGGAGTCTGCTGATCCACGCAACGGCGGCTATCGTCCTGATCCACGCCATCCTGATCCATATGTATATGGCTTTCTGGGTGAAAGGATCGATCAAAGGTATGGTGGAAGGTAAAGTCAGCCGCCGCTGGGCGAAGAAACATCACCCGCGCTGGTATGAAGAAGTGGAAGCCGAAGAAGCTGCTGAGGAAGCGAAGCAGAAGAAGTAAACTGAAACATTCTGTATGAGACCAAAAAGCGCACCTATGGGTGCGCTTTCAGATTCTGTTCATTTATCCGCCGATGTATTACAAAAACCATCTTCTTCAGAATCGCCGTACAGCGTGATCCCCGAAATATCGATTTCCTTTTCCAGGCGGTGCAAATCATAATTTGCCTGTAAGCGCAGCCAGAATGCCGGGTTGCTGCCTAATGCTGCTGCTATCCGGATTGCCAGAGCCGGTGTCAGGGCTGTTTTCCCCGATAAGAACCGGGAAACCGTTGCCGGTGTTACCCCGATATTTCCGGCAAACTGACGAACTCCCACACCCAGATCAGTCAGTATATTGGCTACGATTGTACCGGGATGTGAAACAATAGCCTGTTTCATCAGTGATAATTCCCAAATTTAAACGCGTCTGTTGCATGATGAGTAACACCGTATCATGGCGTTACTCATCATGCAACAGTGAGCTCTATTCCATAAAACAAAACCCGCCTTGCGGCGGGTTTTCAGTGCTTCTCACAGAACAGAGGATTACTGTTCAAACATCTCTTTCAGCCAGCCGGGGGCTTCTTCGCCCTGCTGCTGAGCCGGGGCCTGCTGTCCGCACAGCGCCTGTGCGTCCGTTGTCCAGACCGGTAATGTCCGGGTGACCCCCACGCCGTTGCAGACAAAGTTGCCGTCCGCATTGACCGACATCTCTGCGATATCTTCCGGCGGTGTGAGATTCAGTGCCAGCGGCGGCTGATTGTCCAGATAACGGCCATAGAGCACCAGTGCACCGGAACCGCCGTACAGGCCGGACGGGCTGTTATCATCCAGGCCCATCCACGAAACGGTGACTTCTTTGCCGTCGATACCGACAAACCAGCTGTCGCGCATCAGGTTGGTGGTCCCGGTTTTCCCGGCCAGATGATATTTACCGAATTTCGATCCCAGACGGCGGGCCGCGGTACCGCGTTCCACCACCTGTTGCATCCCGTACAGCGTCATATAGGCCGCCTGCGGGGCCACAGCGCGCTGTGCCTGCGGGAAGCTCTGATAAATAACTGTGCCGTCTTCCGCAATCACCGAGCGCAGCGCAGACAGTGTCGCGCGGTTACCGCCGCTGCCGATGGTCTGGAACAGCTGAGAGACCTGCAATGGTGTCAGGTTTACCGCGCCGAGCAGCATTGCCGGGACTTTCTGGATATTTTTAGCCGGCGCGCCGAGACGGACAAAGGTATCCGCCACCGCATCCAGGCCGACCGCCATACCGAGGTTAACCGTCGGCACGTTGATAGAGCGCGCCAGCGCATCCACCAGCATCACACGGCCGCTGAAGGTTTTGCTGTCGTTACGCGGTGACCAGGTACCGCCGCCGCCCGGCACATTAATGGTCAGCGGCTGATCGTCCAGCCAGGTATTCAGGCGATAAGTGTCCGGAATACCAAGCGCGGTGAGATAAGTCATCGGTTTTGCCAGCGAGCCGATAGAGCGCTCCGCCGCCATCGCACGGTTAAACCCGGCAAACTGCGGCTGGGAGCCGCCGACCATCGCGCGGACTTCCCCGCTGATACGGTCAACCACCACCATCGCCCCTTCCAGCTCCGGTTTTTTACGCTCTGCACGGATGGCTTTCACGCCTTCCTCAACGGCATTTTCAGCCGCATCCTGGGAAACCGGATCCAGTGTGGTGAAGATTTTCACGCCGGACAGATCATCCACTTTATCGCCGAGCTTCTCGCGCAGTTCCTGACGAACCAGCTGCATAAATGCAGGCTGCGGGGTGATCACGCCGCTTTTCTCTTTCACACCCAGCGGACGTGCACTCAGGACGTCATACATTTCCTGATCGATCACACCGCCCTGGGTTTGCAGGAGTTTCAGCACCACGTTACGGCGCTCAAGGGCATTTTTCGGGTTACGCCACGGGTTATAGACCGACGCGCCTTTTACCATCCCCACCAGCAGTGCCACCTGGTCAAGGCTCAGCTCATCCACCGGACGGCCGAAGTAATAGAGGCTCGCCAGCGGGAAGCCGCGAATTTGCTCATCCCCGCTCTGTCCCAGATACACTTCGTTGAGATACAGTTCCAGAATTCGGTCTTTGTCGTAGCGGTAATCCATAATGAGCGCCATATAGGCTTCATTCGCTTTACGCACCAGTGTCCGCTCATTGGATAAGAACAGGTTTTTCACCAGCTGCTGTGTCAGGGTACTGCCGCCCTGAACCGCACGTCCCGCCGTCAGGTTTGCCAGAAGGGCACGCCCGATGGAGGTGATGCTGATACCGTCATGCTCATAGAAATTGCGGTCTTCGGTCACCAGCAGGGCTTTAACCAGCTCATCCGGGAAGCCGCTGCGGGCCAGGAACAGGCGCTGCTCACCATTTGCGGATTGCAGCATAGTGATAAGTTTCGGATCGAGGCGGAAGAAACCAAATTCACGACCGTTATCCACGTTTTCAATTTTTTCCAGTCCGCTGCTGCCGAAAGTCAGCCGGGCGTTAATCTGACCTTCTTTACTGTCCGGGAAATCAAACGGGCGGCGCAGCATCTGAATAGTATTACCGGTCACGGAAAATTCACCGGCACGGGTGATTTTGGTGACTTTGCGGTACTGCATACCTTCAAGCAGTTTCACCATCTCATTCAGGCTGTAATCCATACCCGGTTCGAGGTTTACAGTGCGTCCGTAAACCGCCGCAGGCAGATCCCAGACTTTACCGTCCAGGCGGTCACTGATTTTTCCGGCCAGATAAACGCCGTAAATCCCCAGCAGGATAGTCATCACAATGCCGAGTTTGACCAGGAACCAGAACCAGCGCCAGCGCCGTTTGGGCGGCTTGTTTTTGCGCCCTTTTTTACTCATGCGCGGACTATCCTCTTCATCGTCATAATCATCATCATCCGGTTCGTCATCCCCGAATTCATCATCGTATTCAATATCATCGTCATAATCCTCATCCCGGCGGCGACGGCGGTCTGAGCGCCCTCTTTTTTTACCGGCAGAAGCCTTGCTGCCCCTGCGGCCGGTGGGTTCACGATCAAAATCAGACATGGTCTCTCCCGTCAGTCTGTCTGCCGCACAATCATGTGCCGGGCGGGACAGGCGGTTATTTCATCAGTTGCTATTGTCGCCGATTCCGGCAACAGACACAGTAAAAATCCGTTAAACAAAGACTATCTTTGCATTTACATAAACTTTTTTACACGCTTTGTCGGCTGTGCATTTGCCGGATCGTCCGGCCAGAAATGTTTGGGATAGCGCCCTTTCATCTCTTTCTGCACCTCCCGGTAGCTCCCGCCCCAGAAGGCTTTCAGGTCGGCAGTAACCTGTATCGGGCGGTGTGCGGGGGATAACAGACTGACCGTCACCGGCAGCCGTCCCTGCGCCACCACCGGCGTTTCACGCACACCATACATCTCCTGAATGCGGACTGCCATCACCGGCGGTTTATCCGCCGCATATTCTACAGGGATCCGGGTGCCGGTGGGTACTTCAAAATGACGCGGGAATTGTGCATCAAGCCATTGCTGCTGAGACCAGTCCATCCGCTGACGCAGCGCGCCGTATAAATCCAGACTTGCCAGCTGCTGCTGATTGCGCACACCGGTCAGATACGGCGACAGCCAGGATTCCAGCCCGGCGAGCAGTGTATCATTATCCGCCGCCGGCAGCGGCTGTTCCGGAAACAGATCATTTGCCAGCTGCTGGCGGATAAGCAACTGCTCACAGGCTTCATTCAGCGGCAGAACGGATAAACCCTGTTCGCGGATCCAACTGAGCAGCGCATCGCGGACAACCTCATCAGACGGTGCCGCCAGCGGTTTCCGCTCAATAATCAGCTGCCCGCAGGTGACCGCCTGCCACGCCTGCCAGCTGCCTTTGTTTTCATCACGGGTCAGGCGGTTTTCTGTTTTCAGCAGGTGCGGTGCCATTTCTGTCAGCTGTGATAATTCAAACGGCACCGCTTTCAGGATCCGCGCATTGGCCTGCTGCTCATTTTGCAGGATCAGCGGGGCGATAAGCCCGGATTCATTGCCGAGCGGACTACTTTCATCCGTAACCGCGCCGGTGCCGTTTGCCAGCAGAAACGCACCGGAGCGCCCGCGGTTACCGGCGATTCTGTCCGGAAAGCCCTGTAATAAGGTGCGGCACAGCCAGCCGCTGTCCGGGTCATGTGACGGTTTTCTGACCGGCAAACCGGCGGCCTGCAACAGCTGGTGCGCCCGTTTATCCCACCGGGCGGACGGGTGTGTCAGATCATGCAGCAGATTGCCGTTACCCACGCGGGAAGGCTCTTCCAGCGCGGCAATCAGCCGGGCGGCATAGTATATATATGCCGGTTCTTCATTAAGGGTATAAAGCCACAACGCCGAGAGGCGCGGCTCTGTCCCGGAGGCGGCCATTGCCTCACCTTTGGCGGCCAATCCGCCGCCAGGCAGAAGACAGCCCATTTCTGTCAGTAGTTTTTTCGCCACCTGTACCGCCACAACAGGCGGAGTATCAAGCCAGGCAAGCTGTGAGACCTCACGGCAGCCCCACTGCGCCAGGTTCAGCACCAGCCCGGCCAGGTCACTGTGACAGATTTCAGGCTCACTGTGAGCCGCAGCGCGTTCTGCTTCCGCCTGTCCGCACAAATGCAGACAGATCCCCGGCGCCAGACGTCCGGCGCGACCGGCACGCTGTGTCATCGATGAGCGGCTGATGCGGCTGCGCACCAGGCGGGTCAGTCCGCTGCGCGGATCAAACTGCGCGGTTTTCTCCAGACAGCTGTCCACCACCAGAGTCACGCCTTCAATCGTCAGGCTGGTTTCGGCAATATTGGTCGCCAGCACGATTTTGCGCATACCGGGTGGCGGCGGTTCAATCGCCTGCTGCTGTTCTTTCAGGGAAAGTGCGCCGTACAGCGGGCAGATAAGGGTATCCGCATCCGTTTTACCGGTCAGTTGTTCCTGTAACCGGCAGATTTCCGCCTGTCCCGGCAGAAACACCAGCACAGAGCCTTCCTCCTGCTGATACAGCTGTAACACCGCCCGGGTTACCTCACTGATAAAAGGCTGATGCGCACTGAGCGGCTGATACCGCCTCTCCACCGGGAAAGCGCGCCCCTCCGCCGTGATCACCTCCGCCTGCGGCAGCAGGGACAGTAGTTGTTCATTATCTAAGGTCGCGGACATCACCAGCAGACGCAAATCATCACGCAGTGAGGACTGGACATCCAGCAACAGCGCAAGGGCGAGATCGGCCTGTAAATTCCGTTCGTGGAATTCATCCAGAATAATGATGCTTACTTCGGATAATTCCGGATCCTGCTGTAACATTCTGACCAGAATTCCCTCTGTAACAACCTCAAACCGGGTAGCTGCACTGACCCGGGTTTCACCGCGCATCCGGTAACCCACGGTTTCCCCCGGACGCTCCCCGAGCTGCGATGCCAGCCGGTGCGCCACGCTGCGGGCCGCGATACGGCGGGGCTCCAGCATGATAATCCGTCCGGTGACAGAAGCGTCTTTCAGCATCAGCAACGGCAGAATAGTGGATTTCCCGCTGCCGGTCGGAGCCTGTAACAACACCTGCGGAGCACTTTTCAGTGCCGTACTGAGTGCCGGATAAATGTTACAAACGGGGGAATATGTCACAAAAACCTCATCATTATCTGCTTAACTTTCGACGCACAACATTGTAGCATTGCCGCCCCCTGAAAAGTGCAGTCACATTGACAGGAGTTACGATGGAATTTCATCCCCCGTTACAGGCGGGCACACTGGTGCAGCGTTACAAACGTTTTCTGGCGGATATTATCACGCAGGACCGGCGCACCATCACCATTCATTGTGCCAATACCGGCGCGATGACAGGCTGTGCCACGCCGGGTGATACCGTCTGGTATTCCGAATCCGCCAATGCAAAGCGCAAGTATCCGCACAGCTGGGAACTGACGCAGACACAGGCCGGACATCTGATTTGTGTGAATACGATGCAGGCGAACCGGGTGGTAGCTGAGGCGATTGCGCAGAACCGGATCCCGGAACTTGCCGGGTACCAGACGCTGGCACAGGAAGTAAGATACGGCAGTGAAAACAGCCGGGTTGATTTTTTACTGACGGATCCGCAGAAAAAGCCCTGCTATGTTGAGGTGAAATCCGTCACGCTGCTGGAAAACGGACACGGTTATTTTCCCGACACCGTAACTTTACGTGGACAAAAACACTTACGTGAGTTACAAGCAATTGCTGAAGCGGGAAATCGTGCTGTTCTGTTTTTTGCTGTACTGCATTCAGGGATTGAGGCCGTATCGGACGCAGCGCACATTGATAAAAAATATTCATCACTTTTGCAGCAGGCATCACAGTCCGGAACTGAAGTAATTTGTTACAGAATGCGGATGACACCGGATGGCATCACTGCCGGAGAAAAGATACCCTTTGTATTCATGGGGTGAATATCAATTTTTTTAATAATAAATAGGATATTTTGTGAGTTGCGGGGTGAATAAACACGCTGTTCTTCACACCTTACAAAACTAATGAAAGCAAGGGTTGCATTATCCATAATCATCTGCTATCTATAGCGGCCTATTTTTCCCCTCTAAGGGATATTGTCAGACATGCGTGTGTAGGAGAAGCATTATGCAAGAAGGGCAAAAACGTAAAACCTCGTCCCTGAGCATTCTTGCCATTGCCGGCGTGGAGCCGTATCACGAGAAGGCAGGCGAAGAATACATGAACGAAGCCCAGTTGGCCCATTTCAAGCTGATACTTGAAGCATGGCGCAACCAACTCAGGGATGAAGTAAACCGCACTGTCACGCACATGCAGGATGAAGCAGCTAACTTCCCGGACCCGGTTGACCGTGCCGCTCAGGAAGAAGAATTCAGCCTGGAACTGCGCAACCGTGACCGCGAACGCAAACTGATCAAAAAGATCGAAAAAACCCTCAAAAAGGTTGAGGACGACGATTTTGGTTTTTGTGAGTCCTGCGGGGTTGAAATCGGTATCCGCCGTTTAGAGGCGCGTCCGACCGCAGATTTATGTATCGACTGTAAGACGCTGGCTGAAATCCGCGAAAAGCAGATGGCGGGCTGACAGATTCACCACAGACGGCGCTTTGACAGCGCCGTCCGTTTTTATGCCACTACAGATGACGGAATATTCTGCCGGCTCAGCGCCCGGTTATACCGGCCGCTTCGCACCCTCACCTTCCGGTGCGCTTCATTTCGGCTCTCTGGTGACCGCACTGGGGAGTTATCTTCAGGCCCGTCACCTCGGCGGACGCTGGCTTCTCCGTATTGATGATATCGACCCGCCCCGTGAAGTACCGGGTGCTGCGGATGCCATTCTGCGTATTCTTGACCATTACGGCCTGCACTGGGACGGCGATGTGCTGTATCAGTCGCGCCGCCATGATGCTTACCGTGACGTGATTGAACAGCTGAAAGCCACCGGGCTGTGCTATTACTGCACCTGCACACGGCATGATGTACATGACAGCGGCGGCCATTACCCCGGCACCTGCCGTCAGCGCGGCCTGCCGCCGGATAACGCCGCGCTGCGGCTTATCAGGACGCATCCGGTGTACCATTTTACCGATGGCCTGCGGGGCGATGTGTTTACGGATAACGCCACAGCAGAGGAAGATATCATTATCTTCCGCAAAGATAAGCTCTTTGCCTATAACCTGGTGGTGGTGCTCGATGATGATTATCAGGGTGTGACAGAGGTGGTCAGAGGCGCGGATTTACTGTATCCCACCTCACATCAGCTCTCATTATACCGCCAGCTCAGGCTGCCGGAGCCGCATTATCTGCATTTGCCGTTGATGCTGGGCCCGGCGGCGCGTAAACTCTCCAAGCAAAATCATGCCACCCCGGTGCCGCTCAGTGATCCGCGCCCGCTGTTATGGCAGGCGTTGCAGGTACTCCGGCAGCCGCTGCCGGAAACGGATCCGCTGTCGCTTTCCCTGACTGAACTGCTGGCATACAGTGTGCGGAACTGGGATATTGCTGCCGTACCGCGTGATGATGTGGTGACGGACAGGGAATAATTCCGCAATATCCGGGCTAAAGCATTCTCAAAAAACCAAGTGTACGATATTATTAGTCGCTTATTTTTTAGTTCATTTAATTGTTATACAGAGGTGTACCATTTTAAACCGAGTCGCAAAGTTCTGTCGCAGTCTGATTTCCCGCGAGAATAAGGCAGATTGCACAGAGGCTGCCAGTGAAAGGCCGGCCCCGAATGCTGACCATACGCCGCAGAATCCGTCACCCCGTGAGGCTTCCCCCGCGCGTCCTGCCGCTAAACGCAAAAAACCGGCAAAAAATATGGATAACAGCGGGACAGTCAGCGCAACGGTAATTCCCCGCAACAGTCATTCTATTTCCCGTCAGGACATCAGCGAGAATGCGCTGAAGGTTCTGTACCGCCTGAATAAATCAGGTTTTGACGCCTATCTGGTCGGCGGCGGTGTCCGTGATCTGCTGCTGGAGCGCAAACCCAAAGATTTCGATATCGCGACCAATGCCACGCCGGACGAAGTGAGAAAACTGTTCCGCAACTGCCGTCTGGTCGGCCGCCGTTTCCGTCTGGCTCACATTATGTTCGGCCCGGATATTATCGAAGTCGCGACCTTCCGTGGTCCGCATGACAATAACGAACCAGCTGATGACGGCAAAGCCCGCTCTCAGCAGGGCAAAAACGGCATGCTGCTGCGCGATAATATTTTCGGCACCATTGAAGAAGATGCCGTCCGCCGCGATTTCACCATTAACAGCCTTTATTACAGCGTGGCTGATTTTACCGTCCGTGATTATGTCGGCGGACTGGCAGATTTACAGCAGCGCATTATCCGTCTGATCGGCGATCCGGAAACCCGTTACCGGGAAGACCCGGTGCGTATGCTGCGCGCCATCCGTTTTGCCGCCAAACTGGATATGACCATCGAACCGGAGACCGCCGCGCCTATCCGCACGCTGAGCACACTGCTGCGTGATATCCCGCCTGCGCGTCTTTTCGAGGAAGTACTCAAGTTATTACAGGCCGGTGACGGACACCGTACGTTTGAATTATTACGTGAATACGATCTGCTGGATATGCTGTTCCCGCTGGTTGCCGGGCCGCTGAAAGAGAACCCGGACACCCCGCTGTCCCGTATCGTGGATCAGGTACTGAAAAATACTGACTACCGTATTCATAATGATCAGCGCGTCAATCCGGCCTTCCTGTTTGCCGTGATGCTGTGGTATCCGCTGTGCGAACATGCGGAAAAACTGGCTCAGGAGAGCGGGCTGGCCTATTACGAAGCCTTCGCGATTGCCATTAATGACATCCTGGATGAACAGTGCCGCGCGATTGCTATTCCGAAACGCCTGACCACCACTATGCGTGATATCTGGCAGTTACAGTTACGTCTGCCGCGCCGTCAGGGCAAACGCGCGATCCGTCTGATGGAAAATCAGAAATTCCGCGCCGCCTTTGACCTGCTCGAACTGCGTGCGAATGTGGAAGGCCGTCATGAGTTACAGGAACTGGCTCACTGGTGGGCAGATTTCCAGCAGGCGAATGCCCCGCAGCAGCGCTCTATGGTGACTGAACTGGGCAGTGATCCGGTCAAACGCCGTCCGCGCCCGCGCCGCCGCCATCCGCGTGCCCGTCAGGGTAACGGAAACAGTGAATCATGATTCCGGTCTATATTGCGATCGGCAGTAATCTTGCCGATCCGCTTGACCAGGTCAACCGGGCGATTGCCGCGCTGAGTGCTGTCCCGCAAAGCCGCCTGGTGCGCCACTCCGCTTTTTACCGCACCGCGCCGATGGGCCCCGCCGGACAGCCTGATTATCTTAATGCGGCTGTTTTGCTGGAAACTGACCTGACACCGCACCAGCTGCTCGATGCCACCCAGGCTATCGAACTGGCTCACGGCCGTGTCCGTAAGGATGAGCGCTGGGGTCCCCGCACATTAGACTTAGATATCATGCTGTTTGGTGATATGGTCATCAGTGATGCGCGGCTGACCGTGCCGCATTACGGCCTGAAAGTGCGTGAATTTATGCTGTACCCGCTCGCCGAAATCGCCCCCGGGCTGATTCTGCCGGACGGCGAGCCACTTGCGGCGGTTGTTGCCCGCACCCCGGAAAACGGGCTTGGCCTCTGGTCATCATCAGAGCCGGTACGCTGAACTTTCTGCTCAACAGACAGACAAGGAGACACTGATGCGGATTATTGAAACTGCGCTGATCCTGCGCAAAGAGATTGCCCGTCTGCGGACTGACGGCAAACGTGTTGCGTTTATCCCGACAATGGGAAACCTGCATGACGGCCACCTGGCACTGATAAAAGAAGCCCGTAACCAGGCGGATATTGTCGTGGTGTCTGTCTTTGTGAATCCGCTCCAGTTCCCCCGCGAAGATGATTTGCAGCGCTACCCGCGCACTCTCCAGGCAGACTGCGAAAAACTGAGCAAAGCGCAGGTGGATCTGGTGTATGCCCCGGCGGTCAGTGATGTCTATCCGCACGGGTTGGCTCACCAGACTCAGGTGGTTGTACCGCCGCTGCTCAGTCAGTGTGATGAGCCGCATCAGCGCACCCGTCTGCGCGGTATCGCCACCGTGATGTGCAAGCTGTTCAATCTGGTACAACCGGATATCGTTTTCTTCGGTACCAACGACCATCCGCGTTTCCTGACTATCCGCCGTCTGATCCGTGACCTGAATTATGATATCGCACTGGCCACCATTCCGACCGTCCGGGAAAAAACCGGGCTGGCACTCAGCTCCTGCAATACCCTGCTGAATAAAGAGGAAAAAGAGGCGGCACCGCATCTGTATCAGGTTATGCAGACCCTCGCGGATATGATCCGTGAACGCCCGAGTGCCATTGCCGAAAGTCTGGATAATGCCCGTGATGATTTAAGCCGTGCCGGATTCCGCGATATCAGCCTGGAAATCTGTGATGCCGATGACCTGGAAGCTGTGCGCGTCAACAGCGAGAAGGCCGTGATTCTGGCCTCCGCCTGGCTGGGAAATATCCGCCTGATCGACTGCCTGCATGTTAACATGCCGAACCCGGCGGTCAGTGAGACGGTCTCTCCGTCACTGTAAAATAGTCCTCAATCAGCCTGAAAAGCCCGGTTTCCGGCGTGCTGCTGTAATGACGCAGCCGGAACCAGGCCAGAAGCCCGTCATAGCGGGCTTTTGTCAGCTCCTGCTCCGCCTGATAATACTGGTCACGGGCATGTGCCACCTCCGGCTGACTGTTCTGCCCTGCCGCATATCCCTTTTCCGCCGCCGTTACCTGTAACTGCGCTGCCGCAGCGGCCTGCTCCAGCGCCGCCAGCTGTATACTACTGTGGCGGAACACCTGATACTGACGTGCCAGGTCACGCCGGAGTGTCTGTACCAGTGCATCCTGTTCAAACTGCGCCTGCTGAATCTGAGCAGACACCTTGCGCATCCCCGCCAGATCTTTTCCGCCGCTGAACAGCGGAACTGAAAGATGGATCCCGGCACTGAGATTACGGTAACGCTGACCGACAGTATCATTGCTGTCCGATCGGGTATCTGACCAGGCGGCAAAGAGCTGTGCCGACGGCATAAACGCCCCGCGCTGTACCTCTGCCGCCGCTTTTGCCAGTGAGGTTTCCTGCTGTGCCGCTTTGATTTCCGGATGCACGGCCTGCATCTGCTGTTCCTGAGCCGCATAATCACCGTCATTCAGGTGTGGTAACCGGAAATCCCCCGCTTTCAGTGCCGGAAGATCCTGCATCCGCAGCTGCGGCAGACCGGTAAGATCAGACAATATCAGCAGCGCATTCAGGCTTTCCGCTTCTGTTTCCGCGAGCTGCGCCTGACGTTGCCGCAGACGGGCACGGGCGGATTCAATCTCTGTCACAGTGCCCTCCCCGAGCTGCAAAAGGCGCTGTGCAGCCGCCAGCTGAGCGGTATTCAGTGCCAGCCGGAGCCGGTCTGTTTTCTGTAGTTCCAGAGCACAGGCCAGGTTCAGATACGCAGAGACCAGCCGGTTGATAAGCTCTGCCTGCTGTATCTGCAAGCGGCTCTCTGCGGCAGTACCGCGTATCTGTGCGCTCCGGTACTGATGGTATGCTGTGTAATCAAACAGCGGCTGTGTCACCACCAGGTTGAGGGAATGGCTGCTGTAACCCCGCTTACCGACCACCGGTGCCCGCTGTGTCAGCCGATTATACGGCGTGTTCTGATAACTCAGCCCGGCGGACGGCAGCAGGTGTGATTTCCCGGCGGCAGCCTCTGCCTGTTCCGCCTCATAAGCCTTACCCGCAGCACGGAATGACAGATCATTGTTCAGCGCGGACTGACCGAGTTCAGACAAGGTCACCGCCTGCACACCGGCGGACAACAGACACAGCAGTGCCGTAAAAAGGCGTTTTGCAGAATGCATAGGGATCACTCCTCGGTCAGCGCGAAAAAGAGCCGGTCAGTTACAGGCTTAAACAGATAACTGAGCAGTGACCGTTCACCGGTGCGGATAAAAATCTCAGCAGGCATACCGGGTTTGATCACCTGAGCCGCCGCCGTTTCCGGCACAGCGATCTGAATCTGATAATAAGGCTCCCCGTTTGCCGGATTTATCAGACGATCGGCGGAAATCATCGTCAGTTCGCCGCGCAGTTTTGGGGTCAGGTTCTGATTGAATGCGGTAAACAGCAGATCCGCAGACTGACCGGGGGTGACTTTATCTATCCACTGCGGTGATAATTTACCTTCAATAATCAGTGTCTGTTGTTCCGGCACCACCGACATCAGTTTTTCCCCGGCTTTCACCACACCGCCTGCGGTAAACACGGACACATCCATAACAGTACCGGTCACCGGCGCGGTAATGACATGCTGTTCCAGCCGCTCGTTTTCGATAATCTGTTGTTTTTTCAGCTCACTGCGCTGAACTGACAAACGTGATAACTCCTCGCGGATCCCGCCGTGAAAAGCCGCCTGTCTCTGTGTGATCTGCTCTGTCTGTGCGGATTTTTCTTCCTCCGCACGGCTTATCTGTAGCCTGGCGTCACCCGCCTGATTGCGCAGTGCCGCACTTTCCCGCCGGATCTCCTGATAACGGTGGCGCGGCAGATATCCCTCATCCGCCAGCGATTTCAGGTTTACCGCCTGTGCCGTCAGGCTGTCCGCCTGTTGCGCAGTACTGCGGGCAATCTCCCGCAGAGTGATAAGCCGCTGTGTCAGGCCGTCAACCGTGACCCGGCGGGCCTGAATCTCGCTCTCCAGTTCAAGCCGCCGGTCTGTAAGCAGTGCATTCTGTGCCTGTAACTGTACCCGGCCATACGCGGGCGGCGCATAAAAGACATCATCCGCCGCCGGGGTAAATGCCGCTTCACCGCGCAGCTCTGCCTCCAGCCGCCGTTGGATCAGCAATGTGCTGTCGAGCTGCTCTGCCAGCGACACCGCCTGAGCCTGAGACTGCACCGGGCGCAGCCGTACCAGTACCTGATCTTTTTCCGCCCTCTGACCGTTCTGCACATAAATCGCAGAAATCACGCCATCCGCCGGAGACTGCACCTGCTTGATATTACCGGCGATCACAACCGTTCCCGATGCGGCAACCCCCTGATCCAGCGGGGCGAATCCCGCCCACAACAGAAAACCGGCAAGACCGGAAGCAACCACGTATTTCCCCGCCCGCTGATACCCGCCGGTATCCGTTTTTACCTCCGGCGTCCCGGACAACCATTTAGTGATCATTATTTTTACCAGCCTGATTATTAAGCGTTTCAATGACCTTCTCCGACGGGCCAAAAAGCTGCATCCGGCCGCCGGCGAGCAGCAACAGCTTGTCCGTCACGGACAGCAGCGGTTTATGGTGAGTAATAAGCACAATGGTTTTTCCCTGTTTTTTCAGGGTATTCATGGCAGATAGCAGCGCACTGAGCCCGGCATCATCCAGCGCGGCATTGGGCTCATCCAGAATGATCAGTGCCGGTGAGCCGTACAGTGCCCGCGCCAGGGCGATCCGCTGCCGCTGACCGCCGGAAAGGCCGGTACCGTCAGCCCCGGTCAGCGTTTCATAGCCCTGCGGCAGTTGTAGGATCAATTCATGTACCTGTGCCAGTTGCGCCGCACGGATGATATTTTCCGGATCCGCATCCGGGTCAAAACGGGCGATATTAGCGGCGATTGTGCCGGGAAAAAGCGCAATTTCCTGGGGAAGATAGCCGATATATTTACCGGACACCGCCTTGTCCTGCTGACAGAGATCAGCCCCGTCCAGCCGGACAGCCCCGCGTGTTGCAGGCCACAACCCGGCGAGCAATTTTGCCAGCGCCGATTTCCCGGCACCTGACGGGCCGATAATTCCCAGCACCTCTCCCGGTGCGAGACTGAAATGCAGATTGTGCAACAGCGGCGTGTCACAGCCGGGATAACCCGCCTGTATCACTGAAACCGACAGATGCCCCTGCGGAACCGGCAATGCCAGTTTCTGCGGTGGTTGCGGGTGAGCCGCCAGCAACGCAGTAAGCCGCTGATACGCCAGCCTGCTCTCTTTGGCGCTTTTCCATACGCCTGTGACCTGTTCGACCGGCGACAGCGCGCGTCCCAGCAGAATCGACCCGGCAATCATCATGCCCGGCGAGATGGTATTATCCAGCGCCAGCCAGCCGCCCAGCCCCAGCATCAGGGATTGCAGGATCAGGCGCACGGTTTTGGTGGTTGTCATTATTTTTGCTGAATAATCACTGGCCCGGGTCTGTTCCTTCAGGCTGTCGCAGTGCCGGTTCAGCCAGCGCTGACGCAGATACTGCTGCATTCCCATCGCCTCTGCGGGTTCAGTATGGGCAAAATGGCTGCCCTGCATGCCCTGTGCGGCGGCAGAAGAGCGGTTTGCAGCGGTCAGCGGCGGCCCGGAAAGCCGTTCATTGAGCAACGCAAGCGCGATCAGCACGACGGCACCGCCACAGGCAAACAATCCCAGCCACGGATTAAACAAGGCGATCACCAGCAGATAAAGCGGGAACCAGGGCAGATCGAGAAAAGCAAAAATACCGTTGCCGGTGATAAAACGGCGCAGGATCATCAGATCGGTCTGTGCCTGTAACGGCAGCTGCCCCGGCGTGCGGTGCAGCTTTGCCTGAAACGCCGCATCATAAACCCGGCTGTTCAGAGCCAGATCGAACTGGTTACTCATGCGGATCACCAGCATATTGCGCAGATAATCGAGAACGCCGGTCAGTACCAGTAATCCGGCCATTATCAGCGTCAGCATCAGCAGTGTCATTTCATTGCCGGAAGGCAAAACGCGGTCGTACACCTGCAACATATACACAGACGGCACCAGCATCAGCAGATTAATCAGCCCGCTGAATAATGCCAGTGAGGTAAACAGGGACTTGCGGGCGGCAATAAATGCCGTAATGTCATTTCTGGTTTTCCCGGAAAGCATACACAGGGACTCCGCCCGGCATGTCTGCCGGGATTGATAATATTGTTCACCAGGTAAAAAAGAGAGGTAATTACTCTTTCAGAAGACAGGCGCCATTTTCATGCCAGATTTCCGCGCGGTAACGGCCGGGGGCTTCGGCGGAAAAGAAATAACGGGTGGTGCCGTCTGCGGTAAGAAACGCAATGCCGTCCGGCGCCGGGCGCCAGGCCGTTATTTGCGGCTGTGCCGTGAAATGCAGCTGAAACCCGTCTGCCGCGCTGTCGGGAACCGCTGTGAGTCCGACCGGCAGCGTCTGCCCGTCCTCCGTAAACTGCCAGTTGCCCTGAAGATCATCTGCGGCGGGGATTTTCTGGCTGATTGCCGCACTCTGTCCGGATAACAGCAGTGAAAACAATAACAATGATGATTGACTGATATGCATAATACCTTCCTGAATGCTGCGGACGCCGCACCGGCCGCGCCCGCCTGCTGCGTTAAACGATAAAATCAGTGTGAACATTCACCATACCGGTGATATCCACTTTAAAATCAGGCTGGTACTGATTTCCGCTGACATTAATCAGCAACTCTGTCAGGTTCAGTCCGTCATCATAGCGGAGCATCGCTTCCCCGGCCGCACCGGTAAATTCATCGGTGAAATAAATGAATTTTTCCCCGGCGCTGTTCTGATTCAGTCCCTGTAAATCAATACGGTCCAGCCCGGTTGAGAAATCACGGATATGGTCAGGCCGGTCATACAGCGAATCCGACACAGCCGAGAACACAAAGATATCGCTCCCGGTGCCGCCCCAGAGCTGATCCTGCCCGGCGCCACCGTACAGCACATCATTCCCGCCGTTACCCATCAGGATATTGTTCTCATCGTTACCGATGATCACATCATTTCCGCGCCCACCAAACGCATTTTCAATCTTCACGTTGTGTGCGATTGACACATTCCCGGTCAGACCGCCGACATCCGAAAAATCACCTTCCCGCAGCGAAATTTTCTGATCCTGCTTATAACGGGAGAAATTCAGTGTGTCATTTCCGCCGCCGTCCCAGACGGTGAAAATAAGTTTATCTGTGGCATTTTGGGCGGAGTAATAATCGCGCCCGGTATTGGAATCAAACCCGTACACAGTATCATCAGTGCGGATGTTATAATTGGCACCATACAGTTTCTGAATCGCCATAATGTCATCCAGCAGCGGCGCGGAAGCGTAGTAACCTTTGTGGTCCGCACCGGTGATTTTTTCACTCCAGTAACTCATCACACTGTACTGGCGGGTATCTTCAGCGTAATCCGCATCTTTATAAGAAGGACGCCCCTGACCGGCGTTATAGTTACCCGGATGGTTCAGCCCGAGGGTATGACCGATTTCATGAGTAAATGTCAGACGGCCATAGTTTCCGGTCACCGGTTTCACATTCAGCGCCCCGGGTTCTGAACTGTACCAGGACTGACCGGAGACATCAAAACCCCGTGAGTCGGTCACCACATCGCCAAAATAATCTTTGGTGTGCGGCAGCCAGGCGTATGCCTGTGTGTATTTATCATTGATATAACCGAAGGTGATATTGGTGTAGATATCTCCCCGGCCTGCATCCACTTCAGTAAAGGTAATGTTTGCCACGTCAGCCCATGACTGCAGTGATAAACGGGCCTGATCTTTCTGATAGTCATTAAAGCCTTTCAGGCCGGTATTTCCTGCCGCGTTATAATACATCCCTTCCCATGTCGGGAATGAATAGGTGATTTCCGCGGGCTGCCCGGTCACACCAACGCCATTCCAGCCGGTGTTGGATCTGGCAATGTGATCTCCGGCCTCAAAGGCATCATATGAAATTTTATTATTAATCCAGCGTCCGTTACCCCGCCCCGGACTGCTTAACACATCATCGATAAACGACCATCCGTCTTCCCTGCCGTATGCAGCGATACCCATAAAAATATCTCCGAATGTAATAATGAAACAGTGTGAAATTTATCCTTAAACATCAGTACACAGCCGGTTTTTACCGGCCCGCACACGATAAACACATTAATTTAATTAATCTATATTCCGGAAGATAAACGCATACTAATTCTGTGATTTAACTTTGGCAGGCGCAGGAACGGGAGAAGGTCTGTATTAATCGGGGATAAACCGAGGAAAAATAATTACATAGCGCAGGAAAATAATCAGGACAGATACAAAAAACCCGGCAACCATGTGCCGGGCTTTTTATCAGAAAGCAGGATCAGGTTCTCAGACCGCGCCCTTTCTCAATCAGGCGCCAGGTGAGCAGATAAAACACCGCAATAAACAGGCTCAGTACCCCGAGGGTAGTGGTCAGAGAGACATCACTGATACCGAGGAAACCATAACGGAAGCCGCTGATCATATAGACAATCGGGTTCAGTTTCGACACCGCCTGCCAGAACGCCGGTAACAGCGTCAGAGAGTAAAACACCCCGCCCAGGTAGGTCAGCGGCGTCAGGACGAACGTCGGGATAATGCTGATATCATCAAAGCTTTTCGCAAACAGCGCATTAAGCAGCCCCGCCAGCGAGAACAGAATGGAAGTCATCAGCAGCGTGGCAATGATCATAAACCAGGAGTGGATCTGTAACGGCACAAAGAACAGAGATACTAATGTGACCAGGATCCCGACCAGTACACCGCGCGCCACACCACCGCCGACAAACCCGGCGATAATGACGTGGGTCGGCACCGGCGCCACCAGCAGTTCCTCAATACTTTTCTGGAATTTTGCCCCGAAAAAAGAAGAGGATACGTTGGCATAGGAGTTCGTAATCACTGACATCATAATCAGGCCGGGCACGATAAACTGCATGTAACCGACACCGCCCATTTCACCGATCCGGTTACCGATAAGATTACCGAAAATAATAAAATAGAGTGACATGGTGATCACCGGCGGGATCAGCGTCTGGATCCAAATCCGCATAAAACGGGTGATTTCTTTGCGCCAGATTGTTTTCAGCGCCACCCAGTACAGCGACATCATTTTGCAGCCTCCAAATCATGATTCACCAGATGCACAAATAATTCCTCCAGCCGGTTCGCTTTGTTGCGCATGCTTAACACATCAATGCCCTGCGCATTCAGCTGGGCAAAAACGCCGTTCAGCCCCTGTTCACGGCGGACATCCACCTCCAGCGTTGAGGTATCAGTCAGCCGGAACGTGTAGCCCTCAAGCTGCGGCAGCGGGTTTTTTGAGCCCAGATCGAGGATAAAGGTTTCCGATTCCAGCTTACCGAGCAGCGCTTTCATACTGGTGTTTTCCACCAGTTCGCCGTGCTGGATAATCCCGATATTGCGGCACAGCATTTCCGCTTCCTCGAGATAGTGCGTGGTGAGAATGATCGTGGTGCCCTGTGCATTCAGGGTCTTGAGGAACCCCCACATGGAGCGGCGCAGTTCGATATCCACCCCGGCGGTCGGTTCGTCGAGGATCAGCAGTTTCGGCTGATGCATCAGAGCGCGGGCAATCATCAGGCGGCGCTTCATCCCGCCGGACAGACGCATCGCGCGCTCATCACGTTTCTCCCACAAATCCAGCTGCGTTAAGTAGGTTTTCGCCCGCTCCTGCGCCAGTTTGTGCGGCACCCCGTAATAGCCCGCCTGCTGTAAGACAATCTGCAGTACGGTCTCAAACGGGTTGAAGTTAAACTCCTGCGGTACCAGGCCGAGCTGACGTTTGGCCAGAACCAGATCGGTATCGATGTCATAACCGAACACGGAGACTTTGCCGCCGGTTTTATTCACCAGTGAACTGATGATCCCGATGGTGGTGGATTTTCCCGCGCCGTTCGGACCCAGCAGGGCGTAGAAATCGCCGGCACTGACTTTCAGGTCAATTCCCCGTAAAGCCTGCACGCCTCCCGCATACTGCTTGGTTAATTGTGATATTTCCAGTGCATAGGTCATAACAGAAAAATACCTTTTTAATTTAGAAATTTGGGTGCAATATAAACCGAAATAATACCTGCGAACCGGAATCGGTTCTTGACAATTTGTCTTCTTTGCTGAAATTATTTAATAACAATTTATTAAAATTTAAATTTTTTATACAAAAGATTCTAGCTAAAGGATCTGCAACAGGCTATCCGTCATGATGAAAAAAATCGAAGAACTGTTTGCCAATAACAAACAGTGGTCCGAATCTGTAAACGAAAAAGATCCGGAATTTTTCAAAGAGTTAGCACAGGCTCAAAAGCCGCGTTTTCTCTGGATCGGCTGCTCCGACAGCCGTGTTCCCGCCGAAAAACTGATCGAAGCAGCACCGGGCGATCTGTTTGTTCACCGTAATGTGGCAAACCTTGTCATCCATACCGACCTGAACTGCCTGTCCGTCATCCAGTATGCCGTGGATGTGCTCCAGGTTGAACATATTATCGTCTGCGGTCACTACAACTGCGGCGGTATTCAGGCCGCAATTGAGGGCACCGAGCTGGGGCTTATCAACAACTGGTTACTGCATATCCGTGATATCTGGTATCAGCACAGCTCCCTGCTGGGCGAACTCGCGCCACAGGACCGCATCAACCGTCTGTGTGAACTGAACGTGGTGGAACAGGTGTATAACCTGGGTCACTCCACCATTATGCAGGCAGCGTGGAAACGCGGCCAGCGTGTGATGATCCACGGCTGGATCTACGGGATTAACAACGGCCTGCTGCATGATCTGGATATCAGCTCTGACAGCCGCGAGAAAATGGAACTGGCTTACCGTCAGGCCGTGGCCAAACTTTCAAATATGCCGTCGTCCTGATCACGACAGAAACAAGCCCCGGATACCGGGGCTTTATTTTTGCTCAGATAAACAGCGGTACTTATTACAAAATAATTTTCGGGTTTTTTACACCGCATGCTGCTGCGTAGCGGGCTAATGTTTCGACAGTCGCTTTTTCCGCATTGCGCTCTGTGCGTGAGACTGCCGCCGGAGTGATTCCCAGACGGGCCGCGACCTGTGAGCTGGTCAGCCCGGCAGAACAGCGCCACGACAGTAATTGTTCCCGGATCCGTTCCGCCCGCAGTTCCGCTTCATAAATTGCGTTCACTTCCGGGTCGGATAAAATGTTTTCGCGGGCTTCTGCCCACGGAATGGATTTTTTACTCATCGTTCAGCATCTCCTCCAACCGCCGTGCTGCGGCAGTTAATACAGATGAAGGGAGTTTCACAGATTTTCAGTGATAAAAAAAGCACCCTCAGGTGCTTTTTCCGCTGTCACAACCGGACAGATTACTCTTCCAGCAGTGTCACATGGCCGATATACGGCAGGTGGCGGTAGCTCTGAGCGTAGTCGATGCCGTAGCCGACCACAAATTTGTCTTCGATTGCGTAACCGACCCAGTCAACCGGCACATCCACCTCACGGCGGGACGGTTTATCCAGCAGGGTGCAGATAGCCACGGAGTTCGGGCCGCGCAGAGACAGAATGTCGCGCACACGGTGCAGTGTATTTCCGGAATCAATGATATCTTCCACGATCAGCACGTCTTTGCCGCGGATATCTTCGTCCAGGTCTTTGACAATTTTCACATCACGGGTGGACGAGGTGCCGCTGCCGTAACTGGATACCGTCATAAAATCGACTTCATGCGGAACATCAATTTTACGGCACAGATCGGCCATAAAAATAAAAGATCCTTTCAGTAACCCGACTAAGACCAGCTCTTTGTTGCTGTGACGATAGTGTGCGGAAATTTCGCTGCCGAGATCGGCAACGCGCTGCTGAATCTCAGCTTCGGAGATCATTGTATCTAAGGTGTGTTTCTTCATGATTTTTTTGTCGTCAACGGTACGCTGTTTCAGTGGTTCGGTATTAAACCCGGTTTAATACCGGTCAGAAAGCGCGTTAGTTTAGCATACCACGGACAGATAAACAGTATCCGCGCCATGACTGACGCGGATTGTCGCCGGTTAATTTTATATTCAGGCCGTGACAGTAAAGCCGGTCATCATACCGGTATCTTCATGTTCCAGCAGGTGACAGTGCGCCATAAACGGATGCGCATTGGTGGCAGGATGGTCGAATTTCACCAGCACTTCGCTGACATTACCTTCGATCCGCACCATATCTTTCCAGCCCTGCCGGTGTGCCGCCGGTGTGCGTCCGCCTTCGCTGAGAATACGGAAACGGGTGCCGTGGATATGGAACGGGTGCAGCATCATGTCGCCGACACCGGAAATAATCCAGCGCTCCGCCTGTCCCTGTTTCACATCAAAAGCACTTTCGGTCATGGAGAACGGGATGCCGTTGATGCTGTTGGCATTCATCAGATCAACCTCACCGGAGCCGCAGTGGCCGCCGCGCATGCCGCGCCCCATACCATTATTATTCATTCCGCCCATATGTCCGCCGCTCATATGGCCGCCCATACCGCCGTGCATGCCCATCCCGGCCATCGCCTGCGGGCCGTATTTGTCGGTCAGCATCATCATGCCCTGCATGTCGAGGCGCATATCCATCATCAGACGGAACTCACGTACCGGCAGACGGGAGGTGTCGATCAGGGCAGGCATGGCTGCCAGCACATCCGGCAGTTTGCCGCGCGCAGCATCGAGAGTCGGACGGACAGACAGCACCGGCAGCGGAGCATCAAACGGTGCCAGGGTCATCCCCATCTGACGAACCGGCAAGGTGACAATATCAAACATTTTTCCGTCTGATGTATCCACCAGCACTTCAAACCGTTCCCCCGGCAGCATCGGCAGCTCCTGCACTTTTACCGGTTCGGCCAGCAAACCGCCGTCACTACCGACCACATACAGCGGGCGCCCGTCACCGGCAGCCATCCTCAGACTGCGGGCGTTACAGCCGTTGAGCAGCCGCAGACGCAACCAGCCGCGCGGGGCCATATGCTGCGGGTAAACCGCACCGTTGGTAAGCATGGTGTCACCAAACCAGCCGACCGCCGCTGACATCACATCCAGCTGATAATCAATTTCACCGTCTGCGGTCAGGCGTTTATCCTGCAGTACCACCGGGATATCATCCGTTCCCCACTCCCCCGGCAGACCGGTTGAGGCGGTATTGTCATCCTCAATCAGCACCAGCCCGGCCAGTCCCATCGCGACCTGATGGCCGGTTTTACCATGGGTGTGCGGGTGGAACCAGCAGGTGGCTTCCGGCTGATCCGGCGTGAAACTGACCGTGCGGGTGCCGCCCGGGGCGATAATGGCCTGCGGCCCGCCATCCTGCTCGCCGCTGATCTCCAGGCCGTGCCAGTGAACAGTGGTCGCTTCCGGCAGTTTATTGACGATATCCACCGTCACCGGTTTACCGCGCCGCAGTTTCAGTGCCGGGCCCAGTAAATCACCGTTATATCCCCAGGTTTGGGTGGTTTTGCCGGGAATAAACGCCATTTTCCCCTGCTGAATATTCAGGGTGATTTTTTGTGCATTATCCGCCGTTAACAGGGGCGGAATACCGAGAGCCGGGCGTTCCTGTGCCGCAAAGGCAAACCGGCTCCATGCCGGCAGCATCGTGGCAGCACCTAAGAATGCGCTATATTTCAAAAAATCGCGTCGTTGCATGATATGCTTCCTTTATCATCAGTGGTGATATGCTATGACAAAATAATTTAGTTCTGTTATAGCGCAGGCTAAACCCTGCCCTAAGGGTAAGGTCAATGTATTCCCTTCTCCGGAATAAGGGCTTTACACCACTTTAGTCAGCGGATGACATTCGCGACAAAACTATTAAAATCTTCACATAAACTGACAGGCGCTACCGGTAAACTACTTACTATGAAAATATTCATTCACGCTTTATTCAGCTGTGCCCTGCTGCTTTCCCTGCCCGCGAAAGCGCTGACGCCGTCACAGGCTGAAGACCTCGCCGGACTGACTGCGGTTTTTATTTATCTGAAAAATGATTGCGGCTACGGGGATTTACCGAATGCCCGCATCGAAAAAGCGATCTTACTGTTTGCCAAAAGTAACCGCTGGGATATGAGCAATTATGATACCCGGCAGATGGCGGAAATGAATAAAGATAACTATTTCGACATCAAACATATAAAGCTGCCGGAAAACTACAAATGCACCGCACTGGCCCGTGATTCACTGCCGTTGCTTGCCTATGTGAAATAATTTACCTGCAACCGAATCGGTTAAGCGGTAAAAAAACAGCCGGAGAGCGGATTTCTGTATGAATATCCTCGATTATCACCCGCTATATTGATATAACCTCTGTCAATAATTGATCCCTTTCTGCTGATAATACGCTGTCCGGACATGATAAAAATAGCGCTCATCGATGACCATGTAGTTGTGCGATCCGGTTTCGCCCAGCTCCTGACACTGGAGCCGGATATTACCATCGCCGGACAATATGCCAGTGCGGCGGAAGCCTGGCCCGCACTGACCCGTCCGGATATTGATGTGGTGATCATGGATATTTCCATGCCGGATGAAAACGGATTACAGCTGCTCGCCCGTCTGCGGGAGCGAAAAACCTCCTTCCGTACCATCATTCTCAGTATTTATGATACCCCTGCCTTTGTGCAAAGCGCGCTGGACGCCGGTGCCAGTGCGTATCTCACCAAACGCTGCGGCCCGGAAGAGCTGGTTCAGGCGGTGCGTTCCGTGCATCAGGGCGGCTGCTATCTGTGTGCGGATGCCATGCGCGCGCTGCGCCAGTCACCGCCGGAGAACCGGGCGCTGGAAGAGCTGACCCCGCGTGAGCGCGAGGTGTTTGATCTGCTGGTGGCGGGGATGAGTGTGCGGGCGATTGCGGATAAACTCGAACTCAGCCATAAAACTGTCCATGTCCACCGCGCCAATGTGCTGGGCAAACTGCAGTGTGACAGCACGATCGATCTGGTTCATTTTGCCCTGGCGCATCACCTTATCGCGGGGCAATAAGCCATGAGGCGCGGCGCCCGTCTGCTGTTACAGTCAGTATTTCTGCTGTTCACCTATTCCCTGACCTGGATTGGTCTGTGGATCATCGGTTTTTATCTCAGTCAGAACAGTGTGTTGTCAGCGTTTTTTCTGCCGGAAGGATTGCGGCTGGCGCTGATGATCCTGCTGTGGCGGCGCTTCTGGCCGACCCTGCTGCTGGCGGAACTGCTGCTGAATATCTGGCTGGCACAGGAACAATTGCTGTCACAGCCGGTGATCCTGCTGTCGCCGCTGCTGAGTCTTATCACCGCTTTTATTATCCAGACCACCTGGTGGCGCTACACCCTTTACTGGCAGCGCCTGTTATTGCTGATCGCCGGTGTCGGTATCAACAGCCTGCTGCATACCCTGGTGTTCAGTCTGCTGACGCCGCTGAGTGTGACCCAGATTTTCCTCACCACGCTGACCGGCGGTATTCTGCTGACACCGTTTGTCTATCTGATCTATGAATATCTCCATGAACAGCATTTCCGCCTGATCCTGGATTACGGCACGCCGGATCCGCAGCTGCGCACGTCGCTGCTGATGTGGTGTTTTCTGTTCTGCCTGGCCGGGCTCAGCGCCCAGCTCTTTTTTACCCCGGAAATTGAGCGCCTGCTGGTGCTGCTGGTGTTTATCCCCAATGTCTTTATGGCCTACCGCTACGGCTGGCAGGGCGGCGTGCTCTCTGCCCTGCTCGGCAGTCTGATCATCACCTTTGCCCGCCAGTTTAACGGCGCATTTGCCGATTTACAGGAATTGCAGATGTTTATGAGCACCCAGGCGCTGATTGGTATCGGCCTCGGGATTGCCATCAGCCGTCAGCAGCAGTTGTCGCGTAATCTGCAGCGCTACCGCGAACGGCTGGAGCAGGAATTACAGGCACGGCGGGATCTGATGCAGCAGCTGGTGCATACGGAAGAGGATGTCAAAAAAGCGATTGCCCGCGAGCTGCATGATGAAATCGGCCAGAACATCACGGCGATTCAGATCCAGTCGATGCTGGTCAGAAAAACTGCGCCGGATCCGCAAAGCAGCCGTGCGGCGGCACAAATCAATGAACTGGCACAGAAAATTCATCAGTCCACCCGCCAGCTGCTGCGGGAACTGCGTCCGCCGGTGCTGAGTGAAATGTCTCTTGAAAATGCGCTGCGCCATCTGATTACGGAATTTGCGTTCGGGGAAAACGGCATTCAGTGCGAGTTTCATTATGAACTGAAACAGCCGCCGGAAAATGAAACTGTGCTGTTCACGCTTTACCGGCTTGTGCAGGAATTGTTAAATAACATCAGTAAGCATGCCGGCGCCACCCATATCCTCATCATACTGAGACAGCAACGTGACACGATACAGCTCCATGTCTCTGATAACGGTATCGGTATCCCGGAGAGCAAACGCCGCGGCGGCTTTGGTCTGCGCGGTATTGAGGAACGGGTCAGGGCACTCGGCGGTGACTGGACACTGACCACCACCGGCGGGACCCGGATTATTGTTAACCTGCCCACATTTTCTGATGAAAATCACGAAAACTAAGACTTATTCCTAGTCATCTACTACCTTCTCTCATCCTTTTTATTGACAGATTGATTACATTTGCAGCCTGAACGGGACATAACGTAATGGCCGGAAAACAGACCAAAACTATGGATAAAACCTATCGATTCTGGCGCAACAAACTGATGTTATCGATGATAATCGGTTACGCCACGTTTTATCTGACCCGCAAGAGCTTTAACTTTGTGATGCCGGTGATGCAGACAGAACTGCATCTCGATAAAAGCGATATCGGCCTGATAGCGACCGCGTTTTACCTGAGTTACGGCATCTCAAAATTTGTATCGGGGATTTTCCACGATATCACCGGTTACCGCTGGTTTATGGGCGCCGGATTGTTTATGACCGGCGTGCTGAATATTGTCTTTGCCTGGTGTTTGTCGTTTCCTGCTCTGCTGATTGTCTGGACACTGAACGGTTTTTTCCAGGGCTGGGGCTGGCCGCCATGCGCGCGCATCCTGACACACTGGTATTCGCGCAATGAACGCGGCTTCTGGTGGGGATTGTGGAATATCTCCATCAACCTCGGCGGCATTACCCTGCCGCTGCTGACCGCCTGGCTGGCGACCCGTTACAGCTGGCAGACCGCCCTGATAGTGCCGGGTATTATCGGGATGGTGACCGGCCTGTGGCTGTGCAGCCGCTTACACGGCACGCCGCAGGAAGAGGGATTACCGAGTGTCGGGCAATGGCGGCATGACCCGTCAGAACTGCGTCAGGAGCAGTTATCCCCGCCGTTGCCGATGCGGGTGATCCTGAAAGATACAATTTTATGTAACCGGATGATCTGGTTACTCGGTTTCTCCTACATTCTCGTTTATCTCATCCGGATGGCGATCAATGACTGGGGAAACCTGTGGTTATCCGAAACACACGGCAGCAATCTGCTCAGTGCCAATGCCACATTGTCACTGTTTGAACTGGGCGGTTTGCTGGGTGCGGTCTGTGCGGGCTGGGGGTCGGATATTTTATTCCGTGGTCAGCGCGCCCCGATGATTCTGCTGTTTTCCCTCGGACTGTTTATTGCTGTCAGCGCCCTGTGGTTAATACCGATTCATCACTACGGACTGCTGGCGGCGTGTTTCTTCAGTACCGGCTTTTTTGTATTCGGGCCGCAAATGTTAATCGGACTGGCGGCGACAGAATATTGCCATAAAAAAGCCGCCGGTACGGTAACGGGTTACCTTGGTCTTTACGCCTACTTAGGGGCGGCAATGGCCGGGTGGCCGCTCGCGCAGGTCATGGCACATTACGGCTGGCAGGGCATGTTTACCCTGCTGACCAGTGCCGCGGCACTGACGGGATTACTGCTGATGCCGCTGCTGATAGCTAATGTCAGCAAGCGGGAACATCTGGCAGGCTCTGTTTCACTCTCCGATGACAGAACCCTATAATAAGGAATGAACTGATAATGAAACTCAAGACCCTCTCTGCTCTCGCTGCCGCCGGTTTATCACTGGCTGCTGTTACCACATCCGCTAATGCCGCCGGTCGTCTGGTGGTTTACTGCAGCGCGACCAACGCTATGTGTGAAGCTGAAACACAGGCTTTCGCCAAAAAATATGATGTGAAAACCACGTTTGTCCGTAACGGTTCCGGCAGCACCCTGGCCAAAATTGAAGCGGAAAAACGCAACCCGCAGGCTGATGTCTGGTACGGCGGTACATTAGATCCGCATTCACAGGCGGGTGAGATGGATCTGCTGGAAGCGTACAAATCCCCGAATTTAGATCAGATCATGCCGCAGTTCCGTGATCCGGCCAAACGCAAAGGCAACTACTCTTCTGCGGTTTATGTCGGCATCTTAGGTTTCGGTGTGAACAAAGATCGTCTGAAAGAAAAAGGCCTGCCAATCCCGGCCTGCTGGAAAGATCTGACCAAGCCGGAATACAAAGGCGAAATCCAGATTGCTGACCCGCAGAGCTCCGGTACTGCTTACACCGCGCTGGCGACATTTGACCAGCTGTGGGGCACCGATCAGGCATTCGATTACCTGAAAAAACTCAACAGCAATATTTCCCAGTACACCAAATCCGGTATTGCCCCGGCGCGTAACGCCGCCCGTGGTGAATCCGCTATCGGTATCGGCTTCCTGCACGACTATTCCCTGGAAGTGGAAAACGGCGCACCGCTGGAGTTAATTTCCCCGTGTGAAGGCACCGGTTATGAAATCGGCGGTATCAGTATCCTGAAAAACGCCCGTAACATGGACAACGCCAAACTGTTCGTTGACTTCGTGCTCTCCAAAGAAGCCCAGGAAATCAGCTGGAAAGAGGGTAAATCTTACCAGATCCTGACCAATACCACGGCTGAATCCTCACCAATGTCACTGAAACTCTCTGATCTGAAACTGATCAACTACGATATGGATAAATACGGCGATGCTGAAACCCGTAAGAATCTGATCAACAAGTGGGTCACCGAAGTCAAAATGAGTAAGTAATGTTGTCTGCCGCGCGGTGTTCTGCCGCGCGGTCTTGTTTTTATTATAATAATTATATTGTCTTGTCTCATTCTCCTGAATGAAGACGGGCAAGGGAGATTCTTTAATGTCTGAAACCCTGACTCTGCCTTCAAAACAGGGACGGGATTCCATCTTCTTATGGCTGCTGATCGCGTGGCTGGGCTTTGCCCTGCTGCCGTCCTGGAGCCTGGATTATGGTTTAACCGACTCCACATCAGATGAAATTCTTGCCGCTTACGGCTGGCACGGGCTGAATGTCAGCTGGCTCTGGTATCTGCTGCCGTCAGTGCTGTTTTTCCGCTCACTGACACCCGCTTCCCGCGACCAGCGCGGACGCCACTATACCGATATTGCCATCGCCGTTCTGACGGCAGTGGTGGCGGTTGTCAGCGCCGTATGGGAAGGGAAAGGTCTCGGCTATTCCGCCATTGTGCTGTTTATCTCGCTCGGCATGATTATGACCCTCGCCCTCAAACGCCTGGAATGGCTGGGCGGCGACCAGTTTGTTATCGGCTCACTGATTGCGGTGGTCGGACTGATTGCGCTGTTTATTGTATTCCCGAGTGTCGCGATTTTTATCCCGATGTTCACCGATAATAACGGGGATTTCGCGCCGTTCGCGTTTGTATCGATTCTCACACAGTCCCATATTGTGCAGGTCATCTGGAACTCCGTGATGCTCTCGCTGGCAGTCGGGGCGGGCTGTACCTTCTTCGGGCTGATTCTGGCGATTTATACCAGCCGTATCGCAAAACGTTCGGCAATTATCGGCCGTGTGTTCTCCATCCTGCCGATTGTCACCCCGCCGTTTATTGTCGGCCTGGGTGTCACCCTGATGATGGGACGTTCCGGTTATGTGACCGAATTCCTCGCCACTTATGCGGGGCTGGAAAACACCAACTGGCTGTACGGCTTTACCGGAATCTGGCTGGCCCAGGTGCTCGCCTTTACGCCGATGTCCTTTATGATCCTCGACGGTGCCATCAAAACCATTCATCCGTCGCTGGAAGAAGCGTCTTACACCCTGCGCGCCAACCGTTTCCAGACATTCTTCAACGTCTTTATGCCGCTGCTGAAACCGGCGCTGGCTAACGCCTTCCTGATTGTGATTGTGCAGTCACTGGCTGACTTCAGTAACCCGCTGGTCCTCGGCGGTAACTTTGACGTGCTCGCTACCCAGATCTATTTCTATATCACCGGCTCCCAGCTCGATTATCAGGCCGCCAGTACCCTCGGTGCTTCCCTGCTGGTTTTCTCGCTGCTGGTATTCTGTGTGCAGTATATGTGGATCGGCAAACGCTCTTATGTCACGGTGTCCGGTAAATCTTACCGGGGGGATGTACAGCCGCTGCCTGCCGCACTGGTTGCGTTTGTCACCACCTTCCTCGCCATCTGGGTTGTCTTCAACCTGGTGCTGTACGGCAGCATCTTCTACGGCAGCTTTACCGTGAACTGGGGCGTGGATTACACCTTAACCCTGGATAACTTTATCAAGCTGTTCGGTCAGGGCATGAATGACGGCGCATGGCCTTCACTGCTCGATACCCTGCTCTACGCCGGGATCGCCGCACCAATCACCGCCGTGCTCGGCCTGCTGATCGCCTACATTGTGGTGCGCCAGGAATTCCGCGGCAAAAAGACCATCGAATTTACCACGATGCTCTGCTTCGCGGTGCCGGGAACCGTGGCGGGTGTGTCTTACATCCTCGCCTTTAACGATTCTCCGTTCTATTTAACCGGGACGGCGGCAATCGTGATTATCTCCATGACGATGCGAAATGTGCCGGTCGGGATCCGCGCCGGTATCGCCGGTCTGGGGCAAATCGACAAATCCCTGGACGAGGCATCACTCAGCCTGCGTGCCGGTTCGATGCGGACAATCTTCCACATCCTGCTGCCGCTGCTGCGTCCGGCGATTCTGTCAGCACTGATTTACAGCTTTGTCCGCGCCATCACCACGGTCAGTGCCATTGTGTTCCTCGTGACACCGGACACCCGTGTGGCAACCGCCTATATTCTGAACCGCGTGGAAGACGGCGAGTACGGCGTGGCCATTGCCTATGGCTCAATCCTGATCGTCGTCATGCTGGCGATTATTTTCCTGTTCGACTTTTTGATTGGCGAAGCCCGTGTTTCACGTTCCAAAGCCAAAAATGCACAGTAATCATGGAGTAACCGACATGACACAACAAAGTTTTGTTGAATTAAAAAATGTGACTAAACGCTTTGGCACCAACACGGTCATCGACGATTTAAGTCTTTCTATTCCGGCGGGCAGCATGGTCACCCTGCTCGGCCCGTCCGGCTGCGGCAAAACCACTGTACTGCGTCTGGTGGCCGGGCTGGAAAAGCCGACCGAAGGTAAGATGTTCATTGACGGCGAAGATGTCACAGACCGTTCCATCCAGCAGCGTGATATCTGTATGGTGTTCCAGTCTTACGCGCTGTTCCCGCATATGTCCCTCGGCGATAACGTCGGTTACGGGCTGAAAATGCTGGGCCGCCCGAAAGCGGAAGTAAAAGAGCGGGTGGAGGAAGCACTGGAGCTGGTGGATCTGGCGGGGTTCGCGGATCGCTTTGTCGATCAGATCTCCGGTGGTCAGCAGCAGCGTGTTGCACTGGCCCGCGCCCTGATCCTCAAGCCGAAAGTGCTGTTATTTGATGAGCCGCTGAGTAACCTCGATGCCAACCTGCGCCGCAGCATGCGGGAAAAAATCCGTGAATTGCAGCAGCAGTTTAATATCACCTCCCTGTATGTGACCCACGACCAGAGCGAGGCCTTTGCGGTCTCGGATATGGTGCTGGTGATGAACAAAGGGAAAATTATGCAGCTGGGATCACCGCAGGAGCTGTATCGTCAGCCTGCCTCGAAGTTTATGGCGAGCTTTATGGGTGATGCCAACATCTTCCCGGCCACACTGACCGGTGATGCCGTTGAGATTTTCAGCTACCGTCTGCCGCGTCCGCCGCAGTTCGTCACGGACAAAAGCAGTGTTACTGTCGGTGTGCGTCCGGAAGCCATTACCCTGAGTTTGCAGGGTGATGAGAGCCAGCGCTGCACCGTGTCTCATGTGGCCTATATGGGGCCGCAGTATGAAGTGACCGTCGACTGGCACGGCCAGTCCATGCTGCTGCAGATTAACGCCACACAATTGCAGCCGTCTGTCGGCGACAGTCTGTTCCTGCTAATCCACCCTTACGGCATGTTTATTCTGCCGGAAGAGCAGTAATTTTCCCCTGAAATACAAAACCGCCTCCGTAAAAAGAGGCGGTTTTTTGTGTTGCTCACACTGCACGGTCAATTATTTTTTATAGCGGTAACCGGCTGAGAAATTCTCACGCGCCTGCTCCTGAGCAGTATCAAAGAATGCCGCCACTTCCTCCGCTGTCTGCTTCGGCAGTTTTTTCGCTGCTTTCTGAATACGGCGCAGTGCTTCTGTCGCATCAGAACGGATTTTATCGGTATTCTGCTGTGTCAGCTGACCAAAGCGTTTTTTCACATCGCCGTTGATAATCACCGTATCCACACCGGACGCGGTGGTTTGCAGCACCACTGAACCCGCCGGATAACTGGACGGCACAAACGCTTCTTTCTGGGAAACGATAATAATATCCGCTTTTTTACCTTTGGTAATCGAGCCGATTTCTTTCTCCATCCCCATCGCTTCCGCACTGCCGTGTGTCGCCCAGGTCAGCGCGTCACGTACGCTCAGGCCAATTTTGGTAGTGGTTTTACCGGTGCGGTTTGCTTCTGCTTCGCTGTCCATGCAACGCTGGAACTGAAGACCCAGACGCATCTGCGAGAACAGGTCGCCGGAACCGACACAGACAATATCGCTGCTCAGGCCGGGTTTAAAACCGTGGTCAATACTGGCGCGGAACGGCGGACGCCCCATCCCCATCTGCATTTCAGTTTCCGGCGCGATAGAGACTTTACCACCAGTCTCTTTCAGGATTTTCCACTCGCTGTTATCCAGCGCAGTACAGTGAATGTGGAGATGGCCGGGTTTCAGCAGATTATTGTGTTTCAGCTCATGTAACCCTTTCAGCAGAATGGATTTTTCTGCCGCACCGGTATGAGATGCCACAAAGATACCCAGGTCATTGGCCAGCTCAATCTCTTTCGCGGTATGCGCAAACGGAATGGTACCGAAATCACTCAGCAGCACGCCCATCTGGTTCAGGGTTTTATTACCGGAACCATAATATTGCTGATGAATATTTTTCATCACATCCAGGCGCTGCTGATGGCTGCGGAAGCGGTTACTGCCTTTATAATCATAGGCCTGCATACCATAAGCATAGATACTGCGGATCCCGGAGGCACGCAGGGATTCAATCGCCGCCGGCGCATGATCCGGTGAGTTAACACAGTCACAGCAGTCAAGAATGGTGGTTACCCCGGCATTCAGTGCCTCAACCGATCCCACCAGTGCCGCCATGCGGATATCTTCCGGCTCCATGACTGAACCGATGCCGTAGAAAGTAGAGCCGAGGAAACCGGCCAGTGACATATCCGCGGAGATCCCGCGCAGCAGTGACATCCAGGTATGACGGTGGCTGTCGATAATCCCCGGCAGGATAATACCGCCGTCCGCATCAATCAGTTCCGCATCAACTCCGGCAAATTTAGACACCGGGCCGACATCGACGATTTTATCGCCGTCAACCAGCACCGCACCGTCTTCAATATCACCGTACTGCTCATCCATAGTGATAAGATAGCCGTTATAAATCAGTTTCTTACGCTTATCTGTTTTGATATAGCTTTTATTTTTGTCATCTGCCCCTGTCAGCACGGTATTACCGCCCGCTAATGCCGAATGGCTGCCGAGCGCACCAGCCGCCAGCCCCATTGTGCCGAGACCGGCATTTTTCAAAAAAGATCGTCTTGAAGGATCCTGTGCTTTTTCTGTCATTTGATTATTACTCCTCACACGATTAACAGACACCCATTAAATGTACCAATTAGTACAATCTTTAAAGTCTAACAAGACTCATTTGTATTAACCAGTACATATTGTGTGATTTCCTGAATTGACAGATACCGGGCACAGTTTTTGTTGTGATCTTTTTTTATACTGGCAAACTTATTTTTTGCATGAATATCAGGGAAGAAATCATAATGCGCCTGTCTCATTCATTTCTAAGAGGAACCGTTGTACTGCTGCTGTGCGGGATATTAAGCGGCTGCGGGGTGTTTTATGGTGCCATGTGCGGCGGTATGGCTATATTTACGCCGTCAGAATCGGTGACCAAAATCCCGGCACCGGATGCGGTGGCCGGTCAGCCGTATGAGCAAACAATTGAAATCACCCGGCACGCAGGGATGATCCCGTTTTATGTCAGTGAGAAACCGGACTGGATGACGGTCACACTGATGTCAAAAAATGAGGCCGGGGAATGGATACCGCTTATCACCGAAGAGGAGTGGCAGACACGGGTGATGAAAGCCGATCAGCGCCCGCTGATCGCTGCCCGTTTGCAGGGAACACCGGCGGTGCGCGGGAAAGTCAGGGTAAATATCAAAGGGATGTCTTACCGCAACATGTGCGGAAACTCAGACCCGGTCTATTCTGTGCGGCTGGCCGTGAAAAAAGCGGAGTAATTACTTACTCCGCCGTTCCTGAATATACAGCACCACTGACGGTACGCTCTGGATAATCAGCATGCGGAGAATATGGTTAAGCATGACAAAACCCGCATCTATCCCCATCGCAATTGCGGCGAATGTCATGGCTTCCATGCTGCCGGGCGCCCAGGAGAGCAGCAGCATCGGGAAGGAAAAACCGGTCAGGTGAGACGCCCCGAATGCAATCAGTGCAGTCAGCACAATATTGATCAGCACCACCTGAGCGGACGTCACCATATTGCGCAGCAGTGACCTCAGCGGAAACAGAACAAAATAGCTCCCGATATACATGCCGATCAGCGTCATACTGATATCATTCAGCGGCAGCGGGAAAACAATGTAAGTACTCACCATGCTCTGTACCGCAATCGCCGTGCCCAGTGATGTCAGCATAAACGGTGCCGGGACATTGATTTTTTCCAGCGCTTTGCCGGACAGATACCCGCACACCGCAATCACCAGCAGCCACAGCACGGACACCAGACTCTGCGGCGGAATATCCGCGGGCGGCGGGACAGGATGATCACTGCCGACCACCACGCCCGCCAGCATAATCAGAATAATCAGGCGGATAGTATGAGAAATCACCACCTTCTGCGGCGGTGTACCGGTGTGATCCATCAGGGCCAGAATCGCCGCCATTGCCCCCGGCACCGCCCCCAGCAGAGATTCCTGAACAGACCACCCCACCCGTTTGCGAAACCAGAGGAAACTGACGGTAAACTGCACCGCCAGGCACGATACCATAGTGAGCATAATCAGCAGAAGATGGTCAAACTGACTGAGATCGACACGGGTAAACATCAGCCCGACGGATGTTCCGAGCACCATCTGAACAAAGGTTAATGTTCCCTTAGGAATAGTGAGCGAAACATTGAAACGGTGCACAATAATAATCAGAATGATGGGGCCGAACATCAGTGCCATCGGCACGTTCAGGTATGCCAGCAATAATCCGGCAGCAAAACAGGCCGAAATCCCTGCTGCAATTTTGATAATATTCATATTGTTATAATGTCAGCCGGTTGCCGGAACAGAAAATCAGTCTATCACCGGAATCAATTAATTACAGGGGATATAATTATGCGGGTAACGTTCTCACCGTCAGAGGCAGAAATCAGTGTGGTGCACGGAAGATAAGAGAACAGCCGTGGTTACGGCTGTTCATCCTGTGCCCGGCTGTCCGCCATGGCCTGATTCAGAATGGCTTTTGCCATCCATTGGGTAATATCGATGACTTCGCCGTCATTCATCTTCCAGATATCTTTCATCACCAGGAACACTTCCGAGCCGTACACCAGCGAAAATGCACGGATCACTTTATCCAGTGTTTCCTGATCGACATGCGCCTTCAGCGGCTCGGTGACATTAGCCAGAATCGCCTTGCGGTGCCCTCTGACCAGTTTTTTCTCATCATTAGTCTGTGATTTGGCCGAGGCCGAGCGATCCTGCGCCCACTGCTGCAACGACACATACAGTGCCGCACGCAGTGCGCCTTCATGGCGGAACATCTGCGGATAAGCGAAAGCCAGCAATTGCTCCATCCGGTCGCGGGTTTCCGGGCTGTCGGAGCGCCAGGTCAGAATCGGGCCGAGGCTCGCATCCACGGTGGCGGCGATCAAATCACTTTGTGTCGGAAAATAGCGGTAAGCCGTTGCCCGTGATACACCAGCTTCCGCTGCCAGCTCAGAGACTGACGGTATCGCGCCCTGTTCAAACAGTGCCAGCGCGGTATTAACCAGCAGATTAAATGTCCGCTTACGCGTGCCGGAGTAAGGTGCCCCATCATCAGTACAGGCCATAACTGATTTTCCTTTAACGAATTTCTGTGAATTTTGCGCGGCTATCTTACACAACATCCCCGCAGGCAACACCCTTATGGTGTTTTTTTTATCAAAAAACTGATTTAAAGATAGACAAATTGAGATGCATGTCTCAAAATCAGCCAAACAAAATGATACTACAGTCTCATTCTGGTTATGATGCGTTATCAGACATCCGATATCCCTTTGAGGTTAACCATGAACAGCAATAAAGGCGCTGTCTATATCGCCACAACGCTCGATACCAAAAGTGATGAGATTTTTTATGTCAGTGAGCTGATCCAGCGCACCGGCCTGGCTGTAAAGACTGTGGATTTAACCACAAAACCCGGTCAGCTGACCCGGGAAGCGGATGTCTGCGCCCGCGACGTCGCCGCCTGTCACCCTGACGGCGAAAGCGCGGTTTTCTGCGGCGACCGCGGCCGTGCTATCGCGGCAATGGCTGTTGCCTTTGAACGTTTCCTTGCAAAACAAAATGATATTGCAGCACTTCTCGGTTTGGGCGGATCCGGTGGAACGGCACTGATTACACCAGCAATGCAATCCCTGCCTGTCGGCATCCCTAAACTCATGGTTTCCACCATGGCCTCCGGTGATATTTCCGGCTATATCGGCGCAAGCGATATTGCCATGCTCTACTCTGTCACTGATGTCTCCGGCCTGAACCGAATTTCACGTAAAGTTCTCCGTAATGCGGCTAATCAGATTGCCGGGGCGGTTTATTTCTGTCAGGAAGAGCAGGTTACTGATAAACCCGCCATTGCTCTGACTATGTTCGGCGTCACCACACCGTGTATCCAGCAAATCAGCAAAGAACTGGAAGCGGATTACGATTGTCTGGTCTTTCATGCGACCGGCAGCGGCGGTAAAGCGATGGAAAAACTGGCGGATGACCATCTGTTCGACAGTATCCTTGACCTGACCACCACGGAAGTGTGTGACTATCTTTTCGGCGGCGTTCTGGCCTGTGATGAAGACCGTTTCGGTGCCATTGCCCGTTCGCAGACGCCGTATATCGGCTCCTGCGGCGCACTGGATATGGTCAATTTCGGCCGCCCGTCCACCGTACCGGAAAAATACGCTGATCGTCAGTTTTATCACCACAACGCCCAGGTCACCCTGATGCGTACCACCCCGGAAGAAAATGCACAGATGGGGCGCTGGATTGCGGAAAAACTCAACCAGTGTCACGGCGATGTCATTTTTATCATTCCGGAAGGCGGTTTCTCCGCCCTCGATGCTGAAGGTATGCCGTTCTGGTCGCCGGATGCGGACCGCGCCTTTATTGAGGCGTTCGAAACTCATTATAAACAAACAGAAAAACGTATTTTACGCAAATGCCCGTATCACATTAATGACCCGGAATTTACCCGTTTTGTCATTAATCAACACCAGCAATTACGGGCGAAATAAGGAGACACAAGATGCCACTTTCCCGTGACGCATTACTGAAAAAATTCAATGACATGATTTCACGCGGCGAGCCGATTATCGGCGGCGGTGCCGGTACCGGTCTGTCAGCAAAATGTGAGGAAGCCGGCGGTATCGATCTCATCGTTATCTATAACTCCGGCCGTTACCGCATGGCAGGACGCGGCTCACTGGCCGGTCTGCTGGCTTACGGTAATGCCAACGAAATCGTCATGGATATGGCAAAAGAAGTGCTGCCGGTCGTGAAACATACGCCGGTTCTGGCGGGTGTCAACGGCACGGATCCGTTCTGTCAGTTTGATAAATTCCTGGACGATATCAAAGCCACCGGATTTTCCGGCGTGCAGAACTTCCCGACGGTCGGTCTGATCGACGGTAAATTCCGTGCCAATCTGGAAGAAACCGGCATGGGTTATGCGCTGGAAGTGGAGATGATCCGCAAGGCACATGAAAAAGATCTGCTGACCACGCCGTATGTCTTCAGCCGTGAAGATGCCATTGCCATGACCGAAGCCGGTGCGGATATCCTCGTGCCGCATATGGGTCTGACCACCGGCGGTAATATCGGGGCAGAAACCGCCACCACGCTGGATGATTGTGTTGAAATGATCAATGACTGGGCGAAAGCAGCCAAAGCTGTCCGTCCGGACATTATTGTATTGTGTCACGGCGGCCCTATCGCGACCCCGGAAGATGCACAATACATTTTAGATCGCTGCCCGGACTGCCACGGTTTTTACGGGGCCAGTTCCATGGAGCGTTTACCGACAGAAGTGGCATTAAAAGCCACCACAGAAGCGTTTAAAAATATAACAAGATAATTAAATTATTTATTTTTTAAGTCAACACCGGGTGCCTGCAATATATATTGCAGGCATTTTTTATATCAAAAATCCGCCCTCATGAGTCAGCGGACAGGATCATTAATCTCAACAATCCTGCCGCTTAAGTAATGGCTTACCGGTAAACCGGCAACAGGCTGAAACTCGACAAAATATGTACCACCGCGTTCAGTATCCCGAAGCCCAGGATCAGCCAGATCATAGGCTCACCACCCCAGACCCGGAACTGCGGGCTGCCGAAGCGTTTACGGGATGCGCGGGCCAGCAGAGCCGGGACAATCGCCGCCCAGACCGTCGCCGCCAGACCGGCAAAACCGATGGCGTAAATAAAGCCGTTCGGATAGATCAATCCGCCCAGCATCGGCGGGATAAAGGTGACACCGGCGGTTTTCAGGCGGCCAATTTTACTGTCATCAAATTTGAATAAATCCGCCAGATAATCAAACAGCCCCAGCGTCACCCCGAGGAACGAACTGGCCACCGCAAAGTTTGAGAACACAATCAGCAGCAGCTCCAGTCCCCGGCTGTGCAGCACGCCGCTCAGCGCCTGAACCAGGACATCAATATTGCCGCCCTTCTCCGCAATCGGAATAAAGTCCGGACGCGGAATATTCCCCATCGTGCCAAGCATCCAGATGATATAGAGCACCAGCGCCATCAGTGTGCCGATTGTCAGACAGCGGCGGATTTTGCCGGGTTCTTTGCCGTAATATTTCATCAGGCTCGGCACATTACCGTGGAACCCGAAAGAGGCCAGACAAAACGGCAGGGTAAACAATACATAAGGCAGATAAGAAGCGTCCGGCTGTGCCACGTTCAGTAATACCGCCGGTTTCACATTCCACAGCAGACCGCCGAATGTCATAAAGAATGTCAGGATTTTGGCACCGAGCACAATCGTCGTCATCCGGCTGACCGCTTTGGTACTCAGCCAGACAATAAAGGCGACCGCCAGGGCAAACAGAAATCCGCCCAGCCGTGCCGGAAGCGTGATCCCCGCCTGTGCAAAGGTGTGGCTCAGCACCGATCCGCTGGCGGAAATATAGGCATAAGTCAGAATATACAGGACGAACGCAATGGTCAGGCCGTTAATAATATTCCAGCCGTTTCCCAGCAGATCGCGGGTGATCGTGTCAAAACTGGAACCAATCCGGTAATTCAGGTTAGCTTCGAGGATCATTAATCCTGAGTGCAGCATACAAAACCAGGTGAATACCAGTGCTGCAATCGACCAGAAAAACCATGCACCGGACATTACCACCGGCAGGGAAAACATCCCCGCACCAATGATAGTTCCGCCGATAATCATTGCTCCGCCGAATACGGACGGCGAAACAGAGGACGCAGGAACAGTAGCCATAAGAGTACCTCTGGTGGCTTAATATTATCATTATGTTTGAAATCAGGAGGATGCAGCGCATCCTCCTGTAATACGACAGGGTTACATGACAGGTTTCAGGCGGGCGACAAAGTGACGCAGAACCGGTGGTTCATAGGTGAATGTCAGCCCTTTGATATCCGCCGCTTTCTCTTTCAGCCGGATAAAGGCATCCGCGATATAATCCATATGGTCATTGGTATAGACACGGCGCGGAATTGTCAGGCGCAGCAGCTCCATCGGTGACGGCTTCTGAATACCGGTTTCCGGGTCACGCCCCAGCAGCAGCGAGCCGATTTCCACCCCGCGGATGCCGGATTCC
The DNA here is from genome assembly GCF_051172335.1 of Morganella sp. B601. Classification (NCBI taxonomy): domain Bacteria; kingdom Pseudomonadati; phylum Pseudomonadota; class Gammaproteobacteria; order Enterobacterales; family Morganellaceae; genus Morganella; species Morganella sp. B601. The sequence continues at coordinate 238,460 of NZ_JBPIZE010000005.1, forward strand.
AGGAACAGCTCATTATTGAGGGCATGTGCCGGGAACTGATCGCCCGGGATATGCGGCAGCATTTTCTTCGCATCGACAAAGACCGCGTGGCCGCCGACCGGATACTGGATCGGGATCCCTGCTTCGCGCAGGCGCTCACCCAGATATTCCACCTGAGTGATTCGGTAGCGGAGATAATCCTCATCCATCCCCTCTTCCAGCCCGATAGCCAGCGCCTCCATATCACGTCCGGCGAGACCACCGTAGGTGACAAAGCCTTCCATCGGCACACAGCGGGTGCGCACTTCGTTAAACAGATCTTCGTCATCACGGAAACAGCACAGACCGCCGATATTCACCAGTGAGTCCTTTTTCGCCGACATTGTCAGCATATCGCCGTATTTATACATTTCTTTGACGATCTCTTTCACCGACTTATCCGCATACCCTTTTTCGCGCTGTTTGATAAACCAGGCGTTTTCACAGAAGCGTGCGGAGTCAATCACCACCGGGATATCATGCTTTTTGGCAATGTCATACACGGCTTTCATATTTGCCAGTGATATCGGCTGACCGCCGGAGCTGTTACAGGTCACGGTGGTGACAATTGCGGCCACATTTTTTGCGCCGTGCTCTGCGATTGCCGCATTGAGCAGATCTAAATCAAAATCCCCTTTCCAGTCATAATAGGTTGTTGTATCAAAGGCTTTCGGTGTGACCACGTTGATCGCTTTCGCGCCGTTTAACTCCACATGGGCGGCAGTGGTATCAAAGTGGAAGTTAGAAATAAAGACCGGTTTATCCGCCCCGGCTTTACGGCGGCGGGCGATCAGTGACGGGAACAGGATTTGCTCGGCACCGCGCCCCTGGTGTGTCGGGATAGTGAACGGGTAGCCAATCAGTTTTTTCACCTGATCACAGAGATGATAATAGTTACGGGAACCGGCATACGCCTCATCCCCCATCATCAGCCCGGCCCACTGGCGGTCACTCATGGCACCGGTACCGGAATCGGTCAGCAGGTCAATAAAGACCACATCGCCCGGTAATAAAAACGGGTTATATCCGGCTTCTTTCAGGGCAACTTCCCGCTCATTACGGGTTGTCATACGGATATTTTCAACCATTTTAATACGGAACGGTTCTGGAATACGTTTCATTATTTTATTCTCCGGTTTCGGGCTGCCGGATATACTTATCCGCTGTATTTTTCTGAAAAGAAAATACAGGAATGCAGCCACGTTATATCAGCGTGTTTTTAATTAGTTTTCGTGGTAAATACGCAGGCGGAGAATCACTCAGGGAAGAAATTGGAAATACGATGATCAATATTAAACCATGCCTGCACAAAGCAGACACCGGCAAGACGACTTGGGATGGATAAGAAATTCATACACAAAGCCCTCTGGGTGGATAAGTAATGCACAAAATTACATTGAATAATCCTTTTGTCTATGATGAACATCTCAAAATTGCCACGTTAAACTATTAAATAATTGCGATAATTTCATAAAAAAATCAAAATACATTAAGCGCAGCTAATCAATTGCTTCGGTAATTAATTACGCGTTCTTTTTTTATCTTCGCACGGCATGGAGAAAAATAAGAATAACATCAGGAAGCGTCCGGTTTGTTTACCCTTTATTGTATTCACAGAAAAAATAAACAACAATAACATTGCGTATATAACAGTTAATTTAATTATCGGTTTTGCAGACAATAAAAAAGGGATTTTCATCCCTTTTTTATTACTGTTTTGTGACTGAAATATCACTACACCAGTTTGCTGATCCAGCTGTTGATATCCCCGGCCAGGAAGTTTACCGGCGGGATTTCGATCACACTGTATGCACCCGGCTGCTGACGGCAGGCCGCCCGTGCCGAAGACACCATGAACTGGGAGGTCAGTGCCGGGTTATTGATGCGCATGCTGTATTCAAACAGCTGGTTATGGGTCTTACCGGACACGCCTTTGTGCGTCATGGAAACACCGTGTCCCACATCTTTCAGGGCGTCCACACTGTCCACCTGACGGACGTGCGTCTCATCAGAGGCAAAATAGCTGTCGGCTTTCAGCGCGGCGGTCACGGTATCAATATCATGCCCCGGCTCCAGCTCAACATAGACCATACGGCGGTGAACACCGGTGCCCAGCGGGATTGTCATGGAAAGTGCATCCTTCACACCGGGAATCGCTTTGGCGGCAACACTGTGCCCCATGCTCATCCCCGGCCCGAAGTTGGTGTACGTCAGCCCTTTCGGCGCCATTGCCTGCATCAGCGTGCGGATAATGGAATCCGACCCCGGATCCCAGCCTGCGGAGATGATCGCCGTACACTCACCGGTGCGGGCAATCGGGTCAAGGTGCTCTTTCAGCGCGACAATTTCACTGTGAACATCAAAACTGTCCACGGTATTAATCCCCAGCGCGAGGATCTCTGAAGCAACCGCACGGATGGCGCGGGTCGGCGAGCACAGCAGTGCCACATCCACCTTGCCCAGTTCACGGATATCCGCCACCACCGGATACACGGAATCTGTATCAGCTGCAGACGGGTTGCGGCGCACAATCCCTGCAATCTCAAAATCAGCGGCAGCTTCCAGCGCCTCAATCGCATACTGTCCGATATTGCCGTAACCAACGACGGCGGCTCGTATTTTTTTCACGGAATTCTCTCTGTCATCATTGATTAGTCTGATAAGGAAATCATACTTATTTATGAAAGGAAACATTGATTTCTTAATTAGTTATGAAAAAAATGTTTTATTTTTCACCTTTCGCTATTCTCAGTAATATTATCCTGGTAGAATCCGGCTCCCTGTATCCGTCCCGGAACAAAAATCACACTCTTTACAGAAGGTCGTCATGCATCAGTCTGATGTGACAGAGCGCGGGCTCTTTTCCTTAAGCTGGCCGATTTTTATCGACCTGTTATTACACTTTTCCACCTTCCTGATTAATACCTGGATGGTCAGCCATGTGTCGTCAAAATATCTGGCGGCAATGGCGGTCGGCAATCAGGCGTTTGACCTGTTTATCACTATTTTCAACTTTATCAGTGTCGGGTGCAGTGTGGTGATCGCCCAGTATATCGGAGCGGGCAGACGGGATAAGGCCAGTCAGGCTATTCATATTTCCATCGCGTTTAACCTGCTGCTGGGATTATTGTCCGCCGGGTTTACCATTATTTTCGGCTATAAAATTCTGGAACTGATGAATACGCCGGAACATCTGATGGAAGATGCCTTTAATTATCTGCATATTCTGGGGATCTGTTTAATTCCGGAAGCAGTGACCATCATCCTGGCGGCCTGTCTGCGGGTTTACGGCAGAGCCAAACCGGCGATGTATGTCACACTGGTCGCCAACGTGGTGACTGTCGTCGGTAACTGCATTGTGCTGTACGGCCTGTTCGGTCTGCCGCAGTACGGACTGGTCGGTGTCGCCTGGTCCACGGTGGCAGGGCGTCTGATTGCCGTGGCGCTGCTGTGCGGCCTGCTCTTTTACGGTCTGCGGATTAAATTTGTGCCGCGCATGCTGTTTCACTGGTCCAAAAATATGCTGAAGCAGATCCTGCATGTCGGTCTGCCGTCTGCCGGGGAAAACCTGGTCTGGATGCTGCATTATATGGTCGCTATCGCCTTTATCGGACTGATGGGCGAGACCGCACTGGCGGCGCAGACCATCTACTTCCAGTTATCACTGTTTATTATGTTGTTCGGAATAACCATCAGTATCGGGAATGAAATCCTGGTCGGGCATCTGGTCGGGGCAAAACGTTTTGAGGATGCCTATCAGCGCGGCATGAAAAGCCTGAAAACCGGCTTTTTCAGCACCATCCCGATTGTCTTTCTGTTCTGGCTGTTCCGCGACCACCTCGCTTACGGGCTGAGTGACGATCAGGCGGTGATAAAACTGCTGCTGCCGCTGTTCCTGCTGTCAGTCTTCCTCGAACCGGGCCGGACCCTGAATATTGTGATGGTGAACGCCCTGCGTGCCGCCGGCGACGCCCGTTTCCCGCTCTGTACCGCCCTGTTCTTTATGTGGTGTGTGGCGCTGCCGGTCGGCTATGTGCTGGGGATCAAACTTGAGATGGGGATACTGGGGATCTGGATTGGTTTTCTGTGTGATGAGTGGCTGCGCGGGCTCGTCAACACCTGGCGCTGGCGTTCGAAAAAATGGCAGTCAAAACGGCTGGATATTGAGGGCTGATCCTCCGGCAGAATTCCTGCTGCGGCCGCGCAGCGGGAATTACCTGATAAACCAGCTGATAACACCACAACCAGGCAAATAAGAGAAAAAATACAGAGTTATGCTCTGATAAACAGCCATTAACGCAGTTTTTCGTGACTGCTGTCACGGGGTCTCATCACACTTTTTTATTTATGCATAACATAATGCATACAAATCATATTCAATACTTTATTTAAATCAAATAGTTAGATAAGTATTTTTGTCTCTTTCCACCGCCGGACAATTTCTTGCTTTTTTCCCCCCTATCCGCCCTATTTTTTATTTCCGGGAGAAAGTTTTTCTCCGGATTCTGCAAATACCCCTGAATTGTGAAAGGATTTTTCTGCTTCCCTTTCGGTACACTGAGCCGCATAACGGATTCGCGTATTTAAGGCTGAAAAATGGCAACACATCACACCCCTGCTCAATGGAACAATTTTGTCGCGGCACTGCGTCAGTCAGTCAAACCGGCGACAGGCTGCACCGAGCCGATTTCTCTGGCACTGGCCGCCGCGAAAGCCGCTGCCTGCCTCAGCGGTGCACCGACTAAAATCCGCTGCTATGTTTCCCCGAACCTGATGAAAAACGGCCTTGGCGTGACTGTTCCGGGAACAGGTATGACCGGCCTGCCGGTCGCTGCGGCACTCGGCGCTATCGGCGGACAGCCGGATGCCGGCCTGAATGTCCTGTGCGGGGTGACTGCGGACGATATCGCCGCCGGGAAAGCATTTCTTGCCTCCGGTGCGGTGTCTGTGGAAATCAAAGAGCCGTGCAGCCAGGTACTTTACTCTGAAGCCACCGTATACAGCGGTGACGAGCAGGCCACCGTCACTATCTGCGGCGATCATACCCATGTGACGGAAATCAGCCACAACGGCACGATTATTTATCAGGATGATGCGGTAACACATCAGAGCGGCAGCGATAACCCGTTCGCGGATGCCTGCGCCCGTGATATTTATGATTTTGCCACTCAGGCACCGGTTTCGATGATCAATTTTATGCGTCAGGCCGCTGATCTGAATGATGCCCTGGCCCGCGAAGGTATGTCCAACCCGTACGGATTACAAATCGGCCGTTCGCTGGAAAAACAGCGTGAGCGCGGATTGCTGTCAAAAGACCTGCTGTCCGACATTATGATCCGCACCTCATCAGCCTCGGATGCCCGTATGGGCGGCGCACAGCTGCCTGCCATGAGCAACTCCGGCTCCGGTAACCAGGGGATCGCCGCTACCCAGCCGGTGGTGGTGGTCGCGGAATATTTACAGGCGGATGAAGAACAGCTTATCCGTGCCCTGACATTGTCCCACCTGATGGCGATTTATATTCACAGCCAGTTCCCGCCGCTTTCCGCCCTGTGTGCGGCCACGACCGCCTCAATGGGGGCGGCAGCCGGTATCGCATGGTTATTTGAAGGGAAATATGAGCCGGTGGCGATGGCTATCAGCAGCATGATCGGGGATATCACCGGTATTATCTGTGACGGTGCCTCCAACAGCTGCGCGATGAAAGTCTCCAGCGGTGTCAGTGCAGCCTATAAAGCGGTGCTGATGGCGATGAATCAGCAGTGTGTCGGCGGTAACGACGGCATCGTCTGTACCGATGTGGATAAATCCATTGCTAACCTCTGTGCGCTTGCCAGCCTGTCCATGCAGCACACCGACGTGCAGATTATTGAAATCATGGCAAACAAGGCAAAATCAGCCTGATTTTTCCGGGTTTGGCTTTTTAAGGAAGCCCCCTTTCCTTTACCGGCCGCACCGGCCGGTTTTTTCATGCTTTATTTTTACAACGACCTGAGCGGGTGAATACCCGCTGTTATCATGCCGTCAGCGTGGCAAACGCATTACGGATTTCCTGCTCCGGCAGTTGCATGCCGATAAAAATCAGCACACTCTGTTTTACATCATCCTCACGCCATTCGCGGTCAAAATCCGCACTGTAAAGACGCTGAACGCCCTGGAATAACAGGCGGCGCGGCTCATCTTTAATCCAGAGTAACCCTTTGTAACGCAGCATATTATCGGCATAGCTGAGCAGAAGGGTTTCCATCGCGCGGGAAATAGCACTGATTTCCACCGGTTTATCCATGGTGATCACCAGAGACTGAATGTCATTCTGCTGTTTCGGTGCAAAGCGGAACAGCGGCTTGCTGACCTCCACATTATCATCCAGCATAAAACCGCCGACATTAAACAGCAGATTCATATCGATATCGCCGTTAATCACCTTATACACCGGCGCTTTGGCATTAATCCGCTGTAACCGGGCGAGCAGCGCCTCATTATCCGGCTCAACGTCCGTTTTGGTCAGCAGAATGCGATCCGCGTAACCAATCTGCGCCTGGGCGATAGTGAACTGATCCAGCTGCTGCTGTGCATGTACTGCATCCACCAGCGTGATAATGCCGTCCAGCACATAGCGCTCACACAATTTTTCATTGGAGAAGAAGGTCTGTGTAATCGGGCCGGGATCAGCCATACCGGTGCATTCAATCACCAGGCGGTCAAAATCGATTTTGCCGCTGTCCAGGTTTTCACACAGGTCGAGCAGCGCATCTTCCAGCTCACTTGAGCGGCTGCAGCAGATACACCCGTTGCTCAGGGTTTTTATCTGCGTGGCGCGGTCACCGATAATTTCATCATCGATCGGCACCTCGCCGAATTCATTTTCAATCACAGCAATTTTCTGCCCGTGCTCCTCGTGGAGAATATGGCGCAGCAGTGTGGTTTTACCGGCACCCAGGAAACCGGTCAGGATAGTCACGGAGATAGGTTGCATAATCGGGTCCTTCTTACAGACAGACAGCGGAACAAAGGCTGTCAGAGTAACAAATAACACGGATAATAAAAAATATCCCCCGTACAATGTGACTGACATCATACGGGGGATGAGACTTCAGCGTTACTGCATGCTGTTATCAGTGTGAGGAGGAGACTTTAATTCCCTCTTCCGGAACCGGGATATACGGTGTTTCGTTGTCAGTACGTTCCGGGTTTTTGCTCGCTTTCATCGCAGTACGGATGCCGTAGAAGATGATGCTGTACACAACAACCAGGAAGATAATACTCAGACCGGCGTTGGTGTAGTTGTTCACCACGATGTGCTGCATATTGGCGACCTGCTCAGGCGTTAACGCGACACCTTCAGCAATACGGCGTTTGTACTCATTCGCCAGCCAGAAGAAGCCTTCCAGTTGCGGGTTGTCACTGAACAGTTTCAGACCCAGCGCCCATGTGGTACAAATCAGCAGCCATACCGCAGGAATAGTGGTTACCCAGATATATTTGCTGCGCTTCATCTTAATCAGAACGACGGTGGACAGAACCAGGGCAACAGCCGCCAGCATCTGGTTGGAGATACCGAACAGCGGCCACAGGCTCTTAACGCCGCCCAGCGGATCGACCACGCCCTGATACAGCAGATAACCCCACAGACCCACGCAACCGGCAGTACCGATCACACCGGCAATAAAGGAGTCAGTTTTCTTCAGGAACGGAACGAAGTTACCCAGCAGATCCTGGAGCATAAAGCGGCCGGAACGGGTACCCGCATCCAGTGCAGTCAGAATAAACAGTGCTTCAAACAGGATCCCGAAGTGATACCAGAAGCCCATATCCGCCGCAGGAATGATTTTGTGGAACACATGCGCGATACCTACCGCCAGTGTCGGTGCACCACCCGCACGGTTCAGAACAGACGGCTCACCGATATCTTTGGCGGTCTGTAAAATCTCTTCCGGCGAAATCACAAAGCCCCAGGAACTGACCGTCGCGGCCGCCTGAGCGGTCACATCTTTCAGCTGTGCCATGATCATCGGTGCATCTGCGGTACCGAGGTTATGCAGATCCGGCATGGTGATACCCAGCGCCGCAGGCGGGGTGTTCATCGCAAAATAGAGACCCGGTTCGATAATGGAGGCTGCAACCAGCGCCATAATCGCCACAAAGGATTCCATCAGCATAGCGCCGTAACCGATATAACGGGCATCGGTTTCACAGGCCAGCAGTTTCGGTGTGGTACCGGAAGCAATCAGGGCGTGGAAGCCGGAAACCGCACCACAGGCAATAGTAATAAACAGGAACGGGAACAGAGCACCTTTCCAGACCGGACCGGTTCCGTCAACGAACTGTGTCATGGCCGGCATTTTCAGATCCGGGTTGAGGATAACGATACCCACAGCCAGACCGACGATAACACCGATTTTCAGGAAGGTTGCCAGATAGTCACGCGGAGCCAGAATCAGCCACACCGGCAGCAGAGCGGAAACAAACGCATAGCCGATCAGTGCATAAGTGATAGTGGTATCTTTAAAGGTCAGCGCAGGGCCCCAGTACGGGTCATGTGCAATCACACCACCGAACCAGATAGCCGCTACCAGCAGCACAATACCGATGACAGACACTTCACCGACACGTCCCGGCCGGAGATAGCGCATGTAGATCCCCATAAACAGGGCAATCGGCACAGTGGATACGACGGTGAACACCCCCCACGGACTTTCTGCCAGCGCTTTCACCACAATCAGTGCCAGCACGGCGAGGATGATGATCATAATCAGGAAGCAGCCGAAGAGCGCGATAGTGCCCGGCACGGTTCCCATCTCTTCTTTAACAATCTCACCCAGAGAGGCACCGTTACGGCGCGAGGAGATAAACAGCACCATAAAGTCCTGTACCGCCCCCGCCAGCACCACACCGGCCAGCAACCAGAGTGTGCCCGGCAGATACCCCATCTGCGCGGCAAGTACCGGCCCGACTAACGGACCCGCACCGGCGATCGCGGCAAAGTGGTGACCGAACAGAACGTTACGGTTAGTCGGAACATAGTTCAGACCATCATTATTAATCACCGCCGGTGTTGACCGGGTCGGATCCAGTTTCATAACCTTTGTTGCGATATACAGGCTGTAGTAGCGGTACGCCACCAGATAGACTGATACCGATGCAACAATGATCCATAATGCACTGACATGCTCGCCGCGGCGTAATGCGACAACGCCGAGACAGAAAGCACCTATAATCCCCAGGATAAACCAGGGAATGTGCTTAAATAAGCGATTAGAGTTCATAACGCACCTTAAATGTGACTGTGATAATCAAAAGGATCCGTATCCGTACGGAAAAAGTGTTTCAGCCGAATAAAATAGAAACTTCCTGCAAGTGTGTTTTATGATAGAAAAATCAAGGCGGGAAACGGGGATTATCCCGTAAGCGGTTGTATAGCAGATTAAGCGGTCACTTTTTACAGCCGGGCGGTTTTATCCGCCTCCCGGGACGGTAAAATTTGTGATCGGGTTAACGTTATGTTTTTTAAATTTTTTCGTGCTTTTTGTTAATTTTTTATGAAAGCGTGCTTTTATCCGCTTTTCTCCGTGATTTATGACCTGAAACCGACAGAAGACAGTAACCGATATGACTAAAAAACCCGGCACACCTCCCGGCAATTTCCGTGCTTATACTGATAAGCAGACACAACGCAACATGCTGTTTCAGCGGGTTCTCCGCCTGCTGACCTTCAGTGTGGTTTTCCTCGCCGGGTTTATGATTTATCAGACCTGGCAGACACAACAGAATGATGTCTATGCTGACGGGCAGATAACCGGTTATCTGCGGACAGAAATGCGTGATACCCGCTCAGGGCAGCAACTGGTCGGCTGGCCGGTGGTGAAATTCGTGACAGCGGATAATAAAATCGTGACCTTTACCTCAACAGATCAGTTACTGTGTCAGTCACAGTGTGAAAACGGTCCGGTGGGTGTTTATTATCAGAAGGATAATCCGGGCAAAGCACAGATAGCGGACTTCGGTGCCCGCTATGGTGAAATGATTGTCTGGGGAGTGGTCGCCTTTATTCTGCTGGTGACCTATATTCTGCACAGCTGGCGCCTGCGGATTCTGGCCCGCCGCCGTTATGGCGCGGCATCATAAGCGGCTGTCCGGCGGTGGTGTCCGGCCGAATCCGGTGATAAGGCCGTAAGGTGAAATACGGAACCAGTGACCGCCGATCCACCAGGAGTGTTCGCCGTCGGTTTCCTCTTCACACCCCACGCCGACTTCGGCGGTACCGTTAGCGAAACCGTACGTGCAGTCATAAATAGCGGGGATCACCACCCGCCCGGTGACACTGTCCGCATAACCGATTTTATTGCCGGAGCGGATACGGTAACGCCCGTCTTCCGGTTCATCCGGCGCACTGTCGAAATAGTACGGCTGATACGGCTCCTGCAGATTACGGTCGACGAAATGGCTGCCGAAAGTGTCTTTATCCCGGTACAGACAGAGCTCAAAGGGATTATCCGGCCTGAAGCAGTTATCCGCCACTGACGGTTCATCCGCGCGGGCCCGTATCCATTCACGGGCTTTTTCTGCCTGCACATCCGTACCGGCAAATGCGGTCAGCGGCAGCAACATCACAAATACGATTCCCGGTATTCTGCATCTCATCGGTTATTCCTCTGCCTGACCACGGTCTGTGATACCTTCCTCTTTATATATACGGGAAGGCTATCACTGATATTACCCCGGTCAGCCGGTGACGACTACTGATGCCGCAGCCTGTTTTGCCGCGTCCACCGCTTCCTGAACAGAAGGTGCCAGCGCCAGGGCAACGCCCATGCGCCGGGAGCCGTCAATCTCCGGTTTGGCAAACAGACGCAGTTGCACAGTCCCGGTCAGAGCGTGCTCCAGCCCGCTGTAACGGACATCACCGCTGCGCAGTGACGGCAGGATCACGGCTGAGGCAGCCGGACGGTACTGCACTATCTCTCCGGCCGGTAATCCGAGAAACGCCCGCACGTGCAGGGCAAATTCAGAGATATTCTGTGAAATCAGGGTGACCAGCCCGGTATCGTGAGGACGCGGAGAAACTTCATTAAAAATAATATCCTCACCACGGACAAACAGCTCAACACCGAACAGGCCATGGCCGCCCAGCCCGTTAACGATAGTCTCCGCCACCTGTTGTGCCCGTGCCAGAACAGCATCCGGCATGGCCTGCGGCTGCCAGGATTCACGGTAATCCCCGCGCTCCTGACGGTGTCCGACCGGCGCACAGAAATGCACACCATCTGCCGCACGGACAGTCAGCAGCGTGATTTCATAATCAAAATCAATCATCCGCTCAACAATCACCCGCCCTTTTCCGGCACGTCCTGCTTCCTGAGAGGCCAGCCATGCATCGTGCAATGTGTTCTCATCGCGGATAATGCTCTGCCCTTTACCCGATGAACTCATCACCGGCTTGATAATGCAGGGAAATCCAATCTCACCGGCGGCACGGATAAAAGACGCCTCGTCATCCGCAAAGCGGTATTCTGATGTCATCAGCCCCAGCTCTTCCGCAGCCAGGCGGCGGATCCCTTCGCGGTTCATGGTCAGTTTTACCGCATTGGCACAGGGCACGACATGAAAGCCCTCCTGCTCCAGCCGGTATAATGTGTCTGTCGCAATCGCTTCAATTTCCGGCACAATATGGTCAGGCTGCTCTTTCCGGATCACGGCTTCCAGCTCCGCACCGTCCAGCATATTGATCACATAACGGCGGTGCGCAATATGCATAGCCGGTGCATTGTCATAACGATCAACGGCAATCACTTCAATGCCGAGCCGCTGGCACTCAATCGCCACTTCTTTGCCTAATTCACCTGCGCCCAGCAGCATCACCTTTGTGGCACCCGGGCGTAATGCCGTACCTAATGTTGTCATCACTGTCACCTGTTCAGAAATACCGGAAAATTGCGCGCCATTATATACGCAATCGTTTGCTTTAGTCACGAAATAAGCAAATCACCGGCTGTCACAGCGCTCAGCGGGGTTTTATGCCCAGACCGGCTTTTGCTGTATTTTTCCGGTAATGGCGGATAAGAGACAGGATACAGAACAGCAATCCCAGCCAGATCAATGAGAAACTGACGCCTTTGACAGCATCAAAATGCTCATTAAAGAGGAATACCGCCAGCAGGAACTGAATGGTCGGCTCGAGATACTGTGCCAGCCCGATAGTGGTCAGTGTGGTGGAACGCACCGCAGCCGTGAAGAACAGCAGCGGCAGCAGCGTGACAGGCGCGGTCAGTATAAAACAGATTCGGGTAAAGGTATCTGCAGTGCTGAATGTGCCCGCTCCGCTGTTTTCAAGCCAGAAATACAACACAATAGCCACCGGCAGCAGCCAGAGACTCTCAATCAGCAGTGAGGTCGTCAGGTCATAACGGATAAATTTGCGGATAAAGCCGTACAGTGCAAACGCAGAGCCCATCATCAGCGCCAGTTTCGGCAGGCTGCCGTACTGATAAAGCTGATAACCCACCCCGGCACAGACAAAAATCAGCGCGGTTTTCTCTGCCGGTTTCAGGCGTTCATGCAGGAAGATGACACCCAGTAAAATAGAAAACAAGGGGGTGATGAAATATCCCATGCTGGCTTCCAGCACCAAATCATGGGTCATTGAATAGGTAAAGGTGCACCAGGATATTGCCATCACACTGGTACTGAGCAGACAAAGCAGCAGCGAGCGTTTATCAGCCCATACCGCTTTTACCCGGGTACGGTTTTTTAAAAAGAAACGGACAAATAATAACAGCGGAATTGACCAGAGGACGCGCTGGGATAATAACTCCAGCGGCTGCACCCCCGGCAGCAGGCGGTAAAAAAGCGGTGTGATCCCCCAGAGAAAATAAGAAAAAATTGCCAGCATCGCGCCGGATCGCAAAAACATGGTTCAGCCAATCCTGTTTATCATTATGTTATGACTATCATACCCCCCTGCATTAAAAATCCCATGCGCCTGCTCAATTTATTTCCCGTCACCGGTCTCTCCCGTATACATCATGTTATGTTCACTGAAACCACGCTATTTACTATGCAGATATAACTATAAAATATCAGTTTCGCTTGATCTTTGCATTGATAACGTTAACATAACAAGTATCATTAACACATCATTTTTGGGTATAATTCCTAATATCTGATGTTAACGTTAACTTTGAGTAGTTATAGCTAGATAGATCCCCTGATTTTTTATACTCTGTAAATCACAGTCACTCTCAATACATTGATAATAAAAGATAAATAATCATTTAATGTTCATTACCGCGATAAACAGAGTAACACGTTGGACATTTCCCTCCGGAGATTGAAAAATCTTTCGTGCGGTAGCTTTGTCTCTGAAAAATATCGTCACCTTTTTTTTAATTAACTATTTTAACGTTAATATTGAAAGATAAGTAATAATAAATACCACTACGAACCCAAAATCAAAGAAATAACATTAAAATACAACATTGAAAGTTTTGTGTTTAGCTAAAGCGAAATTAACGCTTAATGTTGTACTCAAAACAACAGATAAGTCCGTAATTACAAAAATAACGCTGCGCTGATTTTTTATCCGGCTGCCTGCCTTTGGTTAATTAAAAAAATTAACCAAACGTGAACGGATAAAAATCAGAAAAAAAGAGAAAGGATTGTGTGACTGCCGGGGGATCAGAGTGACTTTCTGCTGAGCATCCGGCAAGGGATATAAGTCCGCCCTGACGAAACCCGTACTTCAATAAGATGCAGTGCCGCTGTTTCACCCAGCAGGCGATACGGAGAGCGGATAGTGGTCAGCGGGGGATAAAAAAGTTCTCCGGTACCGGTCATATTTTCACAGCCGAGAATACCGGCCTGCTCCGGAACAGAAATACCGCGGGTTAATAAAACCTGATACACAACAAAGGCTATCTGATCATTACCGCAGATAATACAGTCAAATAACGGTGAATTACCGTCAATGTATTGATCTATCAGTGTCACAACGTCCCGGTAATAAATATCAGATAATGTGATGTTGTGCTGATTCAGCTGACCGGCTGACAATCCCGCATTCAGCCACGCATTCTGAACCGCATCACGGCGCAGACCGGATGAAAGGCACTCCGCCGGCGGCCAGATACAAAGCGGACGACGATACCCCCGCTGAATAAGATATTCTGTTGCATCATACTGAGCGTGGTAATCATCCGGAATATAAGACGGTAACGCTGTATTTCCGGGATCATAGCAGTTCGTTAATACCAGGTTTCTGTCGCGGAGTAACTCAGGAATGTTTATCTCACGCAATTCTGCACCGGTAATAATAATACCGTCAGGGCGGCGGGATAAAATCTGGCGGACAGCCGGAACCGGGTCATCTCCGGATGAAATATTAACAACAAAGTGGTCCCAGCCATATTTTCCTGCACACTGCTCAATAGCCAGCAGTATTTCAACAGAAAACGGGGCTGAGGCGGTATCAATTGCTAATACCCCCATGCACGACAGATTTGTATTTTTACCTCTGATTTTCCGGGCTGATAAATCCGGTACATAATTCAGAACATCAATAGCATGCTGAACCTGTCTCAACGTCTCAGGCTTCAGCAATTCCGGATTATTTATTGCCCTTGACACAGTCATCAGTGAGACTGATGCCAGCCGGGCAACATCTTTCAGTGATGCCATATTATTATCAGTAGAAAATAAGTGTTGGTTCTGTCGCGTGAAAAAGAAAAAATGTGAGCTGACATTTATAACATACTGTGTCTGTAACCCCAAGAGCAAATGTAAATGTTTATTTCATAAAAAACCCCTTACTCCATAAATTAAACGAACTTTAAACAATAGCAACATATTGTTTTATAAAAATAAAAATAAAAAACATCCACATTATTTTGCTTTTATTAAAAAACACACACCGATTCCGAAATGAAATTTACTTATCCATTTAAACATTTCCTCGACGTTATCTTATCTACAATACATAAAATTTGCGTAGATAAACCTAAGTAATTATGCCCTTATTTTTATCCGTTAATATCGGTTTGTTTTGTGTCCTATTTTAATTGAGGAGTAACTTATGGATGCCGTTATTCATTTAATTAACTATGCTGATTTACCAGGCAACAATATCAATTTCATGCTTGATAATATGAATTGTGAAGTGAAATCTTATTCATCTGAGCAGGATTTTCTGAAATATTATGTTAATACGCCAAAAGAGCATGCCCGTGAATGTATTATTCTGAAAGTGGGAGAATCATCTGCTGAAGCATTCTATCTTATCGATGAACTCAAACGCCTGAAAAGCATTATTCCTGTGATTGTTATCACTGCTTATCCGTCTTTTGAGACCTGCCGTCGTGCATTTAAAGCAGGTACTCTGGAATTTCTCAAGAAACCGATTAATTCCGAATTGTTAGTTAATGCGATTCATGACGCATTTAGTCAATATGAAAAAATCCTCAGCAAACATCATAAATATCAAATATTTAATGATAAGCTCAGTAAATTATCTGCCCGTGAAAAAGAAGTCATGGATATGATTCTGGAAGGAAATACCAGTAAAGAAGCTGCACAAAAATTATCATTGTCGCAGCGCACTGTTGAAGTACACCGTTCTAATATGTATACCAAGCTGCGTATTAAATCATTACCACAGCTGGTGCAGGAATATGATTTTTATAAAAACTATTCAGATTCAATCTGAGTATTTCCGGCTTTATAATACACTTTATATTCCTGTCTTGTAGTTAATAAATATACCGATGATTTTACCTGCTTTTACTTTCTTATTTAACTACTTCTGATGCTTCACTGTTAATACAGATTGTCTTTCTTATCATATTCCGGATTGCGCCAGTGTTACTGCTGGTGACAAATTGTAATACAATGATAATACACCAGAGTCTTACTCAGATATTAACGACACATACCGGCAGTCATATGTTCCGGAAAATCTGACATAATGAGACCTGACACTCCGCAATACAGATATAAAACTTCATTAATAGTATTTGATACCTATTACTCATTTTAATATCTTGTTACGAATGAGAAAATACACTTTACTCCTTTGTCGGGTGAGCCGGAGTTGTTTGCGCCCTGAAAATCCCCCTCTCTTTATACCACTCTTTCCCTGCGTGTTTTCATGCTGATACTGACAATCAGCAATAATGACATGCCCCGCTGTTATCCCCTGAAGTTCGCTGTATTCCTGTAATAATACGCCATAAAAAAGCATCCGTTACAGGATGCTTTCAGTATCAACATAATCACCGGATTATTCTATTTTCAGCACGTTCAGTTTGATCATAGACATTGAGTTCGGTGGTATCTGCCCTTCGATACCGGCAACACCATAACCGCCTTCCGGTTTGATATACACATCAACCGCACCGCCTGCGCCGGCAAGTGAAACGAATTTAGCCAGGTCACCCGGTAATTCATTGAACGGAATAACCGCCGGTGCATTTACCGGATATGACACGGTTACTTTACCGTCAGTTAGTTTCTCATGCATCGCAAATGTGACTGTTTTTCCTTTCAGCGCTTTATATTTCTGTCCCTGTTTGGTGATACGGTAATAAACGTCCGGCGTCATTTTGGAATAATTCTGGCGCTCCAGGCGGGCGATCAGCTCCTGGTTTTTCCGTTTATTCAGCTCACCAACCTGCTGGAAAGTATAAGCCGTCACGGCTTTATTTTTTTCTTCTGCTTTCGCAATTTGCGTATTCAGCGTGGTATTTTCAGTCCGCTGTGCACTGACAACCGCCTTTTGCTTATCCATTTCTTTCTGCAATGCGGTATATTTTGCCGTGAGATCAGCATTTTCTTTCAGCTTAGCCGCCGCTTTGGCAAGTTCTGCATCTTTATCTGCCAGCTGCTTTTTCTGGTTATCAAGCTGAGTATTCAGCTTAATTAATTCCGCATCAGATTTTGCCAGTGCTTCAATCTGCTGTGTTTTCTCTTTTAAGGCTTTATCCAGCTGAGCAGCCCGCTGCTGTTCTGCCGCTAATTTTTTATTCAGCTCAGCATTATCCGCCTGAACAGTACTGCTCTCTTTATCTGCACCGGATACTTTTGCCGACAGCAATTGCTTATCCGCCGTCAGCTGCGCAATTTTTTGTTCCAATGTGGCTTTATCCACGGTCAGCGCAGCCACCTCTTTTTTCAGATTATCGCTCTGGCGGGTATTATCCGCCTCACGGCTCTGTAACTGAGCAGTCAGCTTAAGTTTATCAGCCTCACGCTGCTGTAATTCTTTTTCCAGTGTCTGCAACTGAGCCGCCATTTTTGCGTTATCGCTATTTTTGGCGTTCAGCTCTGTAATCTGTTTTTCCAGCGCGGTTTTATCGGCGGCCAGAGTACTGAGTTCTTTTTTAAGCTTGTCACTCTGTGCTGCCGCGTCTTTATTCTGACCGGCCAGCTGTTCGGCAAGCTTCTGTTTTTCTGTTTCGGCGTTTTTCAGCTTCTGCTCAGTATCGGTCAGGCTGCGGGTGACTTTCGCCAGATCGGCATTTTTGTCATTCAGCAGCGCCGCATTTTTCTCTGACTGTGCTTTATCTGCCGTCAGCTGTGTAATCTGTTTTTCCAGCGCAGTTTTATCCGCAGCCAGAGTGCTGAGTTCTTTTTTCAGCTTGTCACTCTGTGCTGCCGCGTCTTTATTCTGACCGGCCAGCTGTTCGGCAAGCTTCTGTTTTTCTGTTTCGGCGTTTTTCAGCTTCTGCTCAGTATCGCTCAGGTCGCGGGTGACTTTCGCCAGATCGGCGTTTTTGTCATTCAGCAGCGCCGCATTTTTCTCTGACTGCGCTTTCTCTGCCGTCAGCTGTGTAATCTGTTTTTCCAGCGCGGTTTTATCCGCTGCCAGGGCGGCGAGCTCTTTTTTCAGCTGTGCACTCTGTTTGTCACTGTCAGCATTACCGGCCGCAATCTGTGCCGCCAGTGCCTGCTTTTCTGTATCACTCTGTTTCAGTTGCTGTTCCAGCGTATTCAGTTGCTGAACCATTTTTGTCATATCTGCATTTTTACTGTTCAGTTGTGCGATACTTTTTTCAGCCTGTGCCTGCTCTTCGGTCAGCCGGGTGATTTGCCCGGTCAGCGCCGCTTTATCAGCGGCCAGTGCGGTCAGTTCTTTTTGCAGCTGCACATTCTGCTGCTGGTTATCGGTGGTTTTCTGCAGTAATTCAAGCGCGATACGCTGTTTTTCCGCTGTGCTTGCTTTCAGCTGTTTTTCCAGCTCTGCAACCTGCGCGGTGGTTTTCTGCATTTCTGCTGTTTTCGCATTCAGCAGTTCGGTATTTTTGGCTGAGGTGCTGCTTTTGTCTGCGGTCAGTGCAGTAATCTGTTTTTCCAGTGCTGCTTTTTCTGCCGTCAGCCCGTCGAGAGATTTTTTCAGCTCTGCGCTCTGTTTCGCACTTTTACTGCCCTGTTCCGCCAGTTGTGCGGCCAGTGCCAGTTTTTCGGTATCACTTTGTTTCAGCTTACTTTCTGTTGCCGTCAGCTGTTGCGTAAGTTTTGCGAGGTCGGCATTTTTACTGCCGAGCAGCGCGAGGTTCTCGTCAGCCCGGCTCTTCTCTGAATTCAGCTGTGCAACCTGTTTTTCAAGCGCCGATTTATCCGCTGTCAGCGCGGTGATCCTTTTTTCCAGATCGGCTGACTGTTTACCGTTTTCGGTTTCCTGAGATTGCAATTTTGCTGTCAGGCGCTGTTTTTCCGCATCCTGAGCCTGCAATTGCTTTTCCAGCTCCGTCAGCTTCTGCGTGACTTTTGCCATATCGGCATTTTTATCCTGCAACAGCGCGAGATTTTTCTCTGCCTGAGCATTATCGGATTTCAGCCCGGCTACCTGTTTTTCCAGTGCCGCTTTTTCTGCCGCCAGCGCTGTCAGATCTTTTTTCAGCGCGTCACTCTGTTTGCTGTATTCACCGGTCAGTGCGAGGATTTTGTCATTCAGCTGCTGTTTTTCCGCATCCCGCTGAGCCAGCTGTTTTTCCAGCTCCGTCAGCTTCTGCGTGACTTTTGCCATACCGGCATTTTTATCCTGCAACAGGGCGAGATTTTTTTCCGCCTGAGCATTATCGGACTTCAGTCCGGTAATTTGCTTTTCCAGTGCCGCTTTTTCTGCCGCCAGCACTGTCAGATCTTTTTTCAGTGCGTCACTCTGCTTGCTGTTTTCACCGGTCAGCGCGAGGATTTTGTCATTCAGCTGCTGTTTTTCCGCATCCCGCTGAGCCAGCTGTTTTTCCAGCTCCGTCAGCTTCTGCGTGATTTTTGCCATATCGGCATTTTTGCTTTCCAGCAGCGCGAGATTTTTATCTGCCAGCACTTTTTCTTTATTCAGTGCCGCAATCTGTTTTTCCAGGGAGGCTTTTTCGGCTGTCAGAGCCGTGACCTGACCTTCCGCCTGACCAAAACGCGCCAGGTTTTCACTTATCTGCTGATTGAGTGAATCAATCGTTTTGCGGTTCTGTTCCAGCTCGGCGGTCAGTTTGGCGCTGTTGCCTTTTGCCGCGGCCTGTAACTCATTATTTGCCAGAGCCAGATTGCTGAGTTCTGTCTCTTTTTTAGCAATATCCGCGAGCGCCTGTTCATAATTATGCTGAACATTCCGGTACTTTTCGTTCAGTGACGCGAGTTCACGCTTCACATCCTGTAATTTCAGGCGGGTGAGGCGCAGCTGTTTCTGCGGATCAGACGGCGTAAACCAGGTTTCCGGTTTCAGCACACGGGCAACCGTCAGCGGCAGATCAGAGAAATACGTCATTGAACGGAAAGGTTCACCCGGGATGGCAAACAAGGCTTCCGGTGTGAGAGTCAGTGAGGAGGTCATACGGGAAGGGACAGGTGAGAACACAAATCCCCGGTGATTCCCGCCCCATTTCTGGCTGTCACGGACCAGATAAGCCGGAGACCACTGCGGGTATCCGACCGGAACAGGATTGGTCACAACAACCGGTTCCCTGACCACAATATTTTCGCATTGTGCCGGTACGGAGATCCCCGGGGTTGTTGTGTCAGTTTTCTGTACGGCAGCAGTTTGTGTCCGGCTTTCCTGCGCGGACGAAACAGTGCGCTTTCCTGTGCGGGCAGCTTTACGTGTGCCCTGACGCTGTGACTGAGTGGCCTGACCCGCCGTATTTACCGGCGGTGTAACCCGTTTTGCGGGAGACCGGTCAGGTTGCTGTACTGATACCGGAAAATTGCCTGATGCTTTTTCAGTCTGAATATAACGATCAAAATCTTCAATAACCTGATTAAATTCAGATGCAGTTGCCGGTTGCACTGCCGCAAACAATGCGACAGTAATACACAACCTGATGTTCAGTCTCATAACCCGTTAACCTTCTCCAGGGTATTCTCAATAGACAGAACAGAATAATAACGAACCTGTGCACACATCACTTTGGTTTTCGCTTCAATCGACATCTTCAGTAATTTAAGCGTATCCGGGCTGGCGGTTCTTTCGAGCTGACGATACAGTCTGTTGATCTGGCTGATTTCGCTGAAACCGGCGACCATCTGACTGTAATCTTTCGGAGAGATAGTTTTGAGCGAGTCGAGTTCTTTAACACACATACTCAGCTCAGGCGAAATCTGTCCGGAGGGTTGCTGCAATTCAGGTCTTGGCAAAGGTGCAGTCGTTCTCACCGGCTCCTGCTCCGCCGGCTGAACCGGTTGTGCCGCAGGCTTCGGCGCAGAGGGTGTCGTTAATGAACAGCCGGACAGGGTTACAACGCCTCCCAACAGGAGTATCCCCGCCATTTTGTTCAGTGCTGTCTTGGATAACATAGTTTCACCTTAGAGAAATAATTTGGCCACTGCTGCGTTGTGCAAAAATAGGCACCAATTGTATAGCCAGAGCCGTGGAAAATAAACTCTGACGTGTCACAACTCAGGCTTATGTAACATACACTACGTCGCGGGCGAGTCTGAACTATTCGTTTTTTGTTATCCGAACACCTTACTGCAGCCGCACAATCTGAATTCTCACGCTTGTCAGCGTCAACGATTTGGCTTCGTTATTATTCTGCTCTGCCGGTCTGTTTCTTACAGGCCGAGAACATAAATTAGTCAGTTTACCTTACAAAACGGTACCGGGATATTTGCCGGACAGTTTGTAACAAGTCTTAAAAATAAGTATCACCCGGTATCTGTCCATCATAAAAAGAATATAAGCACAGCTGTACCTGAGGCGGCATTATATCTTATTCACGAATAAAATCGATTAACCGCCGCAGACAACCATTCTGTAAATATGAAAATAAAACGACAGATACAGAACAAATACATAACCCGCTGTTATCCCGGATGATTCACGGCAGTATAAATGAATAATTCCGTTATGGATTCTCTTTTTTTCAATTATGCGACCGGGATTCAGTTCCTTTTTCCGGGCTGATTATTATCATTATTTTCTTAGTAATCTATTATCTTCTTATAATTTAAAAGCGACAGAATTTATCAGGTTTATTACGCATTATATGATTAGTAACGCTATCAAACTATAAATTATCATTCTGCTTCTGCGGTACTCCGGGATTATCAATACAGACACATTTTTCTCTCAATATGAGAGAAAGCGGGACAGGAAAATCCGCTGTTTCCTGCCGGACACCCTTATTTTTTTTACCTCAGTCACAAATCCTCCGATAAATTGCTGTTTTTCTCCCTGCTGGCGTATTTATTGCTTGTTTTTATGCATGCTTACTTTTTCCTGAAGCCGGAGAAATAATAATGTCTGAAGCAGTCGGAAAACGCGCGCTGGGTACGCCTTACCTGCGCGTTGATGCCCTGAGCAAAACATCAGGGCGGGCTCGCTACACGGATGATCTGCCGATGCCGGGTATGCACTACGCCAAATATGTCCGCAGTACCATTGCCCACGGGATGGTAACATCCGTTGATGCGTCACAGGCGCTCGCCATGCCGGGGGTGGTCGCGGTATTCACCTGTAACGATGTGCCGCAGATCCCGTTCGCCACCGCCGGTCACGCCTGGTCTCTGGAACCGGCCAAACGCGACGTGGCAGACCGCCTGCTGCTGAACCGCCATGTGCGCCACCACGGCGACGGTGTGGCGATTGTGGTTGCCCGTGACGAACTGACCGCCGAAAAAGCGGCGGCACTCGTCAGCGTCACTTATGACGAACTGCCGGTGATCACCTCACCGGAAGCGGCACTGGCCGCAGATGCCCCGCAAATCCACAGCTGCGGTAACCTGCTGAAACGTACCGCTATCAATGCGGAAAGCGCCAGAGCGACAGTCAGTCAGTCGCCGTTCCAGTTCCGCGGCCATTTTGATACCCCGGTGGTCCAGCACTGCCATATGGAAGGTGTCACCTGCTACGCCTGGCAGGAAGCGGATAATAAGATTTCCGTGGTGTCGAGTACTCAAATCCCGCACATTGTCCGCCGTGTGATAGGCCAGGCGCTGGATATGCCGTGGTCGCATATCCGGGTGATTAAGCCGTATATCGGCGGCGGTTTCGGTAATAAACAGGACGTGCTGGAAGAGCCGATGGCCGCCTGGCTGACCCTGAAACTCGGTGGTATTCCGGTGAAAGTGGAACTGAGCCGCGAAGAGTGTTTCTTTGCCTCGCGTACCCGTCACGCCTTCCATATTGATGCGGAGATGGGGCTGACCGCCGACGGCACGCTGAACGGCTATCATCTTGATGTTCTGTCCAATACCGGCGGTTATGCCTCTCACGGACACTCCATTGCGGCTGCGGGCGGGAACAAAATCCCGTACCTGTATCCGCGCTGCGATTACGGCTATTCCGCCGCCACCGTCTATACCAACTACCCGTCAGCGGGCGCAATGCGCGGCTACGGAGCACCACAGGTCACATTCGCTCTTGAATGCCTGATGGATGATGCCGCCGCACAGCTGAATATCGACCCGGTGGATATCCGTCTGCGCAATGCGGCGCGGTCCGGTGACTGTAACCCGGTCAATAAGAAAACGATTTACAGTGCGGGGCTGATTGAATGCCTGAAGCGCGGTAAAGAGCTGTTCGGCTGGGATGAACGCAAAGCAGAGGCGCTGGCAACACGCGGGGATATCCGCCGTGGCGTCGGTGTGGCCTGTTTCAGCTATTCATCCAATACCTATCCGGTCGGCGTGGAAATCGCCAGTGCCCGTCTGCTGATGAACCAGGACGGTAATATCAATGTGCAGGTCGGCGCAACAGAAATCGGACAGGGCTCGGATACCGTGTTCTCACAGATGGTAGCCGAAACCCTCAGCGTGCCGGTCAGTACCATTCAGATGATCTCCACCCAGGATACGGATATCACCCCGTTTGACCCGGGCGCGTTCGCGTCACGGCAGAGTTATGTCACCGCACCGGCGCTGAAAGAAGCGGCGTTGTCACTGCGGCAGAAAATCCTCGAACACGCCTCGCTGATGACACATCAGGCCGCATTTAATATGACCATTCTCGACGGCAATGTGGTGCTTGAGGCGCAGCCGGACGTGGTTGTCACCACCGTCGCGGAAGTGGCAATGCACAGTTTTTATCATCAGGAAATCGGCGGCCAGCTCTCTGCTGAATCCTCTCACAAAACACAGACCAACCCGCCGGCCTTCGGCTGTACTTTTGTCGATGTCACCGTGGATATTCCGATGTGTCAGGTGACCATTAACCGGATCATCAATATGCACGATTCCGGCCGGATCCTGAACCCGCAGCTGGCGGAAGGCCAGGTCCACGGCGGGATGGGGATGGGGATCGGCTGGGCGTTGTTTGAAGAGATGCTGATCAACGAAAAATCCGGGGTTGTTCATAACCCGAACCTGCTCGACTACAAAATGCCTACTATGGTTGACCTGCCGGATCTGGAGTGCGGGTTTGTCGAAACCTACGAGCCGCAGTCCGCTTACGGCCATAAGTCCCTGGGTGAGCCGCCGATTATTGCACCGGCTGCCGCTATCCGTAATGCCGTGCGTATGGCGACGGGTATTTCTGTCAATACTATCCCGCTGACACCAAAACGGCTGTACCGGGAATTTGTTAATGCCGGGCTTATCAGGGGGTAACTGCCATGTATGATTTTGAAACTTATCACCGTGCGGAGAGTGTCGCACATGCCGTCTCACTGCTGACGGCAGATCCGCAGGCCAGATTGCTGGCGGGCGGAACGGATGTGCTGATCCAGCTTCATCACCTCAATGAACGCTTCCGCCGTATTGTGGATATCCATGATTTACCGGAACTGCGCGGGATCAGCTGTGATGATGCGGGACATATCCGTATCGGCTCCGCGACCACCTTCTCCGAACTGATTGACAGCCCGGTGATCAACAAGTGCCTGCCCGCACTGAGTGAAGCGGCTGCCACCATTGCCGGACCGCAGATCCGCAACGTTGCCACTTACGGCGGCAATATCTGTAACGGCGCCACCAGCGGTGACTCCGCCTGTCCGTCCCTGGTTTATCAGGCAGAGCTGGAGATAGCCACCCCGGACGGCATCCGCCGCAGACCACTGCGCGGCTTCCATACCGGTCCGGGTAAAGTGGCCTTTGAACCGGGCGAACTGCTGATCGCATTCCATTTCTCACCGGAGAATTACCGCGGCAAAGGCTCCGCCGCTTATAAATACGCTATGCGCGGCGCGATGGATATCGCCACCATTAACTGCGCGGCACTGTGTGATATCAGAGAAGGACGTTTTGAGGAACTGCGCCTCGCCTTCGGGGTTGCCGCACCGACACCGGTCCGCTGTGAACACGCGGAAGCGGCTGCGATCGGAAAACCGGTCACCGCAGACACCCTGAAAGCCGTCAGTCAGGCGATTGAACAGGATGTGGCACCGCGCACGTCATGGCGGGCAGAGAAAGAGTTCCGTTTACACCTGATCCGCGTCCTGAGCGAGCGGGTGATCCGCGCGGCGGCTGAACGTCCGGGAGAAAAAATCGCATGAATATCAAAGAATGGAAAACCATCAGCTGCACACTCAACGGACAGGTACGGGAGCTGACCGTGTCACCGGCGGCACGGCTGTCCGATGTCCTGCGTGAGCAGGGGCTTATCAGTGTCAAACACGGCTGTTCTGTCGGCGAGTGCGGTGCCTGCACAGTACTTATCGACGGTATCGCGGTGGATACCTGCCTCTATCTGGCAGTCTGGGCGGACGGCAAACAGATCCGTACCACCGAAGGTGAGATGAAGCACGGTAAACCGTCTGCGGTACAGCAGGCTTATGCGGACAGCGGCGCGGTACAGTGCGGGTTCTGCACCCCGGGCCTGATTATGATGACCACCGCCCTGCTGGAAAAACACAAAGGGCAGACCCTTACCATCCGTCAGATCCGCCACGGCCTGGCCGGTAACCTGTGCCGCTGCACCGGTTATCAGATGGTTGCCAATGCCGCGGATAAACTCCAGCGTAATCAGTAAACCGCAGAAAATAGACACCGTCCGTCTTCAGGACGGCGGTGTCAGGGTTGCGGTGTCTGTTGCTGCAAAAGTACCGGCAGGGCATGTTCTTCCCCCCAGCTTTTCAGCATCAGTAAGATCGGTACCAGCGACTGCCCGGCGTCCGTCAGGCTGTATTCCACTTTCGGCGGCACCTCCGCATAGACCTTGCGGTGGACAAGCCCCGCTATCTCAAGCTCCCGTAACTGTTTTGTCAGCATACGCGGGGTAATAAATATCAGCAGCCGTTTCAGCTCGTTAAAGCGTTTGATGCCGCTTATCAGATGGTAAAGGATCATTCCCTTGCCCTTCCCGCCCATCATTTCCAGTGTTGCCTCAACCGGACAGGCCTCATAAGCATACGACTCGTAACGCGTCTTTCTGAGAGTATCCATTTTGTACCTATATACCAAAAATGTACGTACTTGTTAAAAACATATCATAGTTTATCATTGCGCCGGTTAATGTAAATTACCTTATAAGGATGCCATCATGACCATCACTCAGGCTGTAATGCAGCGTTATTCAACCAAATCCTTTGATCCGGCGAAAAAAATCAGTGATGAGGTGATGAACAGCATCAAAACATTGCTGCGCTATAGCCCGTCCAGCGTCAATATCCAGCCGTGGCATTTTATTATTGCGGCCAGTGAGGAAGGGAAAAACCGGATCGCCAAATCCACCCGCCCGGGCTTTGAATTTAATACCGCAAAAATCACCGATGCCTCTCATGTTGTGCTGCTGTGCGCAAAAACAGATGTGGATGAAGCCTATATGAACAGCGTGCTGGAGCAGGAAGACAAAGACGGCCGTTACGCCACGCCGGAACACAAAGCGATGAATAACGGCGGCCGGACTTTCTTTGTTAATCTCCATAAAGAAACACTCGGTGATCTGCCGCACTGGGCGGCAAAACAGGTTTTCCTGAACATGGGGACATTACTGCTGGGTGCGTCCGCGCTGGGTGTGGATGCTGTTCCGATGGAAGGAATGGATTTTAATACCCTGGATACGGAATTTGGTTTATCCGCCAAAGGACTGGCACCGGTAGCCGTTGTGTCGCTCGGTTACCGCAAAGAAGATGATTTTAACGCCGCGCTGCCGAAATCCCGTCTGCCGGAAGCGCAGATCATAACCGTTATCTGATACGAAAAAGCCGCACGGACCGGTAACATCCGTGCGGCTTTGGCACACATTTTCTTCCGCTTTCTGCTACCCGGCGGATAACTCGTACTTCTTAATCTTCCGGTACAGAGTGGCAATGCCGATCCCCAGCTCCTCTGCCGCCTGACGTTTGTTGTCATAGCGCTGCAGTGCTTCGCGGATCATCTGTTTTTCCATCTCTTCCAGCATGGTTTCCCCGTGCAGTGCCGGATCCTCATCCGCTGCTGCCGCAGGTACACTTCTGACCGGAATGGTAATTTCGCTGCGGTGAATATCCCCGGTATTCTGAACCGGTGCGGCAGTGCCGCTTATCATCTGCGCCGCATGTCTGGCGAAGTTCGGCGGCAGCAGTGAGATATCAATCACCTCACCCGGCGGCACCACGTTGACCAGATATTCCACCAGGTTACTCAGCTCACGCAGGTTGCCCGGCCACGGCCATGCATTAATGACCGCCATCACCTCATCCGAAATGCCCGGATACACCAGACCGAGACGCCTGGTATGCACATTGAGGAAATGGTGCACCAGCAGCTCCACATCGCCGTGACGCTCACGCAGCGGCGGCAGGGCAATCGGGATAACATTGAGGCGGTAATAGAGATCTTCGCGGAATTTGCCTTCACTGACAAACTGTTCCAGATTCTGGTTGGTTGCGGACACAATCCGGATATCGACCGGGATGGTCCGGCTTGAGCCAATCGGCTGCACTTCGCGTGATTCTATCGCACGTAATAATTTAGCCTGAACAATCAGCGGCATATCGCCGATTTCATCCAGGAACAGCGTGCCTTTATCCGCCGCCTGAATCAGGCCCTGTTTTCCGTTGGCGGATGCGCCGGTGAACGCGCCTTTCACATAACCGAATAATTCACTTTCCAGTAACTGCTCCGGTATCGCCGCACAGTTGATGGCGATAAACGGCTTTTCACTGCGGTTACTCAGCTTATGGATAGCCCGCGCCACCACTTCTTTACCGGTACCGCTCTCGCCGGTGACGAGAATACTCGACGGGCTCGGTGCCACGCGGGAAATCAGGTGTTTCAGCTGACGGATAGGTTCGGATTCCCCGACCAGGTGTTCAATCAGCAATCCGTTTTCATCACGGCGCACTTCATTCATATCAATCGCCGCATGAGACTGATGGAACGCCATCAGGAACATCTGACAGCCGTTAACCACATGAAGCTGCCCGATAATAATATTGCTCTCCCCTTCCCAGGAGACAATATGCTGTAAATGCCCGCGGTTCAGACTCTTGAAATAAGTCAGCGGACGGATGGCAATAGTTTTGCCGGAAATCTTTTCATGCGGGACATTGAGGATCTTCAGAGCATGCGGATTGGCAAATTTCAGGTGGTTTGCCTCATCCAGGATCAGAACGCCCTGATCCATAAACTCTATCAGGCTCAGTAATACCTTCTGCGCGGCATTACGGCCTTCCTGTTCATCCAGCAGCTTAGCCACAAAAATATTGGAAATATGCTGCACATAATCCGAGAAGTCATGGATGTTATCCCGGATCCGCTCCTGCTGTTCAGAGGTGACGGCCACCAGGCTGATAACACCGATACAGCGATCCTGGAAGATGATCGGTGTACCGATAAACGCTTTCTCCTTACAGTTATCTTTATCCGCGCAATTGAGGCAGAGCGGATCAAAACAGGAGTGCGTGACTATCTTTTCTTTTTTGGTATCCAGCACATAGCGGAGCAGCTGGGAATTATTGGTCAGACGATGTCCGAGGTGCTGGTTAAACAGCCCTGTTCCGGCAATCCTTGTCAGTTTGTCATCAACGATTTCAACATCAAGCTGTAACACACTGGCGAGCATTTTGCTGAAGTGAACAATCGTCGGCTGTATCTGCATCAGCACAGATGGTGATTTTTCAGTGATCATGCTTACGACTTCCTATGCTCTTAAAACGACATATCGAAAAGAAAGTTCATAACGCGACAAATTAATGATTTTATTATAGTTATTTATCAACGGGCTGAATTATCACCCACCGATAGCACAAGATTGCCAGATCTTTATCACCGAAACTCTAACGTATGTACAAAAATCACACTTTTCTTCAGATTTGATAATGAAACTGGAATCTCCGTCACTCTATTTTATCAATATGATAAATCCGCCGGGGTGTTTATCATTCTGGCCCCGCTTCCGGCGGTTCCGCCCTCTCACCGGTCTGATACCGGCGACTTTTCACCCTTGCTGAAAATAACTTTTATTCGCATTTGTCACACATAAGCCGGCCTTACGCCCCTGATAATTGTGATCACACTCACGAATCAGCCCTGCATTTCACCCCCGTCAGATCATTCCGGCTGATTTGGCATGCTTATTGTTAATAGTCACAGTACACATGCAGAAATGCCTTCTTCTCACTGCATATTCAATTGTCACCGGCCATTTCACATAGGATTTAAAGATGAAAAACGTTAATGAATTATTGAAAGATATCGCCAGACTGAAATCTAATCTTCATCAAAAGGATTTTTTGCTTACCTGGGAACAGAGTCAGGATGAACTGACGATGGTGCTTGATATTGCAGCCGCACTGAAAGGGCTGCGTGCCGATAACATCGCAACCAACGTATTCACAAATGGCCTTGGCATCTCTGTTTTCCGTGACAACTCCACCCGTACCCGTTTCTCTTATGCTTCTGCACTGAATATGCTCGGCCTGGCCCAGCAGGACCTCGACGAAGGTAAGTCTCAGATTGCTCACGGCGAAACCGTACGTGAAACGGCCAACATGATTTCATTCTGTGCGGATGCCATCGGTATCCGTGACGATATGTACCTCGGTGCCGGTAACGCCTATATGCGTGAAGTGGGCGCAGCACTGGATGAAGGTTTTGAGGAAGGCGTTCTGCCGCAGCGTCCTGCGCTGGTTAACCTGCAGTGTGATATCGACCACCCGACACAGTCTATGGCTGACCTGGCCTGGTTACGTGAGCATTTCGGTTCACTGGAAAACCTGAAAGGCAAAAAAATCGCCATGACCTGGGCGTATTCACCAAGCTACGGTAAACCACTGTCTGTACCACAGGGCATCATCGGCCTGATGACCCGCTACGGCATGGACGTGACACTGGCACATCCGGAAGGTTATGACCTGATCCCTGACGTTATCGATGTGGCGAAAAATAACGCCAGACAGTCCGGCGGCAGCTTTAAGCAGGTTACATCAATGGAAGAAGCGTTCAAAGATGCGGATATCGTGTATCCGAAATCCTGGGCACCTTACAAAGTCATGGAACAGCGTACCGAACTGCTGCGTGCCAATGACCATGACGGCCTGAAAGCCCTTGAGCAGCGCTGCCTGGCACAGAACGCCAACCACAAAGACTGGCATTGTACTGAAGAGATGATGAAGCTGACCAAAGACGGCGAAGCGCTGTACATGCACTGTCTGCCTGCGGATATCACCGGTGTTTCCTGTAAGGAAGGGGAAGTGGAAGAGGCTGTATTCGAGAAATACCGTATCGCCACTTACAAAGAAGCCAGCTGGAAGCCGTATATCATCTCCGCCATGATTCTGGCCCGCAAATTCCCGCAGCCTGCCCTGGTTCTTGAGCAACTGCTGAAAAACGCACGTAAACGTATTTTATAAATCCGGATCCCGGCCGTCACCGGCCGGGTTCTTTTCCCGATGATATGAGGTGAGGCTCTATGTCTGTCTTCTCACTGAAGTTAGATATTTCAGATAACCGTTATTTCAACGGTAAACACTCCCCGCTTTTTTCCCGTGAAGAAGCACATAAAGCGCTGAAGTTTCATGAGAAAATTACGGGTTACCATCCGACACCACTGTATGACATGAAAGATCTCGCCGCTCTGTTCGGCGTGCGTAATATCCTGGTGAAAGATGAGTCACAGCGTTTTGATCTGAATGCATTCAAAATTCTGGGCGGCTCTTATGCTATCGCCCACCTGTTGTGCGAAAAGTACAACATGGATATTAACGATTTCTCTTTCGAGAAACTTAAAAGCACCCTGACTGAAAAAATGACGTTCGCCACCACCACTGACGGCAACCACGGCCGCGGTGTGGCCTGGGCGGCACGCGCACTCGGTCAGAAAGCGGTGGTGTACATGCCGAAAGGCTCCGCACAGGAACGTGTGAATCACATTACCGGCCTCGGGGCGGAGTGTATCGTCACAGATATGAACTACGACGATACCGTCCGTCTCACCATGGAAAATGCCGGAAAACACGGCTGGATCGTGGTTCAGGATACCGCCTGCGAAGGCTACACCAAAATCCCGACCTGGATTATGCAGGGCTACACCACGCTGGCTGCCGAAGCCGTTGCCCAGATGAAAGAGATGAAAATTCAGCGTCCGACCCACGTGCTGTTACAGGCCGGTGTGGGTGCGATGGCCGGCGGTGTGCTGGGCTATCTGGTTGATGAGTTCGGGGCAAAAGATCTGCATTCCATTATTGTCGAGCCGGATCTGGCTGACTGTCTCTACCGTTCCAGCCTGAAAGGCGAAATCGTCAATGTCGGCGGCGATATGGCCACCATCATGGCGGGTCTGGCCTGCGGCGAGCCGAACCCTATCGGCTGGGAGCTGATGCGTAACTGCGCGACACAGTTTATCTCCTGTGAAGATGCGGTGGCTGCCCTCGGCATGCGTGTCCTCGGTAACCCGTACGGCAAAGACAGCCGCGTGATTTCCGGTGAATCCGGCGCGGTCGGTCTCGGCGTGCTGGCGGCAGTTAACTATCATCCGGAACGTGCGGAACTGATGGAAAGACTCGGCCTGAACAGTGATTCCGTCATCCTCGTGATCAACACCGAAGGTGACACAGATACCAAACATTACCGTGAAGTTGTCTGGGAAGGTAAAAACCCGGCGCAGAAATATTAACTAATTGGAGTATTGAAATATGGCTAAGCAAATCCCGTTTGATGAAATTGTCAAAAAAGCTGAACACTATAAAAAAGATATGACCCGTTTTCTGCGCGACATGGTGGCAATTCCCAGCGAAAGCTGCGACGAAAAACGCGTGATTCACCGCATCAAAGAAGAGATGGAAAAAGTCGGCTTTGATAAAGTGGATATCGACCCGATGGGTAACATTCTGGGTTATATCGGTCACGGTCCGCACCTGATTGCCATGGATGCGCACATCGATACCGTGGGTATCGGTAACATCAAAAACTGGGAATTCGACCCGTACGAAGGTATGGAAAACGACGAAATAATCGGCGGACGCGGTACCTCTGACCAGGAAGGCGGCATGGCCTCTATGGTCTATGCAGGTAAAATCATCAAAGATTTAGGTCTGGAAGATCAGTACACTCTGCTGGTGACCGGGACTGTTCAGGAAGAAGACTGTGACGGTCTGTGCTGGCAGTACATCATCGAGCAGGACAAAATCAGACCGGAATTCGTGGTCAGTACCGAACCGACTGACTGCCAGATTTACCGCGGCCAGCGCGGCCGTATGGAAATCCGCATTGATGTTCCGGGGATCAGCTGCCACGGCTCCGCACCGGAGCGCGGTGATAACGCAATCTTCAAAATGGGTCCGATTCTGGGCGAACTGCAGGAGCTGTCAAAACGTCTGGCCACTGACGATTTCCTCGGCCAGGGTACACTGACTGTTTCTGAAATTTTCTACACCTCACCAAGCCGCTGTGCTGTTGCTGACAGCTGCGCAGTCTCTATCGACCGCCGTCTGACCTGGGGCGAAACCTGGGAAGGCGCACTGGAAGAAATCCGCGCGTTACCGGCTGTCAAAGCAGCGAAAGGCGTGGTCTCTATGTACACCTATGAGCGTGCCTCCTGGACCGGTCTGGTCTATCCGACAGAGTGCTACTTCCCGACCTGGAAAGTAGAAGAAGATCACTTCACCGTGAAGACACTGGATCGCGCTTACCGCGGCCTTTTCAACAAAGAGCCGGTTGTTGATAAGTGGACTTTCTCCACCAACGGTGTTTCTATCATGGGTCGTCACGGCATTCCGGTTATCGGTTTTGGTCCGGGCAAAGAGCCTGAAGCTCACGCACCAAACGAAAAAACCTGGAAAGATCACCTGGTGACCTGTGCGGCAATGTATGCGGCCATTCCGTTAAGCTACATGGCTGAACTGAAAAAATAATCTTGTCTTACCGGCCCCGTACTGATGTGCGGGGCTTTTTCAGGAGTCCCCCCTATGCGCACACTGATTATCAACGGCACCGTTGTCAATGCGGACGGACAATACCGGCAGGATGTTCTGATTGAAAACGGCCTGATCTCACAGGTTGCACCGGACATTGCACCGGAGACAGATGACCGCATTATTGATGCACAGGGATGTTATGTTTTTCCGGGTGGTATTGATGTTCACACCCATTTTAATATTGATGTCGGCCTTGCCCGCAGCTGTGATGATTTTTACACCGGCACGCGTGCGGCAGCCTGTGGCGGTACCACCACCATTATCGATCATATGGGATTTGGTCCGGCGGGTTGTTCATTGCACCACCAGCTTGAGAATTATCACCGCTACGCCAAAGGACGCGCCGTTATCGATTACAGTTTTCACGGCGTGATCCAGCATATCAACGACGATATTTTAAATGAAATTCCGCTGATGGTGGCAGACGGGATCAGCAGCTTCAAACTCTATCTGACCTATCAGTACAAGCTGGATGATCCGGATATTTTACGTGCCCTGCAACAGCTTAACCACGCCGGGGCGCTGACCACCGTGCATCCGGAAAATGATGCGGTGATAGCGCAGCGCAAAGCGGAGTTTGTGAAGAAAGGACAAACCTCACCGATTTTCCATGCCCTGAGCCGCCCTGCGGAATGTGAGGCGGAAGCGATAGGCCGGATGATTAATCTGGCGCATATCTGCGGCAATGCGCCGCTCTATATCGTTCACCTTTCCAACGGATTGGGTCTCGATTACCTGAAGATGGCGAAAACCCGCCGCCAGCCGGTCTGGATAGAAACCTGTCCGCAGTATCTGTTCCTTGATGAGCGCTGTTATGAGCGCGATGACGGCCTGAAATTTATTCTCAGCCCGCCGCTGCGTAACCGCCGGGAGGTTGATGCCCTGTGGCCGGGTATTGATGACGGCGCGATTGATGTGGTCGCCACCGATCACTGCACCTTCCCGTATCAGCAGCGCCTGGCGCTGTCCGGCGGGAATTTCACCCGCTGTCCGAACGGCCTGCCGGGTGTTGAGAACCGTATGTTACTGCTGTTTTCCGCAGGCGTGATGCAGGGACGGATTTCACCGGAACGCTTTGTTTCCCTCACCAGTGCGATGCCGGCAAAATTGTTTGGTATCTGGCCGGAGAAAGGCGTGGTCCGCCCGGGCGCAGACGGTGATATCACCATTATCGACCCGGCGCAGGAAACCACTATCCGCCATGCGGATCTGCATGATAACGCGGACTACAGCCCGTACGAAGGCATGACGGTACAGGGCGCAATCCGCTGCACACTGTCGCGCGGTGATATTGTTTACCGTAACGGCGAATTTACTGCTGAACCCGGCCGCGGCCGTTTCCTGAAACGCCGTCCGTTTAAGGCTCCGCACCGGTGTTATTAATTTTTTCCGATTATCGTTTCAACTAATTCATTACGGGTAAAAAAGGATGAAAAAAACAATCGTATTAGCACTGGGCGGCAACGCACTGGGAAATGATCTTCCGGGACAGATGGCTGCCGTCAAAACCACCTCTGTCGTGATTGCCGACCTGATTGCTCAGGGATACCGCGTTGTGGTCACACACGGTAACGGCCCGCAGGTAGGGATGATAACCGGCGCATTTGAGGCTGCCAGCAAAACCGAAGCCAAATCACCGGTTCTGCCGATGTCAGTCTGTGTGGCACTGAGCCAGGGATATATCGGTTACGATTTGCAGAACGCACTGCGTGAAGAGCTGCTGAACCGGGGCATCAATAAGCCGGTTGCCACCATCGTGACACAGGTGGAAGTGGATGCGGCGGATCCGTCATTTAAAAACCCGGCCAAACCTATCGGCGCGTTCTACAGCAAAGAAGAAGCGGAAGCCCTGAGCAGGAAAGGGTTTGAGATGCGCGAAGATGCGGGCCGTGGTTACCGCCGCGTGGTCTCATCACCGAAACCGGTTGATATTATTGAAAAAGAAACCGTCAAAGCCATGCTGGATGCTGATCAGCTGGTGATCACTGTCGGCGGCGGCGGTATTCCTGTGATCCGTGACGGTAACACACTGCACGGTGCCAATGCGGTTATCGACAAAGACTGGGCGAGCGCCAAACTGGCGGAGATGATCGATGCGGATATGCTGATTATCCTGACTGCCGTGGAAAAAATTGCCATCAACTTCGGCAAACCAAACGAGCAGTGGCTGGATAAACTGACGTCTGCGGATGCGCAGCGTTATATCGATGAGAAACATTTTGCACCGGGCTCCATGTTACCGAAAGTGGAAGCCGCGCTCTCCTTCAGCCGCAGCAAAAAAGGCCGCAAGGCACTGATTACTCTGCTGAATAAAGCCAAAGACGGTATTGAGGGTAAAACCGGTACTGTTATCGGCGATTAATCTTCCTTTTTTTAATGTAACGGCCGGGCTTCCCGGCCGTTTTTCTGCTGCGATAATTATAAACCGCTGATGGGTTTTTCTTTCGGATATTTCAGTGTGTAACTCAGCGGCAGTTCCATTACCTGCTGCGGCTTCAGTTCCACTTTCCATTCCACCTCACCGGTCTGTTTATTAACGGTCCCTTCTCCGGTTTTAACATCTTTCACCAGGATATTGGTATCCTGACTGACCGGGATCTGATCAAAAACCGTTACCACCAGCGGCGCTTTGGCGAAAGATGACAGGGTAATCATATAGCCTTCGCTCTGTTCAACCGCAGAGCCCAGAATACCCGGCTGTTTTGTCAGCTTACTGTCCACTTTACGGCTGACCTGAATATCTTTATTCATGCCGAACGGCAGTTCCAGCTCATTAGTTATCAGGCCGGAATCGATATAAGTCTGCCCGATATAACGGTTATCAAAATAGATATTCGCCTTACCGCTGAGCAGATTCAGCGCCGGTGCGTTTTCCACAACCGCCTGTAAATACACATGTTCGTCCATCTTAGGCCGTGTGATATAACGGTATTTTCCGTCCAGCGCCGTCTGTTTGATCGTCAGTGAGCGCGACTCCGCAACGGACGGCAGGGAGTACGGTTTATCAATGCGGTATGTCAGGCTGATACCGTTACTCTCTGCGGTAACAAACGACGAGATCCCGCCGGCAGGGGCTTGTTTCGCTGAGCGGTTGCGGCTGTACTCCTTCTTGTCCTCCGCCATCATAGCCACCGGGGCAGGCGCCATTTCCCCCATCACCGCATACTCATTGATCAGTGACAGATACTGCGGATAAAGTTGCGGCGGGGCAATACTCTGTACCGGGTCGGCGGATGACAGCACCAGATCCACCTGATCCCAGTCAATACCGGTGTTCTGGATCACATCCGCTTTGTAGGTCAGCATCACCGGCTTATCCATACCGGCGCTGCGGATATCATAGGACGGCGCCCAGGCCGCATCCGGCGTGATATAGTCGATATCCAGTTCCGCTGTCACCGCTTTTTTCGCGGACACATTCAGCACCAGCTGTGTGCGGCGCTCCTTAAACTGTGTGACTTTCTCTTCATACTGCGCTTTCAGCAGTGCCAGTGCCTCGGTTTTTTCTTTGATTTGCCGGGAATATTCCAGCTGTTCCGCATAGATTTTTGCCATCTGAGTGCGGATAAAATCCAGCTTCTGCACAGATTGCTCCTGTGTCAGCGGCGCACCGCCGGTGCCGAAGAAATCCTGATCACGCAGCAGACCCAGCTGCTCGTTATTCACTTCCGTCTGCATATTCAGCTGCTGAATCGCCAGATCCTGCTCCTCAATCTGCGCCTTCATGGCATTGATTTCGTCTGAATACGCCGGTTTTTCAATTTCGCTGCGCAGATTGACGGACTGAATGATGACATCATCATTATTCAGCATAACGGATAAGCTGCCGGGATTAATATTTCCGGCCACATTGGTCAGGATCACATCACTGTCACCGGCAGGCAGATTCAGCGTTGCGCTGTTGCTCAGCTCTGCCCCGCGCAGGAAAATCGTGGCTTTGTTAAGTTTTACATCCTGAACAATCACATTCGGTTTGCCCGCCGCCGCGGCTGTTACCGCCATACCGGCGATCAGCAGGGTACTTTTAACGCCAAAGGTTAATGCCATTACTTAACTCCCTGATTATTATCATCACGATTCCGGCACCGTATACCGGCAGACCGCTGTGTACACCATAACTCACCATAGTAGAACAGCTGCGGTAACGAAGATAACGGAATAACCTGAAAAGCGCGGCTGTCCGCCGTTTGCCGGGCTTTTTATATGTTACCGTCTCTTTAAAACGGTATTTTATGATTAACATTTGTACGTTTATTGTTTAGTATACTAAACACATTTTCTTCTGACGGATAAAAAAGGTCGCAACCATGACGACACTCCGGACACACACGGCAGCACCTGCCACTTCACGTAACAAGTTGTTATGGATAGCCGGGATGGGCTGGACATTTGACGCCATGGATGTCGGGCTGCTGGCATTTCTGCTGGCCGCCTTACAGGCAGACTGGGGGCTGAGTGCCGCACAGCTCGGCTGGATCGGCAGTCTTAATGCAGCCGGGATGGCGGTCGGTGCCTTTGTTTTTGGTCTGATGGCAGACAGAAAAGGCCGCAAACCGGTGTTTATTCTCACTCTGCTGCTGTTCAGTCTGGGATCCGGACTGACCGCTGTCGCCGGTTCGCTGGCCGTGGTGCTGGTACTACGCTTTTTCATCGGTATGGGACTGGGCGGAGAGCTGCCGGTAGCCTCCACGCTGGTCAGTGAGAGCGTGGCCCCTCACGAACGCGGCCGTGTGGTTGTGCTGCTGGAAAGCTTCTGGGCCGTGGGCTGGCTGATTGCGGCACTGATTGCCTATTATGTTATCCCTGATTACGGCTGGCGCACGGCGATGCTGCTCAGCGCCCTGCCTGCGCTGTATGCCCTGTGGCTGCGGGCAAAGCTGCCGGAGCCGGTATCCCGCTATACCGCGCAGGAGCGCCCGAAACTCACCATTGCGCAATCGATGGCACTGATCTGGTCGCCGCAATACCGCCGTGCCACCCTGATGCTGTGGATCCTGTGGTTCTGTGTCGTGTTTTCCTATTACGGCATTTTTCTCTGGCTGCCGGGCGTGGCAATCCTCAAGGGATTCAGTCTGATAAAAAGCTTTCAGTATGTGCTGATCATGACACTCGCCCAACTGCCCGGCTATTTCAGTGCCGCCTGGCTTATCGAGCGTTACGGCCGCAAATTCGTGCTGGTCACCTATCTCGCCGGAACAGCAATCAGTGCTTACGGGTTCAGTTGCGCGGAAACCGCCACGGCACTGGTCATTTCGGGCATGCTGCTCTCATTCTTTAATCTCGGCGCCTGGGGCGCGCTCTACGCCTACACGCCGGAGCAGTATCCGGACAGTGTCCGCGCCACCGGTGCCGGTACCGCCACCGCAATCGGTCGGATAGGCGGGATCCTCGGCCCTCTTCTGGCCGGTTACCTGATTCAGTATCAATTTGCTGTCAGCACGATTTTCCTGATCTTCAGTGCCGCGGTGGTTATCGCCATTCTCTCCGTCATTTTCCTTGGCGCGGAAACCCGTAACCGCGAACTCAGTACTATTTAAACCCCATCCTGACGGCGGTTATTCCGCCGTCAGAGCCTGATGCAGCGCATAGTTATCGCTGTCATTCCTCCCTTTTACCGCAACAGACGCGTATAATTCAGCCATTATGTCACTGCCGGATCGCCGGCGAAAACCGTAAAAAGACAATGAATCAATACGATAAAATCAGTAAATTTCTGAGTTATGTCCTGCGGCACCAGCCGGACTCCGTCGGGATCCGCCTCGACAATGAAGGCTGGACAGATATCACCGTGCTCCTGCGTCAGGCCGCTGCTCACGGCACACCGTTTGACCGTGAAACGCTGGGAAAGGTGGTGGAAACCAACGACAAAAAGCGGTTTACGATCTCATCCGACGGCATGTATATCCGCGCGGCACAGGGGCATTCCGCCGGGCAGGTGGCGATCGATTACCCGCCGCAGACACCGCCGGATATTCTGTATCACGGCACGGCTATCCGGTTTATCAGTGATATCTGTGAACTGGGGCTGATTGCCGGATCACGGCACTATGTACACCTCAGCGCGGATGAAGATACCGCACTGGCTGTCGGTGCCCGTCACGGCAAACCGGTGGTGCTCACCATTGCCGCCGGGGAGATGCATAAAACCGGTTATCCGTTCTATCTGGCGGATAACGGCGTCTGGCTGACGCCGCATGTACCGATTAAATACCTGTCGCAGAAAAAACCCGGCTGACCGGGTTTATGCGTTAAGACGTGCTGCATGCCACGCGATATGATCCGCGATAAAACTCGCAATGAAGTAATAGCTGTGATCATAACCGGCATGCACACGGATGGTGTGCGGGATATTGTGTGTTTCGCAGGCGGATTTCAGTAACCCGGTTTTCAGCTGCTTACTGAAGAAGGTATCGGCAAGTCCCTGATCAACCAGTACATCCGTCACCCGGTGGCCGGATTCAATCAGTTTCACCGCATCATACTGCTCCCACGCCGCTTTATCCTCTCCCAGATAGGCAGAGAAGGCTTTTTCGCCCCACGGCACCTGTGACGGTGACACAATCGGCGCGAATGCCGACACGCTGAGAAATGCATCCGGATTACGCAGCGCCAGCACCAGTGCGCCGTGCCCGCCCATCGAGTGCCCGCAGATACCGCGTTTTTCCGATGTACCGAAATGCCCGGTTATCAGCGTGTGCAGCTCATTCAGAATATAGTCATACATCTGATAATGCGCTTTCCACGGCTCCTGTGTGGCATTGACATAAAACCCGGCGCCCTGGCCGAGATCG
This sequence comes from Morganella sp. B601, assembly GCF_051172335.1. Lineage (NCBI taxonomy): Bacteria > Pseudomonadati > Pseudomonadota > Gammaproteobacteria > Enterobacterales > Morganellaceae > Morganella > Morganella sp. B601. The sequence continues at coordinate 278,025 of NZ_JBPIZE010000005.1, forward strand.
TACTCTTTATCATCCGCCACCTGACTGCCGCGCGGACTGGTATCCGGCGCGACAATCACCAGACCGTGCTCCGCCGCATAACGCTGCGCCCCGGCTTTGGTGATAAAATTCTGCTCGTTGCAGGTCAGCCCGGAAAGCCAGTACAGCACCGGACATTTCTCTGTTTTTGCCTGCGGCGGCAGAAACACGGAAAAGGTCATCGGCGTACCGGTCACCGCAGAATGGTGACGCCAGACTTCCTGGCTGCCGCCGAAACAGGCGTGATGTTCAATCCGTTCCATATTATCTCCCTGAATACGTTATCAGTAATGAATGACGGTGCGGATGGATTTACCGTCGTGCATCAAATCAAAAGCTTCATTGATTTTATCCAGTTCCATGGTGTGGGTGACGAACGGTGCCAGCTCAATTTTACCGCTCATGGCATCTTCCACCATTCCCGGCAACTGGGTACGCCCTTTCACGCCGCCGAACGCCGTGCCTTTCCAGACCCGGCCGGTGACCAGCTGGAACGGACGGGTTGAAATCTCTTTTCCGGCACCCGCCACCCCGATAATTACCGACTGCCCCCAGCCGCGGTGCGCACTTTCCAGCGCCGAGCGCATCACATTGACATTGCCGATACATTCAAAGGTATGATCCACACCCCATTTGGTCATTTCGACCAGCACCTGCTGGATCGGTTTGTCATAATCATTGGGGTTAATGCAGTCTGTGGCGCCGAACTGTTTTGCCAGCTCAAACTTGGACGGATTGGTATCAATAGCAAAGATGCGCCCCGCTTTTGCCTGACGTGCGCCCTGCACCACGGCCAGCCCGATACCGCCGAGGCCGAATACCGCCACAGAATCCCCTTCCTGTACCTTCGCGGTATTGTGTACCGCGCCGATCCCGGTGGTCACGCCGCAGCCGAGCAGACAAACCTGCTCCGCATTGGCCTGCGGATTGATTTTCGCCAGTGAGACTTCCGCCACAACGGTATATTCGCTGAATGTCGAGCAGCCCATATAGTGATAGAGCGGCTGACCGTTATACGAAAAACGGCTGGTGCCGTCCGGCATCACGCCTTTACCCTGTGTTTCGCGGACTGCAACACAGAGGTTGGTTTTACCGGAGGTACAGAAATCACACTCACCACACTCGGCTGTGTACAGCGGGATCACATGGTCGCCCGGTTTCACACTGGTCACGCCCTCGCCAACCTCAACCACCACCCCGGCACCTTCATGGCCGAGCACCACCGGGAACAGACCTTCCGGGTCATCACCGGAAAGCGTGTAGGCATCGGTATGGCATACCCCGGTGTGACTGATTTTCACCAGCACTTCACCTTTCTTCGGCGGTGCCACATCAATTTCAACAATTTCAAGGGGTAAACCCGGCCCGAAGGCGACTGCTGCGCGTGATTTCATAACGGTTCCTCTGTGTCTGAGGCTTATCATGGCAGGCGATAAGCACGAATGCCGTCCACCATACCGCACAACAGCGCTGCCTGTATAGCGCAGGTAGCAGGTGGCCACCACCACGGAAGCCGCAACCGCGCCGGTGGCACCGGACGAAAACCTGCCGCCGTTATTGCGGGTAGCGCTGCAAATTATGGACAGTGATGATGGAGAGCAGGCCTTTCTGCACGGCCTGGAGAGTCTGATTCGGGGATTTGAGGTGCAGCTTACCAACTCAGGACAGAGCCAGCGATAACGGGTAAAGGAAACGAAAAGCATGCGCGTCATGGATGACGCGCCTGAGCGTACAGGGATGTATTTACAGCGACTTTTCGTTTTTGCCCGTTATCAGCGGGCGGGACGCATCACCGTCCTGCTCTGTAACGCAGATTCGCCAGATCATGGCCGGACGGTTGCTGGTAAATATCCAGCCGGAAATATTTTGCCGACGCATTCACATATTCAAATATCTGCGACTGAGTTTCCTCATAATCAACCCAGGTGGTGGAGCGGGTAAAACAGTATATTTCAACCGGCAATCCCTCCGGTGTCGGCGACATGGTTCTGATCACCAGATACATATCCGCCCGCACATCACCGCGCAATTTTATCCAGTTAAGAAGATATTTGCGGAACAGCTGTAAATTAGTGACCCCTTTTGCGGCCATCCACTCTTTTACGTCATCATAACCGGTATTTTCCGCCAGTATTTCATCCAGTGACTGACGAAATGACTCCTGATTCCGTAGCTCCGTTAATAACGTTTCATCAGCAAACGATACTGAGGACTGATCAATATAAAAACTGCGTTTAATACGGCGGCCGCCGGAAGAGAACATCGGCTGCCAGTTGGTGTATTTTTCGGTCAGGAAATCTTTTGTCGGGATCCGTGAGATCGTATTATCCCAGTTGCGGACAGTAATGGTATGCAGTGCAATATCAATCACTTCACCGCTGATATTACTGCCGGGCAATTCTATCCAGTCATACAGTTTCAGCACCTTACCGTTGGAGACCAGAATATTGGCCACAAAGGATAATAAGGTGTGCTGAAAGACAAACATCAGAACAGCTGCAACAGCACCGAAACCGGAAATAATAATCAGCGGCGACTGCGAGGTCATTAACGCAATAATCAGGATAAAGGAAACAATCCACACCCCGATTTTGGCAATTTCAATATACCCCTTTATCGAGCTGTTACGGTACGATGAACGCCCGGTATGGCGCAGGATAAAGATATCCAGCCCGTCATTAACCAGTGAAGCCAGATTAATAATCAGGAATGCGCTGCATACGGTATTAAACAGAATATTCATTTCTGCCGAAAAGGTCGGCAGCATCTTATTAATGTACAGTACCAGCGTGACAGCCACGACAGAGGCACTTTTCTTGGCAATACTGTGGATCATGCTGTCGTCAGTCAGGTTAGTAAATAACGACAACAAACGTTTTGCCACGCGCAGAAATATAAGCCGCCCGAGAAACCAGGTGACCAGCAGAATAACCACCAGAATCACCGCTGATAAAACGGCGCTCGCGGTAATAAAATCATATAATTCAGATAATTTTTCCATCATATCTCACAGCATACATCAAAATATCAGCAATAGAGTCTGACACAGGTAAAATATGTGTGTTTGATTACAGGTGATATCAGGCTGTTACCGGTTATTCCCGGCGGGAAATTCAGGATTTTTTCTGCGGCTCACAGACCATATGCCCCGGTGATTCCGGATTCAGATCACGGGTGCCGAAGCGGCGGACAGAATAATCAGAGCGGATACAGTGATAAACCCGGCCTGATGCGGCAGAGGATACCGTAAAATCAATATTCCGCTTACCGGTAACGGACGGCGGATTTTCTTTAATATTGCTGATGGTGAGATCTGATATATCCCCCACCTGAAAATCGCGGTTAATCGCAGCCTGTGCATGCATTTTCAGGGAATCCGGCGTATAGACAGGATAAATATTCTCATCGGCACATCCTGCCGCTGATAAAATAATGAGCGCCACGGCGATTCTTTTCATTTCTGCTCCTGTGAATTCTGTTGTGCTTTTTGCGGAAACACCGATCCGGAAAAATCGTGCCCATCATAAGCTCTGCCATCTCATTATTCTCGTCAGAAGGGGCTATCCGGTCAAATAACCAGATACGGTCAACACTGCGCAACTGCTGATACAGATCTGATTCATCACATCCCGCCAGAAACGGGGCATAAACCGTGTATTTGCCGATTTTCATGTCTCTTCCTTTTGCACAGAGTCTGCTCAGAGAGGGTAGCGTATTACGGGAAGTCCAGTACCCGGTATCATCCGAAATCCGCCGGTACCGCGATCGCACAATTGTGATAATCCCGCATCGCGATAAGGGATATAGTGATAATAATTCTCATTACGATCACTGACGGATTTATCATGCTGAATACACCGCAACTCAGTCTGGCTGAAATCAATAATACCGTGCCGGTTGCCGGGGCAAAATCCGGTTTTCTGCGCAAGCTGTTTGCCTTTTCCGGCCCGGGTGCACTGGTGGCGGTGGGATATATGGATCCCGGAAACTGGATCACCTCGATTCAGGGCGGTGCGCTGTACAGTTATCTGCTGCTGTCGGTGATTTTGCTGTCCAGCCTGATTGCGATGCTGTTACAGGCAATGTGCGCAAAACTCGGGATCGTCACCGGCCAGGATCTGGCGCAGGCTACCCGGGCACGGGTCGGGCCGAAGCTGGCGGCGCTGTTGTGGATCACCACGGAACTGGCGATTATGGCGACCGAGATTGCGGAGGTGATCGGCAGTGCGGTGGCACTGAACCTGCTGTTCGGCATTCCGCTGATGGCCGGTGTGCTGCTGACAGTACTGGATGTATTTCTGCTGCTGGTGCTGATGAAACTCGGTTTCCGCAAAATCGAAGCTTTTGTGTTTGTCCTGATCTTAACGATTTTCCTGATTTTTGCCTACGAGGTGATGCTGTCGGACCCGGACATGGGTGCAGTATTGCGCGGCTTTATTCCGTCGGAGAAAATCTTCACCGCCACACTGGCCGGGCAGGATTCCGCCCTGCTGATCGGGCTGGGGATTGTCGGTGCCACCGTGATGCCGCACAACCTCTATCTTCACTCTTCTATTGTGCAGAGCCGCCAGTATGACCGCCGCAGTGAAGCCGGGCTGCGCGAGGCGATCCGCTTTGCGACTATTGATTCCAATATCCAGCTCGGGTTTTCATTTATTATCAACTGTCTGCTGCTGGTGCTGGGTGCGGCGCTGTTTTTCGGTAACGACCCGTCTGACCTCGGGCGTTTCACCCAGCTGTATGACGCGCTGCAGAATCCGGGTATCGTCGGCGGTATCGCCAGTGCCACACTCTCCGCACTGTTCGCGGTGGCGCTGCTCGCCTCCGGGCAGAACGCCACAATCACCGGTACACTGACCGGGCAGATTGTGATGGAAGGCTTTATTCATCTGCAACTGCCGGTGTGGCTGCGCCGGGTGATCACCCGTGGCCTGGCGGTGATCCCGGTGATTATCTGTATTTACCTGTGGGGGGATCGCGAGGATGTGGTGGAAAGTCTGCTGATTTACACCCAGGTGTTTCTGAGTATCGCCCTGCCGTTCTCAATGATCCCGCTGCTGCTGATGACCTCGAGCAAAAAAATCATGGGGGTGTTTGTGAACTCGCGGCTGACGATCATACTCGGAACGGTGTCCGCTGTGGTGCTGGTGATCCTTAATTTACAATTGATCCGGGAAGTGGCCGGGATGCTGTTCCGTGCCTGAATAATCCGGGTACGGTGCCGTCCCCGGAAAATCTGTGATCAGCACTTCGGTGCGCTGTCCATCTTATTCAGCCGTGTCATGATGGCCTCCAGTACCCCGCCGCCGATAGCGCGGGCTTTGTCAGAAACCGAACGGAAGTCCGCCAGTGCGCCGCGCGGGTCAACGTCAGCGATTTTAAACCCTTCCGGAACACACAGCCCTTCATTAAGCAGGCCGCGTACCATGCCGTCCATCGGCGAGAGAATTTCTGTGTCACCGATACGGGCAATAACATCCCCTTCGTGTACCAGATCGCCGATATTCACATGGCGCGTCATCATGCCGCTGTGCGGTGCGCGTAACACGCGTTCGGTGGTTTTGCCGTTGATATTGCCCGGAATACCGGTATTCGGTGCCGCGCTGCCATGGGTGATCACCCGTCCGAGGTGATGACCGCGCTGGGTTTCAATCACCGCATCACAGTCCACGCCGGCCTCAAAACCCGGTCCGAGGGCAATGGTGCAGGGTGCCATCTTGCGGTGGGTACCGGCAACATTGCGTTTGGCGATAATGGCATCCACCACCACATCCGGGTGCAGCGCCGGTAACAGTTCGCCGTGTTCGTCCGCCAGCACCGGAATAGCACCTTCTTTCAGGTAGCGGTTTACTTCATCAATATCATGAGCATAGCGGGCACAGACTCCTTCCACGCAGCTTTCGCCGTCATAGAGCGCCTGGGCGAAAGAGACTGTACAGCGGATCACAGTCGGTTTGCAGACATCCAGCATCACCACTTCAAAACCGCTGTGATACAGGCGTAATGCCACGCCGGTTGCCAGGTCGCCCGCGCCGCGGATCACCACGCGTTTTGCTCTGCGGGCTTCTGCCGGGTTCTGTTTCATTGCCCCGCCCGGGGCATCATTCATAACCTGCAGCAGCTCGGCCAGAATACTGACCGCGATTTCATGGGGCGTTTCCGCGCCGATATCATAGCCAACCGGCGCATGAAGCCGGGAGAGCTGTGCATCAGATACACCGGATTCGCTTAATTGTTTAGTGAATGTCTGTACTTTGCGGCGGCTGCCGAGTAATCCGAGGTATTTTAACGGCTTGTCGATAAGGCAGTTGAGAGATTCGAGATCCTGGCTGTTAGTGGCGATAATCACATAATCTTCCGGCTGCGGATCCAGCTGATTCACCGCATCGGTAAATGAAGGTGCGTGCCACAGGCGGGTTGACGGCGGGAACAGATCCGGCTCCAGATTGCCGGCATATACATCCGCCACATGAATATCGATATTCAGAAAAGCCGCCAGCTGTGCAATGGCACGGTTGACGTGACCACCGCCGAGCAGGATCAGACGCGGGCGCACACCATGAACCGCGATATACACCGACATCGCGCCGCCGCAGTCAGAGCCGACAGCATGCTGCCCGTTGCGGGCCATCCGGCCGTGGAACATACGGGAGCGCCCTTCATGAAGTGCGTCGATCGCCTCTTCAATCACTTTACGCTCCACCATGCCGCCGCCGATGGTACCGATGGTTCTTCCGTCTCCCAGCACCAGCATTTGCGCACTGTGGCGGGGAGTACTGCCTGAGCATTCAATAATTTCTGCCATGGCAAACGGGCAATTCTTCTCAACCAACTTCGCTGCTTCGGTAAAAATTTTCATAAACAGACCTCAATGGATATCCCTGCATTTATCATTGATATTATTGTCGCTGCAATATATGTGTAATTGCGGGATCTTCCCTGACGGCACCGAACCATACTGCGTTCAGGGGAGTGCCGCGGATCCAGTCTGCCAGTATATCCGGCGAAAAATTCTCATTTTGAGAAAAGCGGTTTATCAGCCAGATCCGTAATGCGTCCGGTGGTGCTGATTTCCACATCCCCTGCGGATGCCGGATCAGGCGGCTTATCGCCCCCAAATCCAGCGTATCACCGCTGTTTAAGCCGGTAACGGCAGAGAAATGTGACCACCGGTGAACATTGTCAGGCCCGACGGGGGCCCCCAGAAGCCGGCCATCCGTCACAGCAATAACACAATCACTGTAATCAGGTATGCAAGGTTCATGCTCAGCCGGCGCTTTTATGCCAAAACCGCGAGCTCCGTCAGCTTCGGCTAAAATAACATCAACGGCATTTTGTTCCGCCAGGGCGTTAATATCAGCTGAGGAAAAGCCGCGAACCTTATTACTCTGCGGGTTCCAGCCGGTATAACAGGCAAATGAGCCTCTGTTTGTGACCGCATCAGGCAGGCGGACCGGATGACAGGCGAGAATGACCGGAAACCCTTCGCGGGGCAGAAACATATGGGTGGTGGTGGTGATCATCACCTTTTTCCCTAATTGAGAAAAAGCCTGTGCCAGCCAGAACAGACAGCTGGTTTTGCCGCCTGCCCCGACAATACTGATCACCATTGCATGGCCGCCCGGATGTGTATCACATAACCGGCGCAGCGGTTCAGGTATAGTGGCGCAACTTCGGACAGGGATCTGTGTATTGAGGGCCGTTGTCATCGTCATTACCGAATCCTTTGAATATCAGTCACTTTCAATATTTATCAGCGGAGTTTATACCCATTATGCCGTCTCACCCGACCTCAGCCGATACCGCTTTATCTTATTTATCAGTCCGGGAGCCGCTTTGCCCGCAGGAAACGGACTGCATAATGACGGCGGCCGGGCTCTCCTCACGGATGGGTGAGTGGAAAATGATGCTGCCGTGGGGCAGCGGCGGTGCCACTCTGCTGGATGCCAGTCTGTCGAATGCACTGCGCTTTTGTCACCGGGTCCTGCTGGTGACCGGCTTTCGCGGCGCGGAACTGGCTGCGCGTTATCAGTCCGTAAAACGCATTCAGATTCTGCATAATCCGGACTATGAAACCGGGCTGCTCTCCTCGCAGCGCCTGGCCGCACAGGCGGTGACCAGCGAATACTGTTTTCTCACCCACGGTGATGTGCCGTTTCTCACGCCTGAGATCTGGCAGACCCTGTGGACGGAACGCGGTGATACCGCACTCCTTCCCTGTTACAAGCAAGTTCCGGGCCACCCCGTGCTGCTTTCCCGTACATGTCTGCTCGCCGCACTGTCACAACCGGCGGGCAACACCATGAAAAAACGGCTGCTGGCCGGCCCCCACGCTTTCCTCAATATGCAGAGTGATGCGGTTATTACCGACATCGATACCCCGGAGGCTTATCAGCAACATTATCGCGGGTAATCCGGTTGTACACTATTACATTCATCCCATTAATAACATTAACTGTTAACATCACTTTCCCATTATCAATGTGATACATTTTTTCTTTTTTTTGAGAATCTTATTCACATGTTAATCCCATGGTAATAAAGATCTTTTTTATTGATTCATATTCTCATTTAGCGCTGTGCGAACTGTTTCACACTTTGACATTAAGATTAGATTTGTCTCACATTTTTTTATTTCTCTGAACGCCAAATCCGCAGCCTTAAACAATCCTGGCGTAATTGTTGCAACTGTGAGTGCATACAGTTGCATGTCCGGCACCACCGGCATGCCCCCTCATATTGCAGCAAGGAGAGTTTTATGGGAGATATAATGCGTCCCGTCCCGTTCGGCGAACTTCTGAACCGGATCTTTGAAGAATATAAGGCGAGCCGTTCCATTTTTGGTATCAATGAACGGCAGTTTTACCGCAGAGAACATCAGCATCCTCTGATGTCTGTCTTCGGTGAAACCTGCGAGACGCCGATCGGCCCTGCGGCCGGTCCCCATACTCAGCTTGCTCAGAATATTGTGGTTTCCTGGCTGACCGGCGGCCGTTTTATCGAGGTGAAAACCGTTCAGATCCTCGATGAACTTGAGCTCGAAAAGCCGTGTATCGATGCTCAGGACGAATGTTTCAACACCGAATGGTCCACCGAATTTACCCTGCCGAAAGCCCACGACGAATATCTCAAAGCCTGGTTTGCCCTTCATTTATTAGAAGCGATTTTTGACCCGCGCACCAAAGGCGAGGCGAAATCCTTCATCTTTAATATGAGTGTCGGTTATAACCTGGAAGGGATTAAACAGCCGCGCATGCAGCAGTACATCCACGCCATGATGGATTCCTCACAGCTGCCGGTCTTCGCGAAATACCGTGAGGAAATGAAAGCCTTTATTTCCCGTCCGGGCTTCCTGAAAGAGCTGGGTCTGGAGGATCGCAAAGCGGATCTGCTGGCCATGGCTGACCGCGTGCCGGGGGATTTATCCAAAGGCGTGACCCTCTCCACCATGCACGGCTGCCCGCCGGATGAGATTGAGGCTATCTGCCGCTACATGCTGGAAGAGAAACACATCAATACCTATGTGAAGCTGAACCCGACACTGCTCGGCTTCCCGCGTGTCCGTGAAATTCTCGACACCTGCGGCTTTGATTACATCGGGCTGAGTGAGGAATCGTTCTCTCATGACCTGAAACTGGATCGTGCCCTGGAAATGTTACAGCGCCTGATGGACCTGGCGAAGGAAGTGGATCGCGGTTTCGGGGTCAAGCTGACCAACACCCTCGGTACCATCAATAATAAAGGGCGTCTGCCGGGCGGTGAGATGTATATGTCAGGCCGCGCCCTGTTCCCGCTCTCCATCAACGTAGCCGCGCTGCTCTCCCGTCATTTTGACGGCAAACTGCCGATTTCTTACTCCGGCGGAGCCAGCAAGTTCAATATCCGCGATATTTTTGAATCCGGTATCCGCCCTATCACTATGGCAACTGACCTGCTGAAACCGGGCGGTTATATGCGCCAGACCGAGTGTCTGCGTGAGCTGGATGAGTCAGATGCGTGGGGCATGACGCAGATTGATACGGGTAAACTGAATGCACTGGCAGAACGCGCCGTCAGCATGGAATATACCCAGAAACACTGGAAATCAGACCAGGAAATCGACGCGGGCGGCCCGCTGCCGCTGACCGACTGTTATGTCGCACCGTGTGTGACCGCCTGTGCCATCAAACAGGATATTCCTGAGTATATCCGCCTGCTGGGCGAAGGCCGCTATGCGGATGCACTGGAACTGATTTACCAGCGCAACGCCCTGCCTGCCATCACCGGTCATATCTGTGATCACCAGTGCCAGTACAACTGTACCCGCCTGGATTACGAAAGTGCGCTGAATATCCGCGAACTGAAAAAAGTGGCGGTGGAAAAAGGCTGGAAAGAGTACAAAGCCCGCTGGCACAAACCGGCCGGTTCCGGTGATAAAAACCCGGTCGCGGTGATTGGTGCCGGTCCTGCCGGTCTGGCTGCCGGGTATTTCCTCGCCCGTGCCGGTCATCCGGTGACGGTATTTGAGAAAGAAGCCAATGCCGGTGGTGTGGTGGCGAATATCATCCCGCACTTCCGTATCCCGCGTGAAACTATTGAGCACGATATTCAGTTCGTCGCCGACCACGGCGTGAAATTTGAATACGGTTGTGACCCGCGTCTGACCGTCGATAAACTGCTGGAGCAGGGTTTCACCTATGTGCTGGTCGCGATAGGGACAGATAAAAACAGCGGCGTGAAACTCGCCGGTGATAACCGCAACGTCTATAAATCCCTGCCGTTCCTGCATGATTACAACAACAATGCGCCGCTGAAAATGGGCAAACATGTTGCCGTTATCGGTGCCGGTAACACCGCCATGGACTGCGCCCGTGCCGCCAAACGGATTGCCGGTGTGGAAGATGTGACGGTTATCTACCGCCGCTCTCAGGCGGAAATGCCTGCCTGGCCGGAAGAGTATGAAGAAGCGGTTGAAGATGATGTGAAATTCATGTTCCTGCACAATCCGGAGCAGTTCAATGCTGACGGCACCCTGCTGGTCCGCACCATGAAACTGGGTGAACCGGATGAGTCAGGCCGCCGCCGTCCGGTGGCGACAGAAGAGACTGTCTCCCTGAAAATCGACAGCGTGATCACCGCTATCGGCGAGCAGCAGGACTGCGAAGTACTGTCACAAATCGGCGTGCCGATGGGTGAGGACGGCTGGCCGGCAGTGTACCGCAACAGCGGTGAAACCACCCGCGCCAATGTGTTCCTGATTGGTGATGTCCAGAGCGGCCCGTCCTCTATCGTGGCGGCTATCGGTGATGCGGGTCGTGCGACGGATGCCATTCTGGAGCGCGAAAATATCCTCTCTCACTACAGCGACAAATACTGGCTCAATGTCGATCCGCAGGATATCACTGACCGCAAAGGCGCTATCGCTGTGCAGATGGTGGACAGCGACGATCGCGAGGCGTTCGTGAAACAGGAAGCAGAGCGCTGCCTGGAATGTAACTACATCTGTGCGAAATGTGTGGATGTGTGCCCGAACCGCGCCAACATTTCTGTGGCGATTCCGGGCTTCCGTAACCGTTATCAGACCCTGCACCTGGATGCGATGTGTAACGAGTGCGGCAACTGTGCCCAGTTCTGTCCGTGGCAGGGCAAGCCGTACAAAGACAAAGTCACTATCTTCAGTCTGCCGGAAGACTTCGAAAACAGCACCAACCCGGGCTTCCTGGCTGACGGCAGCACCTTTACTGTCCGCCTCGATGGCAAAGTCAGCAAATTACAATTGGGTGCTGACGGGGAATTCAGTCAGATTCCTCAGGAACTGGAAGAGATGTGCCGCATCATGAGCCATGTCCATAAACACTATCGTTATCTGTTAGGCCGGGTGGAGAAATAATTATGCTGATTCTGAAAAACGCCACCATCACTGAGTTCGAACCGGCGGGGATCCGCGAAGGGATCGATATCGCCATTGAGGGTGACAAAATTGCGGCTGTGGGTAACGGGCTTCATTCCCGTTACCCGGGCGCGGAAGTCAGAGAGATGAAAGGCAAACTGGTGATGCCGGGGATCGTCTGCTCCCATAACCATTTCTATTCCGGCCTGTCACGCGGCATCATGGCGAATATCGCGCCGAGCCCGGATTTTATCTCCACCCTGAAAAACCTGTGGTGGCGGCTCGACCGCGCGCTGGATGAGGAATCGCTTTATTACAGCGGCCTTATCTGCTCTCTCGAAGCGATTAAGAGCGGCTGTACCTCGGTGATTGACCATCACGCCTCACCAAACTATATCGCCGGCTCCCTGAAAACCCTGCGCGACGGTTTCCTGAAAGCCGGTCTGCGCGGCATGACCTGCTACGAAACCACTGACCGTAACGGCGGCCTGAAAGAGCTGGAAGCCGGAGTGGAAGAGAATATCGCCTTTGCGGAACTTATCGACAGCGAACGCAAAAGCGGTAAATCCCGCTATCTGGTGGAAGCACACATCGGGGCACACGCACCGTTTACCGTGGCGGATGAAGGTCTGAAAATGCTGCGCGAGGCGATTAAGAAAACCGGACGCGGCCTGCATATCCATGCAGCGGAAGACAGTTATGACGTCTCTTTCAGCCATGACAAATACGGCAAGGACCTGCTGATCCGCCTGGGTGAGTTTGATCTGATTGATGAAAAAACCCTGATCGCTCACGGCCTGTATCTTTCTTCCGCAGATATTGAGCTGCTGAATAAAAAAGATGGCTTCCTCGTCCACAACGCCCGTTCCAATATGAACAACCATGTCGGCTACAACCACCGCCTGGGTGACTACAACAACGTGGTACTCGGCACAGACGGTATCGGCTCCGATATGTTAGAAGAAATGAAGTTTGCCTTCTTTAAACACCGCGATGCAGGCGGTTCTATGTGGCCGGACAGCTTCACCCGCTTCCTGTGGAACGGTAACCGCTTACTGGCACGCAACTTCGGCAAACAATTCGGCCGCGTGGAAACCGGGTATCAGGCTGACCTGACTATCTGTGATTACACACCACCGACTCCGTTCACGGGGGATAACCTGCCGGGCCATCTGGCCTTCGGCTTAGGCTCCAACAGTGTGAACAGCGTGATGGTGGATGGTGTGATGGTGTATGAAAACCGTCAGTTCCCGTTCGATATCGAACCGCTCTTTGCAGAAGCACGCAAAGCCGCGAAAAAGATGTGGGCCCGGATGGACGCACTGTAATAAAAAACCATGGCCTGCGGCACTGCCGCAGGCCGGAAGAGCAATGTAGGGGTAACCCATGATCGAACAATTTTTCCGCCCTGCCACCTTAACGCAGGCAACTGAGCTGAAACAACGCTTTCAGGAAAATGCTGTCTGGTTTGCAGGCGGCAGTAAACTGAATGCGGTACCGACCAAAACTGACCGCACTGTCGCTATCTCACTGTCACTGCTGCCGCTGAAATCCATCGAGTGGCAGGACGGTATTCTGCGTATCGGCGCGGTTGTCACGCTGGAAGCGCTGCGGGAAAGCCCGCTGATCCCGCGTGCGCTGTATGACGCACTCGGTTTTGTCTATTCACGCCATATCCGTAACCAGGCCACCATCGGCGGGGAGATCGCCGCCTGTCAGCGCGAGCATGCGCTGCTGCCGGTGCTGCTGGTGCTGGATGCTCAGGTGCAGCTTGCCAGCAATGATGTGATCCCGCTGGAAAGCTATCTCGCCGCACCGGATGACCGCCTGATCACGCATCTGATTTTACAGGATCCGTTCCGCCGCTGCGCCACCCGTACTGTCCGCGAAACCGCTGACGGCTGGGCTGTGGTCACTGCCGCTGTCGCACTGACCGGTAATAATGAGCAGCGGATCGCCGTTGACGGTGTCGGTTGCGGTATCAGCCGTCTGCCGCAGGTTGAGGCGAAAAATCTCAGCGGGGAAGCGCTGGAGAAAGCCGTCAGTCAGGCCGTGAATCCGAAAGCGGATTTACTGGGCAGTGAAGAATATAAACGCTATATCACCGGAATTTTAGTTTCAGACCTGCTGACAGACTGCCGGCAAATGGGGGAGGAATAAGAAATGAACGTCCATTTTATACTTAACGGCACCCCGCATTCACCCGATTGCATTCCGGGCGAAAACGTCCGCAACATTCTGTTCAGCCTGGGTATGCACTCTGTGCGTAACAGTGATGACGGCTATGGCTTCGCAGGCTCTGACGCCATTTTATTCAACGGCCGTATTGTCAACGCATCACTGCTGATCGCTGCCCAGCTGGAAGGCGCAGTGATTGAAACCGCCGAATCCCTCGGCAAATGGAATGAACTGAGTGATGTTCAGCAGGCGATGGTCGATGTGGGTGTGATCCAGTCCGGTTATAACGACCCGGCGGCGGCCCTGATCCTGACTGATCTTATTAAACGTATACCGGAGCCGGATCGCGACCAGATTGATGATGCCCTTTCCGGTCTGTTCAGCCGTGACGCCGGTTATCAGCAATTCTATGAAGTCATTGATCTGCTGGTAAAACGCCGCAAAGATCCGCACTACAAAGCGGATAACGCCCCGGCCTTCCGCGATGACCTGACCGTTGTCGGGAAAGTTACACCGAAAACCGATGCGGCCGTGATGGTGCAGGCAAAACCGTGCTATGTGGAAGACCGCATTCCGGCCAATACCTGTGTTATCAAGATGCTGCGCAGCCCGCACGCTCACGCCCTGATCACCCGCCTGGATGTCAGTAAAGCGGAAGCGCTGCCGGGCGTGGTACATGTTATCACCCACAAAAACTGTCCGGATGTGTATTACACCCCGGGCGGACAGAGTGCGCCGGAGCCATCTCCGCTTGACCGCCGCATGTTCGGTAAAAAACTCCGTCACGTCGGTGACCGAGTGGCCGCTGTGGTGGCAGAAAACGAAGCTATCGCACTGAAAGCATTATCGTTAATCGAAGTCGAATATGAAGTGCTGAAACCGGTTATGTCTATCGATGAAGCCAAAGCTGACGGCGCACCGCTGGTGCATGATGAGCCGGTGATTTATGTTAACGGCGCGCCGGCTGACCTGGCAGAGCAGAATAAGAACGCGGCAGATCGCGGCGAGCATTTACAGATTAACTTCCCGATCGGCGCGAAACCGTGCAAAAACATTGCTGCGGGTGTTCACGGCCATATCGGGGATCTGGATAAAGGCTTTGCGGAAGCGGATACCGTTATCGAGCGCACCTATGAATCCCGCCAGGTTCAGCAGTGCCCGACCGAACCGCATATCTGCTATACCTACATGAACGGCGACCGTCTGGTGATCCACGCCTCCACTCAGGTACCGTGGCACTTACGCCGCCAGGTGGCGCGTATTCTCGGCCTGAAACAGAACAAAGTGCATGTAATCAAAGAGCGTGTCGGCGGCGGCTTCGGCTCCAAACAGGATATCCTGCTGGAAGAAGTCTGCGCGTGGGCAACTTATGTCACCGGCCGTCCGGTCTCATTCCGCTACACCCGTGAAGAAGAATTTATCGCGAACACCAGCCGCCATGTGGCGAAAGTGAAAATCAAACTGGGCGCGAAAAAAGACGGGAAAATCACCGCCATCAATATGGAATTCCTGGCGAACACCGGCCCTTACGGTAACCACTCACTGACGGTACCGAGTAACGGTCCGGCGCTGTCACTGCCGCTCTATCCGTGTGATAACGTCGATTTCCGGGTGACCACTTACTACTCCAACATCTGTCCGACCGGCGCTTATCAGGGTTACGGGGCACCGAAAGGTAACTTCGCCCTGACCATGATCCTGGCTGAACTGGCAAAAGAACTGAATATCGACCTGCTGGATCTGATTGAAACCAATCGCGTGCATGAAGGTCAGGAACTGAAGATCCTCGGCGCTATCGGGGAAGGGAAAATGCCGACCTCGGTACCGACTGCCGCCAGCTGCGCCCTCGGCCCGATCCTGAAAAAAGGCCGCGAACTTATCAACTGGGATTCCCCGCGTAAGCAGGACGGCGACTGGAAAACCGGACGCGGCGTGGCCATCATCATGCAGAAATCAGGGATTCCGGATATCGACCAGGCAAACTGTATGGTCAAACTGGAATCTGACGGCACCTTTATCGTCCACTCCGGTGGTGCGGATATCGGTACCGGCCTCGATACCGTGGTCAAAAAACTGACCGCCGAAGTGCTGTGCTGCTGCCCGGATGATGTCCATGTTATCTCAGGGGATACTGACCACGCGCTGTTCGATAAAGGAGCTTATGCCTCCTCCGGCACCTGCTTCTCCGGTAATGCGGCGAAAATGGCGGCAGAGAATCTGCGTAAAAAAATCCTGTTCCACGGTGCCGCGCAAATCGGTGAACCGGTGGAAGATGTCACCCTGGCGGCACCGGGTGTGGTACGCGGTAAGAAAGGCGAAATCACGTTCGGGGATCTGGCACATGCAGCCGAAGGCGGTACAGGGTTTGGTGTGCTGGTGGCAAACGCCAGTTATATCACACCGGACTTTGCCTTCCCGTACGGAGCAAACTTTGCTGAAGTGGCCGTGAACACCCGTACCGGTGAAATTCGCCTGGATAAATTCTACGCACTGCTCGACTGCGGTACGCCGGTGAACCCGGATCTGGCCTTAGGTCAGATTTACGGTGCCTCCATGCGTGCCATCGGCCACAGTATGTCAGAAGAGATCCGCTACGATGCCAAAGGTGTGCCGCTGACCCGCGACCTGAAAACTTACGGCGCACCGAAGATCGGCGATATCCCGCGTGATTTCCGTGCCTTCCTGGTGCCGAGTGATGACCAGGTCGGCCCGTATGGTGCGAAATCCATCTCGGAAATCGCGGTTAACGGTGCAGCACCGGCTATCGCCACCGCAATTCATGATGCCTGCGGTGTCTGGCTGCGTGAATGGCACTTCACGCCGGAAAAAATCCTGCGCGGTCTGAGCAAAATATAATTAAATCAACCCTGCCCTCGCCGGTTCCGGTGAGGGCTTTTTGTAAGCAGAGGAGTCAGCTATGTCGTCTGAACATACCGTCAAAGCGGTACGCGGGAAGTTCCTGGATATCACCCGCGTAGTGACCTCGATGGACGATCTGCCCGATGCAGTCCGCCTGATTGATGACGGCCTGATGCTAATCCGGCACGGAAAAATAGAGTGGTTCGGACAGTGGGAAGACGGGAAGCATCTGATCCCGGAAACCGTCCGTGTCCGCGATTACACCGGGAAACTGGTGGTGCCGGGCTTTATTGATACCCACGTTCACTATCCGCAGAGCGAGATGATCGGTGCTCACGGCGAGCAGTTACTCGAATGGCTCAACCGCCATGTGTTCCCGACTGAAAAGCTGTATCAGGATATTGATTACGCCCGTGAAATGTCAGCGTTTTTTATCAAACAACTGCTGCGTAACGGCACCACGACCGCACTGGTCTTCAGTACTGTTCACCCGGAATCGGTCAATGCCCTGTTTGATGCGGCGAGCCAGCTCAATATGCGCCTCATCACCGGTAAAGTGATGATGGACAGAAACGCGCCGGACTACCTCACCGACACACCGGAAAGCAGCTACGAAGAGTGTAAGGCGCTGATCGAACGCTGGCATAAAAAAGGGCGTCTGCTCTATGCCATCACCCCGCGTTTTGCGCCGACCTCCAGCCCGGAACAGCTGGCGGTGTGTCAGCGGCTGCGCGAGGAGTATCCGGACACCTGGGTTCACACTCACCTTGATGAAAACAAAGCAGAAATTGAGTGGGTAAAAGAACTCTATCCGGACAGCAAAAACTACCTGGATGTCTATCACCACTACGGACTGACCGGCGAACGCAGCGTATTTGCGCACTGTATCCACCTTGAGGAAGAGGAGTGGGACTGCCTGCACGATACCGGCTCAGCGGTGGCATTTTGTCCGACATCAAACCTTTATCTCGGCAGCGGCCTGTTTAATCTGAAAAAGGCGCTGGCGAAAAAAGTGAAAGTCGGGATTGGTACTGACGTCGGTGCCGGAACGACCTTCAATATGCTGCAGACACTGAGTGAAGCTTACAAAGTGATGCAGTTGCAGAAAACCTGTTTAACCGCCTTTGAAGCGTTTTATCTCGCCACCCTCGGCGGCGCGCATTCATTAGGACTGGATAGCTGTATCGGTAACTTTGCCACCGGCAAAGAAGCGGATTTTGTGGTACTTGAACCGACCGCGACCCCGCTCCAGCAGTTGCGTTATGACAACTCACGCACGCTGGCGGAGAAACTGTTTGTGATGATTGCGCTTGGTGATGACCGCACGATTTACCGGACTTACATCGATGGACGCCTGGTCTATGAACGGACCTGACGCACACCAATGCTGTGATTAAAACACATTTTCATTTCATTCTCGGGGTCTGCAATTATGTCTGATAATACAACACCGGATAACTCCGGGGCGGCAGCAAAAGGCGCACTGGACGCGTACTTTAAAATCTCCGCCCGCGGCAGCAGCGTCAAACGGGAGATTCTGGCCGGGGTCACCACCTTCCTCGCCATGGTCTATTCTGTCATCGTCGTCCCTTCCATGCTCGGCAAAGCCGGGTTCCCGCCGGGTGCCATCTTTGTTGCCACCTGTCTGGTCGCCAGTATCGGCTCCATCATGATGGGGCTGTGGGCAAACCTGCCGATGGCTATCGGCTGTGCTATCTCACTCACCGCCTTTACCGCATTCAGCCTGGTGCTCGGGCAGCAAATCAGCATTCCGGTTGCGCTCGGTGCGGTCTTCCTGATGGGTGTGATTTTTACCCTGATTTCCGTTACCGGGGTGCGAAACTGGATCCTGCGCAACCTGCCGATGGGGATAGCTCACGGCACCGGGATTGGTATCGGCCTGTTCCTGCTGCTGATTGCCGCCAACGGCGTCGGCCTGGTTATCAAGAACCCGCTGGAAGGTCTGCCGGTGGCAATGGGGGCATTTACCTCCTTCCCGGTCGCCATGTCACTGATCGGGCTGGCGGTGATTGTCAGTCTGGAAAAAATGCACGTGCCGGGCGGGATCCTGCTGGTGATTATCGGGATTTCGGTTATCGGCCTGATTGTTGACCCGAACGTCACCTATCAGGGGCTGATCGCCATGCCGTCACTGAGTGGCGCGGACGGTAAATCTCTGATATTCAGTATGGATATTATGGGTGCCCTGCAAACCGCCGTTCTGCCGAGTGTGCTGGCACTGGTAATGACAGCTGTGTTTGATGCCACCGGCACCATCCGTGCCGTCGCCGGACAGGCCAACCTGCTGGATAAAGACAATCAGATTATCAACGGCGGCAAAGCCCTGACCGTGGACTCCGTCAGCTCCATTATCTCCGGTGCAGTAGGTGCTTCTCCGGCTGCGGTATATATTGAATCCGCTGCGGGGACTGCCGCAGGCGGTAAAACCGGGCTGACTGCCGTGACCGTCGGCGTGCTGTTCCTGCTGATCCTGTTCTTCTCACCGCTCTCTTACCTGATCCCGGGGTATGCAACCGCACCGGCACTGATGTATGTCGGCCTGCTGATGCTGAGTAATGTGGCAAAACTGGATTTCGACGACTCTGTCGATGCCATGTCCGGGCTGGTGTGTGCGGTCTTTATCGTACTGACCTGTAATATCGTCACCGGTATTATGCTGGGCTATGTCACCCTGGTGATTGGCCGTCTGGTGGCAAAAGAGTGGCGCAAACTCAACACCGGCACGGTGATTATTGCCATCGTGTTAGTCGCGTTCTATGCGGGTGGCTGGGCTATCTGATCAATAAACAAATGTGGTTTTATTCCTTACGGGGCACGCTGTGTGCCCCGTTCTGTTATCCGCTCCCTGACGGTACACTGGTTTGTTATTCATACATCAGCCTTCCCTGTATATCCGCAATACCGATTGTGACAATACATCCTGCATTGAAATGCAGAAAATCGGACTCTATCCCGTCAGAAAAAATAACCCCGTTTTCCGGCATCTGTGATTCAAGCTGTAGTGTCATCGTATTATCGACCGCCCCGAAAACCAGTGAGGTTCCGGATGTCCGCCCCGGGAAAGGCTCCCGCACACTGAACTGCAGGCGCTTTTCATCCCAGCCGATCCCGGCACGCAGCGGATGTGAACTGCCGCCGGTCACGCCCAGCGCACCGGCCAGAACCGACTGTAACCACCCCGTCGAACCGAGCCCTGTTGAGATAATCACCCCGGAGGAGGACTGCGCTTCCGCCTGCCCGCCGTGACTGAGAATATAGCGGGCCGATGTGTGACTTTTCGGCCCGATAAACAGATCATTGACCGCCAGCATTTTTTGTCCGTCATTGGTGACCGCCTGTGCAAAACTCAGGACTTTCGACGGCATATCCAGGTTCAGTGTCCGCGTCACCACAGAGGCCAGCTGCGGCAGTTCAAAAGGCAGCAGTATACCGTCCCAGCGTTCCGGGTCCGGGTTAACCGCAATCACCGGCTGGCCGTTCAGGTATTTCAGGGTATTCGCCACCAGCCCGTCGCGGCCGATAATCACCACAATATCGCGGTCAGAAAACTGATACCCCGGCAGCAGCGTGCGATCCGGAATCTGTACCTGTCCTGCCTGCAGCAAAATACGTTTCGCCTCTGTCAGCTGCGCCTGGTAGCGATCATGCTCCGCGAGATAATCACTCACGGAGATGCCGTTATGCTCCAGGTAAAACTTCGCCTGCGGCCAGGTATTGAAACGGGCAATCAGCTCCTGCAGCCGGGTTTTCTGTGTGACCAGGACAAACCGTACCTCATCCCGGCGGCTCATGCTTTGCTCCCTTTTTTCATCATCTGACTGAACATATCCGGCGCGATATTCAGCTCACCAATTTTTCCGGCATTCTGTGCCAGAGATTCAAAGGCCATCGCCATCAGTTGCTCCGGTGCCATCCGGCTCAGTGCCAGGGCTTTGAGATTCTCCACCGGCAACTCACGGTACGCTTTCATTTTGGTTTCAATCGCATACGCATCCGCATCGGACTGAACGCGCTGATTATCCGCACTGAGAGAAACCAGTGTCTGACGCTGCTGCTCCTCACCAATCTCCGCCGCCAGCCGCTCCTGTGCCATTGCCGCCTGCTCACGCAGCAGTGTGCGTTCGTTTTCCAGCCGGGATTCCTCTATCTGCTGCTCTTTTTTCTGCACAGAGAGATCGGTCTCCAGCTCAGCTTCTTTGATCGTGCGCTCCTGTTCAACGGAGGATTTGCGCCGCGCATAAATCGCATCATCCGCCTCTTTCAGCAGGGATTCCCGGGCTTCCGCCTCAAGTGCACGGGCCGTTTCCGGTGTCGGGGTAATCGCGGTGACAGAGAAATCCAGAATGGTGATCCCCAGCGCCTCAAGCGCCGCCTGCTGTGCCAGACGTGACTGCACCAGTGCCACCAGCGACTGGCTGAGCAATAATGCACGGCGCAGCGGTGTGGACTGGATCTCCGCCTGGATAATGGTTTGTGCCGCACGGACAATCCGGTCATTCAGTTTCATCGGGTCGTCGGTCGCGTAGGTTTTTCCGTCCCGGTTGAGCACAAAGTTAAGCACCCCGGCCGTTTTTTCCGGCGCGCTGACCTGAAAGGAAAGTTGTCCCTGAACACGGAGGCTCTGGAAATCCGCTGTCTGGAAGTTGAAAATAAACGGGGTTTCCTGCGCACTTAACGGCAGGGCGGCGATCGATGTGGTCGCACTGTTGTACCAGAAGCTCAGCCCTTGTCCCTGACTTTTGACATGACCGTTCACGGAACGGATAACAAATGTGGACGGGTCTGCTTTGAAGAATTTTAAATTAAACATAGTATCACCTCATTAGTGTCGTTATGACAATAACAATATAGTGGCTTATTGACACTATTAATGTCAAGCGGAATTAGTGTCTGAATGACATTTAATTTGCAATCCGGATTTCTCTCCTTACAATAGAATGACTTATCCCGATTTCAGGATGTGACGCAAATGGATGAACAAACTTACCTCGCCGGTTATCAGCGCCGTGACTTTTTGTCGCCCCTGGTGACCGTTGATGCTGTGCTTTTCACTTATCACAATGAAACCCTGCATGTGCTGCTGGCCGAACGCGCGGAACATCCGGAGAAAGGCAAATGGGGATTGCCCGGTGGTTTTGTGGATGAGGCACAGGATAAGACTCTGGAAGATACCGTACTGCGGAAACTGCGGGAAAAAACCGGTGTGGCACCACCATACATTGAGCAGTTATGTACGGTCGGCAATGACCAGCGGGACAAACGCGGCTGGTCAGTCACCGTCTGCTATACCGCACTGATTGCCATGCAGGCGTGTGAAAAACAGATTAATACAGTGAATTCAGTCAGATGGATACCGCTGGATGAAGCAGAGAATATGACACTGGCGTTTGATCACCAGTTACTTATCCGTCAGGCCAGAGCACGGCTGCGCCAGAAATCGCTCTATTCCGTCGTGCCGGGATTCGCCCTGCCGGAAACCTTTACCCTGCCGGAATTACAGCACGTTCATGAAATTCTGATTGGTCAGCCGATTCAGAAAAAATCGTTCCGCCGCCGTCTCGAACAGGCTGATTTGCTGATTGATACCGGTGAAAAGCGAGCTGAACGTGGTCGCCCGGCGGCACTGTACCGCCTGAAACCGGCGTCGGCTGATTACCGTTTTATCCGTAATCTGGAGACAGACGAAGAATAAAACCGTGTTCCGCCTGTATTACTTCCTGACGGCTTCCGCTATCGTCAGCAACACATCCGGGCTTTTTACATTGGGGTAAACGCCGCTGAACGGAATAACAATGTAACGTCTGTTTTTGACCGCATCGAGATGGGATAGCGCCGGATGATTTGCCAGCCAGGCTTTTTTCTTTTCTGCCGGTGACCAGACCGCATCGGCGAGAATAATATAGTCCGGCTGTTTATCCAGCAGTGTTTCCGGAGAGACGTGAATACCTGCCATTGGCATGTCGATAAACACATTTTCGCCCCCGGCCAGGGTGATAACTTCGGTCATAAACCCCTTCTTTCCCTGTGACATCAGGGTGTCACTCTGGCTGTCGAGGTAAAAAATAACCGGTTTCCGGGGCAGCGGCGGCAGGGATTTTACCTGTGCCAGCGTGGCATCGATACGGGTAACGGCGGCATCCGCCTCTTTTTCCCGCCCGAGGACCCGCCCCAGGCGCTGCAAATCAATTTTAATACTGTCAAATCCGCTGTATGCCTGACGTTCACAGGCAAATGCCATCAGATAGCTGCCGATACCGGCACGTTGCAGATCATCCTGCCCGCCCATCGAGGCCATAAAGGCAGAGGAAAACCCGGCCACGACAAAATCTGCCCCGGAGGCGATCAGTTTCTCTGTCGCGGGGTATTTGGCCGAAAAAACCGGAATACCGTGATAGCGCCCTGATTTCAGTGCCTCCGCTGAATCATCAATATAACTCACGCCCAGCATCTGCGGCCCGGCATCCAGCGCCAGTACCATATCAGCGGCATGCTGATTCATGGCAATGATATGCTGCGGCGGCGCGGTTTTATCCCACAGCGGATCGCATTTATTTCCTGCCGCAGCCCCTGCAGACAGCAGCAACAGGACCACACTGACAGCATACCGGACAATCTTCATTTTATTTATGCTCCGCCAGCAACGACGGCACTACTCTTCCCTGTTCTATCTGTTCAGAAACAAACAGATGGATCTCTTCCGGCGTGGTCAGCCGGTACCATAAATTATCCGGATAGACCGTCACCAGCGGCCCCTGATTGCAGGGATACTGACAGTGAGAACGGGTCAGCAGCACGCCGTTTTCGTTTTCAAACAGGTTACGTGCCGCAAGCTGATGGCGCAGCTGCATCAGTAGTGATTTGGCACCGCGACAAACACAGCGCGGCCCCATGCAGAAGAAAAGGTGATAGCGGTACGGCGGTGTTTTTTCCCAGTTCGGGTTGGATTCGGCTTTCGGCTCACGGCTGTTCGACTGCTTTTCCAGTTCCGTCATCACCTCACCGGCCTGTTTGGCATCTGCCGCCGCGTCCGCCCCGGTAAGTACACACAAACTGCGGAATACCCGTAACTGCTGGTAATGCGCTGCTATTTCCTGCTCCAGCGCTGAGGTCAGAGACATCAGTTTTTCAGCGGATTGCGCCGGGTCTGTCAGCACCATCAGCAGGATACAGCGGGTCTCCGGTGTGACCGTTTCTTTCAGCTGATGCAATACCACCCCGCTGTCCGCACAGCAGGCGGTATCACCGGGAAAGCCCTTCTCACTGAGTGACAGCCAGAAATCCGCAGATAAGCACGCCTCATTCTGCAACGTGTTCAGATACAGTGTGACATTCTTTCCCATAGCTCAGTGTCCTCAGAAACGGTAGGTGTAACGCAGTTCAGCGGTTAACGGACGACCGAGGTTGTCCACTTTTTCCGGGCCGTTGCTGGTCAGACCCGCCGGGTAATCGCGATCAAACAGGTTTTCCACCAGCAGCGTGAGCTTATGCTGCTGCGCATGATCCACATACAGATACGCGCTGGCATCAAACACGGTGTAATGGCCGTAGGTATCATTGCCTGATTTCAGTTCACCCACATAGCGGGCAGCCAGTTCCGCACCCCACTGTTTTGCCGGGGCGTCATAACCGATGCGGCCTCGGGTAAAAAGCTCCGGAATATCGTTGAGTGTCGCGCCGTTTTTGGTATCCAGCCAGTTACGGGTGATATCCCCGGAGACATACCAGGACTCATCAAAGTTCAGTTTGGTCGCCAGTACCACGCCTTTGGTACGGATTTCACCGTCACCGTTAACCCATTTATCGTATTTACCGACTTTCACTGTCGTGATCAGATCATTGATTTCACGGGCGTAGGCCGTTGCACCGAACTGCCATGCACCACCGTTTTCCCACTTCGTCAGGTAGTCAAAACCGGCTTCGATGTTTTTACTGGTTTCCGCTTTCAGGTTGGCATCACCGATGGTTTGCTTACTTTCATCTTTGACATATAACTGCTCAGCGTTCGGCAGTTTAAATGCTGTTCCCACCTGGCCGCGTAAATTGAGCTTTTCATTCACTTCATATTTGGTGCTTGCCATCCAGACAGTCGCATCCTGGCCGCCTTCAAAGCGTTCATAACGTACGCCGAGACTTGGTTTCAGCTCCGGTAAGACAGGGATATCCGGCCGCACCTGTAAATACAGGGCATTAGCTTTCGCGGTATCCGTTTCGATCTTCATGACCTCATCTTTACCTTTGTACCACTGGTTATCTGTCCCGACGACAAACTCATTATCCCCGAACAGGTAAGATTTGATCTGTGCCTGAACGCCGTAGTCCCGGAATCCCCAGTAAGAATCGTCATTCTGGATATCCACGGAGCCGTCCGCCAGATAGCGGCTGCGGTCATAACGGGTATTCCAGTCATTAAGATGTGCACGGATTGAGTAGCTGGTGTCCTGCGTCAGGAAATGCTCAAAGGAAACTGTAGCCAGATGATGGTCACGTTTGTTCATTGCCTGGCGGTGGTGGTTCGGGGAGACCATATCCAGATCGGCCTGTGTGTACTGGTAGAATCCCTGCAATTGTGCGGTATCCGCAATAGTCTGGGTAACCTGGACACCAACAGATGTCACGTCATAACCACGCTTTTTCTGTCCGATCGTGCCGTTGTAATCACTGTCGCGATATGGCTGGTAACCATCTGATTTACTGCGGGTTACCCACGCCATCAGACCGGTTTTGCCGATATTGTTATCAAACGCTTTCTCGACGTAGCCCTCTCCGTAGCGGCCTTTGTCCGTATCCGCGCCGACACTGAATTCACCGGACAGTACCTCTGAGGTCGGTTTTTTGGTGACAATGTTAATCACACCGCTGATCGCCTGGGTACCGAAAGAGAGACTCTGCGCCCCCTGCAGCACTTCGATGCGGTCGATGGCAATCAGCGGCAGAGTATCGAGATAGATCCCGCCGAACAGGCGGTTGTTCAGACGAACACCATCAATCAGAATTAAGGTGTCATCCGGGCGGCCGCCCATAAAGGAATATTTACCGTAGTCGTAAGCCCCTTGTCCCAGAGAGACATATAATCCCGGCACATATTGCTGTAATACCTGGTTTAAATCGGATGACGGCCCTGAACGCTGAATTTCCTCACGGGTAATAACCTGTAGTTTATTCCCGTAGTCGGCCAGTTCATTAACGGTGGTGGATTCAATGGTGGAAGATCGGACAATAATCGTGTCGTCATTATTTCCCTGTGTTCCGGCGTGTGCACAGAACGATAACAGCACCATGGCGGATAATGGCGCCAATGCAAACTTAACTGATTTCATACCTTTCTCTTTTATTATTTTGTTGTGATACATGCCGTGAAGACAGAGTCAGCCTGACTCAGAAGCAGACAATATACTGAACGAATTCAATGGGTAAATATGAGAACAGTTCTTTTTCCCGCTTTGTGAATACGGACAGATTCAGCCCCTTTTTTCTTTAAATTCCTGTAGGCTGCTGTGTCTTTTTTGTTTCATTTGTTAATTATCATTAATGACGAATATCACCTTAAAGTCGTTAATTGATATGTTATAACATAATATTTGAGGATAAAAACAGATCAGAAAATAAAAAACCGCAATCCCCTGTACACAGAGGGTTGCGGCCTGAAAAAATGCTTAATTAATACTTTTCGAAGAATGACTGAATTTTCTGCGGATCAGTGGTCTGCGTAAGAGCCAGTTGCAGCAATACTCTGGCTTTTTGCGGGTTCAGTCTGCCGGAAGCCACAAAGCCGTATGCGTCATCATCCACTTCTGCGTTACGTGTTGTATAACCGGTCGGCACCCGGCTGGCACGGACAACCACCACGCCCTCTTTGCCTGCGGCGGCTAATGCATCAAAAACGCCTTTATACATATTGCCGTTACCCACGCCGGCACTGACAATCCCGGCGCTTCCCTCTTCCCGCAGAGCTTTTACCGGCGCATCTGAAGCATTGGCATAATTATATACAATACCGACTTTCGGCAGTTCGCTGAGTTTACTGATATCAAACACCGCTCCGGCCTGCCGTGGCGGCGCTGGCTGATAGTAGGTCACTTTGCTGTTATGGATAAATCCGGTATCCCCGGCATTCACCGCTTCAAACGCCTGAACTTCCGTGGTATTCATTTTGACCGCATCCCGCCCGCTGATCACCTTGTCATTCATCACCATCAGAACGCCGCGATCGGCCGCCGACTTATCCGTTGCCAAAACTACTGCATTATAGAGATTCAGCGGGCCGTCCGCGCCCAGTGCCGTGGACGGACGCATTGCCCCCACCAGCACAACCGGTTTATGGCACGATACTGTCAGGTCAAGAAAGTACGCGGTCTCCTCCAGCGTATCGGTGCCGTGAGTGATGATAAATCCGTCCGTTTTATCACAGGTCCGGTTGATTTCTTTTGCCAGCGTCAGCCACACCTTGTCATTCATATCCTGTGAGCCGATATTCACAATCTGCTCACCACTGAGATCTGCCAGTGCTTTGACTTCCGGCACAGCATCAATCAGGGCATCGACGCCCACTTTTCCGGCCTGATAACCGGACGAAACCGACGATTCCCCACCCCCGGCAATAGTGCCGCCGGTTGCCAGAACCGTCACAGAGGGAAGTGCAAACGCCGGGGTCATAAAGAGAGATATCAACGCGGACAGCAGAATCTTGTTGCGGTTTCTCATACCTGAATACTCCGTTGCTCAGTAGAATTATAAATAGCCAATTAATAAATATAGAACTAATTTGATATTTAAATTCTCCTTACAGAGAATATTCACAGCAAGATGCTGAAAATGAGATCAGAAGCGGGATTTTAAAACGGTGACTCAGAAGAAGCCGTTCTGACCTGCCGGAAAGAAAACACGATGCAGGTCAGAAAGCGGAAGCAGAAAAACAATCACATCAGACGGCGGCTCAGTGTCTCCGACGGTTTCTCATTAAACAGGCGCTGGTAGTCAGTGGCGAACTGCCCCAGGTGCCAGAATCCCCACTGCATTGCCGCGTCTTTGACGGTAGTCTGTTTTGAATACGGGCTGACCAGTTCACGGCGCACCGCATTCAGCCGGATGGTTTTCAGATAGGCATTCGGGCCGATGCCCAGTACCTGCTGGAAGGCATTTTGCAGCGTGCGGCGGCTGACATACAGCTCATTACACAATTCCAGCACGGTCACCGGTTCGGTGGCGTTCTCAAACAGATATTCACGGGCTTTGGAGACCAGTTTCAGGTAGTTCACACGGTTGGTGTAGTGTTCATCGGCCACGGTGCTGGCATCTTCCAGCAATCCGAGGAATGCTGTCAGCAGGTTGTGGCTCAGGACACGGCTGACGGTGTGGTTGCGTTCCTGCTCAATTTTGGAGTGCCAGAGGGCATGGCGGATATACTGCCAGATCGCCTCTTTTTTGAAGGGGTTCACACCCACAGCCGGGTTTTCGCTGAGCAGATTCATCAGCCGCTCCGGGTTTTGCAGCACCACAGAGTGCTTTTTCAGGATATCGTGAGAAATCACCAGCCCCTGAATGTGATAATCATCCGGCGTGCTCAGTTCAAATTCTTTTCCGCCCGGACGCACGGCGATTTTCTGCCGGCAAAGCATCTGATTGCCGATATAACCGGTATTCTGCTGCTCCCCGGGAATGCCAAACCAGAAGGCATTCGGCCAGACCATACAGGACTGGCGCAGAGACAGATTAGTGTATTCGTGGAACACCTGAAGCCCGTCAAACAGGGTTTCGGTCAGTTCCCCTTCAAACCGGCCGGGCGTCAGCTGATCATACAGCTGCTGCCAGGCGGTAATAGCACATGCCTGATCATAGGCATCATGCGTATAACGCTGTGTAAAATTCTGCTCGATCACGATAGGGCTGAGATCGCGGTCATGCGGCACTTCATCATTAAGGTGATGTAAATCTGGTGTGATTTTTTTCATCATTATTTTTTCCCCAAAATGAACGGCCGCCATAAATGTTAACCAGCGACCAATTGCTGCCAGAAATCGGGATGAGGATTCGGTACGACCATGCTGTAAACCAGCGCACCTTTATCTGCGGCGACCTGTGATGCGGCTTTTTTGGCGGTTTCGACGTCTGCAACATCGCCGCTCATCACAAAGTAACATTTACCCCCGATACCATACGCCATATGAAGACGGATTAACGTGACGCCGGCTGCTTTAACAGCAAAATCCGCCGCCTCAATGCAGGTTGCGACACTAAAGGTTTCCACCACCCCGACGGCTTCGCGGGCATTCACATCCGTCACACCACCGATAGCCGGGAGCACATCCGGGTGGATATTACTGAGCAGAAACTCATCCACCACCTGAGCGCCGCCTTTTTCCACACCGCAGCGCATTGCCTGCTGTGCGGCGGCAACATCACCGCCGACCATCACCACATATTTGCCGGGACACACGGTTTTGCCCATCAGCAGGGTGACTTCCGCACTTTTGAGCATAAAATCGGTGACTTCCATCCCTTTGGCGATACTGGACAGTTCCACCATCGCAATTGCACTGTGCATAGTTATTCCTTCTCTATCGTGACAGCCGTGCTGTCAATATGGCGAACCACACCGCTGATACTGGCGTGAACCGGCGCACCCAGTGCTTTTTCCGGGACAGCGGCGATCAGCATGCCCGCCGTGACGTTATCCCCTTCGCTGACAACCGGTACCGCCGGGGCACCGATATGCTGGCGTAACGGGATAATCACCTGCTGCGGCGCGTAGATCTCATCAGTCATCGGCGCTTTGTGCATGTATTCCGTCAGTTCCAGACGGCGGACGAGGCGCTTGACCGGCAGCATGCGGTGCTGAGCCATCGGATCTTCCGGGCGCAGTTCACCTTCATAGCGGATCCCTTCTTCGCGCAGCTTCACTTTCAGCATCTGATTCAGGCGCATCGGTGAAATTTCCACCGGGCAGGACCAGGCTTCACAAATCGCACACTCCGAGCAGGTCAGTGCCGCAACAACAGCTGACGGCGCGGAGATCTGCTCATAACCCACCGCGCGGACAATCAGGTGCGGCGGCAGTTCGTGGCCGATCATGTGACGCGGGCAGAGCTCGGTACACATGCCGCACTGTTCACATACGGTACGCGCCTGGTTGATCACCGTGCGCTCTGAACGAGTCCGGCGCTGAATTAAAATATGGTCATCCGGCAGGACTAATAAGCCGCCGGTGGTTTTGGTCACAGCATCATCAAGGGATGTCTGTAATTTGCCCATCATCGGCCCGCCGTTGATATACGCCGGGTTGCTGATGGTGGATCCGCCTGCCAGCGCCAGCACTTCACGCAGTGTGGTGCCGACCGGAACGGAAACGGTAACAGGATGATGAACCGCGCCGTTCACCGTCAGGACACGGTGTATCACGGCCTGTTCCTGTTCAACAGCATACGCGACATTGATCAGCGTCTGCACATTGCTGACCACCACGCCGACAGACAGCGGCAGTGCCGCAGGCGGGACCCGGCGGCCGGTCGCCAGCCAGATGGTGATCACTTCATCACCGGCCGGATAAACATCCGGCAGGATATGCAGACGGACAGAATCCGGCACGCGGGCATTCAGGATATCAATGGCCGCCTGATGCTTGCCTTTGATAGCGATAATGCCCTCTTTCGCGCCGGTGGCCCGCATCGCATACAGCAAACCGCGGATCATCGCATCCGCCTCACGGACAGCCAGCTGCTGATCCACCTGCAAAAGCGGCTCACATTCAGCCGCATTCACCAGATAGATTTCCGCCTGTGCCGCCAGTTTGACGTGGGTCGGGAACCCCGCCCCGCCCGCGCCGACAACCCCTGCATCCTGCACACGCTGACGAATGATTTCGGGCCCGCACTCATGCAGACCCGGCATCAGATTACTCATCGCGGTTTCCCTCCTGTTTTACCCGGTAGCGGCTGCCGCGTTTGCGCAGTTTGCCCTGTTTAAACAGGTCTTCCAGCACATCGCGGCTGTCCTCTATCAGACAGCTGAAATGCATGGCCGCTTCTCCGGCAGTCACGCCGTGGCGGTGTCTGGCTTCAGCGGCAAAGATCATCATAGCATCCGCATCCGGGGCGGCGGCAGACACTGCCGTCGCTGCCGGAGCCGGTTCAGACACCG
This sequence comes from Morganella sp. B601, assembly GCF_051172335.1. Lineage (NCBI taxonomy): Bacteria > Pseudomonadati > Pseudomonadota > Gammaproteobacteria > Enterobacterales > Morganellaceae > Morganella > Morganella sp. B601. The sequence continues at coordinate 309,103 of NZ_JBPIZE010000005.1, forward strand.
GTACCGGTGCCGGAGACTGCGGTTTTACCTTCACCGGTATACCGCTGAAACCGGTGACCAGCCACTCGGTATCACCATCCGGACGACCGATGACCTTGTGGCCGATCACTTTACCGGTACGGTTTGCGGCTGCAATGCCCGCATCCACCGCCGCACGGCACGCCGCCAGATCGCCCTCAACAACAAGCGTCACCATCCCCGGGATCACCATTTCATAGTTAAGGATGCGGACATTTGCCGACTTCAGCATCGCATCCGCCGCATCAATGCCGGACACCAGGCCGTATACCTCAAGTAATCCCAGTGAATCGATCATGACCTTTCTCCTGTGTTAATGACTGAACTGACGACTGACTGCACTGCTCAGGCGCGCTGAATAGGGTTGCGCGCGATATCCAGAACGGCTTCGGTAAAGGCATCACATGCTGCTTTACATGCTGCCTGGCTGCCGGTCAGGAAGGCTGCTGAGTAGTTGGTTTCTGACGGAGGCGGCACATAAGTGGCCAGCTGCACATCAGCGGCTTTCAGTGCGGCATCAATCCCGAAGGTCGCTTCCAGCGGCGGTGCCACCAGATAGGCAATCGGGTCACCGTGTTTAACTTTGTCACCATCAGACAGGTAAGAGCCGGTACGGGAGACCAGATGCGCCAGGAATGCGGTATCTTCTTTGTCATTCGCCCACTGGAATGCCGCGCCGGATTCGATATTGGCGACCATGGCATCCAGACCCGCGCGGACTTCCGCCGGGTTCGGGCCACCGAGGATAATCATCACTTCACCGGAGGTCGGTGATGGTGAGTTTGACGCCCCTGCATACAGGGAACGTCCGTAAACCACTTCCACCAGAGCTTGTTTGGTGGCTTCGTCAGCGGCAATGTAAGCAACATCGTCGGAGTCTGCGGTGATAAGGCCGAGGCTGCGGATGTGTTTCGGTAATTTCAGTTCACGGCAGAAATCTTCGTGTGCATTAGCGATAAGACGCATCGCTGTCACGCTCGGCCGGATAAGATCTAATGCAGGCATATTCAGTTCCCCGTTAACGGTTCATGTTGATACCGGACGCTTTCTGCTCCAGCATGCGTTTGGCTAAATCGACGATAACAGCGGCGGCTTCCACCGGCGGTGTCCCTGCGCGGTGAATGTTCGAGATACAGGTACGGTCTGCTTCCACTGTACCCGCCACTGTCGGTGAGTACACCGCGTAGCAGGAGAGGCTTTCAGACTGACCCAGCCCCGGACGTTCGCCCACCAGCAGGATAACCACTTTCGCGCCGAGCACTTCACCGGCCTGGTCTTCAATTTTCACGCGGCCGTAACGGACAAAGAACGGCGTGCCCACTTTCAGACCGGACTGCTCCAGACCTTTCATCAGCGGCGGCAGAATTTCGTCGTAGTTTGCGGTGATAGCATCGGTGGACAGACCATCAGAGATAATGACCTGCACATCCGGCGCCTGCACACACTTGGTTTTCAGCAGTTCGATGGATTCTTTATTCAGAATACGGCCCATATCCGGACGGGTCAGATACTGGTTTTTGTCTGTGATTTCAGACTGTAACTCCAGCAGGTTCTGTTTTTTCACCCATTCCGCCGGGACTTCTTTCAGTACGGTATCTTTGGAGCGCGAGTGGTCAGCCAGGAAGCGCAGCAGGCTCTGGGTGCGCGGACGCACACCGGCACGGCCGGAGCAGACACGGGAACCGGTGCTGTTACGCAGTTCCTGTAACACTTCTGCACGGTGCGGGTTCTGCACGCCGATCCACTGTTTTGCTTCCGGTGAACCGAGATCCCACTCAACGGACTCAACAGACGTATTACCCTGATTCAGTACAGCCTGTGTTGCCGCGGCAACCGCCTGTACGTTTTCGCCCGTGTGTCCCATCTGAGCCATCACGCTGCGTACGATGTCATTAATTTGTTTTTGATCCATGGTGATTTACCCCGAAAATCAGAAGAACAGTGACGGATCGCCGGCACGATTGGTAAGACGCCCGTTTTCCATCAGACCCATTTTTTCCAGCCAGGCTTCGAATTCCGGCGCAGGGCGCAGGCCGAGTAACTGACGGATAGTTGCGATGTCATGGAACGCAGTGGTCTGGTAGTTGAGCATGATGTCATCACCCAGCGGCATACCGATGATGAAGTTACAGCCCGCAGAGGCCAGCAGGATCATCAGGTTTTCGTTGAGGTTCTGATCCGCATCCGCATGGTTGGTGTAACAGCAGTCACAGCCCATGGAGATACCGCTCAGTTTGCCCATGAAGTGATCTTCAAGACCGGCGCGGATAATCTGGCGGTCGTTATAGAGATATTCCGGTCCGATAAAGCCGACAACGGTGTTCACCATGAACGGATCATAGTGACGCGCCAGGCCGTAGTTACGGGCTTCCATGGTCACCTGGTCAGCACCGTAGTGAGCGCCCGCTGACAGTGCGGAGCCCTGTCCTGTTTCAAAGTACAGGCAGTTAGGACCGGCGATACGGTTGTACTGCGCACCGACGTGGCGGGCTTCGTCCAGCATTTCCAGCTCAACACCGAACTCACGCAGACCTTTTTCACTGCCGCAGATGCTCTGGAAAATCAGGCCGCCCGGCGCACCGCGTTTGATGGCTTCCATCTGTGTGGTGACGTGTGCCAGCACACAACCCTGAGTCGGGATATCATATTTATCGATAATGCCGTAGACAGCATCCAGCACGCGGCTGAGGTTATCCACATCGTCCGTTACCGGGTTGACACCGATAACCGCATCACCGCAGCCGTAAGAGAGACCTTCATAAATCTGTGCCACGATACTCTGCACTTCGTCACGGGTATCGTTCGGCTGTAAGCGGCCGCTGAAATGGCCCGGCAGACCCATGGTGTTATTCGCGCGTTTCACGACAGGAATTTTCTTCGCGCCGTAAATCAGGTCTGCGTTGGAGCAGATTTTTGCCACCCCGGCGATGACTTCTGAGGTCAGGCCTTTGCGCAGCAGATTGATGTTATCGAGAGAGGTGGTGTCGCTCAGGACATGCTCACGCAGCTCACCGATAGTCCAGTTTTTGACCCGGTTGTATTCGGTTTCGTTGATATCGTCCTGGATCAGACGGGTTACGCAGTCTTCTTCATACGGAACGACAGGGTTGTTGCGGACATCCGCGATAGTCAGTTCAGACAGCACTTGTTTTGCTGCCACACGTTCCTGGGCGTTACTTGCCGCGACACCCGCCAGGATGTCCCCGGAGCGGAGTTCGTTAGCTTTCGCGAGAACGTCTTTCACGTCCCGGAACTGGTAGGTCTGACCAAACAGCGTGGTTTTCAATTTCATATTACGTTCCCTCAGGAAGGAAATGCGAGTGATTTAACAGTAACAGGGACGACAGAGCCGCTGAATAACGGCGTGCCGATGTCGATATAGTCGCCTGTGTGCGTGATAACTTCGTCGATAACAGCCAGTTCGCGGCCGTTCATCAGCGGACGCAGCAGCATGCCCAGTGCCTTACCGAAATCCTGTCCCGCAATCACCAGCAGCGGCATGGTGTTCGGGTATGTTTTGGTAAAGCGTTCCAGGGCATCAATACAGCTTTGTACCGAGGCGTAGTTAGTCGGCAGTGATTCCGGTAAGGCCAGCGCGTACAGATCCTGCTGCGGATTAAGATCCATCTGCGTCAGGGCACGGCTCCAGGTATTCACCAGATCTTCATCATCCGCGCGGCCCAGCGCCGGATGTACCACCGGAATATTGCGGACCGGCAGCGTGATGCTGTCCAGCCAGATGGTGCTGCCGGACAGAGACAGCGTATGCGCACCGGCGCCGATCACCGTGGCACGGACAGTCTGTGCCGGTGTCTGCATCGGTAACGCGCTGAAATCCGCATTGCGGTGAATCGCCTGCGCCAGCAGCGGCCCGATATCGCCGAAACGGAAATCATTGCCGCTTTCCGGATTGCTGTAACACTCCCCGACACCGCCGGACAGCGTGACCGCATAGAAACTGCTTTCCGCAGGCAGGCCGTCCGTCATCAGCAGCTCATGCCCGAGCGGGGTGAGGTTGCCGCTGATAACTTCATACAGCAACTCACTCATGCGATCGGCAATGGTATTCAGCTGTGCCGTTGTCAGGGACATCGGATCAGTCTGCTCACCAAAACAATCACGGGCGATAAGACGGCCCGGCGCATGTACATAAGTGACGCGTCCGCTGCTGTCTGTTTCGAACAGACGGCCGCCGACGTTCAGACAGGCTGAGCTGATCACATGACCGGCTTCGAACAGCACGTAGTTTGCTGTGCCGCCGCCGATATCAATGTTCAGTACCCGCGCCATTTTCTGCTCAGAGAGTGTCTGGGCACCGGATCCGAAACCGGCAATCACCGATTCCAGATGCGGCCCGGCAGTGGCGACCACGAAATCCCCGAGTTTCTGGGATAACGCCACCACTGCCGGACGCGCATTGCGGGTTTTGGCGGTTTCACCGGTAATGATGATGGCACCGGAGTCGATCGTCGCCGGGTCCATCCCGGCGGCGGCGTACTGATCCAGCACCAGCGCCAGCAGCTCTTCCTCACGCAGGTGGCCGTCTTTATCCACCGGCGTGAACAGAACCGGGCTCTGCCAGATAATTTTGCGATCCACAAACTCATAACGCGGCACCTGTGACACCGCCGCGCGGTTTACCAGAGCGAGACGGGAGAAAATCACCTGTGTTGTGGTGGTGCCCACGTCAATACCGACACTTAAGAGTTCGAGGGTTTTCATGCTTATTTCTCCTCCGCGACGCTTTCAGCAGCAGCTTCAGCGGCCGCAGCGGCATCTTCCTGCTCAATATTTTTCGGCATCATCATGATGGCAACGAAAATCGCAGTGATACCGCCGATAATTTTCCCTGCAATCATCGGGAAGATCATCGGTGCCATGTTGGCGGCCACAAAGCCCAGGTGGTCACCCAGTGCGAAGGCTGCGGACACGGAGAACGCACAGTTGATGATTTTGCCGCGGGTATCCATTTTCTTCATCATGCCGAACATCGGGATGTTGTTCGCGAGAGTCGCGATCATACCGCCTGCGGCCATGTTGTTGATTTTCAGCAGGCTGCCGATCTTCATAAAGGATTTTTCAAACCAGCGGGTCAGCAGCAGCACCATCGGGTACGCCCCTAACAGCACCGCAGAGATAGAACCGATAACTTCAATGGCACGCATCACTTTGCCCGGCACATCACCTTCCGCCATGAAAATCGGATCCAGGCCAGGAATCAGGTTCCAGCCCACAGTGAACTGCGCCACAGCGGCAGCCAGGCCGATAGTGATGATGGCAACAAGGATTTTGGCGAAGATCTGGAAGCCGTTGATCATTTTCTCAGGAATGAATTTCAGGCCGAGACACACCAGCGCCGCCACGATAATCACCGGGATCATATTGACCAGCAGCATGGTCATGCTGAAGTCCACGACCTGACCGTCAATTTCCACACCGGAGAATTTCGCCACCAGACCACCGGCAATACAGCCGACCGGAATGGTCACGATACCCGCCAGCACACCGAGTGCCAGGAAACGGCGATCTTTCTTCTCGATAATGCCCAAAGCAACAGGGATGGAGAACACCATGGTCGCACCCATCATGGATGCCAGCAGTACGCCGGAATATAACCACGCTGCCACATCACCGCCTGCCAGCTCTTTCGCGAGGAAGAAGCCGCCCATATCGATAGCCAGAATACTGCCCGCAAACACTGACGGGTTTGCACCCAGCATTTCATACACAGGAATAATCACCGGCCCGAGCAGCATGGCGATCACCGGTGCCAGCGCGGTCATACCGACCATTGCCAGACCCAGTGCACCCATTGCCATAAAGCCTTCTTCGAACTGTTCACCGGAACCGGCAATGCCTTTCCCGACTTTACCCAGGCCGATTTTACCGAGGATTGCCTCTGAGCCACCGAACTGGCTGAAGATACGATCCACGGCTGCTATCAGCATAAAACTCATCATGATGTACATGATGATTTCATTAATGCCCATACCCTTCTCCTTCCGTGCCTGTCGCGCAGGCTGTTCTTATTGATTGACTCAGGCTGACTCGTAAATCGCCGTTATCTGAGCCGCTGTGACCGCGCGCGGATTGGTTTTGATGCAGATATCCTGCAATGCCGCTTTGGCAAAACCATCGAAATCCTCACGTTTTCCGCCCAGGGATGGCAGCGTCTGTGCGAGTTCCACGTCACTGATCAGTTGTTCCACGGCCTCAATGGCCTCCATGTCGGTCATCGGCCGCTGAGTCAGCGCATGACCAATTTCGCTGTACGCCTGTTTGCAGACCAGGCGGTTAAAACGCATTACCTGCGGCAGCATGACGGCGTTCGCCTTGCCGTGCGGAATGTTGTATGCCGCGCCAATCTGATGCGCCATCGCATGGCACAGCCCCAGACCGGCATTGGAGAACGCCATCCCGGCCATATAGGAAGCCAGCATCATGTCCTCACGGGCTTTGATGTCATGCCCCTGACCGACAGCGATCGGCAGCGCGTGGCTGATCATGGAGATCGCCCGCAGTGCCAGCGCCTGTGTCAGCGGCGTGACGTTGCTCGCCACATACGCTTCAATCGCATGTGTTAAGGCATCGATACCGGTCATTGCTGTCACATGCGGCGGAACACCGAGTGTCAGACAGGCATCAATAATGGCGAGATCAGGCAGTAACTGGCTGTGTGCCAGCACCAGTTTGATATGGTTTTCCGCAGTAATAATCACGGAAACATTGGTTGCTTCAGAGCCGGTACCGGCAGTGGTCGGGATGGCGATAAACGGCAGACGCGGATTGAGCGCCGCACCCGGCATCATATCCGCCAGCGGCAGATCCGGATTGGCAGCCAGCACTGCCACTGCTTTCGCCGCATCCAGCACCGACCCGCCGCCGAGGGCGATAATGCCGTCGCACTGCACGCTCAGCAGATGCTCAACGGTACGGAACACATCTTTATCCATCGGCTCGCCCGGCGGGCACGGCCAGATTTCATACGCAATGCCGCTGCGGCTCAGATTGCGCTCCAGCACATCGGTCAGGCCGGCCTGTAACAGCATGCCGTCGACCATAATAAAAACGTGCTTAATTCCGCGCTCCGCAAGAACATCCCCGCTGCGGCCGACGGCGCCCGGGCCGATTAATGTGGTCGGCGGGACAGAAAACTCACGCACCTGACGGGCATTCACCAAATCAAGCGCCTGATAGATAGCGGACTGAACCTCAGCCGCAGGTAAACGATTATCCGGCATGACGGTTTTCTCCCTGAGACACACCGCAGACGGCAATCGCCAGCGGCGTCATAAAAATAGAATGCTGTGGCAGTACCACGGTAAGATGCGGGAAACGCGCCTGAAACAGCGGCTGCACGCCGGGCTGCATACAGGAGCCGCCCGCCAGCCACAGTTCGGTCACATCCTCACCGCGAATATGATCGTCGACGATATCCGTCATTTTTTCGTATACCGGACGAATAACCGGCCAGATGCTTTCACCGTGCTCACGCTTCATCTGCTCGGCATCTTCCAGTTCAATGCGCTGGTTGCCCGCCAGAGTCAGGGAAATATGATGGCCACCGGTGGCTTCGTCGCCGGAGCGGGTCACTTCGCCCTTCTGCACAATCGCAATCCCGGTGGTACCGCCGCCGATATCCACAACAGCGGCTTTATCCAGCCCCATCATGTCAGCGACCGCAGACGGTTCATCCAGCACTCTGGCGACCACCAGACCGGCAGACTCCAGCACATTCACGGAGATACGCGGATCTGTTCCCGGCGGGAATGACGTTGTTGCCACCTCAAACCGGAAACCGAACTGTTTTTCCAGCACATCCAGATGTTTATTAACGATTTTTACCGCACCGAAGAAATCCCAGACCACACCGTCGCGCACCACATCTGCCCAGTCCAGGCACACCGCGACCGGCTGACCTTCCGCATTCACCACCATGGACACCACATCACAGGTACCGAGATCGATCCCCAGCCACAACGGCGCATCTTTGTGATCACCCGCCTGCGGCTGATTACAGATTTCCGCCGCCCGCTGTAAGCGCGATGCCAGCCATTCCTGATTGCGTTGAACCATCGGTTCCTCCGGTTTAAAACATAACGTCAGGGTTAACGTGAGTAACTCACACTAACCGGGAAAAAAGCGGTGAAGCCCGCAGGCCCCACCGCAGCGGCTTACACGATGCGGAATGAATCCACCATGGTGCAGCGGCGCAGACGGACGAACGTCCGTGCACAAGTCACACCTTCACCGGTCGGTGTGGTGATCGTCATGGTTGTCCAGCCTTCGCCGCCCAGTCCCAGACCGGCAATACACGGTCCGTTTTTCACGAAAATACTGGTGTCGATGGCATTCGCCATGCGGTTCAGGTTGCTGATGTTATTGGAGTGCATCGCTGCGGTATGGTGACAGCCGCCTTCCAGTTTCACCGCCAGGTCAATCGCCTGATCCACATCTTTCACGCGGATGATCGGCAGAACCGGCATCATCAGTTCGGTGACGGCAAACGGATGTTTGCAGTCGGTTTCCGCGATCAGCAGACGGGTATCCGCCGGGACAGTCATACCGATAGCCGCAGCAATTTTCGCTGCATCACGGCCGACCCAGTCGCGGCTGACAGTGCCGTGGCCGGTTTCATCAACATTCTTCAGCAGAACCGGGATCAGCTTCTCGCTCTGTTCGCGGGTCAGTAATACCGCGTGATTACGCTGCATTTCGGTGATCAGTTTGTCTGCAATGCAGTCAACCGCGATCAGCACTTTTTCATCCGCACAAATGATGTTGTTATCGAATGATGCACCGTGAACAATGGCTTTCGCCGCGCGTTCGATATCGGCAGTTTCATCCACCACCACCGGCGGGTTACCGGCACCGGCCGCGATCAGACGTTTGTTGGTGTGTTTGCGGGCGGATTCGACCACCGCATCCCCCCCGGTCACAACCAGAAGGCCGATCCCCGGATATTTGAATAAACGCTGTGCGGTTTCGATATCCGGTTTGGCGACAGTCACCAGCAGGTTGTTCGGGCCGCCTGCGGCAACAATGGCTTCGTTCAGAATCGTAATAGTGCGCTGTGAGACTTTTTTCGCGGCCGGATGCGGCGCGAAAATCACACTGTTACCCCCGGCGATCATGCTGATGGCATTGTTGATTGCCGTCGCCGCCGGGTTAGTGGATGGTGTGACAGAGGCGATAACACCCCATGCCGCATTTTCGATTAAGGTTAAACCGTGGTCGCCGGTTAACACTTCAGGACGCAGACACTCAACACCCGGGGTGCCGTTTGCCTGTGCTAAGTTCTTCGCGAGTTTATCTTCCACGCGGCCCATGCCGGTCTCTTCAACAGCCAGAACCGCCAGTTCGCGGGCATGTTCTGTTGCCGCACGGCGGATTGCGCCGATGCAGAGATTACGCATTTCAACAGTTTTTAATGATTTCTGTGCTTCTTTGGCGGCAAGAACGGCATCATCCAGGGATTCAAACACCCCGAAACCGTTATTCTGTGAGGCTGCCGCCTGCTGTGGTGCCGCTGATGCAGCCGCCGGTTGAGTGCCCGCACTCATGCTGGCCAGAACCGCTTTTACCACATTCTCAATTTCTTTCTGATCCATATTCACCCACGCCTCTTTCTGTGACTCGTTGCGGCGATTTATTTATGAAAAATCACCTGACTTTCCATAACGGCCTCATCCACAATGCCGATGATGCTGAGATCGACCGGTGACGCTTCTTTGCTCTGAGCACGCCGCGCCGAACTTCCGCTGACGATCAGCACCCATTCACCATTACCCGCACCGATACTGTCGGTTGCGACGGCCACCTCACCGTTAGGACGCCCCTGGCGGTCAATCATTTCCACCAGCAGTAATTTGTCGGATTCCAGTCCGGGATGACGCACGGTGCACACGATTTGTCCGATAACGACAGCCAGTTTCATGTTCACCTCTCTTTATATTTCAGCAGCCTGAATACAGCCGGCTACGGATTTCAGGTAAAAAAATCCCCTGCCGTCTGAGTGACAGCAAAAAAACCGGGGAGATTAAAATCGCGTGGCGTCAGAAGCACGCCACGCTAACAACGATTAATCGATTGATTTATCGCCGGACATTTTGATAGGAAACACTTCTTCCAGATCGCCATGCGGACGAGGAATAACGTGTACAGAGACCAGTTCACCGATACGCTGAGCTGCTGCCGCACCTGCGTCAGTCGCTGCTTTACATGCTGCAACATCACCGCGCACCATGGCTGTTACCAGACCACCGCCGATTTGTTTAACACCGACTAATTTAACGCGTGCTGCTTTGACCATCGCATCGGATGCTTCGATTAATGCAACCAGACCCTTAGTTTCGATCAGTCCTAATGCTTCCATGATATTTTCCTCTCATTGAGATCCCATCAGGGACCGGTTTAAATAACGCTTTCTGCTTCAGTGCGGCGGACAGGTTGTCCGGCCTGAGCTAACTGTGTTTGTGCTACCAGCACCAGTTCAATAATGTCGCGGGCATTACAGCCGCGTGACAAATCATGTACCGGTGCATTTAATCCCTGAATCAGCGGGCCGAGTGCCCGGTAACCGCCGAGACGCTGGGCAATCTTGTAACCGATATTGCCTGCTTCCAGTGACGGAAAGACCATGACATTTGCCCGCCCCTTTAACTCACTGTTGGGGGCTTTTTGCGCAGCGACGCCCGGCACAAATGCCGCGTCGAACTGCAGTTCACCATCCGCCTGTAACTGCGGGGCACGTGCATGAATGATTTCCACTGCCTGCTGCACCATCGCCACATTAGGATGTTTCGCGCTGCCTGCTGTCGAAAAAGACAACATCGCCACACGCGCGGTTTCACCGGTGATTGCCGTGAAAGTTTCCGCACTGCTCAGCGCAATATCCGCCAGCTGTGCAGAAGTGGGTTGAGGTACGACACTGCAATCAGCGAAACCCAGCACATTGCCTTCCGTTCCCGGCGGCAACATGATGAAAATAGATGATAATGTTTTCACGCCCGGCTTCAGGCCGATCACTTTCAGCCCGGCCCGCAGAACAGCGGCAGTTGACGAGATATTCCCCGCCACACATAAATCCGCTTTTCCGGCGGCAACCATGGCGGCACCGAACCACAGCGGCTGGCGCATGGCCTCATCCGCATCTTCCGGGGCTTTTTCGCCGAGGCGCGCGGTGATGGCATCCGCAAACTCTGCGCGCCACTCATCCGCACTGTCCGGATCAATGGTGCTCAGGCCGTCCATAATGACTCCGGTACGCAGCGAGAAATCACGCAGCGCAAACGGGTTTGCCAGCAGAACGGGCTCCGCCAGACCATTTTGCTTCAGATAACGGGCGGCGTGGATCACGCGCTCATCCAGCGCATCCGGCAGAACCACCCGCGGCGGGTTCAGTTTTGCCTGCTGACGGCATCGTTCAATGAGCATGTGTTCCCCCTTGCATCAGAGCCTGTTTCAGAGCCTGTGTGGTCATTACGCCGCCTTCGCGTACCACCATCACCATCAGGACATACACCGCACTGGAGAGGCGGTTAAGCGCCTGCATAATGTCAGGGCGGATGACCTGAAAATAACAATCGATATAAATACGTGCCGCACTGACTTCCGTTTCACGGACTTTGGTCCGCAGCAGATTCAGCGCCGCCGCATCACGGCCGTGACTCACATCCGGAACGATATGGTCATGACCCAGGTATTTCAGCGGATTATGAGACAGCTTGTGCAGCTCATCCGCGTTCAGATCCGCAATACTCTGCTCACCGAGCGGTTCATTGAGTGCATCGGCGCGCATAATATTGCCGAGCACAGAGCGGATATCCGCCAGCCAGCCTTTCAGCGGCGTCTGTGCAAATTCAGTCTGTAACCAGACGGCTTCGGCGATGGTGGCATCCAGCGCGGCGCGGAACGCCAGGCGCGGATCATTTTTCGCCACCATGGTGTGGCCGTTAAGGTGTGTCAGCGTGTCCGGCTTTTTCGCCACCGGCTGATGGCATAATTCGCAGGCCGCGACATCCGCTTTATCCTTACTGGTTAACCCGTGTACCGCTTTCAGGTCAGGGACAGCCGTTTCGGTTTTACCGGATTCATCCGGCGTTTCCACAAACAGACGACCTTGTTTATCCTGAAATTTCACCTGTAAACGGCGGCTTTCGATCAGCTCACGGGCGGATGGTGTCATCCGGCTGTCAGCAGGCAGATGAATTTCACTGCCTTCGCTCAGCGTAAAGTTATCCCGCAGCCAGTCTTCAGTGATAAAGGTCATGGCGATACCCCTCAGCAATCCTGCCAGTTAGCCGGCCAGGCCACATACAGGAAGCGGACAGTGGATGGTGTGCCGAACTCAATCGCGGAGCCTTTCGGGATAAACATCACATCCCCGGCTTTCGCGATCATGGTTTCGCCCTGATGGCGCACATGCAGCTCGCCTTCCAGAACCAGATCCACTTCGTCGTAATTCAGCGTCCACGGGAAGAATGCGTTTTCCCACTGCATAAACCCGGCAGCCATGCTGCTGTTGTCCTGGGCGGTAATCAGATCCGCAATCCCGACACGGTGCGGACCCGCACCATCGAAATTACCGAACTTAACCGAGCTGCTGTCGACCACTTTAATGCCGCCTTTGCCGGTGACACTGCGGTAGCTCTGGGTATTCGGGGTATCAGTGTTCTCTTCCGCCGGTTTGAATGCCGCCACTTTCGCTTTAATCTGCGCGATACGCTCCTGCACCACTTTATCGACCAGCTGTGCAATCAGGGTTTCGGTGACATTGCCGTCAGGCAGCTGCGCGATAATGCACTCGCGGATTTTCTGACGCTCTGCGGATGAAATATTGGGTTCTGTTCCGGCGGTTGCGGCCAGCGGTGCGGCGGCCGGTGCGCTGTTCTGTGCGGCATCCACCTCACAAATCACAAAGCCCAATTGTTCAGCCACAACATGGGCTTCCGGCGTGACAATACTCTCTTTCAGCACCACATCCAGACGGGTTTTGCCCGCTGCGTGTGCTTCCCGGATGTCATTGGCCGTTATTAGTTTCTTCATCGGATATTCCTCTTATTGGCTGTCGGCTGTGGCCAAAAACTGTTTCACTTTCAGGACGTCATCAGGATCAAGGCTGTTGATGGCAAGTACCGGTTCCTCAAACCCCCGCGTGGAGAGCAGCTCGCGCACGGCGGGCACATCCGCATCCGGTGCATCGGCTTTGCTGATAACCGCAAAGCGGCGCATACGGGGATAGATATCAAGTAATCCGGCAGGGATCCGGCACTCCGGGTTATTTGCCGCGTGGACATAAACCAGCACATCACAATCTGCCAGCGTATTAATCAGCGCGTGGTAGAGACGGGGATGGCTGAAATATTCACCCGGTGTATCAACACTGCCCTCATCATTGAACTCAATCGCCTGTGTTTTACGCGCAAGATCAAAATCCCCCTGCAACGCATTGAATAATGTCGTTTTTCCTGCACCCACATCACCCACAAACACAATTCGTTTCATTCAGACGGCATCCTTAACTGCACCCGCTCAACTGCGGGTGATATCACAAACGGCATAATTGAGGAGCTGGCTTAACCCGCGAACAGTCTGGATCAATGCTTCTTCCACTGCGCCGACAGAGCCGTAAATCACGAGAGCACCGGTGAAACGGTCAAGAAAGCCGATATCCACACCAGCGGCCTTTGTGGCAAGATCACCCGCAATCATTGCGGTTTCGCCGGGTGTCAGCGTCATAATGCCGATGGCTTCTGCACCGGGAACCCCGATTTTTTTCGCCAGATCACTGCCCGGATGCGCAATCAGATGCGCCAGCGTGACCTGTTTGCCGGGAACAAATTCCTGGATGATACGTTCCTTTTCCATCGTGCTTACCTCGTCACTCTCCTCATAAGAATTGATTCAATCCTAGTCACACTCTTAAAAAGGGGATAACAAAAATCGGCAATCACGATTAAATGTTGAAACAGATCACTAATTGGCAGAATTGTTAATTTGGTAACAAACAGCGATCACCCGAGGAAAAGGCACGGAAATTGAATCTGTTATTTGTCACAGGATTGTTTCAGATGCGGTAATAAGCAAAATACGTAGTACTGAAATGCGTAAAATACAGCAATTGCCTTACCCGCGATATTCCGGTAAGGCAATAAGAGAGAAAGCGGGTTCGCGGTGTGATTATTTCTGTGTGTCACGAATAAAGTTTTTATCCGGCGACTGCTTGAGCAGACTGATAAACAGGACCTCTTCTTCCGGGATGATATCCTTGATAAGACATCCTATCCCTATTGTATAACTGTTTGTATTTGATAATATATTATTCATCGATCCCCGGTCATGGGTATAGATAACCCGGTCCGGGTCCTCAATCACAATCGCCTCTTCCATAAAAAACATTTCACTGAGAAAATCACTGTTATTCTGTACGTACATCACGGCCGGGTAATTTGCCAGCTCGCGGATATTAATCTTTTTTATACTGTACCAGCGGGTGTGTCCGGCAAATAAAATCAAATAGCCTTTTTTATCAGGATATAGATTTTTCTTATGATACGAACGGGGAAATAAAATAGTTATAAGAACCAGTGAGATAAATATTCATTTTCTGTTATTTTCCCATCCGATAAAAAATAAAGCAGACAGCCTTCTATTTTTATCAATCCGGAATGAGAAACCGGTCACAACGGGGATTTCCGCCGGATCACCGGCAGAGTGTGAAGTATCTCCCAAATTGACATTTATTTATCACTTCCTCACTTGTACGTACAATAGCACTCACGTAACGTATAAACCAATTTGGTTTATACCAAAAAGGATCATCCGATGAAAACAACACAAACTGCAGCTGATCTTGCCAGAGAGAAACTCGATGCCATGCTGACCGCCGGCATTATCACGCCCGGTGACAAGCTGCCCGCAGAACGTCCGCTGACAGAACAACTCGGTATCAACCGGATGTCACTGCGCCAGGCACTGCTCAGCCTGGAAAATGACGGAAAAATCTTCCGCAAAAACCGCAGCGGATGGTTCGCTGCCCTGCCGGTCTTCAATTACAACCCGAAATCCCCGGCAAGTTTTAATCAGGCGGCAAAAGCACAGGGACGGGTACCGTCATGGGAATACACCGACAAGCTGACAGTTACTGATGCCCCTGCGGAGATTACCGGTAAATTCGGCCTTGCGGCCGGTGATGCGGTGTATCTCATTACAGGATGGGGGGCACTGGACAGGCATAAAGTGTTCTGGCACCAGACCTATATTAACCCGGCTGCCGGTCCGGATTTTACCGCAAAACTGGATAACCACTCTTTCGCGGCAATCTGGGAAGAAAAATATAATATCACCACCACGACTGCCGGACTGGCATTCAAACCAGCCCGGATGCCGGAAACAGCCAGTAAGGCCATCGGCTGTACCGCGAATTCCCCCGGTATCCGGGTGGAAAAATACCGCTGTGATGCGGAACATAATATCGTTCAAATCGACATTGAGTACTGGCGGTTTGAATCTGTTTATTTTTTTGTTGAGCTTTAGACACAGGAATCTGAATCATAAATACTGATGATGCCCACCGGATTATTGAAGATGGGCTATATTCAGCCTGTTAGTTCTGTGCGGCGGTACCATCTATAAATTACCGTCACTGAAAGACGCATTTTATGTTCCGATGCAGGAATATTTCCATCTGACAAATTACCGCACCGTCTGACAATTTCATTCTCATTAATTGCAACCGGTTTGCCGAGTGTGTATTTATCCACAATGCCGGGCTACTGGGGCATTTTATTTGTCCGGGCATTATTTGGTGTCACCTGCGATATGCTCAACTGGCCGGTATTATTAAAATCCGTCAGTCTGCCGGGCAACAACTCACAGCAGGGCCGGATTGTTCTGTTTCAGCCTCTACGGCCATATTCTCGACAGCTATCCTGGCATGACCGGTTACAAAATCGTATTCGGCCTGATGGCATTGTTTGCCTGCTGCGGTGCTTTCGCTTCCGGTATTCTGATTATCAGTATTAAAAACCGCAAAGCACGCGCTGATATGATGGCAACCTCTCACTAATCATTCCGTACGGATAACATCCCCTGATATACGGTGATGTTATCCGTTTCTGTTTTCCGGAGGGTTATTTCAGATATCTCCCTTTAGTTAAATATATTTCTTTTAATCAGGAAACTGTGTCATATGTCGTGAAATATATATTTGCCATTAAATGAGTAAAAATAACCGGTGAAAAAACCAATACATCACTACCCCTTAAGGAGTATTGACAAAAATTATTTAAAGCAATGAATTACATAAGCTGAATTGATTAAGCTGCATTTGATATACATCAATGAGAAAAACCGGGATCGCCGTATTTTTAGCCTTAATCCACACAAAATCTGAGGCTGAAATGAGCAACGTCAAGTTAGCAATCATCGGTAACGGTATGGTCGGCCACCGCTTTACCGAAGAGCTTACCGATAAAGCGGACACCGGACAGTTCGATATCACCGTATTCTGTGAAGAGCCGCGTGTCGCTTATGACCGCGTGCATCTCTCCTCCTATTTTTCTCATCATACGGCGGAAGAATTATCCCTGGTTAAACCCGGTTTCTATGAAAAACACAATATTTCGGTATTAATCAATGAGCGGGTGATTACCGTTAACCGTCAGGAAAAGGTGCTGCATACCAATACCGGCCGCACTGTGCATTATGACAAACTGGTGATTGCGACCGGCTCTTATCCGTGGATCCCGCCGATCAAAGGCAGTGATGCCCGCGACTGTTTTGTTTACCGGACGATTGAAGATCTCAATGCCATTGAAGCCTGCGCCCGCCGCAGCCGTAAAGGTGTGGTGATCGGCGGCGGTCTGCTGGGACTGGAAGCCGCCGGAGCGCTGAAAAATCTGGGTATTGAAACCCATGTCATTGAGTTTTCGCCGGTCCTGATGGCGGAACAGCTTGATACGCTGGGCGGTGAACAGCTGAAGCAGAAAATTGAACGGATGGGTGTCACGGTACATACCGGCAAAAACACTACAGAAATTACTGCATCCGGCAGCGGAGAGAGCCGCAAAGTGCTGCACTTTGCCGACGGTTCGTCACTGGAGACCGATTTTGTTGTCTTCTCCACCGGGATCCGCCCGCGTGACCGGCTTGCCCGCCAGTGCGGACTGGCCGTAGCGGAGCGCGGCGGTCTGGTGATTAACGACCAGTGTCAGACATCTGACCCGGATGTGTATGCTATCGGGGAATGCGCGTCATGGCACGGCAGAACTTACGGACTGGTGGCACCGGGCTACAAAATGGCACAGGTGGCGGCGGATCATCTGCTGGGGCAGGAGAATCAGTTTACCGGCGCGGATATGAGCGCAAAACTGAAATTGCTGGGTGTGGATGTCGGTGGTATCGGCAATACACATGCAACAGACGACGGCTGCCACAGTTATATTTATCTCGATGAAGCCAACGAGGTCTATAAGCGGCTGATTGTCAGCGACGATAATAAATATCTGCTGGGTGCCGTGCTGGTCGGGGATACCGAAGATTACGGCAATCTGCTGCAACTGGCACTGAACCGTATCGAACTGCCGGAAAATCCGGATGTTCTGATCCTCCCGGCACACGCCGGCAGCAAACCGGCAATCGGCGTCGAATCCCTGCCGGACAGTGCACAAATCTGTTCCTGTTTTGATGTCACCAAAGGAGACATTATTCAGGCCATTCATAACGGTTGCCAGACGGTTGCGGACATCAAAGCGGAAACCAAAGCCGGTACCGGCTGCGGCGGGTGTGTTCCGCTGATCACTCAGGTGCTGAATGCCGAACTGACCAACCTGGGTATTGAGGTGAATCATCACCTCTGTGAGCATTTTGCCTATTCACGCCAGGAGCTGTATCACCTGATCCGCGTGGAAAAAATCACTACCTTTGATGAGCTGCTGGGTCGCTACGGCCAGGGTTACGGCTGTGAAGTGTGCAAACCCACTATCGGTTCCCTGCTCGCCTCTTGCCGGAATGACTATATTCTGCGCGACGATCTGGTGCCGTTACAGGATACCAACGATAATTTCCTCGCTAATATGCAGAAGGACGGCACCTACTCGGTGATCCCTCGCTCACCGGGCGGCGAAATCACCCCGGAAGGTCTGCTGGCTATTGGTGCGGTTGCGCAGGAATATCATCTGTATACCAAAATTACCGGCTCACAGCGTATTGCGATGTTCGGGGCGCAAAAGCAGGATTTACCGGCTATCTGGGAAAAACTGATCGCCGCCGGATTTGAAACCGGGCACGCCTACGCCAAAGCACTGCGGATGGCGAAAACCTGTGTCGGCACGGCATGGTGCCGGTTCGGGGTCGGTGACAGCACTGCGCTGGGTGTTGAGCTCGAGCACCGTTATAAAGGTATCCGCACTCCGCATAAAATGAAATTCGGTATCTCGGGCTGCACCCGCGAGTGCTCCGAGGCGCAGGGGAAAGATATCGGGATTATCGCCACCGACAAAGGCTGGAACCTGTATGTCTGCGGAAACGGCGGCATGAAACCTCGCCACGGCGATCTGCTGATGGCAGACCTCGATAAAGAGACCCTGATACGCTACATCGACCGCTTTATGATGTTTTACATCCGCACCGCCGACAAACTCAGCCGGACATCGACCTGGCTGGAAAGCCTCGAGGGCGGGATTGATTACCTGCGGGATGTGATTGTCAGCGACAAACTGGGGCTCAATGCACAACTGGAACAGGAACTGGCGCAGTTACGCGAAAAAGTAACCTGCGAGTGGCAGGAAACGGTGAACAACCCGCATGCCCGCAAACGCTTCAGTCACTTCGTTAACAGCCCGCTGCCGGATCCGAATGTGCAAGTGGTAAGTGAGCGCTTACAACATCGTCCGGCCCGCCCGGAAGAGCGGATTGCTGTCACTCTGATCGGGGAGGAATAATCATGAGTCAATGGATTACGGTTTGTCGGGTCAGTGATATCACCCCGGGAACCGGCGTGTGTGCGCTGGTAAAGGGTGAACAGGTGGCGCTGTTCCGTCCTTATCCGGACGAGCGCATTTTTGCCCTGAGTAATATCGATCCCTTTGCGAAGGCCAGCGTGTTGTCGCGCGGCTTAATTGCAGAGCATGACGGCGCACTGTGGATTGTCAGCCCGCTGAAAAAACAGCGCTTCCGGCTGACGGACGGGTTATGTGCGGAAGACGCCGCATATTCCGTCGCTTCCTTTGCCGTTAAAGTGACCGATGGCACAGTGAGTGTTTCAGCCGTGCCGCAGTAACCCCATACAAAAAAAGCGCAAAATGACTGAGGGCATTTTGCGCTTAATACTTAGTACATAACACATAAAACTGATTTTTTATTGTTGCGCGGTATCTGTATCCCTTGTACCGCGCCTGTCTTGTTTATTCTGAACGACCGGTCAGGCTGACGTTGTGGCCTGTGCTACCGGAGGTTCAATAACTGCCTTTGGTTTTCCGCGGCAGCCTTCACCGTAGTGCTCACCTTCCCAGCGGCCGACGATAGCGGCACCGATGGCGTTACTCATTACGTTAGTGGCAGAGCGGCCCATGTCGAGGAACGGATCCACACCCATCAGCAGAATCAGACCCGCTTCCGGAATGTTGAACTGGTTCAGTGTCGCCGCGATAACCACCAGAGACGCACGCGGTACACCGGCCATCCCTTTCGATGTCAGCATCAGAATCAGCAGCATAGTAACCTGCTCACCCATAGACAGGGTGATATTACATGCCTGAGCGATAAAGATAACCGCGAATGAACAGTAAGCCATTGAACCGACGAGGTTAAAGGAGTAACCGATTGGCAGTACGAAACTGGCGATCTTGTTGGAAACACCGAACTCTTCCAGTTTTTCCAGCGTACCCGGGAATGCCGCTTCAGAACTTGATGTGGTGAATGCCAGCAGTGCAGGTTCAGTGATACCTTTGGTCAGACGGAAGATACAGCGGCCGACAACCACCGCAGCCAGACCAATCAGAATCACCCACAGCATCGCCAGTGTAAAGTAGAATTCACCCATGAAGATACCGGCGCTGACCAGAACACCCAGACCACGCTCTGCAATCATACCGGAGATAGCGGCAAACACTGTCAGTGGTGCGAACAGCATGACGTAACCGGTTAATTTCAGCATCAGGCTGACGAGGGATTCCAGCACATTCACAATCGGCAGGCCTTTCTCACCGATAGCGGAGAGACTGATACCCATAAAGATTGAGAATACAACGATCTGCAGAATTTCGTTACGCGCCATTGCATCAACGATACTGGTCGGAATCGCATGAGCAATAAAGGTTTTGAAGGAGAAAGGAACAGGTTCCACAATACCCTGAACCGCACCGGCAGTATCCGCAACGAAGTTAATACCTGCGCCCGGCTGGAACAGGTTAACAATAACCAGACCTAACAGGATTGAGATAAAGGATGCGCAGATAAATAAGAATAGTGTTTTGGAGAAAACACGACCTAACGTTTTCGCATCACCCATTTTCGCGATACCAACAACCAGTGTTGATATAATCAATGGAGCGATAATCATTTTAATCAGACGTAAGAAGATATCGGTAATAATGGAGATATCTTTTGCATAGACCTTATTAAATTCAGCAGATGCCATTTCATTAAAGCTGAAGCCGACAATCACACCGACAATAAGACCAATGACTATCCAAGTGGTTAAACTCTTCGATTTCATAATAATTCCATTCTGTGTTGGGTCGCATTTATTCTCAACTTACTTAATATCCTCTGAAATTTTATTTCAGTTATTTTTACCCAGCCTTCCGTGGCTTTAAATATTAAATAATTTTATACATCACACTGAGAAAAATGACGATTTCTGTTTCTGAAATCGATGTGGAGTGCGGGGAAACCCCGTACGCCACACCGAGTTGTCGTACTAATGAGATATTGAATGAGTGATATTGTTAAATATCAAATTCCATTTTTAATAAAGGCGCATGTTGCTGGGCACCATAAACATCGGTATCTCCGACAGCACCAGAAACAATATGTCTCGGCATTACAATTTTCACAGCATTCGCCGGGTCAAACCAGACAATATTATCGATAAAGTCAGGTTTCACACAATACAGACCAGCGACTAAGTCTTTATTAAATTGTTTTGAATTTTTTACCGCGGTATAAGTTTCTTTATCCTTGAATAAAATATCCATCACAATTTCATACGGACCGGAGTTTTTAGAACGCACAACTTTGGCTAATTCTAAAATTGACTTTTTCATTTCGCCACTCCTTCAGGTGTTACATTCTCCATACGGAATGTGAATTTAATATCCGGGGTGTATTCCATCAGATGATAGATGGAGAACTCATACACTTTACCGGCACGGATATCCGACGGAGAGAACGGGAAGGCTAAGTTGCCCGCGGTGGCGATACGGCCATCATACCCGTAGTGCAGCATAGTGGAACGTGCCAGGGAACAGATACTGTCTGCCTGCTCCTGGGTAGGAGCAACAACATCCAGTAAAATACCCAGCTCATAACTCTTGGTCACAGTTTCAGGTTCTGCGTCACCCATCACACCGTTTTTACCGTACAGATGGAAATTCATCTTCACGGTATCAGGGTCGATGCTGAGGTTTTTCTCAACACTTTTACGCACTTCCACCAGAATCTTATCCATACCGGCGATCATGATAGGGTCATGCGTACCGGCGATAGTGATGGTGCGGTAACCGACCGGACGTGCAGCTTCCAGTTTAACGGTATACGGTGTTGATACATGGCGTGAACCGGTTACACGAACCTGCCCGTTACCCAGATCTTCAAACTTACACTCTTTCAGATCCAGCACACCGCCCGGTCCCGGTAATACGTACGGGTTGGATTTCTCATACAGGGTGTGAGCCGCTGCTGAGGTGTCCGTAAACTTACGGATCGGGTTGAATGCTTTCAGGGTGAAACCGGTTTCGTCGATAATACCCATTGCACAGTCGGATCCGGAACCCGGGGTGGCTGCGATTGCCGCACACTCCAGAATCTTACCGCAGTGCAGTGCCAGACCTTCGTCGAACCCTTTCATAATCGGCAGAGCCGCGAAGCAGCAAGGGTCATATGAACGGCCGGCCAGAACAACCTGAGCACCGGCTGCCAGTGCTTCCTGGAATGGCTCGACACCCATCTGAGCAACGATATAGGTACTTTCGTCGATCACTTCATGCGTCAGTTCAGGCACGAACGCCAGCGGCGTGATTTTGCCTGCATCCAGCGCTTCGTGAACCGTTTTCTTCTCAACATCCGCAGGGATCAGGGCCATCTTGAATGACAGACCTTCTTCCTTTGCCAGTTCCAGAATGATTTCACGGCACCATTCCAGATGAGGCTGTGCACCTGAACCACCGGCAGTACCGATGACAACCGGAATATTGTTTTTTACACCGGCTTTCAGCATATAACGCAGGTCGCGTTTTACCCCGGCACGGTCGGTAAAGGCTTTACCGGAACCGAGGTAGTGAGGACCCGGGTCAGAAGACCCGGCGTCGACGGCGATAAGATCCGGCGATTCTTCCATCGCCTTCATAAAACTCTCTTCCGGAAATCCGTACCCCAGGATGGCAGTAGGGGACAGGATTTTAAATGTCCTGGACATAATGCTTCCTTATGCTTTTGCTTTCAGTACAGCCAGTGTGCGGTTCATTTCGTTATGAACAATGTTCATACCTTCATCGAAGCCCATACCCGGCTTGATCAGCATACGCATCGGACGTGTCGCAATCGCGATATGCACACAGGTACGCGCACTGACGTCGGTTTCGTTACAGGTACCGCCCTGGTATGCTTCCATACCGTGTTTCTGGCAGTACAGCACCGCGTCAGCGATGTTGTGAACAGAACCCAGGTCAGGGGTTTTGATCTGAACCATGTCACAGCAGCCGGCATCCGTGAAGTCGATGATGTCCTGACAGGTGTTACACCATTCGTCAGCAACGATTTTGACTTTGGAACCCAGTTTTTTCAGGTGATCCATAATGCCTTTCATCAGGCGGATCTGGTCTGGTTTGTTACCTGCGTCAACCGGACCTTCGATGTACAGTTCCAGATCACCGGCCTGCTCCTGCAGACTTGCGATGTACTCTGCGCAACGAATCGGATCTTTATCGAAAATTAAACCGATGGTGCCGTAAACGTCGATGTGCAGAGACGGTTTGTAAGTGTCTTCTGTACGTAATTCAACGATACGCTTGGCCAGCCACTCAACATAAGCGCGCAGTTTTTCACCCTGACGGCCCAGTTTTTCATCCACGTTGTTGATAAGGCCGTGCGGCAGAACGTCAACGTGTTTAAGGATCATTTTGTCCACTGCGTTGTAGCGGTCATCACCACTCTGACCGAACAGAGGGATTGGCTCAGCCACAACCGGCAGATGCCACTCGTCGCACACAACTTCAGCTTTCAGACGGTTGCTTGCCAGCGCGGTGGCGTCCAGCAGAGCCTGGGACAGACCATAACGGATAGCGGTATGCAGTTGTTTGCCTTCCACTTTCAGTTCATCGAAGAACTTCGCGTTGTTGCGGAATTCACTGACATCACGGCCTTCCAGCAGCGGTTTGATGTGTTTTTCCAGGAACGGAATGAAGTTTTCCGCCAGGAATAACGGGTCACGACCACCCGCACCGGAGTACTGAACCGCAGCACAGTCACCCATTGCCACTGAACCGTTTTCCAGGATTAACTGGACTGACACACACTCACCTGCCTGACGCACTGCGGTAAAGCCCGGAGTGACCGGCTTACCGGTGTAAACGAAACCGTCGTGACCTGCGCCGTCTTTGATAGCCTGCTGGTCGTCAAAATAGAAGGATGAGTTACCCGCCGTGAACAATGCCTGTTTAATTTTCATTATGGTCTTCCTACTAATTTACTGTGAGATACTGCGTTAATATCATCAATAATCATCTGGAATGAAGCTTCACGACCCTCTTCGCGGGCACGCTCAGCAACGAAATCATGGTGCATGGACAGAACGTCATCCGGCAGCGGAACCGCGCCTGCGTCGAACACACGGATTGCACCGTTGTTGTCGCGGATAGGCATCATCTTGCCGGAGTTACACATCGCAGGAGCGAACGGAATATCCAGAACACCGGCTTCGAATGCGCGGACAGTACCGACTGCAATGTCGCCGTTACCCAGTTCAAGGACTTTCTTCATCACTGCGCGGACTTCGCGTTTAATCAGTTCCACTTCCAGATCCACGTCTTTGCACGGCGGGAATTTCTGGTCGCGGACCATGTTCAGCATCTGGTTGGAGGCACGCAGACCCTGGCAGTTCGCTTCCGCAGTCGGGATACCGAATGCTTCATGCGGAGACTTGGTGATTACTTTGGTTGCACCGGACATACCGGCAACCGCCGCACCCCAGGAGATAACTGCTGCCGCACGGGATTCATCTTCAGGGAAACCGCCCATCCACTGGTGGAATACGGTACTCAGCTCATAATCTTCGTAGCCGTAAGCGCGGAAGTATTCATGAGACAGTTCACGCAGGGAGCGGATTGCCGCGATATCCTGCACTAAGTTACCGACCTGGCCGTAACCGACGGTGATGGATTTAACGCCCTGCTCCAGCGCCACCAGACCTTCGATGATTGCCACAGTGTGGGAAATGAATGGCGGGATCAGCGTACCGGTTAACGGACCGAATGGCTCGCGGTTGATACGGATACCGTTTTCTTCATATAAACCGATTACGCGGTCGCAGTACTGCCAGTCACGGATAGATTTTTCCAGGGTGACGCGTTTTGCGTAAGGGATGTTATAGGAGATACCGCCGCCTTCGTAACTGGTGAAACCACTCGCCATGGAGATTTCACACAGCAGACGTGCATCCGGAGTCCCGTGACGGATCTGCAGTGGTTTATCCAGGGATTCAGTGATGTGACGGCAGGCTGCAACACCGTGGTTAACCACCGGCAGGCCGTTCAGTTTAGAGGTACCGGCTTCAACAGATTTCTGAATACCGACTGCCGCTTCTTCATAACGGTTCAGACGGGTATACGCATCGATAGTGGTCGGCAGCAGGTCACACTCTTTCTGCAGTTTTTTCAGCAGCTCGATGTGCTCTTCGATTAAAGCAACACCTGCACGCGGCTGGCTTAATGTGATGCCGTCGCGGTCAGCTTCGAATAATTTTTTGGCAAAATTTTTATCTTCAGAGATAGTCGACTGATATTTGACGCCATCTTCAAAGTTTTCCACGTCTTTCCCTGTCACCCAGGTCTTTAATACGTCTTTGCGCTCGGCCATGAAGTCGTCGATTGCAATTTTTTTATTCTTCAGTTCCATTTAATGGCTCCAATAATCTTGCTATCTGGTCAAAATCTGCACGCCGGTCTGAGCTGCTGCTTTCGGATACCGGCAGGCGACGTTGGCTAACAGAGGAAATAACCCTTGTGAATCCCGGTAGTACTCAAATTCGTCCGGCAGCAGAATCTGACGGCCTTTGTTATCGAATTTGCGGTACCGCATATACTGTTTAATGTCAAAATCAGCTGTCCGCGACAACCAGCCGCCGGTACCGATGATTTTGCTGACCCGTGATAAATCACGGCCAATCTGTAAATCCACCGTACCTGCACAGGTAGTCACCTGCTGTTTTGTGCCCGCATGGCGTTCAGTTCCCAGTGCGACACAAATACCGGCTAACAGATGGTCATAAACACGTTCTTCGTCCGTCTGAGGCAGATAATCAGGGTGCTCATTGACATAACGGGTGTAGCGGTAAAAGGCATCCAGCTGCTCCGGATGATTCACAAACTGCGCTTCGGCTAACTCGCGGCCTGCCTCACCGGCGATCACCGCCGATACACGCATGCCAAGGTCACCTTCCACAGTCCGTTTCACTTTCGGCTCCGGAATCCCGTGTAAAATGGTATCCGGCAGTAAGCTGTTGTTGCAGGACGAATAAATATCCGTCGTTGCGCCACCCATATCCATCAGCACAAACTCTTCCCAGCCGGGAACGTTGTCACGGATTTGCTGTACTAACTCAAAGACAGAGAATGGTGTCGGACGCGGCTCTTCACCGGTCTGTTCAACAATGACGTCCAGTCCCTTGCCCTTCACAATCTTTTTCAGAAAAATGTCACAGATAGCTTTACGCGCATCAAACGGGTTCGGACTATCCAGACTCGGTAAAATGTTGTTAACGACAGTCAGTTCTTTATGGCCGAGGATCTCAGCAATATCGTCCTGAATATCACGGTTACCCGCATAAATGATGGAGCAGTTCAGATCGGATTCCGCCAGCATTTTCGCGTTTTGTAATCCGTATCCGACGTCACCGCCATCCGTCCCGCCGGTGAACAGGAAAATATCCGGGGGTGTCTGTTCGAGTTTGCGGATATCAGTCCGGTTGAGCTTGTACGCAAAGTGCTGAGACACTTTTGCGCCCGCTGAGTGAGCAGTGACTTTTGCTGACTCAAGGGTAATTGTCGGAACCAGACCCAGTGCCGCTACCGCTAACCCGCCTTTGGCGGAAGAGGAATAGTTAATGTTAACTTTCCCGGCTTCCAGTAAAGGACGCGCATCGGACACATTGAGGATTTTATTCAGTACAGTGAAAAATCCGTCTGCCAGATGATCAATCGTCGTGGGGGTCAGGGCATAATTCTTTAATTCAATATGATCATCACTTCCCACGTCGAACACGGCACCTTTTGTCCAGGTTGAACCGATATCTATCGAGACGTTGATCATTACGCGGTCATTCCTTCTTTGCGGGCCGGGCTTTTTTCGATATCTTTTTGCATGATATCGCAGACGTATTCCAGGTCTGTGCTCGGGAAGAACACGCGGTTAAAGCCCATGTCGCTGAATTTTTTCTCGATTTCAGCCGGTTCCTGTTTACCGATAACCAGGTTACCGCCGACATACAGCAGAATTTCGCCCAGACCACGTTCGATGCAGCGCTCACGCATACCTAAACAGTCCACTTCGCCGTGACCGTAAATAGAGGAAACAACGATTGCCTGTGCGCCGGTTTCAATAGCGGCGTCGATATATTCGTCCTGGCTGACCATGACACCCAGGTTAATCACATTAAAATTATGCTGGGAAAACACGCGATCTAAAACTTTGTTACCGACGGCATGGCAATCGGCACCAATTACACCAATAACAATGGTAGGCTTCTGCATGATATACCTCTAAATAAACTGAATGTTCGGAATTAAAGTTAAAACAAAACCGGTTAAATCCGTTTGGCATTAATTAAGAAAGTATCTAAGTACAAATTAGGTATTCATCCCTATTTAATTCCTTAACTTTCCACTGATGATAATGTGCAATTCAGGGGATTTAAAAACAATTGATATAAAGTAAGGATATCTTGCAAAAACGGAATGGTTTTCGGTGGGGGATAAAACACGATGCAGATCACACTTAAATTCCATTTAAAATCATGAAGATACCATCAAAAACAACAAACAAAAACTTTAATTAACAATTATTTAAACCTAATGATAAATAAATCAATCCTGATTTTGTGATCGTTGTTATATTATTAAATTCACCGTAAATAGCAATTAATTTTTAATGTTTAAACTATATTTTATAGTATATTCTACATGAATATATTTTGATAAAAAATGACGAAATAGTGTGACGAACATCTTATTAAATTATGCAACGGAATGCCAAATAGAAATAAAAAAACAAATGATACATAAAAGTAAATGATTTATTATTAATATGATAATAACACTGTCTTATTTTTGTTATTCTATAGCTGAAATAAGCTATTCAGCTCACATAATTACCCCGGAACCACTATTTTGGTGCCGGGGTTTTATTTTTTGAGCGGGTTCCGTGCTCTTCGGTAAACTGAGCCAGCAGGTAATTGAGGTAGTCAGTCAGCAGTTCCTCGTCTTCCAGCGGCAGGAGTTGTTCCAGAGCGGTGTCGGTAAAAAATTTCTGCCAGAACAGCCGTTTGGCATCGCGGGAAGCATTGGTGGCTTTTACCTGCTCACGCAGCCGTGCGGCGGCACGCAGTTTCACAGGAGCATCCGCCGGAATCGCCTGCATAACACGGTGTTTCAGAAACTGTGTATAGACCGGGTTTCCGCCGCAGGTCAGCGCGACCTGAACCGGCGGGACATCAATGGTGGCCGGGGAGATAAATGAGGCACTTTCCGGCGCATCAGTGACGTTACAGAAGCAGTGGCGGGCATTGGCCTGTTCCAGTACCTGCTGATTCACCTCCGGTGAATCCGTCGCGGCAAAAGCCAGCCAGCAGCCCTGCGGCCACAGTACAGCATCAAAGTCCGCTTCTGTCAGCGTCAGATGCGGGTTTCCCGCCAGAGCGGTGAGGTCGCCGTGGAACCAGCGTGCAATGACGGTGACATGCGCCCCGGCCTGTAACAGTGTCCGGCATTTATGGGCGGCAACTTCCCCGCCCCCCACGACCAGACAGGTCTTTCCCTGTAAATCACAAAACAGCGGATAACGCAGCATAGTGTCTCCTTTGCGGACAGCGTCAGAATCAGTTGTCTGAATCATATCCTGCCCGTTACCGGGACGCAGCAAAGTGGCGCGTACTTTGTGGGGCAGCGCGTTAAATTAAGGGGGAATGTTCAGCACCGGAGCCGGGCTGATAACCGGCAAAACGAAAAGTCGCTGTGAACACCTCTCTGTGCGCTCAGGCGCGTCATCCATGACGCGCATGCTTTTCGTCTCTCTGCCGGTTATCTGCCTTTTACTTTGGCATGATGAAAACCGTGGATATTCAATATCATTCCACAGGAGTCAGGACGTTAAATAAAAAGAGACTCAGGAGTCATCCGCTAAATTATTCAATTTGCAGCAAGGCGGCAAACGAAAGAAACCGGGGAGCATACACCAGTATGTGACCCGGTCAGCTGAATGAAGCCAACACAGCCACAGGCTGAAGGATGATGAGTATTTAGCGGACCCCGCCACGGGCCATGCTCACCTCATGCACCTGAGGGTAGAATCTGTCCAGCTGATGCCGCTGGATCCAGTCATAAATAAAATCTTTATCGTGCAGGGTATCATCATAGATAAGCCCGGCGACGCTGCCGCTGTGGGCGACATTCAGACCGTAAATCTTTCCTTTATCTGCAAGGGCATGCAGCTCGCTGAAGCCGGGTTTGGGCAGCAGATCCTGGCTGGCGATCGCACTCAGAGTGGCCGCTTCGCCCAGGCGCTGCGGATCCTGCTGTTCACAGGCGGTGGTCAACAATTTCCAGGCCTGAGCCAGCAGAGGTTCCCGCGCCAGCAGTGTGGCCCGGCGGTCGCGTTTGTGGAAATCTTCTGTCAGTACCACTTCAGGACTTTCCAGCAGCAGCAATTTCAGATCCGGCGACCAACCGAGTGATATTTGCGTCTGTGCCGTCTGGTGGTCAAACAGTGTCAGGGAGGAAAAGAGAGTGCTGTCTGTCGGTTCAACCGCCACACACAGTTCTGCGAGGGTTTCCGGTGACAATTCGTGGCCGTAAAAACGCGCGGTCGCCTGGGCGGTAGCGGCAATATCCGCCGTGCTGCTCGCCAGCCCTTTACCGACGGGGATGGTGGATTCATATTCAATCCTCAGCATACCGGTGGCTTCCGGCACAATATCCAGGTGTTTCAGTACCCGCTCGAGCATCTGCCGCATGCGGGGCCGTTCCAGCCCCAGCGGAACGCCCTCTTCCACCGAGACATAGCTGTACCAGTTGATGGGGCAGGAAACCAGTTTTTCGCCCCCGAGGATCCATCCCTGCAACAATTCTCCGCAGGATGCCGGACAATGTGCCTCAGCCATGTTGAAATACCTGTTTTAATGCGCCGATAAGATGGCGATTTTCCGCCTGACTGCGGACCGCGATCCGGTAATAAGAGCCATCCAGCCCCGGGTAGTTCTGACAGCGGCGGATCAGCAGCTTATATTTCAGCAGAGCGGACTGGAGCTCCACGCCGTTCAGGCAGCGGATAAAGATATAGTTTGCTGCCGGCTGCCGGATTTTCAGCAGCGGAAACTGCCGTAGTTCATTGCACAGGTATTCCCGCTGGGCAGCAATAAACTCCTGTGTTTTGCGGATGTATGCTTCATCATCCAGCAGCACCTCCCCCACCAGCGCGGCCAGGCCATTAATAGTCCACGGCTCACGCCAGGCTTTCAGATTACTGATGATGTGGCTGTCACCGCACAACAGATAGCCGAGGCGCAGACCGGGAATGGCAAAGAATTTTGTCAGCGACCGCAGCAGATAAAGGTAGCGGGTTTCCGGCAGACGCGCTGTCAGCGGTGATCCTTCCGGCATAAAATCAATAAACGCTTCATCGACAATCAGATGAATATGGCGGGATTCGCACAGAGACACCAGTTTATATAACAGCGCGGTATCCGGCATCAGGCCGGTCGGGTTATTCGGTGTGGCGATAAACACACAGTCCGGACGGCGGGCTTCAATATCCGCCAGCAGGGATTCATCCGGCTGGAAATCATTCTCTTCCGTCAGCGGGTGTTCAATGATATCGCAGCCCTGCTGTTCCAGTGCTCTGCGGTATTCGGCAAATCCGGGGGTTAACAGTAATGCACTGTGGGGATTGAGATGGCGCACCAGCGCGTAAATCAGTTCCGTCTCCCCGTTACCGGCAATGACCTGACCCAGCTCACAGCCGGCGCCTTTGGCCAGTGCGGCATGCAGATAGCGGTATTCAATATCCGGGTAGCGTTCAATAACTGACAGGTTATCGCGGATGATGGCTTTAACCCTCTCGGGCGGCCCCAGCGGGTTAATATTGGCACTGAAATCGAAGATAGATGCGGGTGAGATGCCGAGGAGCTCAGCCACCTCTACCACATTACCACCGTGTTCGCTCATAGCCTCCTCCAAATGTAAGGGCTGCACACAGTATCACCTGCATACAGCCGGATGCTTATTATTTTAAGGATAATACTATGACGCAGCTTCTAATGGGGCTTCCTGCGTAATATCAATTTGTGTGGCGGCAAATGCCAGAATCTGGTGCAGATTCACCACATTACCGACGACGATCAGTGCCGGCGGATGCAATTTATGACGTGCAGCCTCTTCCGGTAAGGTGGCGAGGGTGGCAGTAACCACCTGCTGGCGCTGCTGGCTGGCATACATGACCACGGCAGCCGGGGTATCCGGTGATTTTCCGCCGTCGATCAGGAGCTGACTGATTTCGGCCAGACGTGTCATCCCCATCAGAATCACCAGTGTGCCGTTAAGGGCAGCGAGTGCATTCCAGTTCTGCGGCTCATTCCCCTGACACATATGGCCGGTGACCACATGGAAGCTTGATGCGTGATCGCGGTGAGTCACCGGGATCCCCGCATACGCCAGCCCGCCGATGGAGGAACTGATGCCCGGGATAACCTCGAAATCGAGGCCGTTTTCGGCCAGAGATTCCGCTTCTTCGCCGCCGCGGCCGAACACATACGGATCCCCGCCTTTCAGGCGCACCACATTTTTGCCTTCTGCAGCATATTTCACCAGGATGGCATTGATTTCTTCCTGCGGCACCGGATGGTGATTCGGTGTTTTACCGACATTGATGATTTTGCAGTCCGCCGGTGCACAGGCGATCAGCTCAGGATTGACAAGACGGTCATGCACCAGCACTTCGGCATGACGTATACAGTGAAGTCCCTTTACGGTAATTAATGATGCATCTCCGGGTCCGGCTCCGACCAGCCATACTTTACCTTTGCTCATTTTATTGCCTTATCAATCAGATTAATCAACATGAAAAAATCACATCATTTTATTCGTTATGCACGACACCTGGTGGTGATAAAAAATACTATTTATTAATGATGTTTTGTAGTTGGACAGCAGTATTAATTACCCGTGAACTTTATTCTTTGATCTATTCACGATAAATGCGTAATAAAGACAATTCTGTTTAATATTTTGTATTATTAAATAATCACAGGAAAAAATATATGACTAATATCCCAATAATACGTTCACGTAACGGAAGAGTTCATGAAAAAAAATCAAGTAGATCATGAACTTTCAAGCAACTGAAATAAATGGATTTTTACATTCACCTCATAAAAACAGGTTATTATAATCAACAAATGAGCCCCTATTTTTGAAATTACCATTAACAAATAATAAAAACAAGATCATTTAATTAACATATTTGCATATGTTTATAAAAATAAAATA
Source organism: Morganella sp. B601 (assembly GCF_051172335.1). Lineage (NCBI taxonomy): Bacteria > Pseudomonadati > Pseudomonadota > Gammaproteobacteria > Enterobacterales > Morganellaceae > Morganella > Morganella sp. B601. The sequence continues at coordinate 341,316 of NZ_JBPIZE010000005.1, forward strand.
GTTGCATTTTATTCATCTTGATCACAAATCAAGTATTTATGTGAAGAAACTCACAAACTGTAATAAGCAGATATATAAAAGCAGCATTTTATGTTTTATTAAACCCGAATATAAATAGCCGTAAAAAAATCACTATATCAAAAATCGGCAATGTTAATTAAATGATCATTACATTTTCGTGTCGCTGTTCAGCAATATTCCGTGTTGCTTATGATCATGAAAATAAAAAGACAGTTCACTGGGTTAATTTATTTAACCTTTTTTTGCTTTCCTGGTATCAGGACGTTTTTTTGGCAACAACACCGTGTCAAAGGTAGCGTATGAATAAGGCACAAAAACAGGTCTTCGTAATCGCGGGCACCAGCAGCGGCTGCGGAAAAACCACCATCACCCTCGGGATCATGCGGGCACTCAGTGCACGCGGATTACGTGTCCAGCCCTGCAAAGTCGGCCCTGATTACCTCGACAGCAGCTGGCATACCGCCGTCACCGGCGTGCCTTCCCGTAACCTGGATGCCTTTATGCTGCCGGAGTCCGTTCTGACCCCGCAGTTCCGTCATTATATGCAGGACAAAGACGCCGGTGTGATTGAGGGCGTGATGGGCCTGTATGATGGCTTCGGTACTGATCCCCACTATTGCAGCACTGCCGCGATGGCAAAACAGCTGAACTGCCCGGTGATTATGCTGGTCGACGGCAAAGCGGTTTCCACCTCAATTGCCGCCACGGTGATGGGATTTCAGCATTTTGATCCGTCACTGAATATCGCCGGGGTGCTGATTAACCGGGTTAACAGTGACAGCCATTTTCAGCTTCTGAAACACGCGATTGAACATTACTGCCATGTGCCGGTGATCGGCTACGTTCCGGTGATGAGTGATATTGAACTCCCTTCCCGTCACCTGGGACTGATCCCGCCGCAGGAGCAGGCACAGCAGACTGAACGCTGGCAGCGCCTGGCCGATCAGATAGAAAAAACTGTTGATGTGGATAAGCTGCTTTCCCTGACACACTGGCAGGCACCGGCAGACAGCACACCAATACAGCTCGCCACACCGGGTGCCGGGCGCGGGCTGACTGTCGCCGTGGCGGATGATGCCGCCTTTAACTTCTACTATCCTGATAATCTCGATTTACTGCGTCAGAGCGGCGCTGAGATTGTCACATTCAGCCCGCTCAATGACAGCACCCTGCCGGATCCGTGCCATATGATTTACATCGGCGGCGGTTATCCGGAAATCTATGCTGAGAAACTTTCATCTAACACGGCTATGAGGGACGCACTGCTGACGGCGCATCAGCGCGGTATTCCTGTTTATGCGGAGTGCGGCGGATTGATGTATCTCGGTGAAACCCTGACAGACAGCAACGGCAACACCTTCCCGATGACCGGCATCATTGCCGGACACAGCACCATGGGTAACCGTCTGAAACGCTTTGGTTACTGTGAAGGTACCGCACTGACAGACACTACGCTGGTTTGTGCCGGTGAACGCCTGCGCGGCCACGAGTTTCATTATTCTGATTTTGAGACTGATCTGCCGCCTGCTTTTGAGTTTATCAAAGAGCGCGACGGCGAAATCCTCAAACGCTGGCGCGGCGGTTATCAGGTCGGAAATACCTTTGCCGGATATCTGCATGTGCATTTTGCCCGGCGTCCGGGGTTATTGGATCACTGGTTTGCCCTGGCACGGAGTGTGTTATGACGTTGCTCAGCTGGCTGGCCGCTTTCCTGCTCGACTGGCGCCTCGGTGACCCGGAGCACTGGCCACACCCGATCCGCTGGATTGGCAACGCCATCCGCAAGACCGAAGGCATGATCCGCCGCCGCTGTCAGAGCGGTGCGGCACTGCGCCGTGGCGGAGCCGTGCTGTGGATTGTGATCGTCGGCGGCACCTGGGCGGTTAGTTACGGCGTGCTGGCACTGGCGTTTTATCTGGAAACCAGTCTCGGCTGGCTCGTCACTGTCTGGATGACCTACACCGTCCTTGCCACCCGCTGTTTGCAGGATGCGGCAATGCGGGTGTATGACGCACTGAAAGCAGATGATCTGGCTGAGAGCCGTGAAAAATTATCATGGATCGTCGGGCGTGATACCCGGGAGCTGACACCGCCGCAAATCACCCGCGCGGTAACCGAAACGGTTGCGGAAAACACCACAGACGGCGTGATAGCCCCGCTGTTCTTCTTATTACTGGGTGGTGCGCCGCTGGCGATGGCCTATAAAGCGGTGAATACCCTTGACTCGATGGTCGGCTATAAAAATGAAAAGTACGGCGATATCGGGATGTTTTCCGCCCGTGCGGATGATGTCGCCAACTATATCCCGGCGCGTCTGAGCTGGCTGCTGTTCACCTTCGCCGCCTTTGTTCTGAAATACCGTTACCGTGAGGCTTTCCGCACCGGGTTACGTGATCACGCCAATCACCGCAGCCCGAACAGCGGCTGGTCCGAAGCGACCGTCGCCGGCGCACTCGGTGTGCAGCTGGGCGGGCCGAATACCTATTTCGGTCAGCTGGTGGATAAACCGTGGATCGGTGACAACACCCGCGACATCAATGCAGACGATATTCTCAGCACCATCCGGCTGATGTGGGTTGCCTCCGCCGCCGCACTGGCGCTGTTCGCCGTCATTCATCTTCTGGCACAGTGGATTTTGTAAGGGAAAAATATGAGTTACATACAGCAGCCGCAGGAAATCGAAAAAAACAGTTTTCTGATCATTGATGACATTATCCGCGAAACACGGCCGGAATACCGTTTCGTCAGTGATGATCACGCGGCAATTATCAAACGCGCTATCCATACCACTGCCGATTTTGACTGGCTGGATATCCTGCATTTTTCTGACGGTGTGATTGAAATCCTCCGTGACGGCATTATGCGCGGCTGCACTATTTATACCGATACCACCATGGCGCTGTCCGGGATCAACAAAACCCGCCTGACGAAATACGGCTCAGAGTGCCGCTGCTATGTCAGCGACCCGCGTGTGGTCGCTGCCGCCAAAGAGCAGCAGATGACCCGCTCTATGGCCGCCGTGGATATCGCCATGCAGGAGCCGGGTGAGAAAATTTTTGTCTTCGGCAATGCCCCGACCGCTCTGTTCCGCGTGCTGGAACACGCAGAAAAACCGGTTGCCGTTGTCGGCGTGCCGGTCGGTTTTGTCGGCGCGGCAGAATCCAAAGATGCGCTGGCGGAAAGTTCACTGCCGTGTATCGCCGCGCTCGGCCGCAAAGGCGGCAGTAACGTGGCCGCCGCGATTATCAACGCCATCCTTTACCGGATGCCGGAGGCGTAATCATGACGCAGGAAAACACCACAGTACCTGACGATAACGGCACCGGCGTCGTCTGGCACAAAGGCAAGGCACTGCGCAAGGGGTATACCACCGGCTCCTGTGCCACCGCTGCCGCCAAAGTGGCGGCGCTGATGGTGTTGCGTCAGGAAGTGATTCAGCAGGTTTCGATTGTCACACCGTCCGGCGTGACGCTGAACCTGAATGTGGAAGATCCGCTGATTTGCGGACAATCCGCCACTGCCGCTATCCGCAAAGATGGCGGCGACGATATTGATGCCACCCACGGCATGCTGATTTTCGCCCGTGTCGCGGTTAATGACAGCGGCATTATCACCCTGGACGGCGGCGAAGGTGTCGGCCGGGTGACGAAGGTCGGCGTTGGTCTGCCTATCGGTGACGCGGCGATCAACAAAACCCCGCGTCAGACTATTGAAGCGGCGGTCCGCGAAGTCATCGGCCCGAACCGGGGGGCGGATATCACCATTTTTGCCCCGGAAGGGGAAGAGCGGGCGAAGAAAACCTATAACGGCCGTCTCGGTATTCTCGGCGGAATTTCCGTTATCGGCACCAGCGGCATTGTCACGCCGATGTCGGAAGAGAGCTGGAAACGCTCCCTCTCCATCGAGCTGGAAATGAAACGCGCCCAGGGCATGACCCGCGTTTTCCTGGTGCCGGGTAACCACGGCGAACGGTTTGTCAGCGAACAGCTCGGGCTGGACGGCACGTATGTCGTCACTATGAGTAACTTTGTCGGCTATATGCTGCAGGAAGCCACACGACTGAAGTTTGAGCAGGTGGTGATCCTCGGGCACTTCGGCAAACTGGTCAAAATCGCGGCAGGCATTTTCCACACCCACAGCCATATTGCGGATGCGCGGATGGAAACCCTGATCGCCAATCTCGCCCTAATCGGCGCCCCGCTCTCTTTATTACAGGAAGTGGACGGCTGCACCACCACCGAAGCGGCGATTGAACTGATTAACGCACAAGGCTGGCAGGCGGTCTATCCGCGGATCGCGGAAAAAATCTGTGACCGGATTAATCAGATGCTGCGTTTCTCCGATGAGCCGCCGCACTGTGATGCCATTCTGTTCTCGTTTGATAATCAGGTGCTGGGGACCAACCGGCCGCTCAGCGCCATAACGGAGGGATTCCGATGATTTATGTGACAGGCGTGGGCCCCGGCTCAGAAGCGTATCTGACCCGGCGGGCAGCGGATGTGATTTCCGGGGCGGATATTTTAATCGGCGGTCAGCGCCATCTGGATGAATTTGCCGGGCTGACCACCGAAACCCGTGTCATTGATGCGGATATCAGCGGCCTGATGCACTGGATAGCAGAGCGTCTTGATCGCCGCATTGTTATTCTGGCTTCCGGTGATCCGATGTTTTTCGGCATCGGCAAACGCATCAGCGAAACCTTCGCGCCGGAGCAGGTTCAGATAGTGCCGGGCATCAGTTCCGTACAATACCTGTGTTCCCGGGCGGGAATGGATATGAATGATATTTATCTCACCAGCAGCCACAACCGCAGCCCGGATTTTGACTGGCTGCTCGCCCATGAGCGTATCGGTATGGTGACGGACAGTAAGATCGGCCCGAAAGAAATTGCCGCCGAAATCCTTCAGCGCGGCCAGACCCGGCGGATGATCATCGGAGAAAACCTCTCCGGCCGTAATGAACGGATCACTATCCTCAATGCGGACGATGTCAGCGGGGATTACGACATGAATGTGGTGTTAATTGATAAACAAGGCAGTGTGGCCTGATGAAAGACGAACTGTTTCTGCGCGGACAACAGATCCCGATGACCAAAGAGCCGGTACGGGCACTCGCCCTGTCACGGCTGGATTTACAGGGTGCGCAGTGCCTGATTGATGTGGGTGCGGGCACCGGCAGTGTTTCAATTGAAGCGGCACTCAGCCACCCGGCGCTTGAGATTATTGCCATCGAGAAAAAACCGGAAGCCATTGCGCTTATCAAAGAGAACTGCCGTCACTTCCGCTGCCCGCAGATCCGCGTGATTGACGCATATGCGCCGGTGGAACTGGCTGAAAAAGCAGATGCCGTGTTTGTCGGCGGTACCGGCGGAAATCTCACGGAGATTATCGACTGGTCTCTCGATCATCTGCACAGCGACGGCACCCTGGTGATGACCTTTATCCTGCTGGATAACCTGACACAAGCCATTGCGCACCTGAAACAGTGTGCGGTGAGCGAACTGGACTGCTGTGAATTACAGGCCGGAAATATGACCGCGCTCGGACACAGTTATTATTTTAAACCGAATAATCCTACCTATCTTATTTCCTGCCGTAAGGAGGCGCGTTGTGGCTGAACAGTTTGACCGTCAGAAAGTCTGGTTTGTCGGAGCCGGTCCCGGGGATATCAGTCTTATCACCCTGAAAGGCTACCGTATTTTACAACAGGCTGACATCGTCATTTATGCCGGTTCGCTTATCAATACTGATCTGCTGGACTACTGCAAAGACGGCGTCGAAAGCTACGACAGCGCCGCCATGACCCTCGACGACATCATCACCGTGATGGTTGACGGCGTGAAAAGCCACAAACTGGTGGTGCGTCTGCAAACCGGCGACCTCTCCCTGTACGGCTCTATCCGTGAACAGGGCGAAGTGCTGGCAGAACACAATATCGGCTTCAGCGCGATCCCGGGCGTCAGTTCCTTCCTCGGTGCCGCAGCCGAACTGGGTGTGGAATACACCGTACCGGAAGTGTCCCAGAGCCTGATTATCACCCGTATCGAAGGGCGCACACCGATGCCGCCGAAAGAGAGTCTGCGCAGCTTTGCCGCTCACCAGACCTCAATGGCGATTTTCCTGTCAGTTCAGGATATCAAAGGCGTGGTGGAGCAACTGACCGAAGGCGGTTATCCGGAAACCACCCCGGTTGCCGTGGTATATAAGGCGACCTGGCCGGATTGTCAGGTGCTGCGCAGCACACTGGCGGAAATCACCGTCGCCGTGCGCGAAGCAAAAATCCGCAAAACCGCACTGATTCTGGTCGGTCCGTTCCTCGGCGACGAGTATCACTATTCAAAACTGTATGATGCAGGCTTCAGCCATGAGTACCGCAAAGCCTCGCGGTAAGCGCATTGCGCTGTTTTGCCTGACACCGGGCGGCAAAGCGCTGGCGGAAAAAATCCGCCCGCTGCTGCCGGTGACCTGTTACACCAGCGAAAAACTGGTGTCGGATGGCTTTGAGCCGTTCCGTGACGGCTTTGCCGCCACCTTACAGCAGGCATTTGCAGAGAATGACGCCCTGATTGTCATCGGCGCGACCGGCATTACCGTACGGGTACTGGCACCGGTGATTCAGGACAAAATGAGTGACCCGGCCGTGATCGTGATGGATGAGAAAGGACAGCATGTGATCAGTCTGCTCTCCGGCCATCTCGGCGGTGCCAATGAGCTGGCCACCTGGCTGGCGGGCCGGATCGGCGGACAGGCGGTGATCACCACCGCAACCGATGTCAATCAGGTCACCAGTTTTGATCTGCTGGCGCAGGAGATGAATGCCACGTTCACCGATTTCCGCGCCACCGTCAAAACCCTGAACCAGATGATGGTCAGCGGGGATCGTATCGGCATCTGGTGGCATCCTGATATGGCGGCGGAGCAGGATAAATATGCCTTACCGGGGCTTATCCCGGTGGCGGATCTGCGCACTCTGCCGGAACTGGATGCGCTGGTGTGTGTCAGTTACCGCCGCGAGGAAGTTATGCTGCCGGTGCCGGTGTATAAACTGATCCCGCGCCGGATTATTGCCGGTATGGGCTGCCGCAGAGATACCGGGGCAGACGAGGTTCAGCAGCTGTTTGCTGAACAGCTGGCTGAGAACAATCTGCTGCCGGAAGCCGTCCGCGCTATCGGCAGTATTACCCTGAAAGCACAGGAGCCCGCCCTGCTGGCGCTCGCTGCCCGCTATCAGGTGCCGTTTACCGTATTCAGTGCTGAGGAGCTTGCCCCTGTGGCGGCACAGTTCCCCGAATCAGAATTTGTTAAAAAAACCACGGGTGTCGGGAGTGTATCCCGGCCGGTCGCCTGGCTGATGAGCAAAGGCTGTCTGATAGGGCAAACCTGTAAGACCCGGGGGATCACCATTACGTTAGGAGCAGAAACAGTATGTTAACCGTTATAGGCATTGGCCCCGGCAGTGAAGCCATGATGACCGAAGAAGCCGTCACCGCACTGAAAGAAGCGGAAGTGGTCGTCGGGTATAAAACCTATACCCATCTGGTGAAACCTCTGGTGGGCGACAAAGAAGTGATCAAAACCGGCATGCGCAAAGAGATCGAACGCTGCCATCTGGCCATTGAGCTTGCACAGGAAGGGAAAAACGTCGCGATGGTGTGCAGCGGTGACGCCGGGATTTACGGCATGGCCGGGCTTATCCTCGAAATCGTCACCAAAGAGAAGCGCGATATTCAGGTGCGTGTGGTACCGGGTATTACCGCCAGTATCGCCGCCGCGTCTCTGCTCGGTGCGCCACTGATGCACGACTTCTGCCATATCAGCCTGAGCGACCTGCTCACGCCGTGGGAGGTGATTGAGAAACGCATCAAAGCCGCCGCCGAAGCCGATTTTGTTATCTGTTTCTATAATCCGCGCAGCCTGGGCCGCGAAGGTCATCTGGCCCGTGCCTTTGAACTGATGGCACCGTTCAAAGCCGCCACCACCCCGATCGGCGTGGTAAAAGCTGCTGCCCGTAAGAAAGAAGAGAAATGGATCACCACCTTCGGTGAGATGGAATATGACCGTGTGGACATGACCAGCCTGGTGATTGTCGGCAATAAATCCACCTATATCAGTGATGACCTGATGATCACACCACGGGGATACAAACTGTGAATGACGGCAGACTGCTGATTTTCGGCGGGACCAGTGATGCCCGCCTGCTTTGTGAGCGCCTAGATGCACAGGGGGTCCGTTACCGGCTCTCGGTCGCCACCGCCGCAGGCCGTCAGCAGGCAGCCGGATTACAGGGTGAGATCCGGGAAGGCCGGATGGATGCACAGGCGATGGCGGAATACTGCCGCTGTCACGGGATCCGCCTGCTGGCGGATCTCTCGCATCCTTACGCCGCCGTGCTCAGCGACACTATTTTGCAGGTGCAGCGTGAGCTGGGTATTCCGCTGGTGCGTTATAACCGCCCGAGTGATATTGACGCGGTTGATAACCCACTGATTTACAAAACGGACTCCATTGACAATGCCTGTGAGATTGCCATGACACTCGGTCAGCGGATTTTGCTGACAACCGGCAGCAAACAGTTGGCGGATTATATTGCCCGTCTGCCGGGAAAAACCGTGCTGGCGCGGGTACTGCCGACACAGGAGGTGCTGGCGCAGTGCGAATCTTACGGGATGACCATTGACCAGATTTTTGCCCTCAAAGGGCCGTTTTCGGCGGAGTTTAATGAAGCGTTTTACCGCTACTGCGGTGCGGATGTGGTGATCACCAAAGAGTCCGGCACACAGGGCGGATTCAGTGAGAAAGTCGCCCCCTGTCTGGCACTGGGAATTCCCTGCATTGTCGTGGTACGCCCGCAGACCCGGGTGTCCGGTGATGTGACTGAATTGCAGGATCTTTGCGGGGTAGAGCAGTATCTGACATCCCGTTTTTCTGTCTGTTGATTTACTGAGGTTATGAGATGAAAAAAGCGTTATTAGTGATTAGTTTCGGCACCAGTTACGCGGAAACCCGTGAAAAAAATATCGAAAGCTGTGAAAAGCAGCTTGCGGCAGCGTTCCCCGGCCGTGATTTTTTCCGCGCCTTCACCTCCGGCATGATTATCCGCAAATTAAAAGAGCGCGATAACCTGCATATCAATAACCCTGAAGAGGCATTACGCCATCTGCACGAGCAGGGTTATGAGGATGTGGCTATCCAGTCACTGCATGTGATTAACGGGGACGAATACGAAAAGATTGTCGGCCAGGTTGAAAAATACCGTCCGTTTTTCCGCTATCTGCGCGTGGGCAAACCGCTGCTGAGCAGTTTTGAGGATTATTCCCTCCTGATTGATGCCCTGCACTCTCAGATGCCGGAACTGAAAGAAGATGAGCGCGTGGTCTTTATGGGTCACGGTGCCACTCACCATGCCTTCTCCGCTTATGCCTGCCTGGATCACATGATGACCGGCAGCGGCTTCCCGGCACGTGTCGGCGCGGTGGAAAGCTATCCGGAAATCGACCTGATTATTAAAGGCCTGAAAGCAGAAAATGTCCGCAAAGTGCATCTGATGCCGCTGATGCTGGTCGCCGGTGACCATGCCATCAATGATATGGCCTCCGATGAGGAAGACTCCTGGAAAACACAGCTGGAACAGGCCGGAATCGAGGCTACCGCATGGTTACAGGGCATGGGTGAGAACAATATGATCCGTCAGATGTTTGTCGAACACCTGGCGCAGACAATGGATAACGGGGAGTAATATCCGCACATGAGTCAGCAAACAGAAAAACCACAGGGCAGACTTTACGCTATCGGCACCGGTCCCGGTGCCAGTGACCTTATCACGGTACGCGGCGCACGGATTATCAGCGAGCTGGATATCCTGTATGCCCCGGCCGGTAAGAAAGATGCCCCGAGCCTGGCACATACCATTGTCGCCCCGTATATCACCGGTAACACCACGGTGAAAACCTATCACTTCCTGATGAAAGCACCTCAGGAAGCGAAAGAAGCAGTCTGGGATGATGTCGCGAAAGCGATTCAGGAGGATGTGGCTGACGGTAAAAAAGTCGGCTTTATCACCCTGGGGGATTCCATGCTGTTCAGTACCTGGGTTTCCCTGCTGGAGCGTATCGGCAATCAGCCATGGCTGGAAGTGATTCCGGGCGTGACCTCGTTTGCGGCTATCGCGTCACGGGCCGTTGTCCCGCTGGCAATGGAAAACCAGAGCCTTGCTGTCATGTCGTGTACCGCATCTCCCGAAGAGCTGGAGCATGCGATCACGCATCATGAATGCATTGTTTTAATGAAAGTCTATGGTCGTTTACAACAGGTACGCGATCTGCTCCGCCGCCATGATTTGTTTGATCATGCCATCCTGATGGCCGATGCCACACTGGAAACTGAACAGTGCTGGCGGCGCCTGGATGAGATCGACGACGAACAGACACTGCCTTATTTCTCAACGGTATTAATTAATAAAACCCGGAAATAATTCGGTGAGGTTGTTATGCAACAGAAACTCACGCAGTTCTCGTTAACCGGTGCCGCCGTCACTATTCTGCTGATGATTGCACCCCAGGAAGCCTTTGCCATGCATATCATGGAAGGCTTTTTACCGCCGATGTGGGCGATTGCCTGGTGGCTGATTTTCCTGCCGTTCCTCGGCGCGGGGATTGTCCGCCTAAAAGCGATTGTTCAGGAAGATGCCAACCAGAAAGTTCTGCTGGCACTGTGCGGCGCCTTTATCTTTGTGCTTTCCGCGCTGAAGATCCCGTCGGTGACCGGCAGCTGCTCTCACCCTACCGGGGTGGCGCTGGCGGTGATCCTGTTCGGACCATCCGTGGTGGCCGTGCTCGGCTCCATCGTGCTGCTGTTCCAGGCATTGCTGCTGGCACACGGCGGCCTGACCACCCTCGGTGCCAACGGCATGTCGATGGCGGTTATCGGACCGATTGTCGGTTATCTGGTCTGGCGTTTCACCATCAAACTGGGCTGGCGTAAGGATGTCTGCGTCTTCCTTGTCGCGGTGATAGCGGATTTAACCACCTATTTTGTCACCTCGGTGCAGCTCGGTGTTGCTTTCCCGGATCCGCAGATGGGGATGGGTGCGGCGATCCTGAAATTCATGGGTATCTTCTGTCTGACCCAGGTACCGATTGCGATTGCGGAAGGTCTGCTGACGGTACTGGTCTACGATCAGCTGGTGAAACGTAACCTGGTGGGTAACGAGGTGCGGGCATGAAAAAGACACTGATTTTACTGTTTCTGACTGTTGCGATTTTTATCATCCCGTTCTTTATCGATCATGGCGGTGAATACGGCGGTTCAGACGATCAGGCTGAGCAGCAGATCCTGGCCATCGCGCCGGATTATGAGCCCTGGTTTGAGTCTCTGTACGAACCGGCCAGTGGTGAAATCGAAAGTCTGCTGTTTACATTACAGGGCTGTCTGGGCACTGCAGTGATTTTCTACGTGCTCGGTTACTACCGCAGCGGCCGGAAAAATGCAAAGCCTTGATGCGCTGAGTTATCAAAGCCGCTGGCGTCAGCGTGACCCGGGGATGAAGTTTGTCTTCTGGGTCGTGATGATGGTTCTGGCCATGAGCCTGCCGCCGGCAGGCCAGGCGGCTTTATTGCTGTGTATTGCGGCGTTTACCTGCTGGTTACTGCGGGTATCGCCGCTCCGCTATCTTAAATGGCTGCTGATCCCGTTCAGTTTTCTGGCGGTGGGTCTGGTGGCCATTATTATCTCATTTGCCCGCACACCGGACACTCTGCTGTGGGGCATTCAGATTGGTCAGTACTGGGTTGGCCTTGATCCCGCCGGTCTGACAACTGCCAATCAGACCTTCTGGCGCAGCATGGCGGCTCTCGCTGCCACCTTCTGGTTTATGCTCAATATGCCGTTTGAGCAGCTGATTAAACTGATGAAACGCGGCCACCTGCCGCTGGTGCTGATCGAGCAGATCCTGCTGACCTGGCGCTTTATCTTTATCTTTCTGGAAGAAGCCGCCACCATTTATCACGCACAATCCCTGCGCTTCGGCTACCGCAACCTGCGCACCGGCTACCGCTCACTGGCGATGCTGGTCACCATGCTGTTTTCCCGCGTGATGATGCGCTATCAGCAAATGTCCGTCGCACTGAATGTGAAGCTCTATCGGGGAGATTTCCATCTATGAATCATCATCCGCAATTATCGGTCAGCGGTCTCACATTCCGCTATCAGGACGATAATATCCTGAAAAACCTGACGATGGATTTCGGCGCACACCAGGTCACCGGGATTATCGGTGCCAACGGCTGCGGAAAATCCACCCTGTTTATGAACCTGTCCGGTATTCTGAAACCACAGGACGGTCAGGTGAACTGGCGGGGTAATCCGCTGAAATACGACAAAAAATCCCTGCTGGAATTGCGTCAGCATGTGGTGACCGTTTTTCAGGATCCGGATATGCAGATTTTCTACACAGATGTGGACAGTGATATCGCTTTCGCCCTGCGTAATCTCGGCGTGGAAGAGGATGAAATCAAACGCCGCACTGATGAGGCACTGCGTCTGGTGGATGCGCTCGCCTTCCGAGACAAACCGGTGCAGCATCTGAGCTTCGGCCAGAAAAAACGCGTGGCGATCGCCGGGGCGCTGGTGATGCAGTCAGATTATCTGCTGCTCGATGAACCGACGGCCGGGCTGGATCCTGCCGGACGTCAGCAGATGATCGACCTGCTGGCCCGTATTGCCGCCGCCGGTAAACACATTGTGATTTCCAGCCATGACATTGATCTGATTTATCAGGTCTGTGATGGTATTTACGTGATGTCGCACGGCGAAGTGTGCGGCCACGGCACGCCGGAGTCCGTTTTCCTGCAAAAAGAGATGATCACCGCCGCCGGGCTGGAACAGCCGTGGCTGGTCAAACTCCACTGCGAAACCGGACTGCCGCTGTGCAAAACTGAACAGGCGCTGTTTGCACAATTGCAGCAGCAGACAACTCCCGCCGCCGGAACACACGAGGTAATGGCATGACATTTTCACTGATGATCCAGGGTACTGCTTCCGATGTCGGAAAAAGTGTATTAGTTGCCGGATTCTGCCGGATTTTTTCTCAGGACGGCTATCACTGCGCGCCGTTCAAATCACAGAATATGGCACTGAACTCGGGGATCACCCGTGACGGCAAAGAGATGGGCCGGGCGCAGATCTTTCAGGCGGAAGCTGCCGGTACCGAACCGGATGTGCGCATGAACCCGGTTCTGCTCAAACCGACCTCTGACCGCAAATCCCAGGTTATCCTGATGGGGAAAGTCGCGCAGAATATGGATGCGGCGGAGTATCACCTCTACAAACCACAGCTGAAAGCCATGATCCGCGATGTTTACAATGACCTGGCTTCTGAGCACGACATCATTGTGCTGGAAGGTGCGGGCAGCCCGGCGGAGATCAATCTGCGCGACGGCGACATTGTGAATATGGGCATGGCGGAGATGATAGACGCACCGGTGATCCTGGTGGCGGATATCGATCGCGGTGGTGTGTTCGCCTCGATTTACGGCACACTCGCCCTGCTGACAGACGACGAACGCGCCAGGGTGATCGGTGTGATCATCAATAAATTCCGCGGTGATGTCGCCCTGCTGATGCCGGGCATTAAACAAATCGAAGATCTGACCAACGTTCCGGTGCTCGGCGTGCTGCCGTGGCTGGATGTGGATCTGGAAGATGAGGACGGCGTGGCGTTACAGGTCGGCAAATATGACGGCAAAACGGAGGAAGTGCTGGATATTGTGGTGGTTCAGCTGCCGCACATTGCCAACTTCACCGATTTCAATGCCCTTGCCGCCCAGCCGGATGTCCGTCTGCGTTATGAATCAGACCCGCTGCTGGTCGGTGAACCGGATCTGCTGATTATCCCGGGCAGTAAAAATACCCTCGGTGACCTGCTGTGGCTGCGTCAGAAAGGAATGGATAAAGCCATTCTCACCCGCCATGCACAGGGTACACCGGTTGCCGGGATCTGCGGCGGCTATCAGATCCTCGGTAAACATATTTATGATGATGTCGAATCCGGATTATCTGATCTGCCGGGACTGGGGCTGCTCGATATCACCACCCGCTTTTCACCGGAAAAAAATACCACCCAAACCGCCGGAACCGTGTGCGGCGCACTGCCGGGGATCTGGTCTGTCTGTCAGGGTGAACCAATCAGCGGCTATGAGATCCACATGGGTGTATCCGAAACCGGTGCGGATGCCATCCCGTTTGCGCAGATGCATGAGAAAAACCGCGAGCCGTGCAACCATGCTGACGGCGCGGTCAGCCCGGATGGCAGTGTGATGGGCTCTTATCTGCACGGCATTTTTGACCGCAACAATTTCACCCGTCCGCTGCTCAATCAGCTGCGGAAAAAGAAAGGGCTGGAGCCGCTGCCGGAAAGCACGTTTGACTATACGCTGCATAAAGAACAGCAGTTTAATATTCTGGCGCAGCAGATGCGGGAACACCTCAATATTGATGAAATCTGCCGTCTGATGCGTGCACACAAGGAGAAAACAGCATGATTTTAATTACCGGCGGCGCCCGCAGCGGTAAAAGCAGTTTTGCTGAAGAACTGGTGGATAACCGCTGTCACAGTGCGCTCTATATCGCTACCTCAGTGGTGACGGATGATGAAATGGCCGCCCGCGTGGCACGCCATAAGGCCGATCGCCCGCAGCACTGGCGTACGTGGGAAGGTTTTAAAAACATTGCCCGTGCTATCCGTTATGAACGCAAACCGGGCGAGGGAGTGATGCTGGAATGTATCACTACGCTGATTGCCAATCTGCTTTATGATGCCTCGGGCGGCGCGGATCCGGACACGCTCGATTACGCGCAGCTGGAGATCGGTATCAACAGCGAAATCGATCATATTATTGATGCCTGCAAAGAGAGTGAGTGCCCGGTGTATATCGTCACCAACGAACTGGGCATGAGCATCACACCGGAAAACCGGCTGGCGCGTCATTTTGTCGATATCGCCGGACGTATTAATCAGAAACTCGCCCGTCAGGCCGAACAGGTCTGGCTGGTGGTCTCCGGGATCGGAGTTCAGATCAAATGAACCTGAAATACCTGTGGGCGACACTCCAGTTTATTACCCGCATTCCGGTGCCGCAGCGCTGGAGTGAAGGCACGGAGTTTCAGCAGTACGGCCGCGGTGTTCCGTTTTTTCCGGTGGTCGGACTGATTGCCGGGATCATTGCGGTGCTGCTGACGGTGTGGATTGCGCAGGCGGCTCACAGTCCGCTGATCGCCGCGCTGGGCTATGTGCTGGCACTGATCCTGATCACCGGCGGTTTTCACCTCGATGGTCTGGCAGATACCTGTGACGGTATTTTCTCCGCCCGCAAACGCGAAAGAATGCTGGAGATCATGCGCGACAGCCGCATCGGTACGCATGGCTGTCTGGCACTGATTTTTGCCCTGATGGCAAAATCCGCTGCCGCGTATGAGCTTCTCGCCTCCTCTTCCCTTTCCCTGACCGCCGCTGCCGGATTGCTGATTTGCGCTCCGGTCGCAGGCCGCACCTGTATGTCACTGGTAATGTACAACCAGCGCTACGCCCGCGAAGGGGAAGGCATGGGCAATATTTATATCGGCCGTATCACTCTGCGCCAGTTTGTCATCACCCTCGCCACCGGCGCGGTGATTGTCACAGTAGCGGGCGGAATGAAAGCCCTCGGCGCACTGATTATCACCGCCTTTATTATTTACGGGCTGGGGCGTTATTTCCGCCATCACCTCGGCGGACAAACCGGAGACACACTCGGTGCCGCTGAAGAGTGCGGGGAAATTATCTTCCTGCTCGCGCTGTTCTGGGTGTAAGCGGATGAGTATCAGCCGCTTTATTCTTGTCCGCCACGGGGAAACCGCCGGGAACAAAGACGGTTTGTTCTACGGCAGCACCGATTTACCGCTGACGGAACACGGCCACCGCCAGGCCGCCAGCGTGGCCGCTTATCTGCGTGATATTCAGATAGATACTATACTGATCAGTGAATTGCAGCGGGCAAAACAGACGGCGGAATATATCCGTGCCCCGGAAACTCATCACTATCACTGCGACCCGCGCCTCAATGAAATGCACTTCGGCGAGTGGGAAATGCAGCATTACAGTGAGATTGCCGCCCGTTACCCGGCAGACTGGGAGACCTGGATGAATGACTGGCTGCATGCCGCACCGACCGGCGGCGAGCCGTTCCCGCAGTTTGCGGCGAGGGTTCAGGCGGTGGCGGATGAACTGCGCCGGGAAGCATCAGAAACCCCGGCAACCCGGCTGATTGTCGCCCATAAGGGCGTGCTCGGGCTTATCATCACCCGCTGGTTCGGCCTGCCCGCAGAGGCCATGTGGCAGTTCCCCTGTGAACAGGACAGTTACAGTGTGGCGGAATGCCGCGACGGATTTATGACGTTAGCTGTGTTTAACGGGCGATCACGCTTTACGCCTGTTGTTTGATTATAAAAATATAATGTGAGCATAAAAACAATGACAACACTGAAAGACCTGATCCGTGCGATCCCGCCTCTGGATCACGCGGCCATGCAGGCGGCAGAGCAGCATATCAACGGATTGGCCAAGCCGCCGCGCAGTCTCGGCCGCCTGGAAGATCTGGCGGTACATCTTGCCGGAATGCCGGGGATTGACCATCCGGATAATCTGCCGAAAGAAATTATTGTGATGTGTGCGGATCACGGCGTATTTGCAGAAGGTGTCGCCGTCACCCCGCAGGAAGTCACCGCTATCCAGGCCCGCAATATCCAGAAACAGCTGACCGGTGTCTGCGCGGTTGCCCGCAGCAACGGCACCAGCGTACTGCCGGTGGATATCGGCATTGACTGCGATCCTATCGATGACATGATTTCCCTGAAACTGGCACGCGGCTGCGGCAATATCGCCAAAGGCCCGGCAATGTCTTACGCCGATGCGGAGCATCTGCTGGTCGCCAGTGCTGAGCTGGTAAAACAGCGGGTTGCCGCCGGGATCCGCGTTGTCGGCACCGGAGAACTGGGGATCGCCAATACCACCCCGGCGTCTGCGATGATCAGCGTCCTGTGCGGGCTTGATCCGCATGATACCGTCGGCATCGGTGCCAATCTGCCGCTGGATCGCGTCTCACACAAAGAAGCGATCGTCAGACAGGCTATCGCGCTGAACAAGCCGGATCCTGCTGATGCTATTGATGTGCTCGCCAAAGTCGGCGGGTATGATCTGACCGGGATGACCGGTGTGATTCTGGGTGCCGCAGCCTGCGGCATTCCTGTCGTGCTCGACGGCTTTTTATCTTACGCCTGCGCCATCGCGGCCTGCCGTCTGGCCCCTGCTGTCCGGGACTATCTGATCCCGTCCCACTTTTCCGCCGAGAAAGGCGCGGGTATCGCGCTTGAGCAGCTCGGTCTGAAACCTTTCTTATATTTGGATCTCCGGCTGGGTGAAGGCAGCGGCGCGGCATTAGCCATGTCCGTTATTAATGCCGCATGCAGCATGTATTGTCATATGGGGCATCAGGCCGGGAGTGGTTTCACTCTGCCGCCATCCCCCACCCGGTAAAATGGATTATATTTTTAGGGAGTAAAACGCCATGCGAAAGAAGATCCCGAAAACGGATTTACTGATCACCTTCGAAGCTGTTGCGCAGTATGAGAGCTACACCCGGGCAGCGGAAGAGTTATCACTGACCCAGAGTGCGGTTTTCCGTCAGATCGCCGCGCTGGAAGAATTTCTGAATGTGTCGCTGTTTCATCACGTCCGCAAACGTATTTTCCTCAGTGATGCCGGAAAGCATTACCTCGGGCTGGTGCATGACACACTGGATAAGCTGGAAAAAGACACCCAGGATATTATGTCCTGGCAGTCATCACAGCAGCTGTTTGAGCTGGCGGTAACACCGACCTTCAGCACACACTGGCTGATCCCGAACCTGCAGAGCTTCCGTGAGAAACATCCGGAAATCGCATTAAGTATCAGCGCATTAACCACACCGGCGGACTTTACCAGCCTGAAATACGATGCGGCAATCATGCGTGAGGATTTCTGTAATCCGTGGCCGGATTTTGAATATCTGTTTGAGGAAGAGCTGGTACCGGTCTGCAGCCGCATGCTGTGGCGGGATGACAGTATCAAACTCACCACCAGCCAGGTGCTGGAAGAGTTTACTCTGCTGCATCAGACCACCCGCCTCGATGCCTGGAGTGACTGGTTCCAGCTCTCGGGCATTCACAACCCGAAAACCCGGGTCGGTCCGCGCTTTGATCTGCTTTCGATGCTGATCTCCGCCATCCGCTCAAATCTCGGTGTGGCGCTGCTGCCGCGTTTTGCCATCCAGAAAGATCTGGAAAACGGCGATCTGGTGATCCCGTGCGACCTGCCGATGAGCACCGGCAACCGCTTTGTTCTCACCTATAAAGAGGACAAGAAAGGATCACTCAACCTGCGGAAATTCAGTGACTGGATCCACGAGAAATCGCGGGAAAAAGAACTGATTCTGTCTTAATAAAAAAGGTGGCTGAGCCACCTTTTTTATTATCCGGAATACTTACTGTTTATCTGCCGCGATCCGATTGCGGATATTCTCTGCGCGCTCTGCGGTCGGCGGGTGAGAATCAAATATGCTGTTCTGCCCTTTATCCATTTTCGCAAGCTTTTCAAACCCGGTGGCCAGACCTTCCGTTGAAATGCCGCGTTTTTTCAGCAGATCATAGGAATAATTGTCCGCTTCCGTTTCCTGACGCTGTGAGAACTGCGCATTAACCAGTTTGATACCCATATCAGCAAACTGAGAATTACTCAGTTCAGACGCCAGACCGCCCGCTGAACCCGCCGCGGTTTTTGCCGCCACCGCAGCATAGGCAACCTGCATTGCTTTACGGGTGTGACCCAGGCCGACGTGTCCTAATTCATGCCCCAGGACACCTTCGATTTCATTATCATTCATGATATCCATCAGACCGCTGTAAACACGGACACAACCGTTCGCCATCGCCCAGGCATTCGGTTCATTGGTCATATAGACCTTGTAATTCACTTTTGTGCCGTTCACATCGGAACCTAATGATTTGGCGATTTTATCCATGCGTGCCGCGTATTTGCCGGAGGCCGGTGCAATGTTATTTTTGGCGTCCATCTCTTTGCAGGCGCCGTCAGTCAGTTTCACCATATCCGCATCAGTCAGGGTTGCGGCCTGAAATAACTGGCCGCCGGACTGCGCCAGGGTGTCATAATTCATATTCTGGCAACCGGCCAGAACAACAGCGGATACCGCAAGGGCTGAGCTCGTCTTTAATTTCATTATCTTCGCTTCCGTTTTTTTTACTGAGTCTTTTTCCGACCAGCGAAAATATCAATTTGTGTTCATCCGCTGCCAGCAGTCTATTCCGAAAAACACAGCGCAGCGCTGCCGGACCGGCAAAAAAAATCGCCCCGTATAAACGGAGCGATTGTGATAACAGACTGTATTTACGGGATGAATTACCAGTCGATACCTTTCTGTGCCTGAATACCACTGTCAAACGCGTGTTTAACCGGACGCAGCTCACTGACGGTGTCTGCCAGATCAGTGATATCGCGGTGGCATCCCCGGCCGGTAATAATCACGCTCTGGTTTTCAGGGCGATTTTTCAGGTAACTGATAATCTCATCCAGGTCGATATAGCCGTAGCGCACCATGTAAGTCAGTTCATCCAGCACCACGAGGTCATAGGACGGATCCTGTAACATCGCTTTGCCGAACTGCCATACTTCCTGTGCCGCTTTGGTATCACCTTCTTTGTCCTGCGTGTTCCAGGTAAAACCTGTGGCCATGATATGGAACTCAACCCCCAGTTTTTCCAGCACATTGCGCTCGCCGCATTCCCACTGGCCTTTGATAAACTGCACCACGCCCACTTTCATACCGTGTCCGGCGGCGCGTGTCGCGGTACCAAAGGCCGCAGTGGATTTCCCTTTCCCGTTACCGGTGAAGACCATCAGGACCCCGCCGGTCTTCTGAGCCGCGGCAACGCGCCCGTCGACATGCTCTTTCAGTTTCTGTTGCCGTTGTTGATAACGTTCGTCGCTCATGCAAACTCCTCAGGGAAAGTGTTGGCTCAGGCAGGCTGGCCTGCCACGCATTTCTCACATTTTTTCGTCTGAACCTGTTCGAAGAAGTTATTCCCTTTGTCATCCACCAGGATAAAGGCCGGGAGCCCTTCCACTTCCATTTTCCAGACTGCTTCCATACCCAGTTCAGGGTATTCCAGAATATCCAGGCTCTTCACATATTCCTGAGCCAGAATTGCCGCAGAACCGCCGATACTGCCCAGATAGAAGCCGCCGTGTGCTTTACAGGAATCGGTCACCGCCTGACTGCGGTTTCCTTTTGCCAGCATCAGCATACTGCCGCCCTGCGACTGGAACAAGTCCACATACGGATCCATCCGGTTACCGGTGGTCGGGCCGAGAGAGCCGGAGACCAGGTCTTCCGGTTTTTTCGCCGGACCCGCATAGTACACCATATGATCTTTGAAATACTGCGGTAATCCCTGTCCGCTGTCCAGACGCTCTTTCAGTTTCATATGCGCGATATCACGGGCAATGATGAGCGGGCCGCTGAGAGAGACGCGGGTGGAGACCGGATACTTGCTCAGCTCTTTGAGGATTTCCGCCATCGGCCGGTTCAGATCGATACTGACCATGTCGCTTTCATTCTCTTTACGCATGGATTCCGGAATGTAACTTGCCGGATTGTATTCCAGTTTCTCCAGCCAGATCCCGTCTTTGGTGATCTTGCCTTTGATGTTACGGTCAGACGAACAGGACAGTGCCAGACCAATCGGGCAGGAACCGCCGTGACGCGGCAGACGGATCACACGGATATCATGGGCGAAATATTTACCGCCGAACTGGGCACCGAAACCAAACTCACGGGTGGCTTCCAGCAGCTCCTGCTCCAGCTCACGATCGCGGAAGGCGCGTCCCAGTTCATTACCGGTATCCGGCAGATTGTCATAATATTTGGTGGAGGCCAGTTTCACCGTTTTCAGGTTCATTTCCGGTGAGGTGCCGCCGATACAAAATGCAATATGGTACGGCGGGCAGGCAGTGGTACCGAGATACTTCATTTTGTCGATCAGGAATGCTTTCAGGCGATCATGTTCCAGAATGGCCTTGGTTTCCTGATACAGCGCGGTTTTATTGGCAGAGCCGCCGCCTTTGTTGATAAACAGGAAGTGATATTCCGCGCCTTCGGTGGCCAGGATATCAATCTGTGCCGGTAAGTTGGTGCCGGTATTCACTTCCGTGTACATATCCAGCGCCGCGTTCTGTGAATAACGCAGGTTTTCACGCTGGAATGTGTTGTAAATACCACGGGATAAGCATTCCGCATCGTTGACGCCGGTCCATACCTGCTGGCCTTTTTTCGCCACGATAGTCGCGGTGCCGGTATCCTGACAGTTCGGCAGAACCCCTTTGGCAGAGATTTCCGCATTGCGCAGCAGTTGCAGCGCAACATATTTGTCGTTTTCGCTGGCTTCAGGGTCGCTTAAAATCTGTGCAACCTGTTTCTGATGTGCCGGACGGAGGAAATAGGAGGCATCATGCACGGCCTGCTGAGCAATCAGCGTCAGCGCTTCAGGTTCAACCTTAAGCATCTCACGGCCTTCAAATGTCGCCGTGGAAACGTGCTCCCTGCTCAGCAGATAATAGTCCGTTTTATCTTCCGATAACGGGAATGGCTCCTGATACTCAAAAGTTTTATTTGTCATTATATTCACTCGTATTAAATCAGAAAAATGAAGAACCTATTGACTCACAATTTAAAAAATAAAATTACCTGTCCCGATTATGGTGGCTTATTATGCACGAAAACAAATGATTAAAATGAAGAAGTTGGTGAATTTCGTGAAGGAACAGACACATATCACACCATTTTAATACCATTATTAAATTCATTTAAAAACAAAGCGATAAACCATAAATTAACGATTTCAAAATGAGAAAATAACATATTATCGTTACATTTGATGATTGAATTAAATTTATAAAATAAAAAACCAAAGTTTATTTTAAAAAAAATGAGATCTTAATACGGGAATACAGAATGATGAAAATGTAAAAGTGTTAAGCGGGTCATGAGATGCAGACTGCGGATATAAAAAAACACAGGTAAAAATCCGTACCTGTGTTTTTTTCATACATAGAATAGATTCTTCAGCCTGCTTTTTTCAGCGGCTCCGGTTCTGCCATCTCAACAACCGTTACCGGCGGTTTTCCGTGACAACCTTCCCCGTAATGCTCGCCTTCCCAGCGCCCGACAATCGCCGCGCCCATCGCATTACTCATCACGTTGGTTGCGGAGCGGCCCATATCCAGGAACGGATCGACTCCCATCAGCAAAATTAGCCCGGCTTCCGGGATATTAAACTGCGTCAGTGTGGCGGCAATCACCACCAGCGAAGCACGCGGCACACCGGCCATACCTTTGGATGTCAGCATCAGGATCAGCAGCATCGTAATCTGATCCCCCATGGAAATCTCAATATTACAGGCCTGGGCGATAAAGATAACCGCAAAAGAACAGTACGCCATAGAGCCGACGAGGTTAAAGGAGTAACCAATCGGCAGCACAAAGCTGGCGATTTTATTGGAGACCCCGAACTGCTCGAGCTGCTTCAGCGTGCCCGGGAAAGCCGCTTCAGAGCTGGACGTGGTAAATGCCAGCAGTGCCGGTTCGGCGATCCCTTTGGTCAGCCGCAGAATACAACGTCCGACGATCAGAACCGCCAGACCGATTAACACCAGCCATAATGTTGCCAGCGTCAGGTAGAATTCACCCATAAAAATACCGGCTTCCAGCAGCACCACCAGCCCGCGCTCGGCGATCATACCGGAAATGGCGGCAAAAACCGTCAGCGGGGCGAACAGCATGACATAGCCGGTCAGTTTCAGCATCAGGCTGACCACGGACTCCAGCAGTGTCAGAATCGGCTTTCCTTTCTCACCGATAGCGGAAAGCGCTATCCCCATAAAAATAGAGAAAACAACAATCTGCAAAATCTCATTGCGGGCCATAGCATCAACGATACTGGTCGGGATCAGATGGGCGATAAAGTTTTTCACCGAAAACGCGGCGGTCGCCACATTGTCCACCACCGTATCCGCCGGTGCCACAAAGTTAATTCCCGCCCCCGGTTTAAGCAGGTTAACAATCACCAGCCCGAGTGTGATGGAAATAAAGGAAGCGCAGACAAATAAAAACAACGTTTTGGAGAAAACCCGGCCAAGTGTCCGCGCATCCCCCATTTTTGCAATACCCACCACCAGTGTGGAGAGGATCAGCGGCGCGATAATCATTTTAATGAGTCGCAGGAAAATATCTGTCACCACTGAGATATCAGCAGAATATTGCTGATTAAACCCGGGTGTGGCCAGTTTGTTCAGCGCAAAGCCGACAATCACCCCGATAAATAACGCAGCCACAATCCAGGTCGTTAAACTTCTTGACTTCATACTATCTCCATAATGCTGATGTACTTAATCCCCCGGAGACTTTAAAAAATCTGATTAATTTCTTCTGAGCCTGACGGCCGCAGAAAAAATCATGAGCAGAAAGTGAGGGAGTTCAGAACAAAACTGACATCTGCCTTTAACAAAATAAACAATAAAATACACCGCTATTAACATAGTGATGTGCTATTTTACCGGGCGGACCGTACATTATTCCGCCATTACTTTGTTGCAGATAAAGGATTCCGTAACAGATGTTACGTAATAAAGTGTGTTTTAAACTATTATTTACATCAGATTAACCCTGATGTTGTTTTTTTATACTACCGGCCTGTTTTCAGATGAAAAATACGGCTCTCCTGAAATCATACTCCTTTTTTATTTGATGTCCCTCTCTTTATTGTTTAATTTTTTGTTGCTGATAAAACCAGCAACTCATTATTTTTCATTAAAATTTTTAATAAAAAAGGGCCGCGTGATAATGCGGCCCTTTCAGGAACTGAATGAAAAATCACTTATTTCGGCAGAACCCCGAAGGCGCGGAAATTGCCGGTCTGCGTGATAAATGTGTTGTAATATTCATTTTCCGCCACCGTATTGGATGATGCGGACCCGGCAGACGCGGATACCAGATCCATGGTGGTCTGGTGGATCTCTTTATTCAGCTTGTCGTGAATGTCCGGATTATCAGATTCATTAATCTGCTTCAGCAGGCCGGTTAATTTCAGCGCCTGTTTCTGTGTTTCCGCATCTTTAAACTGCGGCTCCGGAATGGTGTAATCGAAAGTCATATTGACGGAATCTTTCAGCTCATCACCCGGCGCAACCGGTTGTAATTTCTCACCGTAATCCGATGCGATATAGGCGACCAGTTCTGCCTTATCAAAACATTTGGTTTTAATATTGCCGACAGACTGGCGGTTACTGGTGGTAATCTCTTCCGGGAACGCTGTACCGACAGGGTAACTGCAATTAAACAGATTGTGGTCAATCAGGGTGGCATTGCTGCTGCGCACCGGCATCTGTAAATCATGGCCGTTAATGGTGACATCATACAGAGCAGGTTTAAAGCGATCGCTCTGCCCTTCCACCGCATAGACTTCAGACAACATATAATAGACGTGATTATCCGGGTTAATAATGCCGCCGCTGTTATTGTCATACACCATAAAATTCTGTTTCTCACCTTTCGCATTCTCAATGCTGTGCATACCCGGTGATAATTTCAGTTTCGCGGCGGTACCCGGTTCGGTGGTGTATTCTTTGTCATCCACTTTAAAGGTCAGTGTGGTGTCAGTCGGGTTGCTGTACCAGAATTCATTTTTCGTGCTGTCCGGATCCAGACTGTCACAGGCGGCCATTAATAATACGGCAGAACCTAATACACTTAGTTTTATTGCGGTTTTCATAATCGGTCTCATCATATTGTTCTGAACACAGTCCCGATATTATCAATCCTTATTTACCCGGCATAGGATAAATTACCGCCAATTCCCGGCGGCTAAAAACACAATAATCAGGTAAAGCCGGAAAATAACAGAATGATGACTTATATCATCAGGAGTTATTGTGTTTTTTCCGCAGTTTCTTTTCTGTTATCGCCAATCCGCGTTATTACTGTCACAACCAGAAGAATAGTAAAAAAGCAGATTATTTTAATTCATCATTAATATTTAACTATTCGTCATCAGGCGATGTTATCGCGCATTATGTGCACCCTGACAATATTTCTGTATGACAATCCCCGGTTCAGTGATATGTTTTTTTTATTACTTCATTTCTGTGCCGGATAATCATCATGATGATTTTTTTTGCTGTGGCGCTCGCTCACTTTATCGCTCTGATAAGCCCCGGGCCTGATTTTCTGCTGATTATAAAAAGTACCCTGCGTAACAGCAGACGGGTGGCATTTGGTGTTGTCTCCGGTATTGCCACTGCCAATGCACTGTATATTGTACTCTGCCTGGCCGGTGCAGGCGCTATCCTCGCCCAGTCTGTCACGCTGATGATTCTGATTAAACTGTTCGGCGGAATATTCCTGCTCTTTATCGCATGGCAGGCATTACGGGCAAAAAAATCTGATTACCGTTTTCTGATGGCACAGGCAGCCGAAGATAAAAATACACACCCGCAGAGTACGTTCAAAAAAGAATTTCTGGTCGGTTTATCCTCCGGCCTGTTAAATCCCAAGAATTTATTATTCTATTTAAGTCTGTTTACTGTTGTGCTGGAAAGTCAGGATAATTCCGCACTATTTAAAACCGGTATTGCACTCTGGATGGTGATGGCCGTATTAATCTGGGACAGCCTGATTATGTATCTTCTGACCCGGCCCGCAGTACGTCAGCAATTTAACCGCTGTGCCTTCTGGATTGATAAAACCGCCGGTATTATTCTCGGTCTGGTCGGACTGAAAATTATTCATATGACATTTAAAAGTACGCCTTAACTTAATCAGGATATTACCGTGACTGCTGTTTTACGCCATTGTTTTACCGCCCTGCTGATTATTTTTATTTCATTGCAGACAGCTGCTGCCGGGAAAAATATCCCCGCTGAAATAAACGGCCTTAACGGCACACTGACACTGCCGGAAAACAGCACGCCGAAAGGTGTCATCCTGTTTATTGCCGGTTCCGGCCCGGTGGATCGTGATGGTAACAGCCCGGGCAGTCAGACCGATAATCTGCGGATGCTGGGCGATGCCCTGAGTGATGCCGGTTATATCACACTGCGGACCGACAAAGCCGGAACAGGTGCCGGTGCGGCAACCGTTAACCCGGCAGATATCACCTTTGCCGGTTATCTGCGGGATTATCAGGCGTGGTTCGGTTTTCTGCAAAAGCGCTATCCGGACACCCCGGTGTATCTGCTCGGCCACAGTGAAGGGGCGTTATTTGCCACCCTGATGGCACAACAGCATAAACCGGCGGGGATTATTCTGGTTTCGCCTGCGGGATATACCATCGATATTATCCTGAAAAAACAAATGCGTGCTCAGCCATTCCCCCCGGAGGCGCTGACCTATATCAACGATGTGATTGACCGGCTGAAAGCAGAGAAAACCACGGAAAATGTGCCGCCGTCTCTCAATATTCTGTTCGCCCCGGAATTACAGCGCTATTTTATGGTGTG
This sequence comes from Morganella sp. B601, assembly GCF_051172335.1. Lineage (NCBI taxonomy): Bacteria > Pseudomonadati > Pseudomonadota > Gammaproteobacteria > Enterobacterales > Morganellaceae > Morganella > Morganella sp. B601. Next base: position 367,971 of record NZ_JBPIZE010000005.1, read on the forward strand.
GATGCAGTATGACCCGGCAGAAGAGCTGGCAAAAGTGACCGTTCCGGGACTGATTATTCAGGGAGGTCATGACTGTCAAATCCCTCCGGAAAACGGCGAACGGCTTATCCGTACCGCACCGGATAATCAGTATGCGGAGATAGCAACCATGAATCACGTTCTGAAAGCGACCCCTGCTGACTGTGCGGCGGCCATCGGCAGTTACAATAACCCGGCGCTGCCGCTGCACCCGGAACTGGTTCCTGCTATTACCCGGTTTTTATCCGCCCGCTGACGTTATGTCAGCGGATGTATTCCGTCAGGGTATTTTTTTCAGTGTCTGCAGGAAATTATTATAAATCTCGGTGAAATCATCTTTAAAGCCGGGGAATTCCGCGAGACTTTGAATATTCAGGGTAATATGCATCATAAAACCGTGGATCAGACTGCATAACAGATAAGAATCATATTCTTTGATTGTCTGCTCTGCTTTCAGCTGACTGATAATATTATCCACCCTGCTGCTGATATAGCGCCGGTTAATATCCTCAAATTCATACCACCCGGCGACCGGCATCACTTCCTGAACCGGAATCAGTTCCCGGTAATGCTGTTCCAGGTAATTCATAAAACAGCGGACAACAAGCCGCAGCTCTTCCCATTTATCCGCCAGAGGTTCAATATTACCGAGGACCGTACTGATTTTCTGTAATTGTATTTCATAGCAATGCAGCAGCAGGTCACTTTTACTTTTAAAGTGGTGATAAAACGCCCCTTTTGTGACCCGTGCATCACGGGCAATTTCATCAATCGAAACGGACTGATAGCCTTTTTCAATAAAAAGTCCGTGTGCCGAAATCAGTAATGCCTGCCGCGTCCGTGCTGAATTTTCCTGTTGCCTGGTCAGTGTGTTCATGGTAAAAATGCCCTGTTACATACTATCAGTATGTAATCGTATCACAGTATTTTTTGGGTGCCAACAAACGGAAATCCTTATGCTTAAACATGATAACACTGTCACGGAATCCGTTGATTCCGTACCGGTCACCGATAAAGAACAGGATGACAATGCCTTTTATCTCAGCGTGATAAAAGACATTATTTTGTGGATTGAGCATAATCTGGATAAGTCACTGCAGCTGGATGTGGTGGCTGAACGTTCCGGCTATACCAAATGGTATTTTCAGCGGATTTTTAAACGGTTTACCGATATGACGCTGGCAGGCTATATCCGCCGCCGCCGTCTGACAAAAGCCGCCACCGAATTACGGCTGACCACACAAAACATCGGTGATATCGCGCTGAAGTATCAGTTTGATTCCCAGCAATCTTTTGCCCGGCGTTTTAAGGCAGTCTTTAATATGACCCCGACAGAATACCGCCGTAATCCCAACTGGGACCTGACGACGCTGCAACCGCCGGTACAGCTGGAAATGCCGCCGCTGCCGCAGCCGGACATTATTATGCTGGACGATATCCCTGTTATGGAAAAAGGCTATCACTATCAGTCACCGCTGGATGAAATCGGCCATCTGCATGAAGAAATCCGCAGCACATTCTGGCGGGATTTTATCCGTCTGGTATCACCGGATCTTCCGTACTGCTATGTCCGCACCGCCTATGACAGCACGGCGGATAAACCAGAGTCCATTGCTATCGGCTATCATATCGGGGTGGATGATCCGGCCTTTATTGTGCAGGAAAACGAATTAACACCGGCGGTGATCAACTGCGGGAAATATGCAAAATTCCATTTTGACGGCTTATTCCGTGATTACCGGGATTTCACCTTCAATGTGTATTTATACGCGTTACCGCAGCTCGGATTATGCCGCCGTCCGGGGCTGGATATCGAAAAATATACCCGTACTGAAGCGATAACGGATAATCCGCCTGAGCATCTGTGCGTGGATTATTATATTCCGGTACTTTAGTTCCCCCGCATTTCTCCCTGTTCATGCCGGTTATTTTCTGTTACATAAAAATAACCGGCATCTGACATAATATTGATTACGGTCAGTAAATCACAGCACGGTTATTAACCTGCTGTAATATACTATACAATTATTACTCAGTATAAATACGTCACCCTCCGGCAGTTAAATACAATTACCACGGACGGACCTATGAATAAACTGACTCCGCTGAAACCTGTTCCTTCCTTAATTGCTGTTCTTATTACCTGTATTATCTGGTTTGCTGTTCCGGTACCTGATGGCGTTGATCCGAATGCCTGGCATCTGCTCGCACTGTTTGTCGGCACAATTGCCGCGATTATCGGTAAAGCGATGCCTATCGGTGCGGTTTCCATGGTGGCGATTGCCCTTGTCGCCCTGACCGGCGTGACCAATCCCGGCTCCGCAAAAGCCGCGCTCGGTGATGCCCTGAGCGGCTTTTCCAATGAGCTTATCTGGCTTATCGGGGTTTCTATTATGGTCTCCCTCAGCCTGAATAAAACCGGGCTCGGGGCACGTATCGGGTATTATTTTATTTCCCTGTTCGGCAAGAAAACACTGGGTATCGCTTATTCCCTGGCGATCGCCGAAACCGTACTGGCGCCGGTTACCCCCAGCAATACCGCACGCGGCGGCGGGATCATCCACCCGATTATGCATTCTATCGCTGACAGTTTCGGTTCAAAAGCCGATGACGGCACCAGCGGTAAAATCGGCCGCTATCTGGCGCTGGTGAATTACAATACCAACCCTATCACGTCCGCGATGTTTATCACCGCCACCGCACCTAACCCGCTGATTGTCAGCCTGATTGTACAGGAGGCCGGCAAAGGGGCGGAGCTGAGCTGGTCTATGTGGGCAGTGGCGGCGTTTTTACCGGCGCTGATCTCACTGATCACCATGCCGCTGGTGATCTATTTTCTGTATAAACCGGAGATCACCGCCACCCCGGATGCCCCGGAGTTTGCCCGTGAGCGGATCCGCGAACTCGGCCCGGTATCTCTGCCGGAAAAAATCACACTCGGGGTCTTTATCCTGCTGCTGGCACTGTGGGCCGGTGTGCCCGGCTGGCTGTTCGGCAGTGAATATAATGTGAACCCGACCACCGCCGCCTTTATCGGCCTTGCCGCCCTGTTGTGCAGCGGTGTGCTGAGCTGGGATGATGTGCTGAAAAATAAAGGAGCGTGGGATACCGTCGTCTGGTTCGCCGCGCTGGTGATGATGGCATCATTCCTCGGCAAACTCGGGCTGATAAAATGGGTCTCCCTGACGGTCGGCGGCGGTATTGACCATCTCGGGATCGGCTGGACAGGCGGGATGCTGTTGCTGGTGCTGTTTTATGTCTATTCCCACTACTTTTTTGCCAGCACCACCGCGCATATCACCGCCATGTTCGCGGCGTTTTATGCCGCCGGACTGGCACTCGGCGCACCGCCGATGCTGCTCGGGCTGACCCTGGCGTTTTCCTCCTCGCTGATGATGTCACTGACTCATTACGGCACCGGCACCGCCCCGATTATTTTCGGTTCGGGTTACACCACCCTCGGGGAATGGTGGAAAACCGGTCTGGTAATGAGCATCGTCAACCTGGTTATCTGGATTATCGCCGGCAGCCTGTGGTGGAAACTCCTCGGATACTGGTAACAGATTGACCGGCATCATCTTCCTGAACGTATTCTTTGCCGAATTAAGAATTATCGCATAAAGAATACTTATATACTGACCCCGCAGTTTTTATCAGTGATAACACGGGGGGATGATGCAAAAGGAGATTGTGCAGCCGGTATCTGCGGACACCGGTGCGATTGAGCAGTTCGCGGATAATCCGTCGCCCTGTGCGCCGCTGACCCCGTCGGCGGAAACCCGCTATCTGAAAGCGATGGAGCAGACTGATCGTTATCACTGCCGCTATAATCCGTCCTATGCTCTGCTGGATAACGCAGAGCCCGCGCCGGTCATTCCCGCAGCGGGTGTCCGGCCACGCACTCATTCTGTCAGATGCGTCTGCAATGGCTGGCGGCCACCTGCGCCATTGATACCTCTGCAGAACATGCCCTCAGCGACTCACATTGGTACGCGGCACAGCGGCTACTGATTATTGATAACGGCCATAATCCGCTGACCACGGCAGAGCTGGTCATCGCCGCTTATATCACCGGTACAAAATGACATCCGCCTGCGCTGAAATAACACACAGCCGGCTTACGCAGCCTGACATTTGATCTGCTATTATTATTCGTCTCAGCAAAATCACGGATTTGATCGTTATGACCACAGAAGCACCCGTTTTTTTACTCGCCCCGCCTCAGCGTGATGAAGCGGATTATCTGACCCGCCTGTGCCTGCGCTCAAAACAGCACTGGGGATACGATGAAACCTTTATGGCGGCCTGCCGGGATGAACTGACCATTACCTCCGCTGATTTTGACCGCTCCGGGCTGATGACCGCACGAGTCAACGGTAAAATTGCCGGTGTTGTGCAGCTGACCATCAACCGCCAGGAAGAGAACGGAAAGCTCTCCAAACTCTTTGTGCATCCGGATTATCTGCATCAGGGGATAGGCAGCGCACTGTACCAGTGGGCGGTTTCCTCCGCCCGGACACAGTGTATCAGCGCCCTCCTGGTGGATGCTGATCCCAACGCGGAAGCATTTTATATCCGCCAGGGGGCTATCCGCATCGGGGAAACGCCGTCGGAATCCCTGCCCGGCCGGGTTCTCCCGCTGTTACTGATTTCGCTGCACTGACACCGGCGCTGTTTTTTTATCCTCAGCCGCCGCATGTGCTGTCAGTGCCGGAAAATCCTTTTCGGTAAACGGCAGTGCGGTCACCGGCAGATTTCCGGGATTGTTTGTCCGCCACAGTTCAAATGACGCCAAATCCGCCAGAGACCAGCCCCGGTAGTACTGAAGTAGTGCCAGCCGCGCCCCGGCGGCGGTTTCCTGCTCTGGCTGTGACGGCAGCCGGTCATCACTCACACTGTAATCCCGGCGCAGCACCAGAAACTTCTCCGGCACCCGCTGCCGCTTATCCCACCAGAGCCCGTCAATACTGTCAAACATCTGCCGGGTAACGGCTGCGGGCTGTGCATCCAGTTGTGCCAGCGCCTGCGGAAGAATACCCTCCATTCCCCGGTTAAAATCAGCCACTGACCCGCCGTGCCCCTGTAACAGCAATGTGATGGCAAGGCGCGCCCCCAGCAGATTGGAATAGAGATCTTCCGGGGTAAATGCCGAAATTTCTTCCGGAAAACCGGGAACTGAATGATAACCATACCACTGGGCAATTTCATGCCATGCCGCCAGGCGAAACGCGAGCCGCGCGGCCAGATACACACTCAGGGTATAGCGCTCTGCCGGATCCTGCGGCGGGATAAAATGGCGGAACTGAATACGGCGGGAAAACAGTTCATCCGACAGTATCAGCATCCGGGCATTACCAAGATGCGGATAGATTTGTGTGAACAGGTAATAAGTGTAATCAGCAGTATCCCGCACATGGGCGATATCAATAAATCCGCCGTGGCGGGAATAGATGAGTCCGAGGTTTTCATTACTCAGGCCGATAACTTCCGCCGCGCCAAACCAGAAGCTGTCATTGTAGACATGCTCCCCCAAATCAGCGGCAGTCAGCACATTACCGATGGTGTAAAACGGCACCGGAACCGGTCCCAGTTTTACCCGCAGATCATAACCAAATGCACAGCAGGGACGCAGCCCGTCAGGCGCCCCCACCTTATCAGCAACCGGAAATGCCTGAGCTGCCGTTTCCGTGGTCTGCGGAGAAAGATCGGCGCGTATAACCGGCACATCCGCCTTCCGGCTCTGACAGCCGGATAACAGTACCATCATGATAATTGCGCTGATAAATACCCGCATCAGAAGGCTTCCCCGACCTGGAAATAAAAGCCGCTGCTCTGTTTCCCGACACCAAAATCGAGCCGCACATTCATCCGTGGTTTGAATTCAAAACGATATCCCACACCGACGTTCGGCAGCCAGTGTCCCCCGCCGAGATGACGCGCACTCTCACTCATCGTCCCGCCGCCGGCCCAGAGCACAATACCGTGCCGCCAGTCCAGCTTGCGCCGGTACTCCACCTGTGAGGCAAAGACATGATTATCCTGATAGCGACCGTCATAATATCCGCGCATCTGCCGCCCGTTACCCAGCCGGGAATACTGCTCCCACGGTACATCTCCGGATGCAAAGCGCGCGTAGTTATCAAACGCCAGCACGGTTTTATCATCCAGCGGATAATAATAGTTGTACTGAATCTCTGTGGTATTAAACCGCGTATCACTGCCAAGTGACGGCGCATACCAGGTATAACGCAGATCCAGTGCCTGCCCCTGACGGGCATTCGGCAGGAAATCCCGGCTGTCATAACTGAAGGTGGCACTGACTCCGGAACTGACCGCATGCCGGTCATAATCATGCTCATCCATATAGCGGCTGAACGGCTTATCCGGCGAGGCAACATTCAGTGTACTGAAATCCCAGCCTAACCCGAGATAGGTATTATCTGCCACCCGGCGCAGCAGTGACGGCGTCAGCCGCAGTTGCTGTGACTTATACTCACCGAAATGATCTTTGATGCGCCCGGCCTGATACCCTTTTCCCCAGTAATCCGTCGGTACATTATTGATTGTGCCGCTGAGATAAAAACGCCAGTTATCATTATCCAGATACGTGTAATTATTCAGATTCAGCCCGAAAGCCCCGGTTGAGGAGGCAAAACCACTGAGGGATAAGGTGGATATTTTACTGTCAGGATCACTATCCGCCTGATACATGCCGACCAGAGCCACCCCGATACCGGCTTCCAGTTCAGGGGTATAAAACGGCCCGGGTAATACCCCCCAGTCGATGATTTTACTGCGGTCAAACTGATTATTACTGCCCAGTCCGGATAGTGCATCATCAATTTGTTCCCGTGAGGGCAAATAACCGGCCTTTGCTGTGTGAACTGCCACCAGACCGGTAAATGCCAGACCGGCAGCACAATAACGAAATATCATTAAAAACGGAATTCTCCGGAAATAAAGAAACTGTTACGGTTATTAAAGCCCACCTCTGAGATTATATTGAAATTACGGGTCACTTCTAACCGGGCACCGACCAGGTTGCTCCATTTATGAGCAAGATGCTGTTCAACATCAAATTTCATTCCCGGATCATCCAGCGCATTCACAAAATCCTGGAATTGTCCCGGTAAACTCAGTCCGCTGATATCCCCTTTAAAACGCTGAGTAATATCCTGATACATTGCCCCTGTCCAGACCTGTAATTTGGTATTTCCCTGACCGGCAATTAATGGCGAAAATACAAATTCATAACCGACACGCGGAGAAATTACCAGTGCTTTAATATCCCCGTCGAGAATATCCAGATTGGTTTTAGTGTAGTTAAGATCAACTGTTCCGAAAAACTGGTTATATCCGCCGGCCAGTGTCATACCGGCACCATAAGTTTTACCTTCGAAATCCAAATCGAACGGCTGTCCTTCCAGGAATTCCAGCGGCAGTTTTGTAAACCCGAGGTCAAAGGCCCCGCCATTCAGAATAGTGTGAGATTTCCCTTTGGTTTTTCCGTATAAACCGTACACATTCATAAACGGAAAAATCCAGGAATCCACTTTCAGCATATGGGTTTCACTTTTTTCCCGGGTATGACCGGCATCGACGGATAATGCACTCGCCGTCGCGGGGTTTTTCGGCATAATAAAACCAATCTTATCCACAACAATATCCTGCCGCAGATTCATGTAGTTATAACCGACACCAAACGGCTCGGGAAGATCATAACCCCGGGCGCGGGCTTCATCGCCCCAGATAGGCAGAATACGGGATTTGGATTCAGAAGGACGGGTGGCATCAGGAGAGCCATCGTCATTTTGTGCAGAGCCGCCGGACTGGCTGACACTTAACGACAGAGTCGGGCCGTCAGCATAAGAAAAAGCGCTCAGGCTCAGTGAGCCGGTAATAATCAGAGTATGAAGTATCGGGCGTAACATAATATAAGCCGGTTTTGTTTAATTAAATGGTGATGAATTCTAACGGCTAATCCCCTCTGATTACGAGCTTTCTGTGCGATAATTAGTAATAATTGCTATGTGCGTAACGTTATTGTCATTTATAGTAATAATAACTTAACATTATCATAATAAAATACACAGTAAATATGTAACCTGAAATATAGAACATTAATATCCATATAATCACATCGTATATTTTATATTAGATGCAATAATTTAAATAATAAGATCATTAACTTTCAATATTGCGGACATTACGCCATTTCCTTATAACTATAGCCGCACCACATCGGAGTGCATTTAATGTAAAAGGAGTAATATTATGGCTCGTAAAATAAAATTATCAATGGTTGATAAAGGTGAGTTAGGTCATATTCATCCGCAGACAGTTATCTATAATGTTGGCAATAAAATCTTTCTTCTGGCGGAAGATGAAAGCGGAAATTACCTGATCAAACCTGTCTATAAAAACGGTACACTGGGCGAAACTATCCTCAGTAAAAACTTTGGTCGTTATTATGATATTGTTCAGGCAGCGTATGATGATGTTACTGCTACCACTTATATTTGTATGGTTGACTTAGCCGGAAAAAATATGGAAGTTTATTCAACCACAACACTCGGACTGATCAGTACATTTGAATTTGAATATGCTATCGATGATCGTAAAAACTTTAACTTCTTCTTTATCGAAGGACGCCTGTATTATTACCATGGTGGTGAAGACGCAAATGGTAAATATACCGTAATGTCTGTTAAAGTGACCGAAGAATAATAAAAAAACAACTCAGAATCACTTATTGAATTTAACCGGATAAAACCCGGATTTTAATTAGTCTTTGAAATATAATTCAATAAAGTACGTTAAGTTCTAAGCAGTATCTGTTTGTACAAACCTGACGTGATTGTTCAGGGAACAGAACAACACAGAGTGGTGAAGCCGCGTAAACGTATATTGCGCGGCTTTTCGCGTGACTTTCGCATCTTTCCCCCGTTTTTGCGATCTTCCTCCACCCTTTTCAATAATTCACCGCTGTGCAGGAAGGAATCCCCTCTTTCATCATAATCTGTGTTATTTTAGGCACATTAATGAAGACTGTACCCGGGGCGGACAGTTGATAAACCGCAACTTTTTCAGTGTGTTAACAGAATCCCTATGACTGACAACCAAAACTTCGACTCCCATACACCCATGATGCAACAGTACTTCCGGCTCAAGGCACAGCATCCGGATATTCTGATGTTTTACCGGATGGGTGACTTCTATGAACTGTTCTTTGATGATGCCAAACGGGCAGCACAGTTACTGGATATTTCACTGACCAAACGCGGCCAGACCGCCGGTCAGCCGATCCCGATGGCCGGTGTGCCGCATCATGCGGTTGAGGGATACCTGGCAAAACTGGTTCAGCTCGGGGAATCCGTTGCCATCTGTGAGCAAATCGGCGATCCGGCCACCAGCAAAGGCCCGGTGGAGCGCAAAGTGATCCGTATCGTCACGCCCGGAACGGTCAGTGATGAAGCGCTGTTACAGGAGCGTCAGGATAACCTGCTCGCCGCTGTCTGGCAGGATGCGCGCGGGTTTGGTTACGCCACTCTGGATATCACATCCGGCCGTTTCCGTATCCTCCAGTTAGAGGATAAAGACGCGATGGCCGCTGAATTACAGCGTACCCGCCCGGCAGAACTGCTCTATCCGGAAGATATGGCGGATTTCGCCATTATTCAGAATCAGAAAGGGCTGCGACGCCGCCCGTTATGGGAATTTGAACTCGAAACGGCCCGTCAGCAGCTGACATTGCAGTTCGGCACCCGGGATTTGCACGGCTTCGGCGTGGAAAATGCTCCGCTGGCCTTACAGGCCGCCGGATGTCTTCTGCAATATGTCAAAGATACCCAGCGCACCTCGCTGCCGCATATCCGCAGTGTGACCCTGGAGAATCTGCAGGAAAATGTGATTCTGGATGCGGCCACGCGCCGCAATCTGGAAATTACCCAGAACCTCAGCGGCGGCACCGAAAATACTCTGTCGTCCGTACTGGATCTGTGTGTAACCCCGATGGGCAGCCGGATGCTCAAGCGCTGGCTGCACTCCCCGCTGCGTGACAGATCCGTGCTCGCCAACCGCCAGCAGGCGATTGCCGCGCTGATGGAAATCAGCCCGGATTTACAGCCGGTTCTGCGTCAGATTGGCGATCTGGAACGGGTACTGGCACGCCTGGCACTGCGCACCGCCCGTCCGCGTGACCTGGCGCGGATGCGCCATGCTTTTTCACAGTATCCGGATATTCAGGCACAGCTGAGTGCGGTATCTGATCCGTATATTCAGACACTGCAACAGCGTATTGGTCAGTTTGATGAATTACAGGCTCTGCTGGAGCGGGCCGTTGTTGAAGCGCCGCCGGTACTGGTGCGTGACGGCGGTGTGATTGCCCCGGGCTACAATGAAGAACTGGATGAGTGGCGAGCCCTGGCGGACGGCGCCAGTGATTATCTCGACAAACTGGAAATCCGCGAGCGGGAAAAACTCGGCATCGATACACTGAAAGTCGGGTTTAATGGTGTCCACGGTTACTATATTCAGGTCAGCCGCGGACAGAGCCATCTGGTGCCGATCCATTACGTCCGCCGCCAGACGCTGAAAAACGCCGAGCGCTACATCATCCCGGAACTAAAAGAGTATGAAGATAAGGTTCTGACCTCCAAGAGCAAAGCGCTGGCGATTGAAAAAGCCCTTTATGATGAGCTGTTTGATTTATTGCTCCCGCACCTGGAAGCCCTGCAGCTCAGCTCGGACACTCTTGCGGAGCTGGATGTGCTCACCAACCTGGCCGAGCGCGCGGAAACCCTCAATTACACCTGCCCGCAACTGACGGATAAAGTCGGTATTCAGATCACCGGCGGTCGCCATCCTGTTGTCGAGCATGTGCTGACAGAGCCGTTTATCGCCAACCCGCTGACAATGTCACCACAGCGCCGCCTGCTAATCATCACCGGCCCGAACATGGGCGGTAAAAGTACCTATATGCGCCAGACGGCGCTTATCGCGCTGCTCGCGTATATCGGCAGTTTTGTGCCGGCAGAAAAAGCAGTTATCGGCCCGGTGGATCGGATTTTCACCCGCGTCGGAGCATCGGATGATCTGGCTTCCGGCCGCTCCACCTTTATGGTGGAAATGACCGAAACCGCCAATATCCTGCATAACGCCACAGAGCAGAGCCTGGTACTGATGGATGAAATCGGGCGCGGCACATCCACCTATGATGGTTTATCTCTGGCCTGGGCCTGTGCGGAAAGCCTGGCAAACCGAATCAAAGCACTGACACTGTTCGCCACCCACTATTTCGAGCTGACCACGCTGCCGGAAAAACTGGAAGGCGTGGCCAATATCCATCTGGATGCAGTTGAGCACGGCGACACCATTGCCTTTATGCACAGCGTGCAGGATGGCGCAGCCAGTAAAAGTTACGGCCTTGCGGTCGCACTGCTCGCCGGGGTACCGCGTGATGTGATTAAACGCGCGAAACAGAAGTTGCGCGAGCTGGAATCGCTCTCACTGAATGCGACGGCAAGCCATGTGGAAACACCGCAAATGAATCTGCTGGATGCGCCGGAGGAGCTGTCTCCGGCACTGGATGCGCTGGCGGGAATTAACCCGGATTCACTGACACCGCGTCAGGCACTGGACTGGCTCTACCGCCTGAAAGAGATGCTCTGACAGCCGGACAAAAGAAAAAGGGGGAATAAATTCCCCCTTTTGCATGAATAATATTTATAACTGCTCAGAGAACACTGTTTTACGGATCACTCAGTTAAACAGCGAATTCTCACACAATCCGTGGTTGTGCAGGATATCTTTCAGGCGGCGTAAACCTTCCACCTGAATCTGCCGCACACGTTCGCGGGTTAAACCAATTTCACGTCCGACATCTTCCAGTGTTTCCGCCTCATAGCCGAGCAAACCAAAACGACGCGCCAGCACCTCCCGCTGCTTCGGATTCAGCTCATACAGCCATTTCACAATGCTCTGCTGCATGTTGTTATCCTGCAACCGGTTTTCCGGTGTGACATCATTTTCGTCAGACAGAATATCCAGCAGTGCTTTATCTGAATCCGCACCCACCGGAACATCCACTGAAGTGATGCGCTCATTCAGACGCAGCATACGGCTGACATCATCCACCGGTTTATCCAGCTGTTCGGCAATTTCTTCCGCTGTCGGCTCATGATCCAGCTTTTGTGCCAGCTCACGGGCGGTGCGCAGATAGACATTCAGTTCTTTGACAATATGGATAGGGAGACGGATGGTGCGGGTCTGGTTCATGATAGCCCGTTCAATAGTCTGACGGATCCACCATGTTGCATAGGTAGAAAAACGGAAGCCTTTCTCCGGATCAAATTTCTCCACCGCGCGGATCAGCCCGAGGTTCCCCTCTTCGATCAGATCAAGCAGCGCCAGCCCGCGATTACTGTAGCGGCGGGAGATTTTAACCACCAGACGGAGGTTACTTTCAATCATACGCTGGCGCGCTGCAGTATCACCCCGCAGGGCGCGCCGTGCAAAAAAGACTTCTTCTTCTGCGCTGAGCAGCGGTGAAAAGCCTATCTCACCAAGATAAAGCTGAGTAGCATCCAGGACACGCTGGCTGACACTCTGCACGAACTCAATGTCCGGGCCGGGATCGTCAGATTCGCTCTCCTCTGCCAGCTGTTTCTCATCAAACAGCTCTTCATCTTCATCCTGCCCGGCGGCAAAATCTTCGTCGTATAACTCGTTAGCGTTCAGTGGATTACGGCTCATCAGCTTGCTCCTACCCCGATAATTCAGGCAGAACAAGCTGTTCTGCCGTTTATCGCTGCGGTAAGTACTGCAGCGGGTTGACTGATTTTCCCTTGTAACGAATTTCAAAGTGTAATCTTACAGATGTGGTTCCGCTGCTGCCCATCGTGGCAATTTTCTGACCAGCTGCGACGTCCTGCTGATCTTTAACCAGGATGGAATCGTTATGCGCGTAGGCTGTCAGGAAATCATCATTGTGCTTGATGATGACCAGATTACCGTAGCCGCGTAACGCATTACCGGTATACACCACTTTACCCGGCGCTGAAGCAAAAACAGGCTGTCCACGTGTACCACCGATATCAATACCCCGGTTACCGCTGGTAGGTCCTGTGTAGTTGGAAATGACTTTGCCTTCCGCTGGCCAGCCCCATTTAAAGGAACCACTATTTACGGCGACAGGCGCGCTGGTTGTTGTTGCCGGAGCGGTAACGGCTGCGGTTGTTGCCGCTGTGGCGGCGGCAGTGCCGTTATTCGCTTTTGCCTGTGCGGTGACCTGAGATGAGAGCATCTTACCGCCGGCCGGTTTAGCGCCTGAAGATTCAGAATACGCATTAGTTGGTTGAGAATCAACCACCCCGTTTTGCGGAGTATTCCTATTTGTTGCGACCTGAGTGCCGCTGCTGACCGGTGCAACATTGTTGCCGCCGCCGTTGCTTAACCGAATCACCTGCCCTTCGTTCAGGCTGTACGGCTCAGGAATATTGTTCTGTGATGCCAGTTCGCGGAAGTCAGATCCGGAGATATAAGCGATGTAAAATAATGTATCACCGCGCTGAACCGTATAGGTATTTCCGCTGTAACTGCCTTTCGGGATCGCATCATAATTACGGTTGTACTGAATCCGGCCATCGCTGCTGGTCTGCACATTGGCAGAGCGCGGCTGCTGCACACTCCGGCTGACCGGCTGTGTGTTATTGGCGGAACTGAGCTGAGGACGTACCGGCATCGGTGTGGACACAGATGTACTGTTGTTATCATTGCCTGCTGTCATTACCGGTGCACTGCTGCTTTCGTCCACACTGCTGATTGGTGCGGCATGATACGGCGTTGAGCATCCGGCCAGAACCGTGCTCATCAGTGACCCAATTACAACCCATCGTATTGTTTTCATAGGGTTTCTTGAGTTCATATTCCTTCTCCCGAAACTGGAAATAGTGCGAAAACTGACAATCAGAAAGTCACCACGCGGCCGCAGGCCACATGGCAGGATTGTATTATTAAAACAGATACTAAGCGAAATGAAAAAGTCTTGTTACCAAAATAGCCATTTTTATCCCAGATCGCCGTGAATCAGGGGAACAAACCGGACTGTTCCGATCGATTGGGTATGAAAATCATTGCCCCGGCGGCGGATCAGTTTGAGCATCTGCTGCTGTTCCCCCACCGGTATCACCATCCGGCCGTTATCCGCCAGCTGACTGAGCAGCGCCGGCGGGATATCACTGGCGGCGGCGGTGACAATAATGCCGTCAAACGGACCACGGGACGGCCAGCCTTCCCAGCCGTCACCGTGACGGGTGGAAATATTATGCAGATCAAGCTGTTTAAAGCGGCGTTTGGCATGCCACTGCAGTCCCTTAACCCGCTCAACAGAGTAAACATGCGCCGCAAGGTGTGCGAGGATCGCCGTCTGATAGCCGGAGCCGGTGCCGATTTCCAGCACATGCGCCTGCGGAGCCGGATCCAGCAGTTCTGTCATCTTAGCCACCATAAACGGCTGGGAGATGGTCTGCCCGTAGCCAATCGGCAGCGCGGTATTGTCGTAAGCTTTGTGTGTCAGCGCCTCATCGACAAAATTCTCCCGCGGGACAGCCGCCATCGCCTGTAACAGACGTTCATCGCGGATCCCGGCCTGACGTAACTGTGTAATCAGATCCTGTACCACCCGGCGGATCATTCCTGTATCACCCCTGCTTTTTGTAACCAGTCTTCTAATTTTTCCTGCACTCTGTAGGCGGTCAGATCAACATGCAGCGGCGTGACAGAGACATAACCTGCATCCACCGCCGCGAAATCGGTATCCGGCCCGGTGTCCAGTTTTTCCCCCGGAGGGCCGAGCCAGTACAGCGGATTTCCTTTCGGATCCATCTGTGTGTAGACCACATCCGGTGCCCGGCGCGTTCCGCAGCGGGTCACTTTCATTCCTTTGATCTCACTGAGCGGAACATCCGGCACATTCACGTTCAGAATATTACCGGCTCGTAACGGCACTTGCTGCAGCATGGTCAGCAGACGGCAGGTAATTTCCGCTGCTGTATCATAATGGGTTTCGCCGTTCAGGGAGACCGCAATCGCCGGTAATCCCAGGTGACGTCCTTCCATTGCCGCAGCAACCGTACCGGAGTAGATCACATCATCCCCGAGGTTCGGGCCGCAGTTAATCCCGGAAACCACAATTTCCGGGCGCGGGCGCATCAGCAGATTAGCACCGATATAGACACAATCCGTCGGCGTGCCTTCCACCAGCGCAATATCGCCGTTCTCATGCACTACCGTGCGCAGCGGACGATCGAGTGTCAGCGCGTTGGATGCCCCGCTGCGGTTGCGATCAGGTGCAACCACCTGCACATGGTAAGTACGCCGCAGCGCCTCAGACAATGTCCGGATCCCCGGCGCACTGACGCCGTCATCATTACTCACCAGAATTCGCAGCACAACGGTATCCTTTTTTATCAGTAACAGCTCGTTTATCACGACAGAAAACTATTTTATCAAGTTAGCCGCGATAAAAAAGGGTTATAACAGATTTAGTCTGATTGCTTTTTTCATATTCAGTTGCATGATACTTGTATTATTTATGACTGAAAGGATTTCTGCATGGCTATCTGTAAACGAATCACAGCTACCCTGTTCACCGCACTGACTGCCGGACTGCTTCTGGTATCAGAGGCATTCGCGCTGTCACCTCAGGAAGAGACCAGAGTGGAAAACCTGCTGACCGCTGTCGGGAAGCAGGAACAGCTGATTTTTATCCGCAACGGCAGTGAGCATAATGCCGCCGACGCGGAATCACATCTGCGCCTGAAATTAAGCAAAACGAAAAAACGTCTGAGCACCGCAGAACAGTTTGTGGATAAAGTGGCATCCGGCTCCTCCATCAGCGGTAAGCCGTATCAGGTAAAACTGCCGGGCAAAGATCCGGTAGATGCCAAAGTGTATCTGACTGAATTGCTGGCGGAAACAGACAAAACCGCCGCAGCAAAACCTGAATAAAAAAACAGAACAAAAAAGGGGCGGAAATTATTCCGCCCCTTTTTTATGTTAATCAGTCAGTTGATTATTCACTGAATTCCGCGGCCTGATCCGCTTCCAGCTCAATAATTTCGCGGATAACACTGGTGGCAAAACTGCCGGCCGGCAGGAAGAAGGATAAACGGACGGTTTCATCATCCATCCATTCAGATGTGAAATGCTCCGGATACAGCATCAGCGCACGGCGGGCATTATCCGCCCCCTCTTTTGCCGCCAGCTGCCACAGAGAGTGCCACGGTGCCAGTTGCTTTGTTTCAAAGGTCAGTGCCGCATCCTGAGAGCCCAAATCGCCCTTACCCGGTAACGGCGCTGTAATGCGCAGTTCACGGTTATCCAGACGCTGCTGCACATCCGCCAGTTCATCTGCCTGAACCGCAAACCAGCTGCCGCGCCCGGCGAGCTGTACCGCATCACCCTGCAATGCGGTTGCCTGAAGCTGCTGTGTCAGGCGGGCATCTGCCACCGCATTAAACATCGCACTGCGGGCAGCGGAGAGATAAAAACCGCGTTTGCTGCGCTCTTTCACACTGATTTCGCCGTCAGCCCAGCGCTGTGCGAAATGCAGGTTCTGACCGTTGCGTCCGAAACGCTGCTCACCGAAATAATTCGGCACCCCGGACTGTGCAATCTGCTGCAGACGCTGTTCTGTCGCAGCGCGATCGCTGATCCGGCGCAGCACAATAGTAAACTGATTACCTTTCAGTGCGCCGATCCGCAATTTGCGCTTCTGGCGGTTAACCGCCAGAACTTCGCAGCCTTCAAGCGACATCTGTGTGAAATCCGGTGTTTCTTTTCCCGGCATCTGCAGGCAGAACCATTGTTCGGTGACCGCATGGCGATCTTTCAGCCCGGCGTAGCTGACAGCACGGGCAGCGATTTTCGCAAATTTGGCCAGTTCTTCCGCCACAAACCGCGTGTTACAGCCGGTTTTGCGGATACGGACCATCACATGCTCGCCGTCACCGTCAGGTTCAAACCCCAAATCTTCCTGCACCAGAAAATCTTCCGGCTGTGCTTTCAGCACCCCGGTGGCTGCCGGTTTACCGTGGAAATAACTGACCGGGAGACTCATGCTTCAGCCTTCACAAGCAGCGCCACCGCCTCACAGGCGATCCCTTCTTTTCGGCCGGTGAAACCGAGTTTCTCGGTGGTAGTGGCTTTCACATTGATATCATCCATATGACACTGCAAATCTTCTGCCAGATTCACCCGCATCTGCGGGATATGCGGCAGCATTTTCGGTGCCTGGGCGATAATGGTGACATCCAGGTTGCCCAGTCTGTAGCCTTTTTCCTGAATACGGCGGAATGCCTCACGCAGCAGCACACGGCTGTCCGCGCCTTTATAGGCCGGATCAGTATCAGGGAATAATTTGCCGATATCCCCCAGCGCCGCCGCACCCAGCAATGCATCGGTGGCCGCATGCAGGGCGACATCACCGTCGGAATGCGCCAGTAATCCCTGTTCGTAAGGAATGCGGACGCCCGCAATCACAATCGGGCCTTCGCCGCCGAAGGCATGAACATCAAAACCGTGTCCGATTCTCATCATGTTGTCTGTTCCTTATTGTTATTGGACAGGTAGAACCCGGCAAGTGCGAGATCTTCCGGCTGTGTGACTTTAATATTGTCCGCGCGGCCGGGCACCAGCAACGGCTGATAGCCGCAAAACTCCAGCGCGGAAGCTTCATCAGTGATCACCGCCTGCTGAGACAGTGCCTGCTGCAGACAGGTGCGCAGCAGATGAAGCGGGAAAAATTGCGGGGTCAGGGCGTGCCACAACTGTGTGCGCTCAACAGTGTGATCAATACCGGTATATCCGGCAGATGCCACACCCCGCTTCATGGTGTCGCGCACCGGTGAGGCCAGAATCGCCCCCTGCACGCGGTTACCGGTTTGCGTGTCTGACATCACGGCCAGCAGCCGGTTCAGATCCGTCAGCTGCAGACAGGGACGCGCAGCGTCATGTACCAGCACCCAGCTGTTTTCCGGAGTATGATCAGCGAGATAATCGAGACCGGCCAGGACAGAATATGCCCGCTCACCACCGCCGGTGACAGTGCGGATACGGGGATGCCGCGCGACCGGTAATGTACTGAAAACCGTATCCTGCGGATGCAGCGCCACGACTACCTGTGTGATGCGCGGGTGTTCCAGCAGAATAGCGAGGGTATGTTCCAGAATGGTTTTTCCGGCAATGATCAGGTATTGCTTGGGGCATTCGCACTGCATGCGGGTACCGATTCCGGCGGCCGGGATCAGCGCCGTGACCGGAGCATCATCAGAAATACCGGATAAGTCCGGTGCCGGTTGTGCGCCGGTCATTGCGGAAGAAAGTATTGTCATAGAGATTAGTTACTGCGACTTTGTGACTGCACATTCTGCTGTGTCCGTTTTTCGGACAGGACCCGGTAAAAGCTTTCGCCGGGCTTGATCATTCCTAATTCACTGCGTCCGCGCTCTTCGATGGCCTCAAGCCCGTCGTTCAGATCGCCGATCTCAGCAAACAGCTGTTCGTTACGGGCTTTGAGCTTCGCATTTACCTGTTCTGATGCAGCAACATCTTCACTGACCTGTACATAGTCGTGAATACCGTTTTTCCCTAACCACAATGAATATTGCAGCCAGCCCAGAATAACTAAAAGTAATAGCGTCAGTTTGCCCATCACCGCCCCCGAAAAGATCGGCTAATCTTCCCATAAGATCGGCACAGATGCTACTGTTCCGTCCGTTATTCGGACAGAAGATCAGTAAACATCCCGCTGATAACGTTTTGCTGTCCGTAATCCGTTCAGAAAAACCTGTGCCTCTTCTGCGGACATCGCCCCTTCACTGCGGATAATATCCAGTAATGCGGCATCCGTGTCTTTTGCCATCCGGAAAGCATCCCCGCACACATAAACGTACGCACCCTGCTCCAGCCAGCGCCAGACGGTTTCCCGCATTTCAGACAGCTTATCCTGCACATAAATCTTTTGCGGCTGATCCCGCGACCAGGCGGTTGTCAGCTCCGTCAGCACGCCCTGACGCACAAAATCTGTCAGCTCTGCCTCATACAGAAAATCGCTATTTTCATGCGGATTACCGGTAATCAGCCAGTTTTTTCCGCCGGATTGCTGAGCCGCACGCTGCTGAAGAAAAGCACGGAACGGCGCAATGCCGGTACCCGGCCCTATCATAATCACCGGTTTTTCCGGATCATCCGGCAGGCGGAAGTGGTCATTGTGTTCCACAAAACAGGCCACCGTATCCCCGGGCTGTAACTGATGCGTCAGGTAACGGGTTGCCGCACCGTAGCGGGTGCGCCCGTCAGTCCGGAACTCCACCACCCCGGCGGTCAGATGCACTTCATCCGGTGAGACCAGCGGCGACGAGGAAATGGAGTATAAACGCGGCATCAGCGGCGGCAGGCAATCCACCCAGGCCTGTGCGGAGGTCTGCACGGCAAACTCACGAACCATATCCGCCACGGGTCTGCGCTGTGCGTACGATATCAGCTGCTGCGGATCCGCAATCATATCCAGCAGTTCCGGCGCGTTACTGAGGCGGGCGTAAGCCGCCACAACCGGTGCGCTGTTGATGGTCAGCTCACACTGCGTCATCAGGGCGTCACGCAGAGAATACGATTTTCCTTTCAGCGTGACACGCTCAGTACCGTCAAACCAGAGCAGTCCCAGCAGCTCACTGACCAGCTCCGGGCTGTTTTCCGGATACACACCCAGCGCATCACCGGTCTGATAATGTAACCCGGTGCCGCGGATATCCAGCACAATCTGACAGACATGCTTTTCCGATTCCGGTGCGGTCAGGCGTACCGCGCGGCGCAGAACCGCAGACTGTGGTTTATCACGCTGATGCGGCTGTGAATCAATCTGCACCACCGTATTGTGAGTGAGACGGCTGAGCCGCTCTTCATCTGCCGGTGGTGTCAGGGTCAGCAACTCAGGGAGTAACTGAGAGATCCAGTTATCTGCAGTGGCCTGATAATCACTGTCTGCTTCCGCACGCGCCAGGATCCGCTGCGCCCCAAGGGCATGCAGGCGGTTATCAAAATTCTTTCCTGCCTGACAAAACTGCGGATACGCCCGGTTACCCAGCGCCAGCACCGCGTAACGGATTTTTGTCAGCGAAGGTGCCTGCACAGAATGAAGGAAATGAAACAGCGGCAGGGCTTCTTCCGGCGCATCACCATCTCCGGTGGTGGCACAGATAAGCACCACCAGCGGTGATTCCGGAAATTCAGTCAGTGAGAGGTCACCGGCATTCACCAGACGCACCGCCCGCTGTGCACTGAACAACTGATCCCGCAGGGATTCCGCCACACGCCGGGCGTTACCGGTCTGGGACGCGGCGATCAGCAAAATATCCGCCGGTTCCCGTTCCGCCGCAGACGGCGTTGCCGCCGCCCGTTCCCGGCACCAGGCCGATAACCAATTCAGCTGTTGCGGTGTCAGTCTGTCAAGTAAGGGTTGCAGGTGCTGCCAGTCAGGCGCGGAGAGCGGAGAAGTTGTGGTCGGCGATATCATAGTAAACCCGGTAAATGAGTGTATTCGTTATTATTCTGACGTTCCAACATAGAGAAAAGCACCGGTTTTGTCGATGAAAAACAGCCGGACACTTCTGTTATTTATTCGCCACTTTGCTGTTTTTGGTAACATTTTCACTGAATATTGCGTAAAATGACGCTTTTATTATGCCATACCGTCATTATCCGGAGAGAGTTATGAGCACCACGATTTTTAAAGAGTTCCAGTTCGAAGCCGCCCACCGCCTGCCGCATGTCCCGGAAGGCCATAAATGCGGGCGTCTGCACGGGCATTCCTTTCTTGTCCGTCTGGAGCTGAGTGGTGAGGTGGATGCGCATACCGGCTGGCTGATCGATTTTGCTGAGGTCAAACAGGTATTTAAACCAATTTATGACCGTCTGGATCATCACTATCTCAATGAGATCCCGGGGCTGGAAAACCCGACCAGTGAAGTACTGGCGGAGTGGATCTGGCAGCAGACCAAACCGCTGCTGCCGATGCTGAGTGCCGTGCTGGTCAAAGAGACCTGTACCGCAGGCTGTATTTACCGCGGTGAATAATCAGGCAATATTAAGATATTTATGAGTCTGCATCGAGAAACGCCAGTTACGCGCGATGCAGGTCTCAATACAGAGAGCAGTGGCAGCCGGTTTCTGACTGATCGGCTGCAACGCCACCACCGGCTGTTTATCCCCCGGCAGTTTCGCCAGCAGTAAATCCAGTTCGTCAATATCCCGCTGCCGCCCGACCGGGTGTTTCACCTCATCAGCCCGCAGCAGTGAAGGTGTCAGCACATCATAACCGCCGCGCATATTCACTTTCGGGGATACGGTAACCCAGGTTTTCTCACTGCACTGCACCGGTTGTGTGCCGCTGGTTTCAATCTGGCACTGATAACCCCGTGCTTCCAGCACCTCCGTCAGCGGCCGCAAATCATATAAACACGGTTCACCGCCGGTAATCACCACGTGCCGGGCTGTATAACCTTTCGCCTCAAACTGCATAATAATGCTGTCTGCATCCAGAGAGGCCCAGCGCTCGTCCTCCTCTGTTTTATTCATCATGTCTTCTGCTGAACAGGCTTTTTCCGGTAACTGTTCCCAGGTATGTTTGGTATCACACCAGCTGCACCCGACCGGACAGCGCTGTAAGCGGACAAAAATCGCCGGAACGCCGGTAAAAACCCCTTCGCCCTGCAATGTCTGAAAGATTTCGTTAATAGGGTATTGCATCACTCATCTGTTCCTTACGTTTAAGGCCGTATTATTGCAGATAATTATCCCGTCAGCATGACTCTTTATGTTAAAGTACCAGGTTGACTCTGACCGCGTTTCACATCAGTAAAAACGCTGCTAATCATGACAGCGACAGGATTAATTACATGAAAGAAAATAATACGGCGCTACGACGGGGGCTTACAGGGCGGCACATCCGCTTTATGGCTCTCGGATCGGCGATAGGCACCGGCCTGTTTTACGGCTCGGCGGCCTCTATTGAGCAGGCGGGTCCTGCTGTTCTGCTGGCCTACCTTATCGGGGGTGCAGCAGTCTTTATGGTGATGCGTGCGCTGGGCGAAATGGCAGTCCACCATCCGGTACCGGGTTCATTTTCACAATATGCCAGCCATTATATGGGGCCGCTCGCCGGGTTCCTCACCGGCTGGAACTATGTTTTTGAGATGCTGATTGTCTGTCTCGCGGACGTCACCGCCTTCGGCTTCTATATGAAGCTCTGGTTCCCGGATGTCGATCAGTGGATCTGGGTGCTGGGGATTGTGTGTTTCATTGGTGCGCTGAATTTATGTCACGTGAAGATATTCGGGGAGATGGAGTTCTGGCTCTCGATTGTCAAAGTGACCGCGATTATCGCCATGATTGTCGGCGGTGCCGCAATTATGCTGTTCGGCTTCGGCCAGGAAACCGCACATCCTACCGGTATCAGTAACTTATGGGAATTCGGCGGCTTTATGCCGAACGGAATAAGCGGGGTAATAGCCTCACTGGCCATTGTGATGTTTGCCTTCGGCGGCATTGAAGTGATCGGTATCACTGCCAGTGAAGCACAAAACCCGGAAAAAACCATTCCGAAAGCGATCAACGCAGTACCGCTGCGTATTCTGCTGTTCTATGTGCTGACACTGTTTATCCTGATGTGTATCTTCCCGTGGAACCAGATCGGCCATAACGGCAGCCCGTTTGTGCAGATTTTCGAGAAACTGAATATCTCCTACGCGGCTAATATTCTGAACCTGGTGGTGATCACCGCAGCCGTTTCTGCCATTAACAGTGATATCTTCGGCGCAGGCCGGATGATGTACGGCATGGCGCAGGAAGGTCAGGCACCGAAATCCTTTATGAAGCTAACCAAAAACGGTGTGCCGTGGATGACAGTTCTGGTGATGAGTGCGGTTCTGCTGGTCGGCGTGGTGCTTAACTACCTGATCCCGGAAAAAATCTTCATCATTATCGCCTCTATCGCAACCTTCGCGACCGTCTGGGTCTGGCTGATGATTCTGTTATCTCAGGTAGCAATGCGCCGTAAGATGAAGCCGGAAGAGGTCAAAACCCTGAAATTCCCTGTACCGATGTGGCCGATTGCGCCCGCTCTGACCATCGCCTTTATGGTCTTTGTGATTGCACTGCTGGGTTACTTCCCGGATACACGTGTGGCACTGATGGTGGGGATTGCCTGGGTGGTAATCCTGACTGTCGGATATTTTGCCGGTGTGAAAAAACGGGTATAAACGGACAACTCACTGTTCTGAAAACACGAAACCGGGTGAATACAACACCCGGTTTTTTTATGTCCGGTATCAGGATTCGCTGTCGATACGCTGAATACGGGAGCCCATAAGCTGTAACGTTCTGAGCACCATATTGATGCCTTTGAGCGTGTCCTGATCTTTCAGTAACTTATAGGTATTGCGGAAATTGTACTTTTCATCACTGTACATCATTTCCATTTTGGCCTTGTTCAGCGCCAGCCCGCTTTCCCACAATAACGCGATGCCCGATTCCGCATTATCCGCCAGTTTGTTGACCTCATTTTTGCCGATAATATCAACCAGATCCGAAACCAGAGACAGCAGATCAATCACATTATCAAAGCGGTTCAGCTGCATTAATACCGCCAGTTTTTCCGCGGTTTGTGCGGACAATTCAGGCTGCGGCGCAGCAGTCTGTTCATTCATCTGTTCTGTTGCAGACATTGTAGTTTCCTCTGTTATACCAGGCCGCGAACGGTTGACCAGTACAGCCCGCGGTTAAAACCGGTACGCAGCAGGCCGCCCAGTTTTGTCGCCGGTGTCGGTAACACATCATGCTTATAATCATACTGAAGCGGCATCCCTGCATTCAGCCCCATCTGGGCGACTGCCTGAACCCGCCCGTCATAAATGGCGGTGGTATAGCCGAAACGCATCTCGCCGATAATATTATCCACCACGACAGTTGACTGGTTATGGCAGCTGCCGGCCGCTTTACTGATAGGCAGATCCACCGTATCCCCGAGGACATACACGTTTTTCAGTCCGTACACCTGCAACGTTTCCGGATCTGTCGGCAGCCAGCCCTCTTCCGGGTCGCCGTCGGATAATCCGGTATTGCGTACCGATTCCACCGCAGAAATCGGCGGCGTACCTATCAGCAAATCAAACGGCTGCTCTTCCCCTTCTTTGGAATACGCAATTTTCTTTTCAGGGCAGACACGCTCCAGGGTAAAACCGCGCTGAGCCTGAATATTACGCTCCTGAAAGACCGCCGGCAGGACTTCACAGACATCTTTCTGCATAAACAGGCAGTTACGTAATAACTGAGATACTGTCGGATAGGTATAAACGATTTCGATATCCTGGCGGACACGACGCTGACGGAAATAATCATCCAGCATCAGCGTGGTTTCCATCGGTGCGATACCACACTGGTGAGGAACATTCGGGGTATTCGGGAAAGAAACCGTAATAAAAATCCGGCCTTTTTCGAATTTTGCCAGCTTTTCAGCCAACTGGCGAGCGGGTTGATACTGATAGAAATGATCGGCAGCTTCTTTCATTCCGGAGATCCGATCCGGTCTCGGCTGACAGCCGGTGGCGATCACCAGGTAGTCATATCCGTATTTGGTGCCGCTCTTTCCCTGCAGCGTCTGTGATGCAAAATCAAAATGCTCGACACGATCATGAATAAACTGAATTTCGGGGCGAAGCAGAGAGCGTTGTGACTTCCGTAATTCCTCTTTCAGATACAGATTAAAGGCCACATACATAAACGCAGGTTTATAATAGTGCCATTCACTGTCTGAAATAAGGACAACTTCCACTTTCTTCTGATAAATATCATTTAACAGCTTTCTGGTCAGAATATTTGCGACCATCGTGCCGCCGGCACCGCCGCCAACAATAACAATACGCTGCATTTAGTTTCTCCGGTTAATTACTTAACATTAAAATTAAATAAATGATACATAACATCAGCACCGGGTTAACTATAGCAGTTAGTTAATCATTCTTACTTATATAATTTATACTTATATATTATTTTTTGATACAAACCGAATTATTGAAATTCTGCAATCAAAGGATGGTGGTCAGATGCATCTGTCTGCATAACGTCCGATAAAATCAGTTTGAATCCGCGATAAAACAGGTAATCCAGCGGGTGACCAAATGCTTTAGTCCGGATATCATCCGGAAAAAGCACTTCTTTCAGGCCCTGCGCACGGGCAAAACGTTTCAGGGCATTCATACGCTGCCTGCTCCAGGCGTTAAAATCACCGCCGAGGATAACCGGCCCGATATGACAACGGATCTGAGAGCCGACCGTATTCAGCTGGCGCCGGTAAACATCCACACCAAAACTGAAATTAATAGCATGGACGTTAATCACCATCAGCTGACGGCCATCCGGCAACGGGTACACGGTAACTAATGCAGATTTGGGCAGACGCAATAAGGGCTCTTTCTGCTGTAACGGGCAGCAATAGATTGGATGAGAGGTTGCCAGTGTCATTACACCGGAAGGATGCTGCTGAAAATGCAGCGCGGGAACCTGATCAGCAACAAGCTGGTGTTTTCCGGCCAGGCTGACCAGTTCAGGAGAAGGCTGTGCTTCCTGAAGCAGCACCAACTGAGTGTCATGCAAAATGCGATCAAGGGTTTTGCGCCAGTCAGGACGCTGTTGCTTATAGATATTCCAGACCACAACACGGATAGTTTGTTCCGGTGCGGATAATGGTAAACCAACCGGTAATCCGTTACCCAGCATGTCTGCCGACATGGGGGGGATTTGTCGTGCCGGATGCCCTGCGACATACCGGACGGACCAGTTTTTTTTCTCTTTCAACGATAACCCCGATACTGTTTGCTTCTGTCCGTCACTATCTTAGCAAACTTTGATTCATGCTATCCGGTTCAGAACACGTATTCAGGTGAAAAATATTTTTTCTCTTCGTCCAAAACGCAAAAAAGCCACCCAATGGGTGGCTTCTTCACTTAATAATAACCTGGCGGTTCCCTACTCTCACATGGGGAGACCCCACACTACCATCGGCGCTACGGCGTTTCACTTCTGAGTTCGGC
>NZ_JBPIZE010000006.1:0-217219 GCF_051172335.1 Morganella sp. B601
GAACTCAGAAGTGAAACGCCGTAGCGCCGATGGTAGTGTGGGGTCTCCCCATGTGAGAGTAGGGAACCGCCAGGTTATTATTAAGTGAAGAAGCCACCCATTGGGTGGCTTTTTTGCGTTTTGGGGGAAAAGAAAAACTATTCTGAACCCACTTCTCTCCGGATATCCTTTTATTAAAAAAGCCACCATGTACCAGATACCAGACTCTCTGAGCAATTCCCGGTAACCGGGAAACTCAGAACGCACTATCCTGTGGTCACACTCTTCCGGGGGGGGGGGGGCTCATGCAGCAGCTGCAAATACGGCAATGCGGCAATGAGCTGTCCGCATCTGCTCATCGGTATGGTTTCCCGGCAAACAGGCCGGGCAGACCAGAGTGGTATTTATAAAGATATCTTTGCCGTCTCTTTATCCCTGCGAATACAAAAAGATCAGATGATTAATCGCCTTCCCGGACTCTGACTGCGACCAGAAAAATACTTCCGTTTGTATTTTATCTGTCATCATAACGATGCCTTTATCATCAAATATTGCCGGAATGATATCTGCAGGATAGGTTTATGAAATCAGTGAAGAAAAACGGCAGGTTAATAAGGTCTGTGGTTTAAATGCTCAGGCCGGTATTCCCGGGCCGGAATAACGTTATCTGCTATTTTTCTGTGAATTAATTTTCCTGTAGTTGTTTTATCCGCCAATTTGTCAGATCAATTTGGCAGGCTTTCATGATATCGCCGGCACCACTACCGCCGAGTGTTGCATCATAGCGATACCGGCACTCAGCATCGCGGAAAGTGATAAAGGCGGAGTGTGACAGATTCAGTGACTGAATAGCTTTTTCACTTCCGGCTGAATGGAGTGATGCAATTTCCTGTTTTTTCTGTGCCTGAATCGTATTCAGCCGGGTATTTGCGGCATTCAGTTTTGCATCCAGGCAGCCTGCAATTTTTGTCCGTGGTGCATCCCCGGCAGACTGATAGCATTGCTCCAGCGGACTTAATCCTTTCTCTTTCGCCACCGTTACAGCGGAAAAGCTGATGCTCAGACCGGCGATACCCAGTATTACAGCAGTGCGGGATAAATTCATGCTTACTCCTTATTTTAATCCTGTTCGTTGCAGTCCGGCTGACAGATAAAGATTCCGGCAGATGTATTTTTAATCCTGCTTATCATAGGTTTCCCCTGTGCCATAAGGGTATAAAATAATACCACTTTCCGGGTCTTTAATGTCTGCGGGTAACCGTCCGGCGGGATAATTAAGCGGGCGGGCATTTTTACCAGAGAATAATGTCCGTAAGCCGCTCCGGATATTGGTTTCCAGTGCGTTACGCTGACCATTTGTAATATCAAATCCGGTAATACCATAGATAGCAATATTGGCTTTTACATTACTCAGACTCGCAATATCGTATGGATCCCGTGAAGATATTACGACTAAGGGAATGCCTGCATCATTGGCGGAGTTGATGATAAATTGTGCATTTGTATCACGTTCCCGCAGGTTGTAAGTGACCAGTAAAATAATATCCTGCCCGCTGATCATGGTGCTGACTTTCTTTTCGGAGAGCGTTTTCTTATCGGTTTTTATTTTTTGTGCAGTGACATGAATACGGGTTTCCGTTTCCCGTGCAATATCATTCAGATGTTTTTTAATTAACTGATTACGGGGATATTCATCGGAGATTACCAGAATTTTATTCTCCGGTTTCAGTTGATAAGGCAGGATGCCGTCATTTTTTATAATAGTAACAGCCTGTTCTGAAATTTTATTTTCCTGGTTTTTATGCTGTGCTGAAGCGACAATTTTTTGTGCCTTCACCGGATCTGCCGGTGCTCCGCTGATGGCTTTATTCAGTTTCATCAGAACCACCCGTTTTGCGGATTCATCAATACGTTGCTGCAGTTCCGGGTTTTTCTGTGCCTGTTCATCCAGATAACGATATAAATTATCAAGGCGCTTAACCGCTTCTTTATCCCACATTTTTACCGGCATCAGGATAATATCTGCGCCTGCAGACAGAGCGTGTTCAACGGCAAAATTGATCTCAAAATTATCAGTGATAGCTTTCATATCCATGGCATCCGTAATTATCAGCCCCTGAAAGTGAAGTTCTTTGCGTAATATGCCTGTCAGGACAGGTTTGGATAATGTGGCTGGCGTACCTGCTTCTGAACCGTCACGGGTTTTTATTTTTGTGTCATCCAGTGCCGGGACAATAATATGTGCAGTCATAACCGCATCTGCACCATGTTGCAGCGCATAAATAAATGGCGGCAGTTCAGTTTGCCGCCAGGTTTTTTCATCTGATGCGACAACCGGAAGGGCGACATGTGAATCTGCAGAAACATTGCCGTGTCCTGGGAAATGTTTAAGAGCAGTGATAAGCCCGTACTGATGAATACCACTGATATAGGCGGCTGACAGGATTTCTGTCAGCTCTTTTCTGTCAGAATACGCCCGTACACCAATGACCGGATTATTTTGATTATTATTGATATCCACAACCGGGCCAAAATTCATATTAAACCCCAGTGCAGATAACTCACTGCCATGAATTTCACCGGTTAATCTTGCTGAATTCGGATCACGGGTAGCTCCGAGAGCCATATTTCCGGGCATTTCTGTACCAACCCGCAGCCGGGTTATATAGCCACCTTCCTGATCAATACTGATAAATAACGGAAGATGGTAACGGGAAGACTGAATATCATTGATCAGTTTTACTGTCTGGGGTGTATCAATTAAATTTTCTCTGAATAATACAACGCCACCTAACTGGTAACGATAGATAATATCTTTGATATCACTATTTATATTGATCACGGGAACAGGAACCGGACTCCGGAATATATCCCAATAGCGAAAATCAAGCATCATCAGCTGACCAATTTTTTCTGTCTGAGTCATGGATGCAACAATGTTTTCTGCTGCCCTTTCCGGTTCTTTTTTCAGTGCATCGATATCTGAAGGAGTCAGTGGTGCTGCGATAATTTGAAAACTGAATAATATAAATAACAGCAATGTTTTTTTCATAATGACATCCTTTTCATGATTTTTTCAGCTGTTTATTGTGGCCGGTTATTTTTATTTTCAGAGTTATCAGACTACTAATAATTTTTTTCATTCTGATAGCACCACCCGGTGAATTTTTGCTCTAATTTCCGTTTGTCAGCAGGATATAACGGACGAATAAGGAAATCAAAAAATGATGCAAAAAACAGCACTGGCAAATGCAATCTGCGGCGTACTTTTAGTGAACTCAATGACAGCGTCAGCGGCGATAACCTATCAGTATGAAAAGGATGTTACTAACCGGACAGTGACTGATAACCAGGTCGGTATTAAACCGGGCTCAGGTGATGCCGGGAAGCAGACTATTGGCCAGGACGGGAAATCAGTCAACAGCTGGATATTTGACCTCGGAACTGTTGATGTGAATGATGGCGGTATACTGGATAAAGCTAAAGTGGGATCTCCCAGAACGGCTTCTGAGCTGAATAGCGGAAGTCGTCAGAATTTATATCTTCCTGCTGGGCGTGACGGCGAAGTTAATGTGTTCGCCGGCGGAAAAGCGGTGGATACACAAATTATCGGTAAAGGAAATGTGAATGTTCATGAAGACGGAATTGTCAGTAATACATCCGTAAAAGAAATGGGTGTTTTACGTTTTCACACCGGCGGAAAAAGCACCGGTGATATGAATGTTGAACGACAGGCATTTGTTGTTCTGGATAATGATGATTTTTATGGCAGTGGTAAAAATACCATAATAGAGCATATGAATCTTGCCGGAAATCTTTTTATTCAGGATATGTCGACAGAGAATGTAAATGAATTTTCTAATTTCCAATGGGAAAATCGGGAGATTACCGTTGATTCGGCAAGCTATTTTCAGGTCGTCAATATTGATGATCTTTATTTAGATCATGGCTCAGTCAGCCTGAAACCAAAAATAGACGGTACGAATGCAATATTTAATGAGCTAGTCGTAAAAAACCTCAGTGGTCAGGGGGTGTTTTCATTTCACTCTCAGATTGCCGATGATATCAGTGATAAATTAGTGGTGACAAATAATGCAACCGGTGATTTTAAGGTTAATGTTTATGATACCGGAAAAAATATCATTGACCCGGATGAAACCGTAGAGCTGATTGAAATTAATCAGGGAAATGCTGAATTTAAACTCGCCGGAAATAATGGTGTGGTCGATCTGGGACTTTATAAATACCGTTTAATCAAAGGTATAAAAAGTAACGGAAAATCAACCTGGTATTTGGCAACCAAAGCAGATCATATACCCTATCCGGATATCGATCCTGATGGAGAGATACAAGATGAACCTGAAATAGATAAAGACGATAAATATGTTCAGGAAATTGATACGGAAACCGGAAAAGATGTTACTAATGATACCAGTACGCCTGAGCTCCGGGATGTGCTATCCAACAGTGCACTGGTCGGGTTATCAATGGCATCGGTGAATCGTCAGATATTGCGCAGTGAGAATATATCAGGCCCGTCACGTCGTCATATTACAGACAGTTTGTCAGATAAAAAATACGGGATGTGGGCAAATTACCGTTATGACAATGCAAAGTTCAGTGACAGTAAAAGCCGTGCATTCAGAAATCACCTGAATATTCTGGAAATCGGTTACGATAAAGTCAATAAAGCGCGTTACGGTGATATTGCATTCGGTTTATTTACCAGCGCAGGGAAAACCCGATCGACATTTGATTATGCGCCTGGGCAGGGAAATACGGACAGTTTTGCTATCGGCGGATATACCCACTGGCAATATCAGGATTGGTATATCGCCGGTATGCTGAAAGGCTCGCATTTTAAAAATCGTGTTAGTACTCAAAGCTGTGGTGGCGGAGCAGTTGACGGCTCATTTAAGCAAAATGCGCTGACCGTCAGTGCGGAAGCCGGAAAGAAACTGCATATTACACCGGAAATTAGTCTGACACCTTACGGGCGGATCGATTACAGCCGTTTCAGTGAGGCAAAATATCAGTTATCAAACGGAATGGATATTCATGCGCATAACAGTGACAGTGTGAACGGTGAAATAGGTTCACGCCTCAGTATGGATACACACATTGATGATATTAAAATCAGTCCTTTTGTGAATATCGGTGTTTCACATGAGTTTGTGAAAAACAATAAAGTGACACTAAATAAAAAAGATTTTTCAGCCAGAAATGAAACTACAACAGGTAAATATCAGGTGGGTGCAACTATTGCGTTAACGCCGGATACCAGGATAACCGGCAGCCTGGGTTATCGCCATGGTGATAAAAATGAATCACCTATTAATGCTTATATCGGATTGAAAGTCAGTTTTTAATTATTATGCTGATAAAAGAAACAGCCATACCGTGTCACTGGTATGGCTGTTTTCATTGTATTAATGCGTGGTACTTTTTTCCCGGGGTAATGCGGAGGCCGGAACTCCGAAGAGTTTGTCAAACGCCCAGTTAAAGAAAAATGTGTAGATCGGGATAAAAATAATCAGGGCAAAATCCAGCAGGAAAGCCTGTATTAAACTGACCGATAACCACCATGCAATCAGCGGAATAAGGAAAACCACCAGTGTCAGCTGAAACAGAATGGCGTGTACGAATCTGCGGCGGAATGTCCGGATACGGGAAATCTGGCGGGATTCCCAGAATTCAAACAATGTATTAAAGATAAAATTCCAGCTGACGGCGATGGTGGTAATTGCCAGCGCCAGCGGCCCGGTCACACCGGCTGAATTACCAGAGAGTATGGCCAGCGCAACTGATGAAATGACCCAGCCGATGAGCTCATAAGCGGTGATAAAGACCAGTTTTCGTTTTAAACCCTGCATATTGATATCCTGCTGCTGTTTACTGTAAAGAATGCAGGGAAAGTAAATCAATAGAGATGATAATAAAAGTCAGCTACTATCAGATTTTCTGACAGTCCGGAGGGTATATGCCGTTTAACAGTGATAATTTGCAGCTTTTTCTGACGGTGCTGGAGAAAGGATCATTTTCAGCCGCCGCAAGAGCGCTGCACCGCGTGCCGTCAGCGGTCAGTATGGCGGTCAGTAATCTGGAAGCTGAACTGGGTTTTGCACTGTTTGAACGTTCGGGCAGGGCACCGGTACCGACAGAAAGAGCCCTGGCGCTGGCACCGTATGCCAGAGAGATAACGGATAAAATTTATCAGCTGAATGTGTTTACCCGCGAACTGACGCAGGATGTGGAGAGTACACTGGCGGTGGGGGTTGCAACCTGTGTGAATCCGCAGGACCTGTTTTCTGCACTGCAGATACTGAATCAGCGTTATCCGCTGCTGAAAACGGAAATTTTATCCGGGTCACAGGATGACATTCTGCCGCTGCTGCATCAGGGGCGGATCCAGCTGGCACTGGTTTTCGGCGGGCTGTATGTGGATCCGCGCGAGCAGTTTCACTGTATCGGTCATGAAGCCCTGGTGGCCACCATTTCAGCCACGCATCCTTCTTTATCACAACAACAGTCTGTTTATATTGAAGATTTGGTACAGGCAAAACAAATCGTTATTGCCAGTCTTCATCATTCTCTCACTGATGTGCGTTCACAGATGGCGACGAAAACCTGGCAGACCGATAATTTTTCGGTGGCGCTGGGACTGGTTAAAGCGGGTATCGGCTGGGGGAATCTGCCGGAATCGATGATCCGGGCGGAAGTGGCGTCCGGGACACTGAAAGTCCTGTCATTCCGCAATACCCGTAACGGTCTGGTGCTGCCGGTGCATATTGTCAGCCGGAAAGGGGATGTGCTTAAACGTGGTGCTCAGGAGTGCATCGGGCTGCTGACGGAAAGCCGTGTGTCTGAGGGAAATTAGTTGTTATGATAACGGGATAAATCAGCAGAGAGGAAAAGCGTATGTTTGAAATCCGCGATTTACAGGTTATCCAGGGCGGAAAAACATTGTGGGACGGCCTTTCTTTCCGGTTGAATGCCGGTGAGCGTCTGGGGATCTCCGCACCCAGCGGGTTCGGGAAAACAACGCTGGGGCGGGTTCTGGCACAGTGGCAGCAACCGCATGCCGGGGAACTGCTGCTTGACGGCAAGCCGGTACCGAAAACCGGCTATTGTCCGGTGCAGCTGGTACCGCAGCATCCTGAGAAGTGTTTTAATCCGTACCGCACGACCGGTGCCGGGTTATATGATGCCTGGAAACCGGATGCGGAATGGCTGGAAAAGCTCAGCATTGAGCCTCACTGGCTGGAACGTCGTCCGGATGAGTTGTCCGGCGGGGAACTGGCGAGAATCGCACTGTTGCGGGCGTTAGATCCGCGTACCCGTTTCCTGATCGCTGATGAGGTGACGGCGCAGCTGGATGCACATATTCAGGCGCAGATCTGGCATGTACTGATTGAAGAATCAGAGAAACGGCCGCTCGGGCTGGTGGTATTCAGTCACAATAAGGCGCTGCTGGAAAAGGTCTGCACATCGGTATGGATTGCCGGGGAGCCGGAAGAGAGCCTGCTGTCTGATGTGGCAGTTTGACTTTTCCGTCCGGTGGCATAAAAATACGAAGCTGATAAATAATAATGATAATTATTACTGATTATGAAGGATCAGCGACGTGAAAAAAACTTTGCTTTGCTGCGCGGCATTTTCTGCATTTTCCGCGCAGGCCTCTTCTTCCTGTCAGTCACTTTCCGCCCCGGATGAAAAACAGACGATGACGATTACCGGCATATTTGATCACAACGGACAGGCCTGTGTGCAGTTGCCGTTGTCAGAAAAACAGGTGGTGATCGCGGAAAGTGAGAATATCCGTGATTTGTCACTCTATGACAGTCAGATGACACCCCGCCGGACGCTGCTTACCGACAATCCTGTCACAGAAATGCAATCTGTGACATTCACATTACCGTTTGATGACACCTGGA
Source organism: Morganella sp. B601 (assembly GCF_051172335.1). Classification (NCBI taxonomy): domain Bacteria; kingdom Pseudomonadati; phylum Pseudomonadota; class Gammaproteobacteria; order Enterobacterales; family Morganellaceae; genus Morganella; species Morganella sp. B601. The sequence continues at coordinate 7,914 of NZ_JBPIZE010000006.1, forward strand.
CACTGACCTCACAGGGAGTACCGGGCTCTGAATGGAAGTTGGCACTTACTAACTATCCGTATCAGCCGCTGGCTGAAAACACCTCCCTGCCGGTGGACAGTGTGCGGTTGCAGCAACTGATAACGCTGGTTAAAGGGCGTGATACCTCGGCTTTCTGGCAGGAGGTGACAGAAACCCCGCTGGTTGAGGAGTATGACGAGCACCACAAGCGGATCACGTTTCTCTGGCGTGGTGCGAAAGTGAATGCTTACATACTTGGTGCGCCTTCCGGGCAGCATGATCCGATGGCCAGACTGAATGATACCGATATCTGGTATCGCTCCTACATTGTTCCCGCAGAGACTGTCAGTCAGTATAAAATTGCCCCGGATATTCCGCAGCTTGACCGTTCCGTTGAAGGCGCCCGCCGCAAAGCGCTGCTGAGTACTGCACAGGCGGACCCGCGTAACCCGCTGAGTGCGGGTGCAGACGGGGCGGATGAATTCAATCGCCATGCCATTATTGCTTTAGATAACAACAGAGTGTGTGATTTCCGGGCGCCCGGACAACAACCGGTTTTTGGTACGGTGACGTTGCATCAGCTGCATAGCGATATCCTGAATAACCAGCGGGAAATTGCAGTGTATACCCCGCCGGAGCCGGGGGAGGAGCCCTGGTTGCTGGTGCTCTTTGACGGGCAGATATACCGCAAAAACTATCATATCGTCACATTTATTGATCAGTGGGTGAAGCGCGGGGAAATCCCGCCGCTGTATGTGGTGATGGTGGACAGTATCAGCAGTGAGCAGCGCGGCAAAGAGCTGCCGCCGAATGAGCAATTCCCGCAGTTTCTGGATAAAGAGCTGATGCCGTGGCTGGCACAGCAGGGTATTAATATTCCGGCGGGGCGGACCATTATTTCCGGCAGCAGTTACGGCGGCCTTGCATCTTCCTGGAATGCGATGAAATTACCTCACCGCTTTGGCAATGTGCTGAGTATGTCCGGCTCTTACTGGTGGTCACCGGAGGGAGAGCCGCCGGAATGGCTGATTCGCGAGTTTGCAGGTACTCACAAACTTCCGCTGCGGTTTTTCCTTGAGGCCGGTGTGTTTGAAACCCGTGCCGGTGCCGGCGGGATTTTGCATAACAACCGGGCGCTGTATCAGGTTTTACAGGAAAAAGGTTACGAGGTTACCCGTGAGGAGCGCCCGGGTGGGCATGACTATGTCTCATGGTGCGAAACCCTGCATTCCGGGCTGATGTATCTGACTGACACAAAGAGGTCACAATAGTGTCACGCTGATGTCATAAGAGCGGATTAGGCTGTCCTGCGTTGATAACTGACTACTTTTTATTAATGACAAGGATTCTGCTCATGCTTCATGCGACGATGAAAACACGGGTTGCAGCTGCCGTTCTGGCACTGCTGACAGGCTCTGCATTACCGGCAGTTGCAGCGGGGAATGCAGATGCCATTCTGGCACAGGAGCGCGCCGCCAAAGGCAATATCACGGAGTTCGGCGGTGCGCGCCGTCTGTCATCCGATCAGACTGAGGCGCTGAAAGCGGCTATCGGTCAGACCAAAGCAAAAAATGTGATTCTGTTTATCGGCGACGGTATGGGTGATTCCGAAATTACCGTGGCGCGTAACTATGCGGAAGGCGCGGGTGGCGTGTTTAAAGGGATTGATGCCCTGCCGCTGACCGGTCAGTACACCACGTATGCGCTCGATAAGAAAACACAGAAACCGAATTATGTTACTGACTCCGCTGCCTCTGCGACTGCCTGGGCTTCCGGGGTGAAAACCTATAACGGTGCGCTGGGCATCGATGTTACCGGCAAACCGAACACCACCATTCTCGAGCTGGCAAAGAAAAACGGCAAAGCGACCGGGAATGTCACCACATCTGAAATTCAGGATGCCACACCAGCCGCACTGATCTCGCATATCAGCCAGCGTAAATGCTATGGCCCGGAAGAAACCGCAGAGCGCTGCAGTGCGGATGCGCTGGAAAACGGCGGATTAGGCTCTATCAGTGAGCAACTGCTGAATGCCCGTGCGGATGTCACGCTCGGCGGCGGTGCGAAGAGTTTCCGTCAGACAGCCAAAGCCGGGGACTATGCAGGGAAAACTCTGGAAGAGCAGGCAGCGGCACGCGGCTATCTGGTTGTGAAAGATGCCAAATCGCTGGCGGATGTGAAAGCGGTAAATCAGGATAAACCGGTGCTCGGATTATTCAGTGACGGCAATATGGAAGTGGCGTGGGAAGGCCCGAAAGCGTCCTACCGCGGCAACCTCGACAAACCTGTCGTGGAGTGTAAACCAAGTTCAAAACTGGATCCGAATGCCCCGACACTGGCTCAGATGACTGAAAAAGCCATTGATCTGCTTAAAGATCATGAAAACGGCTTCTTCTTACAGGTGGAAAGCGCCTCTATCGATAAACAGGATCACGCGGCAAACGCCTGCGGCCAGATCGGCGAAACTGTCGCGCTGGATGAAGCGGTACAAATCGGTATGGAATACGCGAAAAAACATGGTGATACACTGGTGATTGTGACCGCTGACCATGCTCATTCCAGCCAGATTATTGAAGCGGATGTGGTCTCACCGGGTCTGACTCAGGCACTGCTGACCAAAGACGGCAGCGTGATGGCAGTTAACTACGGTAACTCGGAATCAGATTCGCAGGAGCATACCGGTGCCCAGCTGCGTGTGGCGGCATATGGTCCGGGTGCGGCGAATGTGGTGGGTCTGACGGATCAGACAGATTTGTTCTTCACCATGCGGGACGCGATGGAGCTGAAGTAATCTGCGGTACCTGATATTCACAATGTTCTGAAGTGCTTTTCTTCATGTTGATTGCATCATTTTGCTGATTTCAGCAGTGGCTGCCGCCGGTACTCTGTGCCGGCGGTTTTTTATTATTTTTTGTAACATGATGATTTTTGAAATATATTTACCATAAGGTATACTTATCCGATGTCCCGGCTCCGGGACAGATATCCTGTATTCCGTAAAACTGTGTGTTTTATGCGATTTTTTCTTCTGATGGCGGCGGTGTTTATTACCATTATCACATTGTGACACAGTGCCTGTGTGATATACCGTTGATCTGATCGTTTTAACGGGACCTTATGCTGACGAAAACACTATGCTGACATTACTCCATCTTCTTTCATCGGTTGCGCTGCTGGTCTGGGGGACACACATTGTCCGGACAGGAATTATGCGTGTTTTCGGTGCGGATCTGCGGCGGCTGCTCGGAAAGAGCATCCGGAAAACATCACGGGCATTTCTCGCCGGTCTGGGGGTAACTGCGCTTGTGCAGAGCAGTAATGCCACCGCATTGCTGGTGATCTCGTTTGTGGCGCAGGGCATGATAGCGCTGCCGCCCGCACTGGTGATTATGCTGGGGGCGGATGTCGGGACGGCGCTGATGGCACGGGTGCTGACGTTTGATCTCTCCTGGCTCTCACCTCTGCTGATTCTGGCGGGGGTCACTACGTTTCTCAGTCAGAAAAAGAGCCGGACCGGGCAACTGGGGCGGGTCGGTATCGGGCTGGGGCTGATTATCCTGGCGCTTCAGCTGATTGTGGCTTCCGCAGAGCCGATTACACAGGCCTCTGCGGTTCAGGCTATTTTTACGTCACTGAGCGGGGATGCGGTGCTGGCGCTGCTGGTGGGCGCACTGTTTGCCATGGTCAGCTACTCCAGCCTGGCGGCGGTTCTTTTGACGGCCACACTGAGTGCCACCGGCCTGGTGCCGCTGCATATCAGTCTGGCGATCGTCATCGGCTCCAATCTCGGCAGCGGGTTCCTGGCCATGCTGAGCAGCCGCGGCCAGAATGCGGTTGCGCGTCAGGTGGTGCTCGGCAGTATGCTGTTCAAACTGATTGGCTGTGTGCTGGTGCTGCCGTGGGTGAAACCGCTGGCGCTCTGGGTCGGCCAGTACAATCTGCCGGCGGCGGAAGTCGTTATTTATTTCCATGTGGTCTATAACCTGCTCCGCTGTGTGCTGATGCTGGCACTGGTGAAACCGATGGCGCGGCTGTGTCAGCGGCTGATCGCCGAACCGGAAGCGGAAGAGGACAGCGCAGCGCCCCGTTATCTGGATCAGAGCGCGCTGGATACTCCGTCTCTTGCACTGGCTAACGCGGTGCGGGAAACGCTGCGGCTGGGGGATGTGATTGAACAGATGCTTCAGCGTTTTGACAGCCAGCTGGCGGGTAAAGGTGAGCAGAAACGGCTGATAAGCCACCTGGAAGAAGAAGCAGAGATGCTGCACAGCAGTATCAAGCTCTATCTGGCGCAGTTACAGCAAACCGAGCTGGGAGAGAGTGATTCCCGGCGCTGGGCGGAGGTGATTGATACCGCGATGTCACTTCAGCAGTCCTCCCTGATTATCGGGCGGATGTCTCACGATGTGGCGAATCAGACGGCGGATCCGCAGCGTATCTTCTCGAAGGACGGCTACGGTGAACTGACTACCATGATGTCGCGGTTGCAGAATAACCTGAATCTGGCGATGTCAGTGTTTGTGTCCGGGGATGTGGATAATGCGCGGCGGCTGCGCCGGGCAAAACACCGGTTCCGTCTGCTGAATCAGCGTTACTCTTTTGCTCATGTGGAGCGGCTGCATGTCAATAATCTGCAGAGCATCGGCAGCAGCCGGTTACATATCGGGCTGCTGGGGGATATGAAGCGCCTGAACTCTCTGTTTTGCTCTGTGGCCTATCATGTGTTAGAAGGTGTCGCAGATATAAAAACAGAGACAACAAATGATGACACTTCTCACGAGACAGCTTGAACGGCAGAAAATACCGTGCATTTTTATCAGCACCCGGGATGTGAACTGATCGCAAAACCGGACCCGGCACTGTTTGCCCTTGAACCGGAAGATATTCATTTTGTGTCTCTTTTCCGGAACTGATCATTTAACACATTAATATTCGTTCAATTTATAGACGCATTAATTATAGGTGTATGATTTTCAGGTATATAATCATGCGCCTTTTTTGCATTTTATGCGAAAAAGCGGTTGCAACAGACGGCAGATTATTTATGATAACAGGAATGATTCTCATTTCGTTATTGTAAGGAGTGGCTGTGATGCAAATTAAACACCCGCTTTCATCGTTTTTCTGGCAGCAGTTAACCGGGGTCGGTGGCATGATGCTGGCGCTGATACCGGTCGTGTTGTTTTTATCACAGGGGCATGAACAGGATGCTGCCCGTATTGCATTAGCGGTGGTGATTCTGCTGACAATGCCGATGCTGTATAACCGCGTATTGCGTCATTTCCTGCTGATTCCGGCAGGGATTGCATTCGTTCTGGGAAGTCTGCTCTGGTTCGAGCATCTGAGGATGTGATATCCGGGAAGTGATGTCAGAAGATTGTCATAACAGTGGTGCGAAGGGGGGGACTTGAACCCCCACGTCCGTAAGAACACTAACACCTGAAGCTAGCGCGTCTACCAATTCCGCCACCCTCGCAGGTACTGTCATTCAATCTGCTGTCAGTTATATGTGATAAGATCTGATTGGTGCGAAGGGGGGGACTTGAACCCCCACGTCCGTAAGGACACTAACACCTGAAGCTAGCGCGTCTACCAATTCCGCCACCCTCGCAATTCAGAACTATCTTGTAACTGATAGCATGGAGGCGGATTTTAGCGGTTTTATCCGCGCCGTCAATAATTTTTTATCAAAATTGGTGACTTCGCTTACTTATTAGGCATTTGTAGCCAGATAGACCTTAAATTTACCGGTTTGCGCCAGAACCTTATGCTGACCAAATGTGCTGTCCAGCAGATCCGGATACGGTAAAAAGGCGTTGGCCACGATACACAGTTTTCCGCCGCGGTTCAGACGGGCTTTTGCACCGGAGATAAGGCGCTGTGCGGCACTGTAGCTGGTGTTCAGACCGTCATGGAACGGCGGGTTGGCAACAATCCAGTCATAGCGGTCACTGATATCCGAATACACATCACTGGCGATTACACGGCCTTCCAGCTGGTTCCGCGCCAGAGTTTCGCGTCCGGCTTCAAGGGCGGCCGCTGAGACATCACTGAGCGTCAGGGTCAGCCCCGGGTTACGTTTTGCCAGTACGGTCGCGATAACACCACTGCCGCAGGCAATATCCAGCAGAGAGCCGGTCACCGGCTGGTTCAGTGATTCCAGCAGCAGTGCGCTGCCGACATCAATATTGTCCTGGCTGAATACACCCGGCAGCGTCACGATTTGCGTCCCTTCAGCGGTATAACTGCCGATCCACTCTTTCAGGGCAAAGTGTGCCGGGGTGGTCAGTTCGCCGTAATAAAGGCCGCAGCGGCGTGCGCTGTCAATTTTACGGAGTGCTGTGAACGGCTCTGTCATTTTTTCCGCGCTGCGGACACCACTGCGGTTTTCACCGACAATAAAAATATTGCTGCCAACCGGCAGGCAGGAAAAAATCTGTGTCAGCTGGAACAGTGCTTCCTGTTTACTCTTCGGCCAGAAATAGATCAGTGTATCGCATTGTGCGGCGGCTTCCGGACTGACGGTCAGCGCAAATGCGGCGCGATCACCCAGCGGTGCACGCAGAGCCTGCCACTGATGATACTGGCTGGTGCTGACATATACTGACTGCGCGGAAAGTTGTGCAGCGAGGGAGTCCTGAATGTCTCCGGCAAGCAGGACACGGCTCCCGGTAAATTCGTCTGCATGACGTAAAATCACTTCACTGGCCGGGGTAAGCATGGACATCCGTTAACTCCTGTAAATCATAATTCGGCAGCATTGGCGCGGGCAGCGCGCTTTGCTAAGATAGTGTCGTTTGTTATTTCAGGGATACATTATGACGCGACGAGACAGAATGCTGGCTCAGATGGGGATCACCCAATGGACGCTGCGTCAGCCGCAGCGCCTGAAAGGGGAACTGTCTGTACAGATCCCGGCTTCGGCACGTTTGCTGATCATAACCGATGAGCAGGCAGATCTCACCTGTGATTTACTCAGCGATATATTCCGCAGCCTGAATATCACAGCGGATGATGTTTACTGCATCACGCCGGATAACGTTCAGAGTATCCCGGCGCAGACAAACTGCCTGTGCTGGCTGCCGGGAACGGAAGCTGAACTGCCGGATTCACTGCCTTCATTACACTCCCCCCGTCTTGCCGACCTGTATCAGGATGCACAGGCAAAACGCGGATTATGGACACAAATTTATCATTATGATCAGACTGTCACCGCTGCTTCCCGCTGATTTTGCCGCCGCATTCCGTATTGAACAGGCTGCTCACGCTTATCCCTGGAGTGAAGCCACATTCCGCAGCAATCACGGCGAACGTTACCATAACCTGAAACTGGAAGCAGACGGGGAACTGGCCGGATTCGCCATCAATCAGACGGTACTGGATGAAGCAACTCTGTTTAATATTGCGGTTTCGCCTGACCATCAGGGAAAAGGTTATGGCCGTCAGTTACTGGAAAAAGTGATTGAAGACCTGACAGCAAAAGGGATTGCGACACTCTGGCTGGAAGTCAGGGCATCCAACAGCCCGGCGATTGCGCTGTATGAATCACTCGGTTTTAATGAGGTCACTGTGCGGAAGAATTATTATCCGGCGGCACAGGGTAAAGAGGATGCAGTGATTATGGCGCTTTATCTGAGTTTCGGAATGTAATAGCGCGAAACGTAATAGAGCGATAAGTCAGATAAAACGGCGGTTTTTTATCCCTTTCGGCAATTTTCTGCGTGTTACTGTGATGGTATACATTTATCACAGGCACGCCTTGTCATGTTTATTCATAAAATTATCACACCGATGTTTATCCGGCGCTTTGAATGCGTCGGTTCTGAATGCCTGTCGCACTGCTGCCAGGACTGGTTTATCAGTATTGATAAGAAAACCTATAAAAAATATCACAATGCTGACAGCATTGAAATTAAACAGATTTCTCAGGAACATGTCCTTAAATCGGAGCGTGCCGGTACTTATGCGTATATCCGGCTGACGGAAGAAAAACAGTGTCCGTTTCTGACAGAAAAGCGGCTGTGTGGTGTTTACAGCAAGCTCGGGCCTTCGGCAATGAGTGATACCTGCCGTGAGTATCCACGCAGTGAAATAAAATATCAGAATGCGACGTTTAAGCGCTTGTCACTCTCCTGCCCGGAGGTTGTCCGTCAGTTGCTGTTTTCCGCCGATGCCATGCAGTTAACGGAAGAAGAGCAGTATCTGAAAAAAGCACCGCAGGATGCGGCACTGACTGATCCGCAATACCTGATGTACCTCTGGTGCCTGAATCTGGTGCAGGCTCCGTCGCCGGAGTTTGAGGATAACCTCTATGCCGTCATGCAGTTACTGACGTTTATCAGTAAGCTCAATTATGACATTGAAGTGAATTTTGATCGTATTCAGGGCGTGTATGAGTTTCTGCTCAATGCAGCGGAAAACGGGGAACTGACGGCAGAGCGCAGAGCACTGCCGCACCCGGTCAGTTTTCAGACGGCAGTATTAAGTGTTTACGGCAAATTTATTCCGACCCTGTCCCGCAGCGGCAGTTTTTTACTTTCCACTTATATCAACACGCTCACACAGCTGGGGCTGGATGAGCAACAGACCACAGAACGCACGGAAGAAAACATGGCGCGTCTGCGGTCAGAATGGAAAGCACAGCAGCAGAGCAGTTGTCTGAATCAACCGTACACACTGCGCAATCTGTTTTCCTATCTGCTGTATCACAGCCAGTTTCCGCATGCGGCTAATTTCGCCGGTGATGTTACCGGTTCCCGCAATGCCTTGTCTCACTTCAGCCTGCTGGTCATGGATTATTTCTATCTGCGCACCAATCTGGCGGCGCTGGCGGTAACGGAGGAACGGGTACTGAAAGAGAGTGATGTTCAGCTTTTACTGGGCGCCTATTTCTCACTGAAAATGCATGTGAGTGATATTAACGCAGATTTACTGGCACTGATGGAACGTTGTCAGATGAGTGATGCAATCGCTTGTATCTGCCTGCTGGATAACTGACGGAGCCGGATTTTCAAGCTTTTGTTGTTTCACGGGGCAAACCGGGCGAAAATAAGCACCATTAATGAGAAATCAGAGGCGGAAACCGTGTGTTTCTGCCTCGCAGCCCCAGAAGAACGCCCAGATGTCAAATAATGCATTTTTACAGGAAGTGGCCAAGCGCCGCACCTTTGCGATCATTTCGCACCCCGATGCCGGTAAAACCACCATTACCGAAAAAGTCCTGCTGTTCGGACAGGCTATCCAGAAAGCCGGTACCGTCAAAGGCCGCGGCTCGAATCAGCACGCCAAATCTGACTGGATGGAGATGGAAAAACAGCGCGGGATCTCAATCACCACATCCGTGATGCAATTCCCGTATCACGATGCCCTGGTGAACCTGCTGGATACCCCCGGGCACGAAGACTTCTCCGAAGATACCTACCGCACCCTGACGGCGGTGGACTGCTGCCTGATGGTGATCGATGCGGCAAAAGGGGTTGAGGATCGTACCCGTAAGCTGATGGAAGTTACCCGTCTGCGTGATACGCCGATCCTGACCTTTATGAACAAACTTGACCGCGATATCCGTGACCCGATGGAGTTACTGGATGAAGTGGAAAACGAGCTGAAGATTGCCTGCTCGCCAATCACCTGGCCTATCGGCTGCGGTAAGCTGTTCAAAGGGGTTTATCACCTGTACCGCGATGAAACTTATCTGTATCAGACCGGGCAGGGGCATACCATCCAGGAAGTCCGTACCGTAAAAGGGCTGAATAACCCGGATCTGGATGCCGCTGTCGGCGAAGAACTGGCAAAACAGCTGCGTGATGAGCTGGAACTGGTACAGGGCGCATCCCATGAATTTGATGAGGAGCTGTTCCTCGCCGGTGAACTGACGCCGGTCTTCTTCGGTACCGCGCTGGGGAACTTCGGGGTGGATCATATGCTGGACGGCCTGGTTTCCTGGGCACCGGCACCGATGCCGCGTCAGACTGATGTCCGTGAAGTGACTGCAAAAGAAGATAAATTCACCGGGTTTGTCTTTAAAATTCAGGCGAATATGGATCCTAAACATCGTGACCGCGTGGCGTTCCTGCGCATTGTCTCCGGTGTGTATGAAAAAGGCATGAAACTGCATCAGGTGCGTCTCAAAAAAGACGTGGTGATTTCTGATGCGCTGACCTTTATGGCCGGTGATCGTGCGCATGTGGATTGCGCCTATCCCGGCGATATTATCGGGCTGCATAACCACGGCACTATTCAGATTGGTGATACCTTCACTCAGGGTGAGATTCTGAAATTCACCGGTATCCCGAACTTTGCACCGGAACTGTTCCGCCGTATCCGTCTGCGCGATCCGCTGAAACAGAAACAGCTGCTCAAAGGGCTGGTTCAGCTGTCCGAAGAGGGCGCGGTGCAGGTCTTCCGTCCGCTGGCCAACAACGACCTGATTGTCGGGGCGGTGGGTGTGCTTCAGTTTGATGTGGTGGTTGCCCGTCTGAAAAGCGAGTACAACGTCGAAGCGATTTATGAGGCGGTTAACGTCTCCACCGCCCGCTGGGTGGAGTGTGACGATGTGAAGAAACTGGAAGAGTTCAAACGTAAAAACGAACTGCATCTGGCACTCGACGGCGGCGATAACCTCTCGTATATCGCACCGACCATGGTGAACCTGAATCTCACCGCGGAACGTTATCCGGATGTGAGTTTCCACAAAACCCGCGAACACTGACAGTATGAGAACGCGCCTCCGGCGCGTTTTTTTTATGCCGGAGTTAAGATACACTGACAGACAGATGATGTTCATCATGAAAATGAAGAAGGAGACGATAATGCGCAATACCATGAAATCACTGGCTGTCCTGCTGGTCAGCGGCACACTGTTCAGTGCATCCGCCATGGCGGAAGAATCTCTGAGCCAGAAAGCCGGCCAGGCGTGGGACAGTGCTTCTCAGTCTGCGGAAGATTTGGGTAAGCAGGCGGAGCAGAAATTTGACGGCGCGGTAAAAGATGCCTCACTGCTGGTGGATGACAGTACGATCACCGCAAAAATCCGCGGTCAGCTGCTGAGTGCGGATGATATTGACAGCAATGATATCGCTGTGAAAACCATTAACGGTACTGTGTATCTCTCCGGATTTGTCACCACAGATGCGCAGCGTACAAAAATCATCGATATTGCCAAAGGCGTTCCCGGTGTTCGTGCCGTGGAAGTCAGTATCGGGCAGTATAAATAACCGGCAGGTAATCTGCGCCGGGGGAAGAACAGGATGGGAACGTATATCCCGGTAACGCCCGGGAAAATCGCACCGCTGGCCTGGTTGCCTGATCCGCTTCAGGCGACCGGTAAACTGGCGCTGGTCTGTGAAGGTGGCGGCCAGCGCGGGATTTTTACGGCCGGAGTGCTGGATGAGTTTCTCAAAGCCGGGTTTAACCCGTTTGATTTACTGATAGGCACCTCTGCCGGTGCGCAGAACCTGTCGGCGTATCTGTGCGGTCAGCGCGGCTACGCCCGTCATGTCATTACCCGCTACACCACCGACAAACAATTCTTTAATCCGCTGCGTTTTATCCGCGGCGGAAATCTTATTGATCTCGACTGGCTTATTTCTTCAACCTCTGCGGAATGTCCGCTGAATATTGCGCATGCACTGCGGCGCTTTGAGCAGGGGCAGGAATTTTATATGTGCGCCAGCCGGGCGGATAATCTGAGTGCCGCGTATTTCAGCCCGCAGGCAGAAGACTGGCTGGAATATATCAAAGCTTCCAGCGCTATCCCGGGATTCTACCGTGAAGGGGTGGAAATTGACGGCATCACATATCACGACGGCGGTATCAGTGATGCAGTACCGGTTATTGAGGCATGGCGGCGGGGGGCGACCCGGATTGTGGTGATCCGGACTGTGCCTTCACAGCTCTATTACACCCCGGAATGGGTGAAAAGGATGGAACGCTGGCTGGAAAAAAGCCATCTGAAACGGATGGTTGCTATGATGAAACAGCACGCCAAAAGCTATTACCGGACACAAAAGTTTATTCAGTCACCGCCGCCCGGGGTTGAAATTGCTGAAATTTATCCGAATGCACCGCTGGCAAGTAATGCGCTCGGCAGCCGGGTCAAGACACTGATGCAGGATTACCGGCTGGGCCGCCGCAGCGGGCGCTATTTTCTGGCAACACTCGGCGAACGCTGGGCGTCATATGAGCCTGTACGAAGTTCCGTACTGAGGGTTCCCCCCGCATCCAACGACAACGACTCACAACTGCCGGTCACCGACGGTACAGCGGCGGTATTACATTCACCGGAACGCTCACCGGAAAAGCCGGCGGACTGAATAAATGCAATTTATTGATACCCACTGCCATTTCGATTTCCCGTTTTTTACGGATGATCTTATCCGCCACAAAGCCGCTGCGGCACAGGCCGGGCTGACCGATATTATTATCCCGGCGGTCAGCAATCGGAACCTCAGCACAGTCGCCGGGCTGTGCCGGTCATCCGGCGATGGATTTCCCCGGCTGCACGCGGCATTTGGTCTGCATCCGCTTTATATTGCCGAACACACCCCTGAACATCTGGAACAGCTTGAGTCGCTGATCACCGGAAGCGGGACAGAATGCGTGGCGGTGGGGGAGATCGGGCTGGATCGCTATATGGCCGAGCCGCAGTGGGATAAGCAGCTGGATTTTTTTATTGCTCAGCTGAAACTGGCCGCACGGACAGATAAACCGGTTATTCTGCACTCCCGCAAAACCCATGACACGCTCGCTGCTGTTCTGCGCCGTCACCCGGTGCCCCGCCGTGGTGTGATTCACGGATTTTCAGGTAGTTTTGCCCAGGCGGACGCCTTTGTGAAACTGGGTTATTACATCGGGGTCGGCGGGACAATTACCTACGACCGGGCTCAGAAGACCCGGCGGGCAATCGCGCAGGTCCCGCTCTCTGCATTACTGCTGGAAACGGATGCCCCGGATATGCCGCTCAGCGGTTTTCAGGGCGAGCCGAACCGGCCGGAGCGGATTGTCCGTACATTTGAAGTGCTCTGTTCACTGCGCAGTGAGTCTCCGGAAGAGATTGCTGCTCAGATTTATCGCAACAGCTGTACACTTTTTTCGCTGCAATCACCTGATTAAGATTCCTGAATCGATTTTCCCGCGATTTTGTCCTGTTAAAGCCTGCATTCTGTGTGCCAAGTCACCTGAAATCACTTACAATTGTAAGCAGATGTTATTTCATGTTCGTCATCTGGTTAAATACCCGCCAATTCCCGGCTTTACAGGGGGATTTTCAGGGTAAAATAGTTGAATAGTGTGATTATCATCATATTTTTGTATTTTTTGTTACTTTTTTCAGTCGTTATTTGTGACGCAAGTTGATTGTTGGCCGGACTGACCGGGTATAATCAGCGCCACAGGGTTCTGCTCAGAGCTGCATGCGGAGCAGGACTATTAATCTACATTATCGTGAACAGGGATACTTCCATGCAACTCCTTATGAGTCTGGTCGGGATGGCAGCGCTGATCTTTATCGCAGTGCTGTTTTCAAGTGATCGCCGGGCAATCAAACTGCGGACTGTCACCGGTGCCTTTATTATTCAGGTACTGATCGGTGCGCTGGTTCTTTATGTCCCGGTGGGACGCAAAATCCTCCTGGCAATGTCTGACGGTGTCGCCAGTGTTATCGGCTATGGCCAGAAAGGGATGGACTTTATTTTCGGCGGCCTGGTATCCGACAAAATGTTCGAGGTATTCGGCGGCGGCGGTTTCGTCTTTGCTCTGCGCGTTCTGCCGGTTATCGTCTTCTTCTCCTCGCTGATTGCCGTTCTGTATTACCTCGGCATTATGCAGCTTGTGATTAAAATTCTCGGCGGCGGTTTACAGAAACTGCTGGGCACCTCCCGTACCGAATCCCTGTCCGCGACAGCCAACATCTTTGTGGGACAAACTGAAGCCCCGCTGGTGGTACGTCCGTATATCTCCGGGATGACCAACTCAGAACTGTTTGCGGTGATGTGTGGTGGTCTGGCATCCGTGGCCGGTTCTGTTCTCGCCGGGTATGCGCAGATGGGGGTACCGCTGGAGTACCTGATCGCTGCATCCTTTATGGCGGCGCCGGGCGGCCTGCTTTTTGCAAAACTGATGGTACCGGAAACCGAGCATTTCGATGATCGTCGTGAAGCCATGGCCGGTATGGCAGAAGAAGAACGCCCTGCCAACATCATTGATGCGGCGGCAAGCGGTGCGTCTTCCGGTATGCAGCTGGCACTGAACGTGGGTGCAATGCTGCTGGCGTTTATCGCACTGATCGCTTTAATCAACGGGATCTTAAGCGGTGTCGGTGGCTGGTTCGATTATCCGCAGCTGTCACTGGAACTGCTCCTCGGCTGGATCTTCTCACCAATCGCCTTCCTGATCGGTGTTCCGTGGAGTGAAGCCATGACCGCCGGTTCCTTTATCGGCCAGAAAATTGTGGTCAACGAGTTTGTCGCCTATATGAATTTCGGTGAATACCTGAAGCCGGATGCACAGGTGATTGCTGCCGGTTTACAGCCGTTGTCTGATCACACCAAAGCGATTATCTCCTTTGCCCTGTGCGGCTTTGCCAACCTGTCCTCTGTTGCTATCCTGCTGGGTGGCCTGGGCGGTATGGCACCTAACCGCCGTAAAGACGTGGCACGTCTGGGTATGAAAGCTGTGATGGCCGGTACTCTCTCCAACCTGATGAGTGCAACCATCGCCGGTTTCTTCCTGGCACTGTAATGCTCTTCCTGCACAGGTGAACCCGGTTCACCTGTGCACTTCACTGATTCAGTGTACTTGTCTTTCTGTCACTCCCTGTTTATCCCTTTCCTGCGCTATACTATGCCGTGAATATGTGCTGCCATTTTGCGCATATCAGGCCATTAACGTGATTTTTATCACATAATCATATGTATTTATGTAAATGCTGTTATATAAACGTGATGAAAGGCACGTATTATAGCGCCAGGACATGCTCAAATACGGCATGGATACCCTATAACGGATTCGGTGATTCTGTTTATCAGTCACCTGTATTACAGCGCGGTGAGAAGGATCTCAGCGTTAGCTCTTATCTCAAGAGAGACAACGTCTTCACGGAACCAAGTCCCGCTCGCCAACACATTTTGCATCGTTCAGATATTGCGTCTGCCCGGCAATGGCGCGGACATACGTTGGAGAGTTTTATGACCGATTTAACCGCCGCAGCGCAGCGCGCGCTGTCCTTAATGGATTTAACCACCCTGAATGATGATGATACTGACGCGAAAGTCACCGCGCTGTGTCATCAGGCGAAAAGCCCGGCCGGCCAGACTGCGGCCATCTGCATTTACCCGCGTTTTATCCCGCTGGCCCGTAAAGTTCTGCGTGAGCAGGGGACGCCGGAAGTGCGTATCGCGACTGTCACCAACTTCCCGCACGGTAATGATGACATTGAGATTGCACTGGCTGAAACCAATGCTGCGATCGCTTACGGCGCAGATGATGTGGATGTGGTGTTCCCGTACCGCGCGCTGATGGCCGGTAATACACAGGTTGGTTTTGATATGGTGAAAGCCTGCAAAGAAGCCTGTGCGAAACACAATGTGCTGCTGAAAGTGATTATCGAAAGCGGTGAGCTGAAAGATCCTGCGTTAATTCGTCAGGCATCTGAAATCGCCATCAAAGCCGGTGCTGATTTTATTAAAACCTCCACCGGTAAAGTGCCTGTCAACGCCACGCCGGAAACAGCGGAAATCATGATGACCGTGATCCGTGATATGGGCGTCGGTAAAACCGTTGGTTTCAAACCGGCCGGTGGTGTCCGCACTGCGGAAGAAGCCGCGCAGTATCTGGCGATGGCTGACCGTATCATGGGCGAAGGCTGGGCTGACTCCCGTCACTTCCGCTTTGGCGCATCCAGCCTGTTAGCCAGCCTGCTTAACGCACTGGGCTACGCAGACGCCAAATCTGACAGCAAGTATTAATCACGCTTTCCGGGCCGCTTTTGCCGCCCGGCTTTCTGATTAACCCGGTATCTGTGGTGCCGGGACGGATCCGGTATTTTAAGGAGATCTCTGTGTTTCTGGCTCAGGAAATCATTCGCAAAAAACGGGACGGACACCCGCTCTCTGATGAAGAAATCCGCTTCTTTATTAACGGCGTGCGTGATAACTCAGTCTCTGAGGGACAAATTGCCGCGCTGGCGATGACTATCTGGTTCCATGATATGAACCCGCAGGAACGCGTCTCGCTGACACTGGCGATGCGGGATTCCGGCTCGGTGCTGGACTGGAAAAACCTTGATTTACCGGGCCCGGTTGTGGATAAACACTCCACCGGCGGTGTGGGGGATGTGACCTCCCTGATGCTCGGGCCGATGGTGGCTGCCTGCGGCGGCTATATCCCGATGATCTCCGGCCGCGGCCTGGGACATACCGGCGGCACGCTCGACAAGCTGGAAGCGATTCCGGGCTTTGATATTTTCCCGGATGATGAAACCTTCCGCCGTATCATCAAAGAGACCGGTGTGGCGATTATCGGCCAGACCAACTCACTGGCACCGGCTGACAAGCGTTTCTATGCGACCCGCGACATTACGGCAACCGTGGATTCCATTCCGCTGATCACCGCCTCTATCCTCGGCAAAAAACTGGCCGAAGGACTGGATGCACTGGTGATGGATGTGAAAGTCGGTTCCGGGGCCTTTATGCCGACCTATGAATTATCAGAGCAGCTGGCGCAGGCGATCGTACAGGTTGCCAATGGCGCGGGCTGCCGGACCACTGCACTGCTGACTGACATGAACCAGGTGCTGGCATCCAGCGCCGGTAATGCGGTGGAAGTGCGTGAAGCGGTGCGTTTCCTGACCGGTGAATACCGCAATCCGCGCCTGTATGAAGTCACTATGGCGCTGTGCAAAGAGATGCTGGTTTCCGGCGGGCTGGCGGCTGATCGCACAGAGGCGGAAGCAAAATTACAGCAGGTGCTGGATAATGGCAAAGCGGCGGAAATCTTCGGCCGGATGGTTGCCGCGCAGCACGGACCGGCTGATTTTATCGAACGCTATTCGCACTATCTGCCATCGGCAGTACTCAGTAAACCAGTCTATGCTGAGACAGAAGGGATTGTGACCGCAATGGATACCCGCGCACTGGGTATGGCGGTTGTTTCTCTGGGCGGCGGACGCCGTAAGGCCAGCGACCCGATTGACTACAGTGTCGGGTTAAGTGATATCGCGCCGATCAACAGTGTTGCTGACGGACAGATGCCGCTGGCGATGATCCACGCCAATAATGAAGATGCGTGGAATGAAGCTGCTCAGGCCGTGCGCCGGGCAGTCATACTCAGTGAGAGCCCGGTTACAGATACCCCGCTGATTTACCGCCGGGTCAGCGAATAAGAACAATTTTGTTATTCACGCGGAGCCCTGCATCCTGACGTGATCTGACACAGGAGAGAAGTATGAAACGTACATTTATTATGGTGCTGGATTCATTCGGTATCGGCGCAGCACATGATGCCGCTGATTTCGGCGACACCGGCGCTGACACGTTAGGTCATATCGCACAGGCCTGTGCCCGCGGTGAAGCAGATAAAGGCCGTAAAGGTCCGCTGCATCTGCCTAATCTGTCCCGTCTGGGGCTGGGTAAAGCAGCGGAGGAATCCACCGGACATTTCCCGGAAGGTCTGGATAAGAATGCGGAAATAATCGGTGCATACGGCTATGCCGGGGAATTATCTTCCGGTAAAGATACCCCGTCCGGCCACTGGGAAATTGCCGGAGTTCCGGTTCTGTTTGACTGGGGCTATTTCAGCGATCATGAAAACAGCTTCCCGCAGGAATTACTGGACATCCTCGTTAAACGCGCCAACCTGCCGGGATACCTCGGTAACTGCCACTCATCCGGTACTGTGATTCTGGATCAACTCGGCGAAGAGCATATGAAAACCGGCAAACCGATTTTCTATACCTCTGCGGACTCCGTTTTCCAGATTGCCTGCCACGAAGAAACGTACGGCCTCGAAAAACTGTATGAGCTGTGTGAAATCGCCCGCGAAGAACTGACCAAAGGCGGTTACAACATCGGCCGTGTGATTGCGCGTCCGTTTACCGGTGAAAAAGCCGGTTCATTTGAACGTACCGGTAACCGTCACGACTACGCGGTAGAGCCGCCGTCAGCCACCATGCTGCAGAAGCTGGTGGAGGAGAAGCAGGGCGAAGTGGTATCTATCGGTAAAATTGCGGATATTTATGCCCATGTCGGTATCACTAAAAAAGTGAAAGCGACCGGTATTGATGCGCTGTTTGATGCATCACTGGAAGAGATGAAACTGGCGGGTGATAACACCATCGTGTTTACCAACTTTGTTGATTTCGACTCCTCGTACGGCCACCGCCGTGATGTGGCGGGTTATGCTGCGGCACTGGAGCTGTTTGACCGCCGTCTGCCGGAAATGCTGAAGCTGGTGAAAGAGGACGATATTCTGATCCTGACCGCAGACCACGGGTGTGACCCGACTTGGCCGGGTACCGATCACACCCGCGAACATATCCCTGTGCTGGTGTACGGGCCAAAAGTCAAACCGGGCTCTCTGGGCTACCGTGAAACCTTCGCGGACATCGGGCAGACTGTTGCATCCTATTTTAATTTATCCCCGATGGATTACGGCAAAAACATGCTGTAATGTGTCTCTTTTTTCGGGCAGGCTTGCAGTCTGCCCTTTCCCTTTGGATTGACTGAAAGGATTTTTTTATGGCTACCCCTCACATTAATGCCGAACGCGGTGATTTTGCTGATGTTGTTCTGATGCCCGGCGACCCGCTGCGTGCGAAATATATTGCAGAAAATTTTCTGGAAGACATTAAACAAGTCAACAATGTGCGTGGCATGCTGGGTTTTACCGGAACCTATAAAGGCCGCCGTATCTCCGTGATGGGCCACGGTATGGGGATCCCGTCCTGCTCTATTTATGCCAAAGAGCTGATCACTGAGTTTGACGTGAAAACCATTATCCGCGTCGGTTCCTGCGGGGCTATCAGCCGTGATGTCAAACTGCGTGATGTGGTTATCGGCATGGGCGCGAGCACGGATTCCAAAGTGAACCGCCTGCGTTTCAAAGATAACGATTTCGCGGCTATCGCGGATTTCGGACTGGTACGTAATGCGGTTGAAGCGGCAGAAACCGCCGGGATCCCGGCGCGTGTCGGTAATATCTTCTCTGCGGATTTATTCTATACACCGGATCCACAAATGTTTGACGTGATGGAAAAATACGGCATTCTGGGCGTGGAAATGGAAGCTGCCGGTATTTATGGCGTAGCTGCTGAATTCGGTGCGAAAGCACTGACTATCTGCACCGTTTCTGACCATATCCGTACCGGTGAAAATTTACCGGCAGAAGAGCGTCAGACTACTTTTAATGAAATGATCACTATCGCGCTGGAATCTGTTTTACTGGGCGATAAGAAGTAATTTATTTCAGTCGTTATAAAAACCGCTGCCGGTATTATTTTCCGGCAGCGGTTTTTTTATTATTTACTGTTATCAGGCCCGGTATAAATTTCTGAAGCACTATTTCCCGTTGTTACTTTAAGGTTTAAATGGCATATTTTACCGGTGGATTTAGCGTAGGTTATGAATATAATTAATGTCAATAATACTACCGTAAAGGATAAGCCGATTATTCTTATGGCGGATATCATGAATTTAAAAATAACGCCGGGTAATTCTGATTTTTTTATCATAGTGAAAGAGTATATTAGTTAGTTAATAAGAAAGTAAAATAAGGTGCCTGATTAACCGCTACCTGCAACAGAGAGAAACGGGGGGATTTCTCCCCCCTCAGCATCATTTATCGTTACAGGACAATGTTGCGTCAACCAGCATATCTCCGCCTTTCAATGAAAAATCGGATACCCGATGATTATTGAGTAACGAATTTACAACATCAGAAATTGTAAGAGCAGTTATTAATACCACTGCAACTATAGCTAATGTTGTGATTGATCTTCTGGTCATTTCTCTTGACTCCTTTAATTTAAGGAGGCAAAATCCCTATTGTTTGGTAGAGATTCGGCCCCGGTTTATGTTGAAAAACGTAATCGGGGCTTTCTTCTATCCGGAACAGGGAAAACATAGCCTGATCCGGACAGAATCAGGCACCCGCAGAAAATATAACAACTGTGTTTCTCTTTATCTCTACCCCATTCGGGTGATAATGCGGAGATATATCACAAAATATATTCTCATTATCCGTTAATACAATGATTGTTATTTTTGTCAGTTAACGGAAATAATAAAGCCGCTGTTAAGCGGCTTTGTTTTATTATGGCGGGGTGAGCATAAATAATTTTTCATTCTCACCGCTGTAGCGGGATAATGCCCGGTTTATATCCTCTGCGGTAATCTGATTAACTAACGCCTCTTCTGCGGTTATCCGCGTAAACTCATTATCGTCCCCGGCAATCTGAGCCAGTGATTCTGTCCAGAAAGCCGCACTCTGGTAAACCTGCTGTTTTTCCAGTAACCAGTTGGCTCTGGCTTCTTTCAGGGCATTGTCACTCACACCGTCTGTTTTCAGGGTTTTCAGCACATTCCGGCTCAGTGCTGTCATCTCTGCGGCGCGCTGAGGATCGGTGGTGAAATTCAGCCGGGCGCTGTAGTACGGTGACGGCAGTTTTGCCAGCATAGAGGAGAAACTCAGGGCGTAAATACCGCCCGCCTGTTCCCGCAATGCGCTGCGCAACTGTTTGCTGATGATGCTGTCGGCCAGTTGCAGTGTCAGGCTTTCTTTCAGTGACCACTGTGCCGGGGCGGCATACTGAATACTCACCATGGTTTTATCAGAGCTGGCTATCGGGTAAGTCCGGCTGAAGGATTGCATTTTGGGTGCGATAGCCGGATCCCGCCACTGCAGGCGCTGCCCGGAAGCGGGAAGGGTGGCGATCCATTTCTCAACAGCCTGTTTTATCTGTTTTTTATCTGCCGCACCGCTGATCACCAGTGTCATGTCCTGTACCGGGCTGAGCAGGAGACGGTGGTTCTGCTGTAACTGCGCGGCAGTAAACTGACGCCAGCCGCCGTTTTCATTTATCACCAGACGTTCGCCGTGAGTATGGCTTTCGCGGTTAATGGCATCCAGGAAGCGGCGCTCCACCGGGGTGCTGCTCAGGCTTTCCAGTGTCAGCTGCTGATTGCGGAGTAATTTTTCGCCGCTGAACTGCGGCTGTGTGATCTTCAGATACAGCAGTTTCAGCAGGGTATCCAGTTCTTCCGGCGGGGCTTCACCCCGGAATCCGTGATTCAGCAGCTCACTGTACGGCCGCAGGCTGAGACTGTGCTGTTTGCTGAATAAGGTCAGTTCACGGGCACTCAGCTCACCGTAGCCGCTGCTTTCCGGCAGTTTCAGTGCCCAGTCGGTCAGTCCTTCCTGTCCGGCCGGCTCCAGTGAGCGCCCGCCCGGAATGCGCAGATTGATCTGAATATTATCTTTCAGGCTTTTATCCTGATGCACAATTACCCGCAGACCGTTGGATAACTGCCACGATTCTGTGGACGGCAGAGGCAGTGCCTGCTCCTGAACAATGCTACCGGCCGCTGCCGGAGTGACATTCAGCGCGACCTGCCGCACAGTCAGGGAAAACGGCCCGGGGGCGGACTGCCGGATCTGCTGCCAGCGGTCAGTGAACGCTTTCTCATCAAAACGGGCCTGTTCGCTGTCCGGTCCGAGCAGTGCCAGCCGTGGTGATGCCTGATTCAGGAATCCGCTCACATGGGTTTTCAGCGTATCCGGTGTGACCGGTTTGAGCAGTTCCCATGCCGTGGTGAGCTGCTGACGTTTATCCTGAACCGGCATCCGGTATTCCAGTGCGGTGGTGATGGTATCAGCGAGATAATCATTACCGTAGCGGGATTCACCGGCGGCCTGCTGACTGAGTTTTGCCAGCAGACTCTGCCGGGCATCGTCCAGCTCTGTCTGTGTGACGGGTTGTGTCGCCAGGCGCTGAATTTCTGTCCACAATAAGGTGATACTGCCGAGGTAATCCCCGCCCTGCGGATGCACTATCATCAGTTGCTGAAGACGGCGGCTGTCCAGCATGGCGCCCTGCGGGTTGATACTGGCAGCCGGTAACTGTCCGTTATCCACCAGCGCGGTCAGGCGCTGATTGAGGATAGTTACCCAGAGATTATCCAGCAGGTCATCATACTGCCCGTCACGGGTATTGAGCGGTGCGCGGATATCCCGCTGCAGTGCGAATTGCATGATGCGCTGCCCCTGCTCTTTATCGAAGATGGGTTTTACCAGCAGTCCCGGCTGCGGGGCAAAGCGCTGACGGGCCGGATCATCCTGTGCGGCATCTTCTTTGGCGGGCTGATTAAAATACGCCTCAGCCAGATTGCTGACGTCGTGGCGGTTAAACTGTCCGATAACCACCAGACTCATCCGCTGCGGCTGATACCAGGTCTGATAATAGTCTTTTGCCGTGCTGACCGGCGCATGGCGGATCACATCCAATAACCCGATCGGGTCACGCTCCGCATAGAGACTGCCCGCATAGCGCAGCTGCTCAAGGGCATTATTGATGCGGAAGCCGATGCCCTGACGCAGCCGCCACTCCTCAATAATCACGGAACGTTCTTTATCAAATGCAACAGGGTCAAAGGTCATGCCCTGTGCCCAGTCGGCGAGTACCTGCAAACCGGTCTGAATCTGTTCCGGGGTGGCCTGCGGCAGTGACAGTTTATAGACAGTGGAATTGAGGCTGGTGGCGGCATTCACATGGCTGCCGAGATTCAGCCCCTGTTTTTCCAGCTGTTTAAAACTCTGTGTGTCCGGGAAATGCGTGGTGCCTTTAAAGGCCATATGTTCGGTGAAATGCGCGAGACCGCGCTGCTCTTCTGTTTCCTGTAATGAACCGCTTTCCACCAGCAGCCGCAGCTCTGCGCCGGGCTGCGGGCGTGACAGAAGATACACATTCATACCGTTTGCCAGACGGATGTGCTGTAAATCACTGCGCTGCGGCAGCGGACGGTTATCTGTGCCGGTTGTGCTGACAGCGGTACAACCGGTGAGGATTAGCACCACACCGGCAAAGGTCAGTTTATAATGCATATCGGACTCCTGATGTGCAGGTGGCGGCAGGGGCGGACAGGGTGATCACGCGATCTGCCTCCTGCTGAAGAAAACGCTGGTGGCTGACCAGAAGAAGCGTGCTGTCCGGCAGACGCTGACGGAGCAGACGGATCATGCGGACCGCATTGTCATCATCCAGTGCGGAGGTAATTTCATCGAGCAGCATCAGCTTCGGCTGACTGAGCAGCAGACGGGCGATCAGCAACCGCTGCTGTTCACCACCGGACAGGCGCTGGCGCCAGTCGGCATCGGTATCCAGCTGTGGTATCAGTGCGGTAAGCCCGGTGGCATCCAGTACTTCGCGGTAAGCTTCCGGCGTGAACTGTGCCGCAGCATGCGGATAGGCAAGCAGGGATTTCAGTGTCCCGGAAGGCAGATAGAGTGATTGCGGCACCCACATTACATCCTGTTCACGGCTGATATTGCCCCGGTAATAAGGCCAGTGGCCGCTGAGCGCGCGCAGCAGGGTCGATTTACCCAGTCCGGAGCGGCCGCTGATAATGGTAAATTCCCCGGCGTGCAGAGAGAGTGAGACATTCTCCAGCAGCGGACGGTTATCCGGCAGCAGAATATCGGCGCAAACATCCAGGCGCACTGCCGACTGACGGGTTTCGGTGACATCAGACACCGCGTCATTTTCCAGCAGGCGGACGAAATGGTACAGACGGGTTACCGTCGCCTGCCAGGCCGCTATCTCTTTATAGGCAAAAATAAACCAGCCGAGTGATGTCGCGACGCTGCTAAATGCCTGACGCAGCTGCATTAAGCCGCCCAGCATCAGTTCCCCGGCGAGGAATTTCGGCAGAGCGAACAGGATCGGCGCCAGCGCGGTCACCTGTTGATAACCGACTGTATAAAAAGACAAATTCCGCTCGCAGCGGATCAACTGATTCCAGTTGGCCGCCACCCGGGCAAAGCGGGCCAGTAACTGCTGTTTATCCTGCAACTCCCCCCGCTGTCCGGCAATGGCATCACCGTGCTGTCTGCGGGTGATCAGTGCCGCACGGTAATCCGCCTCGCGCTGCTGTTTTTCCATATTCAGTTTGCGCAGCGGCCCGCCGATAAGCTGTGTCAGCGCGATACCCACTAAGGTGTAGGCGATACAGGCCCAGAACATATAGCCGTCGATGCGCCAGTCAGTACCGGCGACAGAGAGCAGAATACTGCCGGAAAGCTGCCAGAGGATAGCGGCAAAGGAAATCAGGGTCAGCAGCGAATGCAGGAAGGTGATCAGCAGACTGAGGGTGGATTCCACCAGCAGGCGGACATCCTCGGCAATCCGCTGATCCGGGTTATCCGGCTCGCGGGCGGTCAGGCGCAGCAGGTAATGGCGGCTCTGCGGCGACAGCCAGCGGCTGAGGATCTGTTCTGTCATCCCCTCCCGCCAACGGATAGCCAGTTTCTGCCGGAAATACGTGCCGAGCACCACCACCAGAATCAGCCCGCTGACCAGCACGACGAAAAATTTGATCAGCTGATACAGCGCCGCGCCGTCCAGCTTTTGCAGTGCATTATAAAAATCCCCGTTCCACTGGTTCATGCGGATATTGAACCAGACGGAGGAGAGTGTCAGCCCGAGAGACAACAACAGTAAGAACCAGCAAAACAGGGCGGCACGCCGCCCCCAGAACGGCTTCACCAGCCAGAAAAATTGTTTTATTGTTTTCATTGATTATTCATAACGTTAAGAAGCATTGCTCACATGCTCAGATTAAAAATCGTAATTCAGCTGTAACCAGAACTGACGGCCCGGATCATAGGCAATCACCTTGTTACCGGCGTAGATAAAGGTATCCGCGACATTTTTGTTATTCAGAACGTTATTCACTTCCAGCGAGACAGACGCGCCGTAAGCAAACTCCGGTTTCCAGTTCACGCGGGTATCCCAGGTGAATTTGGATGCGAAATGCTCTTTCTGATAGACACGTAACTCGCCGTACTGCGGATCACGGATCACTTCGTTGTCATGACGGACAGCCTGATTACGCGCGCCCCACCATTGCAGGCGGTTGTACCAGGAAATGTTGTAGTTATCCCAGTCACTGGTCAGCTCAACGTTCAGCTTCAGCGGCGAGTTAAAGTTACTGGCAGGCAAATCACTGACATCGATCACTTTGCCGCCGTACATCACTTTGTCGGAGTTAATGGCAGTACCCGGTTCAAAGAAGGCATAGCCCTGGTCAGACGGGAAGTTGGTTTTGGTATCCTGCCAGACGATTGAGGAGGTAAAGACATGGGTTGCCTGTCCCCATTCCCACGGCTGACTGTTACTGACCGCCAGGGTGACGGAGTCATGTTTGCTGCGTCCGGCATTATCAAAGGTACGGATTTTTCCTTTATCGGAGTATTTATCCGACCCGGTGAGGTTGTTGTATTTGGTGCGGCTGCGGACTTCATCGTAACCTTCACGGTGGACATAGGTCAGACGCCAGGTTGTGCTGAGGATTTCCTGTTGCAGGCCGAGAGAAATCTCATCGTTATACGGGGTTTTCAGTGAATCCAGACCTTCATAATCATTGGTTTTATCCCAGGTCGGATCCATGCCCATAAAGCCGCACATATAACATTTTTCCAGCCCGGCATTCTGCGCGCCGTACAGGGCATAAGTCAGCATGGAGCGGCCGTAATAACGGTTGGCACCGGCGATCAGCAATGTTTCTTTATTACCGAACAGGTCGTAAGTGGCGGCCAGGCGCGGCGCGATATTGGTTTGCCGGACAAAATCATCACGGTCCACACGGACACCCGGGCGCAGTGTCAGACGGCCGATTTCAATATTGTCATCGGCAAACAGGGAGTAGTTGTTATAACTGACAGAGGCGGTTCCCGGCAGGAAGCGGTGCACGTTGACCACCGGATCCTCAATACCCCATTCCGCGTAGCTGACATAGTCCTCGCTGGTGTGATAGTGCGACTTATCGCGGATATAGCGGCCTTTGGTATGGGTGGATTCCATCCCGAGTGTCGGGCGGTGTGTTATACCGAAGCCTTCTGACGGCAGGAAACGGGCAACGGCTTTGGTGGTGATATTGTCCTGCTCGGTCTGCAGATCGCCCAGCCCGCCCATTTTGGTGTTAATAATGGTTTTGCCGTCCGGCAATTTATCCTTCATTTCATAGAAATTCTGCTCGTCATTCACACGGTTATCTTTCAGTTTCTGATAACCCAGGGTGAATTCCAGATCAGCCAGGCTGGTTTGGTGTTTCAGAACACCGGTTACACCTAACCCTTTGTGATTATTGTCATAACCGGAGTTGGCAATATTGGAGGCGAATAAACGCGCCTTGTAGTCAGAATAATTCAGGGAAATATCCGCGGTGGTGACCGGCGAGAGATCCATTGCATACTTCACAAACAGGTTATCTGAGGTGCGTTTCTGGTTGCGTTTGCGCTTATCAAACTCATAACCGACCAGTTCTTCACCTTCCATCACCGCCATCAGTACCGAGGTATTGGCCGGGGATGGTCGAGGTACGGCGGGAGGCGGACACGGTCAGGCCGCTGTTTTCTGTTACACCGACTTCAAACCAGCCGCCGAAATCGTGTTTGTTATATTCATTCTGGAAACGGGCCGGGTGACTGATATCATTTTTTGATGAATCAATCGGCTGTGAGGAATCCTCAAACAGATGATTCCAGGAGGAGCGGGTGGTGCGGTAATACATATGGCCGCTGTTTTCGCCGTTCCAGCGGCGGCTGGTGACATCCACACTGCCGCCGGTAAAGCCGCCGAATTCTACCGGGATGTTGTTATCGTAAACCGTCACACTGTCGATCAGACGGCTGTCGATGTACATGCCCTGGTCGCCGCTGTCCAGACGGGTGGAGGTTTCACCCAGGGTATCTTTTGCCGGATCGAAATCGTTGTTAAAACTGATGCCGTCGAGTTTATAGGCGTTCTGGAAACTGGATGCGCCGTGAATGGAAATCCGTGATGGTTTGATTTCGCCCTGGTTGAGGGATGAGCTGTCATTACCAGCGAACTGCACCGCCGGGTTGGTGCGCAGCAGTTCCGTGACGTTGCCGTCACCGGTATTGCGCTGACGGATCTCCTCCGCAGTAATGTATTGCGGAGCAGACATGACATCCGTGGCCGGATGGTAAGCCAGTTCGCCCTGAACCCGGGTTTCCGGGATTAAAATGGTTTCCGCTTCGGTTGTCAGCGGGCGGATCACATAGCTGCTGCCCTGCTGTACCAGTGTCAGGCCGGAGCCTGCCAGCAGTGTCTGGATGGCGGTCTGTGCGGAATAGCTGCCGTGCAGAGCCGGTGCCCGCAGTGCGCCGAGTTGTCCGGCATCATACAGTAACTGGATTTGTCCCTGCTGCGCGATGGTGTTCAGTGACCGGCTCAGTGCCTGTTCCGGCAGATCAAGCGTGAGATCTGCCGCCCCTGCCGGTGCCGCTGTCAGCCCGAGTGCCAGCACAATGGCAGAACCGGCCGCCCTGATGCTGAATGGTGATGGTTTTATTGTCATTTTTATCATTTCCGGAAGTGTCATAGTTATCCCCTGTATCAGAAGACGCGGAAATGAGAATTATCCTCACCTGATAATTATTCTTTTTTTCATTTATTTTTATTTTTCTTCACAATCAACAGGCTGCCGTCATGCAGTTTGGTGACTTCAACCGGTAACAGCAGCGGCAGTGCGGTGAAAAAGGCATCTGTTTCGGAAAGGGTGACCCGGCCGGAGACGGTCAGATCCGCCGCATTGGCGGCAAGTGAGACGGGGTGGCTGCTGTAAGGTGCGAGGCGGTCAACAACATCACGCAGCGGGGTATCGGTGAGGGTGATTTGTCCGTTGCGCCACTCCCCGGCCTGTTCCGGCGGGATATGGCTGAGCAGCAGTGCCGATCCCTGTGCGGGGCTGACGGCTTTATCCCCGGCACGCAGATACACCGGTTTTTCATCCGGCGCATCCCGCAGGGCGACAATCCCGTTTGCCACAGAGACCGCCACTTCCGTTCCCCGGCGGCTGACATCAAATTCCGTGCCGACAACGGTTATCTCTCTGCCGTCCGCACGGATGACAAACGGCCGCCACGGGTTGGATTTCACCTGAAAAAAGGCGGTACCGCGCACCAGGGAAATGCGGCGGTGTGTCTGTTCATAGGCAATATCCGCTTCGCTGTCACGGCTGAGAAAAATACGGCTGCCGTCCGGCAGGATCATAGATTTGCTTTCCGCGGCTGTGGCGAGCGTCAGGTTATCCATCAGCAGAGCGGGTAACTGGCTGTAGGGCAGAAACAGCATCACCAGGATAAACAGTCCGGCGAGGGTATGGCGCAGCGGGCGCAGAAGCGGAAAAGCCCGGGCGGGTGCCTGCTCTGTGATTTCCGGGCGTGGCAGGGCCGACATCTCCCGCCACAGCAGCGCCATATCATCAAACGCCTGCCGGTTTTCCGGGGAAGCCGCCAGCCATGCCTGTAATTCCCGCTGCTGCTGTGCCGTCATGCTCTGGCTGTGCCAGCGCGTAAACCATAGTGCGGCGGCGTCTTCCCGTTCGTCCTGCTCCCGCCGGTCTGTCATTCCCCGTCCTTCTGTTCTGCGGCATTCATGGCGCGTTTACATTGCAGCAGGGCGCGGGCGATATGCTTTTCCACCATACTGACAGAAATATCCATCTGTTCGGCAATGTCACTTTGCGAAAGTCCGTCAAACCGGTAAAGCACAAAGGCTTCCCGCTGACGGGGCGGCAGTTCATTCAGCACCTGATACAACCGGTCCAGCCGCTGCCGGTGTTCGAGCTGTATCTGTGGATCGGCGTGTGCCTGTGCCACTTCCTCTGTCAGTGAATCATCCCACTCACTGACCTGATCACGGCCTTTCCGCCGGCTGTGACGCCAGTGGTCGGTCAGCACATTGTTGGCGATCTTAAACAGGAACGCGCGGGTTTCCTGCACAGATGTCTCGTTACCGCCTTTGAGCCAGCGGGCAAACACATCCTGCGACAAATCCCGTGCATCCTGACTGTTGCCCAGCCGCTTATGGAAGAAGCGGACAAGCTGATGGTAGGTTGAGTGATAAGCTCCGGCAATAAGCCTGCTTACCGATTTTTCAGTCGTCATTTTTCTGGTGTGTATCGAAGTCATCGTAATTGAAGGAGTCATTACGCATTGCTTAGAAAAATCCAAAAAATCTCATTGTTGTTATTTGAATTATTATTTAATAATAAAAAGCAATATCATTTGCGTTATCATTATGCCTGTAATTTTACAAATTGAAATACGTGAATAACGATTAAAAAAGTGAGTTGAGTGATGTTGAATGTGGCTGCGGCCTGTTATCAGAACAGGCGATATTCAGTCGGCGGCACAGCTGCCAGTGTGGGTGCTCACGCGCTGCTGCTGGCACTGTTTCTGGGCTGGCTGGGTTTTTCAGCGGACGAGCCGAAAGGCATGCTGCCCCCGGCGTTTGTGCTGATGCCGGGAGTTTATCAGCTGGAAAGTGCACCGCCGGAAAAGGCGGAAGGTGTCAGACAGGTGATGTCACAACCGGCACCACAGCCGGCGGCTGAGCCGGAGCGGGAGTCTGCTGTCGATAAACTGGCGGTTTCTGATCAGGGCACCTGGACGCGGAAAGCGGAGAAACCAAAGAAAAAAGCAGACAAAAAATCGGTAACAGAGATCAAAATGCCGGAAACGGATAACCCGTCCCCGGTACCGGCAGAGAGCACTTCCGCGCCGCGTCAGGGCGACAGTTCCGCGAGCCGTGCGGATTTTACCAGCCATGCACCGCAGCCGGTCAGCGGCAGTACCGGCTGGGAAAGCTCGGTACATTCGCATCTGGCGAAATACAAACGCTATCCGCGCGCACTGCTGCGCTATAAATCCACCGGTGTTTCTCATGTGAAAGTGACTCTGAACATGCAGGGAAATGTTGTCTCTGCGGAGCTGGTTAATTCATCCGGCACAAAATTGCTCGATAAAGAAGCGCTTGCCACCGTACAACGGGCATCACCTTTCCCGCTGCCGCCACAGGAACGCGGCAGAAACGGTCATATTGAGATAGTCACTCCCATCGGTTTTTACCTGTAACCAGCAGACAATTCCCGAAGTTACGTTTTTATTACCAGGAATTGTCTGTATTTTCCTCATTTTTATTTCCTTCGTTATCTTTTCCCTGCTTAATATTTCGGTTTTTCTGTGGTTTTCTTAATTTATCTGAATGAGTTTCAGTTACTCATATTGCAACAGGCGCAGTAAAGCGCGTTCAGGCCTGGATAAAATCCTGTGATGACGTGTCATGATTATATTTTCATAAAGAAAATAATTAATTTTATTAATTAATAATACTAAGGAGAATTCAACCGTTATAATCAAAAAGAGTGTGTTAAGCTGTAAAGAAATGTGTGACCGTTGTATTGATAATATTGCCTGAGAGCCTGTGTGTGAGCATCATAATACCTTGGCAAATAATCAGTTTTAGTCTGTTTACGGGTAGATTGTTACAAAATATTTTATTCGTAAATCATCAGGAAAATATGTAATGATGTGATTATTCAGCAGCAGGATTGAATAAAAGAATTTAATATATGAGAAATCCGATTTTTACCATGATTCATTAATATGCATCATTTTCGGACGTGATTTTAGTGGTATAAACTCTGTTTTCTTTGGTAGATTAATTTTTATAGGTGATTTTGCGTAACGCCGGATTAACTCAAAATTAAACATTGTAAATTTTAGTTAGGTAAGGACAAGTAATGACTAAAAAGTCAGTTTTTGCAAGAACACTCGTCTCTCTGCTGTTAGGTACAGCAATCAGTGCTTCAGCGCTGGCTGCGGCAGAAAATACCGGTCATACATTGCGGCTGGCCATCGGCGCAGAACCGACAGAAGGGTTTGACCCGATGCTCGGCTGGAGCCACGGCAGTTATCTGTTACTGCACAGCCCGCTGCTCAAACAAAAGGCCGATCTTTCCTGGCACAGCTACCTGCTGGACAGCTACGACCACAATGCCGACGGCAAAGAGTGGACACTGAAGCTGAAAAAAGACCTGAAATTCTCTGACGGCTCCCCGCTGACTGCCAAAGATGTGGCGTTCACCTATAACAATGCGGCTGCCGGCGGCGGCAAAATCGATATGGGTAACTTTGCCAAAGCGGAAGAAATTGATCCGCTGACAGTGAAAATCACCCTGTCCGAACCTCAGAGTACCTTTATCAACGTGCTCGGTTCTCTCGGGATTGTATCCGCTGATAAATATGATGCCAGACAGTATGCCCAAAAACCGGTGGGTGCCGGGCCGTACCGCCTGGTGGCTTTCCAGCCGGGCCAGCAGTTGATTGTTGAGGCTAACCCGTATTACGCGGGGCCGAAAAATGACTTTAACAAGCTGGTGTTTGTCTTCCTGGATGAAGATGCCGCCTTTGCTGCCGCACAGAGCCGCCAGCTTGAGGTTGTCCGCATTCCGCCGGTGATTGCCGCAACTGCCGGTGATGTCAAAGGGATGAAACTGGTGGAGCGCGCCAGCGTGGAAAACCGCGGTATTGTCTTCCCTATCCCGAAAGCCGGTGAAAAAGATGCACAGGGTTACCCGATCGGTAACGATATCACCTCTGATGTTGCCATCCGTAAAGCCATCAACTATGCGATTGACCGCAAACTGCTGTCTGAGCAGGTGATGGAAGGGTACGCTGTACCGGCCTTTACCGGTGTTCACGGCCTGCCGTGGAACAACCCGGAAGCGGCCTTTAAAGATGGTGATGCGGAAAAAGCAAAACAGATCCTGGAAGAAGCAGGCTGGAAACTCAATAAAGACGGGCTGCGTGAGAAAGACGGCAAAGTCGCCAAACTGACGCTGTGGTACACCAGCGGGGACACTACCCGTCGTGACCTGGCACAGGCTATCCGCGCCTTCCTGAAACCAATCGGCATTGAACTGGATTTACAGTCCGGCAGCTGGGAAACCGTCGAACGCCATATGCACGCCAACCCGACGCTGTTCGGCTGGGGCAGCCTGGATCCGATGGAGTTAGTCCATCACTACAGCAGCAAAGCGGCGGGCGTGGAATTCTACAACCCGGGCTATTACAAAAATCCGCAGGTGGATGCCATCCTTGAGAAAGCCATGAGTGCGCCGGATCAGGAAGCCGCCATTCCGATCTGGCAGCAGGTGGACTGGAACGGCAAAACCGGTACCGGGATTAAAGGGGATGCCGCCTGGGCGTGGCTGCTGAATGTGCAGCATACCTATGTGGTGAGTGATTGTGTTGATTTGGGCAAGGGTGCACCGGAGATCCACGGATCATGGTCACTGCTCAACAGCGTGGATGACTGGGCCTGGACCTGTAAATAATGCGCAGTGCCCTGTTCCTTTTCGTGCGGTTTGTTTGTCTGCTGACGGTCACGGCGGCGGGGGTGTTTATCCTCCTGAGCTATTCGCCAATTGACCCGATCAGAGCCTATATCGGAAATGATCTGCTGCATGTGCCGCCGGAGCAGTATCCGGCGATTGCCGCCCGCTGGGGACTGGATCAGCCGCTGTGGCAGCGGTTCTGGATCTGGTTCTCACAGATGCTGCGGGGCGATCTCGGCTACTCTATGCTGTATAACGCGCCGGTGTCAGAGGTGATTTCGGCGCGGCTCGGGCCGTCACTGGCACTCCTTATCAGCGCCTGGCTGCTCTCGGGCATTGCCGGGCTGCTGCTGGGGCTGGTGGCCGGACGTTATCTGAACCGCTGGCCGGACAAAATTATTTCGGCACTGTCGTATCTGCTGGCTTCGATACCGACATTCTGGATAGGATTACTGCTGCTGTCACTGTTTGCGGTCACCCTGAACTGGGCACCAATCTGCTGTGCCTGGCCGATGGGCGAGGATGCGGATACAGCAACCTTCGGGCAGAAAATTCATCACCTGATTCTGCCGGTGCTGGCGCTGGGCTTACTCGGTGTCGGTAACATTGCCCTGCACACACGGGCAAAAGTGGCGGAAGTGATGGGGACTGAATTTATCCGTTATGCGAAAGCGCAGGGGGATAAAGGCTGGCCGATGATTAAATTTCATGTGCTGCGTCACGCTATTACCCCGGCACTCTGTTTACAGTTTGCCTCTGTGGGGGAACTGCTGAGCGGCTCACTGCTGGCGGAGAAAGTGTTCGCCTATCCCGGACTGGGACAGGCGACGATAGATGCGGGGCTGCGGGGGGATATCCCGCTGCTGATGGGTATTGTGATGTTTTGCGCGATCCTGATTTTTATTGGTAACAGCACGGCGGATATTTTGCTGCGCCGTGTGAATCAGGGAGTGATCCGCGAATCATGACGTATAACCCGAACCGTGCGCTGTTAAAACTGACGGGCACATTACTGATGCTGATCCTGCTGGGCGTCTATGCCATCTGGATCACACACACTGATATTGATATGGATTTCCTGGCGCGGCGGCAGGCACCGTCTGTCACGCACTGGTTCGGCACTGACAGCCTGGGGCGTGATCTGTGGGATCGCACCTTTCAGGGCATGGCAACCAGTCTGCAGATCGGACTGATTTCCGCCTTCACCAGCGGGCTGGTGGCGCTGACAATGGCCGGGTTATCTACAATTAACAAAGGAACAGATTATCTGGTGCGCGGGGTGATTGATGCACTGCTGGCGCTGCCGCACCTGCTGCTGCTGATTTTAATCTGTTTCACCCTGGGCGGCGGAAAATCCGGCGTGATCTGGGCGATAGCGCTGACACACTGGCCGAAACTGACGCTGATCCTGCGCTCGGAAATCCTGCGGGTGCGGGAAACGGATTATGTGATGCTGGCACAACGCATGGGAAATTCGCGATTGTATTGCTGGCGTCATCATTATCTGCCAATGTTATTACCGCAGTGGTTTGTCGGCACACTGCTGATG
The DNA here is from genome assembly GCF_051172335.1 of Morganella sp. B601. NCBI lineage: Bacteria > Pseudomonadati > Pseudomonadota > Gammaproteobacteria > Enterobacterales > Morganellaceae > Morganella > Morganella sp. B601. The sequence continues at coordinate 41,877 of NZ_JBPIZE010000006.1, forward strand.
TTCCCGCATTCGGTACTGCACAGTGCGGCGCTCAGTTTTCTGGGCTTCGGGCTTGCGCCGCATGAGGCATCACTGGGGATCCTGCTGTCAGATGCACTGCGCTATCTCAGTACCGGTGCCTGGTGGCTGGCATTTTTCCCGGGACTGGTGCTGGTCGGACTGGTGTTACTGTTTGATCAGTTTGCGAAAGCCTTACAACAGCTCTGGCTGAGGATCGCATAATGCTGAAATTTGACCGGCTTGCCATTGATGTCGCGCAGTTCAGCTGGCTGCGGAAAAAACGCTGGCAGCCGCTGCTGACGGATATTTCCCTGGCGGTTCAGCCCGGTGAGCTGGTGGCGCTGGTCGGCAGCAGCGGGGAAGGCAAAAGCCTGCTGCTGCAGAGTGCGCTGGGGCTGCTGCCGGATAATATGCGCTGCCGGGGCGCTATCTCACTGGCGGGGGAAACCCTGACGGAAGAGAGCAAACAGCTGCACCGCGGCAATACCCTGTGTTACGTACCGCAGGGGGTGAGTGCGCTTAACCCGCTGGTGCGGGTTGGTCCGCAGCTGGAACGCGCGGCCACGCTCAGCGGTATGCATGTGAAGATGCACGACGTGGCGCGCCAGCTGCAACGTTATAACCTCCGGCCTGAGCTGACGGATGCGTTTCCGAACCGGCTCTCCGGCGGGATGGCAAAACGGGTACTGACCTGCGGCGCAACGCTGACCGGGGCGCAGTATATCCTGGCGGATGAAATTACGTCCTGGCTGGATGACGAACACGCGGGGCAGATACTCGCGCACCTGAAAGTGCTGTGTGCGGACGGACGCGGCGTGTTGTGGGTCACGCATGATCTGGCGATGGCCGCCCGCTTTGCTGACCGGATTGCCGTGCTGCGTCACGGGGTTTTACAGGAAACACTGACATCGCAGGCATTACTGAACGGGGAAGGCAGCCCGTGGCTGCAGTCACTGTGGGATGCACTGCCGGAGCACCGTTTTCTGGCGGGCCGGATGAGGCGATAATAAAATTAACGGATGAATGCAGGTGATAATCTGCTTTAATTAGTCCGAATATGAGTATTTTTATTTATTTGCTGAAAATCAGCAGGGTTATTTATTTTATATTTAAACACAGTAGCGGATATTAATTCATTTATATGCGGTAACGGAAACTCCGCATAGTCTGAAAGGGATCTGAACCTCGTTTTCTTATCAGGAGAACAGCGGTACATGATTTATTTTTTTATGGCTGATTAACAGCTTACATTTTTCACGCTTTAGTATTTCCGGGTGTGCGCCTGCGCATGTCCGGCGGTCAGTGGCGGATTGTGTCTGCATTCAGCGGATGCGTCACTGAAATAAAAACTGAAATCACGGTATCCCGGAATACTGATAATCCGGATTGCTGTCTGATGACTCTGTTTTCATTCAATTGTGGAGGCGTTATGCAATTAACCCCGAGAGAAGTTGAAAAGCTGATGGTATATACCCTGGCGGATGTCGCGCAGCGACGCCGTGCCAGAGGGGTAAAACTGAATTACCCGGAAGCGGTCGCGATTATTACCGTGACAGCACTGGAAGGCGCCCGTGACGGCAAAACAGTGGAAGATGTGATGAAAGAAGCTGCCACCGTTCTGACCAAAGCCGACGTGATGGAAGGGGTGGATGATTTAATCCCGAATGTGCAGGTTGAGGCGATTTTCACAGACGGCAGCCGTCTGGTGACGGTTCATAACCCAATCAAATAAACGTACAGCAAAAAGGTGAGGTTCTGATTATGAGTAATACAAAACAACCCACGCCGTTAGGCGGAGTCATTTTTGCGGATACTCCGATTGAATTTAATACCGGCAAGCCGGAAACCAAAATTAAAGTCCGTAACACCGGGGATCGCCCGATTCAGGTCGGTTCGCATTTTCACTTCTTTGAAGTGAACCATGCCCTGGAATTTGATCGCGAAGCGGCTTACGGCAAACGCCTGAATATTTCATCCACCACCGCAATCCGTTTTGAGCCGGGTGATGAAACCGAAGTTTCTCTTATTCCTTACGGCGGCAAACAGACAGTTTACGGGTTTAACAACCTGGTGGACGGCTGGGCCGGTAATAATGTGGCCACCAGCGAACGTCCGGCAAAAGCGATTGCCCTGAACGAGGCAATTGCCCGCGGTTTCAGCCATAAAGCAGAAGCGAAGAAGTAATTCTCCGTCCTGATACGATTTTCCGGCAGTGATGCACAGGCATCCTGAACGAAATAAGGAACACGTTATGCCACAGATTTCCAGACAAGAATATTGCGGCCTGTTCGGGCCGACCACCGGAGACAAAATCCGTCTCGGTGATACCGATCTCTATATCGAAATTGAAAAAGACTTACGCGGTTACGGCGAAGAATCTGTTTACGGCGGCGGGAAATCCCTCCGTGACGGGATGGGCGCGAACAACACGCTGACCAGCGACAACGGCGTGCTCGACCTGGTTATCACCAACGTCACTATCCTGGATGCCAAATTAGGCGTCATCAAAGCGGACGTGGGTGTGAAGGACGGTAAAATTGTCGGTATCGGCAAGAGCGGTAACCCGAACCTGCAGGACGGTATCACCCCGGGAATGGTCGCCGGTGTGGCCACCGATGCTATCTCCGGTGAGCATCTGATCCTGACAGCGGCGGGTATCGATACCCACATTCACCTGATCTCACCACAGCAGGCTTATGCGGCGCTGTCTAACGGTGTCACCACCTTCTTCGGCGGCGGTATCGGGCCGACAGACGGCACCAACGGGACAACGGTTACCGCCGGTCCGTGGAACATCCGCGCGATGCTGCGTTCACTGGAAGGTTTACCGGTTAACGTCGGTATGCTCGGGAAAGGTAACTCTTTTGCCCGCGATCCGCTGGTTGAACAGATCATTGCCGGTGTTGCCGGTCTGAAAGTCCACGAAGACTGGGGTGCAACCTCCAACGCCATCCGTCATGCCCTGCGTGTGGCAGATGATTATGATATCCAGGTTGCGGTACATACTGACAGTCTGAACGAAGGCGGGTATGTGGAAGATACCATCGAAGCCTTTGAAGGCCGTACTATCCATACTTACCACACCGAAGGTGCGGGCGGTGGTCATGCGCCGGACATCATCAAAGTGGTCAGCCAGCCGAACGTGCTGCCGAGCTCCACTAACCCGACACTGCCGTACGGCATCAACAGCCAGGCAGAACTGTTCGACATGATCATGGTATGTCACAACCTGAACCCGAATGTCCCGGCTGACGTTTCCTTCGCGGAAAGCCGTGTGCGTCCGGAAACCATCGCAGCGGAAAACGTGCTGCATGATATGGGTGCAATCTCCATGTTCTCCAGTGACTCCCAGGCGATGGGCCGTGTCGGTGAGAACTGGCTGCGTGTGATCCAGACCGCTAACGCGATGAAAGCGGCACGCGGCAAGCTGCCGGAAGATGCGGCGGGTAACGATAACTTCCGTGTTCTGCGTTACGTGGCAAAAATCACCATCAACCCGGCGATTGCCCAGGGTATCAGCCATGTGCTCGGCTCAGTCGAAGTCGGCAAAATGGCGGACCTGGTCCTGTGGGATCCGCGTTTCTTCGGCGCGAAACCAAAACTGGTTATCAAAGGCGGCATGATCAACTGGGCAGCGATGGGTGACCCTAACGCGTCCCTGCCGACTCCGCAGCCGGTCTTCTATCGTCCGATGTTTGGTGCGATGGGTAAAACCCTGCAGGATACCTGTGTGACTTTCGTTTCCCAGGCAGCACTGGAAGATGGCGTGAAAGAGAAAGCGGGTCTGGAGCGCGAAGTTGTCGCGGTTCAGGGCATGCGCACCACTACCAAACGCGACCTGGTCCGTAACGGCGAAACCCCGGATATCGAAGTGGATCCGGAAACCTTCGCGGTGAAAGTTAACGGGGAACATGCGACCTGCCAGCCAATCTCGGTGGCGGCGATGAACCAGCGTTATTTCTTCGGCTGATTGACTTCCCCGGCGGGTGTTGTTCTGCCCGCCGGGCATAACAAAAAGGTAATTCCATGATCCTCATTGAGCACATTCTCGGCAACGTCAGAAAAGATCAGGCGTGGGCTGATAAAGCGAACGAAATGACGGTGGATATGCTGATCCTCGATCAGCGTGAAGCCCAGAAAAGCCGCTGCCGTAAACACACCCAAAACGGGCTGGATATCGGGATCGCGCTGGATCGCAACGTGCTGTTGTCTGACGGAGATGTGATCCACACCGATGACACCACCAATACGATGGTTGTTGTCCAGATCGATCTGCGTGATGTCATGGTTGTTGATCTTAAACGTCTTCAGGGCAGCACGCCGGAAGAGCAGATCCGCATCAGTTTTGAACTGGGCCATGCGCTCGGTAACCAGCACTGGAAAGCCGTTATCAAAGAAAACAAGGTGTATGTCCCGCTGACCGTCAGTGAAAAAGTGATGGAATCGGTGATGCGCACCCACGGCTTCGGCAATGATACGTTTGCCTTCGTCAAAGGCGAAACTATTCTGCCGATCCTGACCAACTCAGAATCCCGTCTGCTGTTCGGCGGCGCGGAAGAGACAGATACTCACGTGCATGTGGCACATAACCACGGGCACTCACATTCACACGGCCACGATCACGGGCACAGCCATGATCATGACCACAGTCACGACCACGGCCATGATCATCACCACGATCACGACCATGACCACAAACACTGACAGACCGGAACGGGAGAACGTGTGATGAAAGCGGCTGATCTTATCCGGATCATGCAGTTTGGTGATTCGGCACTTCCCGTCGGCGCCTTTACTTTCTCAAACGGTGTGGAATCGGCGATTCAGACGGGTGTGGTACATGATGCCGAAACCCTGAAAGGCTTTGTCCGCACCGCGCTGAAACAGGCGGCGAGCGGTGACGGTATTGCTGTTGTCGCGGCACACCGCGCAGTGCTTGCCGGTGATAACGACGCCATTCTGCGGGTCGACCGGGCGGTGAATAACCGCAAACTGAATGAAGAAGCCCGCCTGATGGCAACGCGGATGGGGAAAAAACTGGCGGAAATTTCTGTCCATATTTTTGACGATCCGCTCGTGGCATGGTGGCTGGCACAGATTAAAAGCGGGGACACCCCGGGCACCCAGCCTGTCACTCAGGCTATTGTGATGGCGGTACAGGGTATCGGCGAACGCGAAGTGGTGGTTATGCATCAGTACGGGATCGCAATGACGATCCTCAGCGCCGCCATGCGCCTGATGCGGATCACGCACTTTGAAACACAGCACATTTTATTTGAGCTGAACAACGACATTGAAACCTTCTGCGATATTGCAGCCTGCGGCGACATTGAACAGATGTCTTCCTATGTGCCGGTGATCGACGTCCTTGCGGCAGTTCATACCAAATCTTTTGTCCGCCTGTTTATGAACTGACAGGCGGCTGACTTATTTTCCGGGAGTATATTGATGAAAAAAATGACACGGATCGGCATCGGCGGACCTGTTGGCTCAGGTAAAACGGCGATTATTGAAGTGATCACCCCGATCCTGATCGAACGCGGGATCAAGCCGTTAATCATCACTAATGACATCGTGACCACCGAAGACGCGAAGCAGGTCAAACGTACCCTGAAAGGGATCCTCGACGAAGAGAAAATCCTCGGCGTTGAAACCGGTGCCTGCCCGCACACCGCAGTGCGCGAAGACCCGAGTATGAACATTGCAGCCGTGGAAGATATGGAAGAGCGCTTCCCGGACAGCGACGTCATCATGATTGAAAGCGGCGGCGATAACCTGACGCTGACTTTCAGCCCGGCACTCGCTGACTTCTACATCTATGTTATCGATGTGGCGGAAGGGGAAAAAATCCCGCGTAAAAACGGCCCGGGCCTGGTGCAGGCGGATATCCTGGTCATCAACAAAATCGACCTCGCGCCGTATGTTGGTGCCAGCCTGGAAGTGATGGAAAGTGACACCAAAGTGGTGCGCGGCAACCGTCCGTATGTCATGACCAACTGCAAAACCGGTGAAGGCGTGGTGGAGCTGGTGGATATGATCATGGATAAATTCCTGTTCACCCACCAGGCGGGAGCAAAAGCATGACACAACTGAGGGCTGAGATTGCGGGGACGCCGACACGTCTCCGGGCTCATCTCTTAGGGGAAAAGGCGCCGGAAATGGCGCCTTACCAGGATGAGCCAAAGCAGATGCAAAGTGGTGCCATCGGGAAAAGCGGCTATCTGAAACTGCGGTTTGCCAAACGGGAATACCGCAGTGAAATGGTGGAAATGGAGCGCCGTGTGCCTTCTCTGGTGCAGCGCGCGCTGTACTGGGATGAAATGATGCCGCAGATGCCGTGTGTCACTATGATTTCCACCTCCGGCTGCCTGTTACAGGGCGACCGCCAGGCGCTGGATCTGATTGTGGAAGAGGGGGCGTGCGCCCATGTCACCACACAATCCGCCACCAAAATTCACATGATGGAGGCGAACTACGCCACGCAGTACCAGAATGTGGTGGTGGAAGCCGGCGGTTATCTGGAGTTTATGCCGGATCCGATTATTCCGCACCGTAATGCCCGTTTTTTAACGGACACTCAGATCACGGTTGATCCGACGGCAACGGTGATCTATTCCGAGATCCTGATGTCGGGGCGGAAATATCACCATCCGGACGAACAGTTCGGGTTTGATATTTTTTCCTCAAAGATCAGGGCGCAGGACAGTGAGGGAAAAGAATTATTTGTTGAAAAATACATTCTGGAACCGAAAAAAGAAGCACTGAATGTGGTCGGCGTGATGGGGGGTTTTGATGTTTTCGGTAACGTGATTTTACTGACACCGAAAGAGCATCATGCCCGTATCCTGGAGCGCCTGGAAGCCCGTTATGACACGGATGAAGAGGTTGCATTCGGGGCGACGCAGTTGCCGAACGAGTGCGGTCTGGTCTTCAAAGTGCTGGGAATCGACAGCCCGAAAACCAAAGAGGCTGTCCGTTATTTCTGGCAAATCGCCCGGGAAGAGATCCTCGGCATCACATTGCAGAAACCGTTCCTGTGGCGCTGATGCGCTGCAGGATAACACCGGTAGTTACTCAGGGGACTGGTTATTATCAGCATAATCAGTCCCTTTGTCCGGTTTACCTTCAGGGGAAAGACGATGGCAACTTCAACAGTCAGTCAGAACGGCTGGAATAAACTGGCCGGATCCAATCCTGTCATACATTTTATTGATATCACGCTGCGTGGTTGTGCGCAGGTGATGTTTCAGAACAACCCGCTGACCGGGCTGTTCTTTTTTGCCGCTATTTTTATCGGTGCATACAGTGAAGGTATTCCGGCGGTCGGCTGGGGCTGTCTGCTCGGTACTGTGGTGTCCACGCTGACGGCGTATGTCAGCAAAATGGATGTCACCTCACTGCGCGCCGGCCTGTACGGCTATAACGGCTGCCTGGTCGGTGTGGCGTTGCCGACCTTCCTGGATAACTCGCCGTTTATGTGGGCGGCCATTGTGCTCGGCAGTATCGTGGCAGTGATCGCCACCATTTCACTGACCGATTTCCTGAAAAACTGGAAAGTGGCGGCGCTGACCGCACCTTTCGTGCTGGTGACCTGGACTATCCTGCTGGCCAGTTACAGTTTCTTCGGTATCAAAGGCGTCAGCCTGCCGGGGCCGGCACTGCCGGATCAGTATGTGGCACCGATCGCCGGGATCCCGTATTCCGATCTGATCCCGGATATTTTCCGTGGTGTGTCAGAGGTCTTTCTGCTGAGCAGCATTACCGTGGGGATCCTGTTTGTGATCGGTCTGGCAGTCAGCTCGGTGTGGGCGGCGGTCTTTGCGGTCTTTGGCTCACTGCTGGCTTTTGGTGTGGCATCTTTCCTGAAAGCGGACTTCGGTAGTGTGCATACCGGGCTGTATTCATTCAGCGCCGTGTTAACTGCGATCGCGCTGGGTTCCACATTTAATAAACCGAGCTTCAAAGTGCTGGTGTATACCGTAGTGGGTGTGATTTTTACGGTGTTTGTCCAGGGCGCGCTGGATGTGGTGGTCTCGCCGTTCGGTATTCCGACACTGACCATGCCGTTCGTTCTGGCCTCCTGGCTGTTCCTGGTGCCGAATCAGGACATCATGCCGGAACACCGTCAGTAAAAGGGGAGAAATATGCAGAGTAATCTACTGAAGACAGGGTTACATAAATTACTGAGTCTGCGGGTGATCCTGTCGGTACTGCTGTTTATTGACGGGGTGATGATCCTGTCGCCGGTGCTGTTTTCCTATAGCGGGGATATTGCCTGGCAGGACGGCGGTTTCACCGCGTGGTTACAGTCACTCGGGTTTATAAAACTGCTGGATATTCCCCGTTTTATGCTGGGGTTACTGCTGGCACTGCTGGCGCTGCTGATGCTGACCGGCGCACGCATCGCCTGGCTGTTCTCTCTGTTTATCCTGCTCACGATGGTACTGATGGATCTGGGACTGGCCCGTGAATACTCGCTGCAGGGGCTGTTCTCGCTGGCGCTGCTGATTGCGTCCGGCTGTCTGTGGCGGCAGTTCCCGCATCACAGCCTGACCAGTGCGGGAGTGGTGGCGATCAGCAGTATTATCCTGCTGGTGGTCTATTCCGTCTTCGGCACCCTGTATCTCGGCAATGAGTTCCAGCCACATGTCACGGATATCTCAGCGGCCTTCTACTTTGCCCTGGTCTGTATGACCACGGTCGGCTTCGGGGACATCATCCCAATCAGCGTGGAAGCGCGGATGTTTACCCTGACGGTGGTGGTGTTCGGTATCACGATTTTCACCACATCCATTGTGTACATTGTGGGTGTCGTCCTGCGCGGCACACGCGAGATTGTCAAAAAGAGGTTGTTACACATGAAAGAGCATTATGTTGTTATCGGCGCGAATCCGCTGGCGGTCAATATCTATAAGGGACTGAAAAAACGCGGTTTGCAGGTGGTGGTGATCTGTTCTGATGAGGACAAAAAGCACTTCCCTGACGGCACCGTGACCGTGGCCGGTGACAGTGCGGATGCCGTGACCCTGAATGAAGCCAATGTCAAAGATGCCCGCTGTGTGATGGCCATCAGTGATAGTGATTCAGATAACACTTTTGCGCTGCTGGCGGTAAAACAGCTGGCCGGTGAAGGCGTGAAAACCGTGACTGTGGTGAATCAGGAAGAGAACAGCGACAAAATGCGCCTGCTGCATGCGGATATGACCTTCTCCCTGTCACAGCTCGGCAGTGAAGTGCTGATGAAAATGCTGTGCGGCGAGAGCATCAATAACAGCGTTATGGCTGACATCTTATTAGCCAAAGCGCCATAAGCAGGGCCGGTTGTGAAGCATAAAGAAAAAAAAATAAATCTGAGCCACGGGATCTCCCGGGCTCAGTCATTCTTCTATTCCCGGTTTAAACAGCTGCACGGCATCCGCATTGCGCTGGCATTTACACTGACGTTTCTGGTGTTCCGGGAATTACACAGCGATAAGCTCGATTATATCATTATGACACTTATCTCTATCCTGATGCCGATGCCGTACTGGGGAAATGTGCTGATCCGCTCTATGCAGCGCACCCTCGGCACCGTTATCGGCTCACTGATAGGGATGCTGCTGCTGTATACGGAAACCCACTCTTTCCCGCTGATGCTGGCGCTGGCGACCATTGCGATGTTTGTCTGCGGCCTGATTGCGCTGGGCAAAAATATGTATGTCGGGATGCTGATCGGGATGACCATCAGTATCGTTGCCACCGCACCTGTCGGGGACATGGACTCTGCGCTTATCCGTTCGGCGCAGACGGTGGGCGGCTCGATTCTGGCACTGGTGTTCTCGGCGATCCTGCCGCTGAAAGGGTTTGTGTTCTGGCGGATGAATATCAGCACTATTCTGCGCGATATTGCCAGATTATATGATGAGCACATCATGAAACTGAGCAGTACCGACCCGGAACGGTGGGATAATCAGCTGAAAGACACGTTATCCACACTGCTGACCTGCAATACCTACATTGCACCGGCTGTCAAAGAGACCCATGTTCCGGCTGCCACCTTTACGGCCATTCACGGGCGTATCCGGCGGCTGGTGGCGATACTGGAACTGCTGACCGATACCTTCAGTAAAAACTACTTCGCTCATGCGCTGAACACCGAGAATCCCTACATTGTGCAGTTGCAGAAAAGCAACAGTGAGATCATGAAACTGCTCTCTGATATCTTTGTGCAGGGGAAAGATGATGACACCATGGATAAGCTCCAGGCACTGCGTGCCAGCACACATGAGCTGCATCAGAAGATCAATGCACAGCCGGAAAGTAACTCAGCGGATGCCATGATGGTTGGGATGAGTGTGGAAGTGATCAAGCTGCTGGATGAAGTATGCGGACTGGTTCAGATTGACATTTTAAAGAAATGCGCATAAACACAGAAACATTGAAACAAAAATGACGTAAGGTTTTTCTATGTTAAATGTGATCCTCAGCATTTCCGCAGGATCAGTGCTCGGCGGCCTCGGCCGCTGGGTGTTGAGTAATAAATTCAACCCGGTACTGGCAATGATGCCGCTGGGGACGTATCTCGCCAATATTATTGCCGGTTATATTATCGGGCTGGCGGTGGCGTTTTTCTCCTCTCACCCGACACTCCCGGCGGAATGGCGGCTGTTTATTGTCACCGGGTTCTGCGGCGCGTTATCGACATTCTCGACCTTCTCACTTGAGATTGTGCAGGCTTTCCAGGCCGGGCGCATCCACCACGGTATGGCAGAAATCGCCCTGCATGTACTCAGCTCCCTGCTGATGACCTGGCTTGGCCTGCTGACCTGGCAGGTGTTGCAGCACCGGTAAAAAAAGGGGAAATTATTCCCCTTTTTCTTTCTCTTCCGTTTTCTTCCCCGGCTTCTCATCTTCATTTTTCAGATTGGCGGTCAGCAGATACAGGGATTGCTGCCAGCGGCTCGGGGTCAGTTGCAGCAGGTTATTGGCGAGCACAAAGCCGATACCGAGAGCGAGAAGTAACATCACCCGCAGCAGGTTGGTGGTGTTATCCACCTGGGTGGATTCTGTGGCCAGACGGTGGGTATCGATGGTCAGGCGCAGAAAGCCTTTCGGGCCTTTTTTTCCGGGGATGGCGGCGACAATCTGATGATTAAAATAACTGCCGGCTTTTTGCCCGTCCAGCGCCAGGCGGTCGCGGACAGTGATACTCTCGCCGCTGCCCGCTATCTGTACCCCGTCATCCTGATATACTGTGGCATCGAGAATGCGGCTGTTGGTGGTCAGCTGCGCTAAATTTGCCGTAATTTGTTTCTTATTGAGCACTTTCCCGTTATCGTCTATAGCATCGGAAAGGTTAAACGCCACCTGTTGTGCCAGCGAATAGGCCAATTCATTAAACTGATCCATTGACGACTGCTGGTGGACGCGGCTGAAATAAGACACACCCTGTAACAGACACACCATCAGGGCGAGACAAATCAGAATAATGGCTGTTTTATGCAGCCGGAATGTTAACTTCGTTTTGGCCATTGTTTATCCGTTTTTCCGTTGTCGCCACCATATTGCCAGAAGCGGAAATTTTTATCTGCTACCATCATGAATATTATCAGGGATTATAGGAGTATCTGTTGATGTCGACGAGTCTGACCTACTGTTATTTGCCGAATGAAATCCATAAGTGGCCGGGCCTTCCTCTTTCTCTGAGCGGTGATGAAGTGATGCCGCTGGACTACCGGGCGGGTGACAGCGGCTGGCTGCTGTACGGACGCGGGCTGGATAAGGCGCGGATCAGCGATTTCCAGCACCGTCTGGGTGCGGCAATTGTGGTGGTCTCGTCATGGCGGATCGATGATTATCAGGTGGTGCGGATCGCGGGCAGCCTGACCGGGCGCATCAAACGGGTGGCGGATGAGTTTCAGATGGATGTCGTGCCGCTGGGTAATATCCCGAAACTGCGCTCCCCCGGATTACTGATGATGGATATGGATTCCACTGCGATCCAAATCGAATGTATCGATGAAATCGCCAGATTAGCCGGCGTCGGTGATGAAGTCGCAGAGGTGACGGAAAGAGCGATGCAGGGTGAGCTGGATTTCAGCGAAAGCCTGAAAGCGCGTGTCGGCCTGCTGGCCGGGGCGGATGCTGCCATTTTACAGCAGGTGCTGGATACGCTGCCGCTGATGCCGGGGCTGACCAGCCTGGTACGCAAACTCCAGGCGATGGACTGGCATGTCGCGATTGCTTCCGGCGGATTTACTTTCTACGCCAATCATTTAAAAGATTCTCTGCGCCTGATCGCCGTCTATGCCAATCAGCTGGAAATCAAAGACGGCAAACTGACCGGCAAAGTCAAAGGCCCGGTGGTGGATGCCAAATACAAAGCGCAGGCGCTGGTGAAACTGGCGGAATTTCTCAATATTCCTTTAGAGCAGACTGTAGCGATCGGTGATGGTGCCAATGACCTGAAAATGCTGAAAAAAGCCGGTCTCGGTATTGCTTTCCACGCCAAACCGAAAGTGTATGCACGGGCAAAAGTGGCTATCCGCCACGCCGACCTGATGGGAGTGATGTGCACCCTCAGCGGTGGTCTGAAACACGAAGAACGTTAATTTATCAGTTATTACGGGGTCACGAGTGGCAAAACCAGCAAAACGCGCCTTTGTCTGTAACGAGTGCGGGGCGGATTATCCCCGCTGGCAGGGGCAGTGCACCGCGTGTCAGGCGTGGAATACAATAACAGAAGTCCGGCTGGCTTCTGTCTCATCATCAGCGGCACGCAATGATCGCCTCAGTGGCTATGCGGGGCAGAGTGGTGTCAGCAAAGTTCAGAAGCTGTCGGAAATCAGTCTTGAGGAACTGCCGCGTTTCTCCACCGGTTTCAAAGAATTTGACCGTGTGCTGGGCGGCGGCGTGGTACCGGGCAGTGCCATTCTGATCGGCGGTAATCCGGGCGCCGGGAAAAGTACCCTGCTGTTACAGACCATGTGCCAGCTCGCCGCACAGATGAAAACCCTGTATGTCACGGGGGAGGAATCCTTACAGCAGGTGGCGATGCGGGCACACCGCCTCGGACTGCCGATGGATAATCTCAATATGCTGTCGGAAACGGCGATTGAGCAGATTTGCCTGATCGCAGAGCAGGAACAGCCGAAGCTGATGGTGATTGACTCCATCCAGGTGATGCACATGGCGGATATTCAGTCTTCGCCGGGCAGTGTGGCACAGGTGCGCGAAACTGCCGCCTATCTGACCCGCTTTGCCAAAACCCGGGGTGTGGCGATCATTATGGTCGGCCACGTCACCAAAGACGGCTCTCTGGCAGGGCCGAAGGTACTCGAGCACTGTATTGACTGCTCGGTCATGCTCGACGGTGAGGCCGATTCCCGTTTCCGCACACTGCGCAGCCATAAAAACCGCTTCGGTGCAGTGAATGAGCTGGGCGTGTTTGCCATGACGGAGCAGGGGCTGCGCGAGGTGAGCAACCCGTCCGCCATTTTCCTGAGCCGCGGGGATGAAATTACGTCCGGCAGTTCGGTGATGGTGGTCTGGGAAGGCACACGTCCGCTGCTGGTGGAAATCCAAGCGCTGGTGGATCACTCGATGATGTCGAATCCGCGTCGTGTGGCGGTCGGGCTGGAGCAGAACCGGCTGGCTATCCTGCTGGCGGTACTGCATCGCCACGGCGGATTGCAGATGTCGGATCAGGATGTGTTCGTCAACGTGGTTGGCGGGGTGAAAGTCACCGAAACCAGTGCGGATCTGGCGCTGCTGCTCTCGCTGGTCTCCAGTTTCCGTGACCGGCCGATCCCGCGTGATGTGGTGATCTTCGGCGAAGTCGGGCTGGCGGGGGAGATCCGTCCGGTGCCGAGCGGCCAGGAGCGGATCTCGGAAGCGGCCAAACACGGTTTTAAACGGGCGATTGTGCCGAATGCCAACCGCCCGAAAAACCCGCCGCCGGGTATGCAGGTGTTCGGGGTGAAAAAACTGTCGGATGCCCTGTCTGTGCTGGATGAACTGGAATAAGTGAGGCAGAGAATGACCGATTTTTCCTATCTGAAACAAGCCATTAAACAGGCGGGTGTCACACTCCAGCAACTGGCGGATCAGTGCGGGGTGACCAAAGGGTATCTCAGCCAGCTGATTAACAACAAAATCAAAAGTCCCGGCGGCCAGAAGCTGGCCGGGCTGCACAGTGCGCTGGGGCTCGATTACCCGCTGAAGCAGAAAATTACCGGGGTGGTGTTCGGGAAATTTTACCCGCTGCACACCGGCCATATTTACCTGATCCAGAGGGCGTGCAGCCAGGTGGATGAGCTGCATGTGATCCTCTGTCACGACGAACCGCGTGATAAGGCGTTGTTTATCAACAGTTCAATGTCTCAGCAGCCGACCGTCAGTGATCGTCTGCGCTGGCTTCTGCAAACCTTTAAGTATCAGAAAAATATCCGCATTCACTCATTTGATGAGCACGCTTATGATCCGTATCCGCACGGCTGGGAGCACTGGAGTCAGGGTGTGTGCCAGTTTATGCGGGAAAAAGGGATCACGCCGGATTTTATCTATTCGGGCGAAAAAGCGGATGTGCCGCGTTACCGTGAATCGTTCGGCATCGAAACGGTGCTTATCGACCCGGAACGTACTTTTATGAATATCAGCGGGCGGCAGATCCGTCAGGCACCATTCCGCTACTGGGACTACATTCCGACAGAGGTTAAACCCTTCTTTGTGCGCACTGTGGCGGTGCTCGGCGGGGAGTCCAGCGGCAAATCCACCCTCGTCAATAAACTGGCAAATATGTTCAATACCACCAGTGCCTGGGAATACGGACGTGATTACGTATTTTCCCACCTGGGCGGTGATGAAATGGCGCTGCAATATTCCGACTATGACAAAATCGCGCTGGGGCATGCTCAGTATATTGATTTTGCAGTGAAATATGCCAACAAAGTCGCGTTTGTGGATACGGATTTTGTCACGACCCAGGCCTTCTGCAAACGGTATGAGGGTAAAGAACACCCGTTTGTACAGGCACTGATTGCGGAGTACCGCTTTGACCTGGTGATCCTGCTGGAAAATAACACGCCGTGGGTGGCTGACGGACTGCGCAGCCTCGGCAGTGACAATGACCGCAAAGCGTTTCAGGATCTGCTGATCGATATGTTGCGGGAAAACGGCATTAAGTTTGTCCATGTGACATCGGCGGATTACGACACCCGTTTTCTCGAGTGCGTTGAGCTGGTTCAGCGTCTGCTGATGCTGGATACCCCTGAAATTCGTGACGGGGATCAGCAAAAATAAAGAATGTTGTGAGAATCGAAAAATAATCAGGTAATTTCCGTGAGAAATTATTTTTCTCTTCTATACTGAAAGAACAAGGACAACACACAGCGTCCGACAGAATTCAGGGCAACAAAGGGAGGAAAGATGAAGAGTAAAGGATCCCTTTACTGATGGTGTTAACTGATTGATTTATTTGTCAGTTTCAAGTGTTATGAAAGCGGTAAGTATGAAGTAGTAAGTCAGCTTCGGTTGTACCTTAAGTACCAGGTTCAATGTAATACCCGTAACAAAAGACACTCTTTTATCCATCCATCCAACCAAAAAATGCCGCGCGGTCCCTCACCACGCGGCATTTTCAATAATGGTACTGGCAGGCAGCTACCTCAACTCCCTGGTTAGTAACACGGTAAACCAGCCGGAAAGATTATTTTACCAGTACAGATAGTCTTCCCATGCCTGAGACGAAAACGTCAATGTCATTCATTGATTTCCTTTTTGAGCCCCTTTCCGGCATTTAATTCATCAATGGAATCCATTAAACGCCGTGCATTATTCGGTGAACGCATCAGATAGGCGGTCTCTTCCGGAGACTGATATTCATCAAGTGATAATAATACGCATGCAGTAGCTTTCTGCCGGGTGATCAAAACAGGGATGCGATCATCCACGGTTTTATTCATCTCAGCGGTGAGATTTTGGTGCACTTCACTGTATTTTAATATCTTCATATTGATTCATCGTGCACGAATTTTTTACAGGGAGGAGTCAGGCAGATGCCATTGCAGAATGTATGCAGAGATACAAAAAAGCCGCGTAATTTTCACCACGCGGCATTTTCCGTTATATGACCTATTTGGTCATACGTTTGTACTTGATGCGGTGCGGCTCCAGTGCGGCCTCGCCGAGAGTCCGTTTCTTGTAATCTTCATATTCACTGAAGTTACCTTCGAAGAACTCCACTTTCCCCTCATCCTGATAGTCGATGATATGGGTGGCGATACGGTCAAGGAACCAGCGGTCATGGGAAATGACCATAGCGCAGCCCGGGAATTCCAGCAGGGCGTTTTCCAGTGCGCGCAGGGTTTCGATATCCAGGTCGTTGGTCGGTTCATCGAGCAGCAGCATGTTGCCGCCGACCTGCAGCAGTTTGGCCAGATGCAGACGGCCGCGCTCACCACCGGATAACTCGCCGACACGTTTGCCCTGGTCAACGCCTTTGAAGTTAAAACGTCCGACATAAGCACGGCTCGGGATCTCAGTGGTACCGATACGCATGATATCCTGCCCGCCGGACACTTCTTCCCAGACGGTTTTCTTATCATCCATGGCATCACGGAATTGATCAACAGACGCGATAGTTACGGTATCACCGAGAGTGATAGTACCGGAATCCGGCTGTTCTTTGCCGCTGATCATACGGAACAGGGTGGATTTACCCGCACCGTTCGGCCCGATAATCCCGACAATCGCCCCTTTCGGCAGCGAGAAACTCAGGTTATCGATCAGGGTACGGCCATCATAGGATTTTGTCAGGTTTTCCACTTCCAGAACTTTGTCGCCCAGACGCGGACCAGGCGGAATAAAGAGTTCGTTGGTCTCATTACGTTTCTGGTACTCGACGCTGTTCAGTTCCTCAAAGCGGGCCAGACGGGCCTTGCCTTTGGACTGACGACCCTTCGGATTCTGACGGATCCACTCCAGCTCTTTCTCGATAGACTTGCGGCGGGCTGCTTCAGAGGAAGCTTCCTGTGCCAGACGGGCATCTTTCTGCTCCAGCCAGCTGGAGTAGTTTCCTTCCCACGGAATACCTTCACCGCGGTCAAGTTCGAGGATCCAGCCGGCGACGTTATCAAGGAAGTAACGGTCGTGGGTGATCGCCACAACGGTACCCTCGTAGTCGTGCAGGAAGCGTTCCAGCCAGGCGACAGATTCCGCATCCAGGTGGTTGGTCGGTTCGTCGAGCAGCAGCATATCCGGTTTTTCCAGCAGCAGGCGGCAGATAGCCACACGGCGGCGCTCACCCCCGGACAGATTACCGATTTTGGCATCCCAGGCCGGTAAACGCAGGGCATCTGCCGCACGTTCCAGCTGGTTATCCAGATTATGGCCGTCATGAGACTGGATAATCGCTTCCAGTTCACCCTGTTCTTTGGCGAGTTTGTCAAAATCTGCATCCGGATCGGCATACAGCGCGTACACTTCATCCAGACGGGTCAGGGCATTTTTCACTTCCGCAACCGCTTCTTCAACCGCTTCACGGACAGTGTGTTCCGGATTCAGTTTCGGTTCCTGCGGCAGATAGCCGATGTTCAGGCCGGGCTGCGGACGTGCTTCGCCCTCAATATCGGTATCCACACCTGCCATGATGCGCAGCAGGGTTGATTTACCGGCACCATTCAGGCCGAGAACACCGATTTTGGCGCCCGGGAAGAAACTCAGAGAGATATCTTTCAGTATATGACGCTTCGGCGGCACAATTTTGCCGACACGGTGCATCGAATAAACGTATTGAGCCAATGTAGTCTACCTTTTTTCGTTGATGGGGCATCTGCGGGGCATTATGACTAAGTTTTACGTTTAGTTAAAGCCACTCCGGTGTCAGTATTGCCCGGTTGCCGGCAGTGACCGGCGGGTACAGCAGATTCCCCATTCTAACATCCGCCTGCGTTATTCTCACGGTGATCGTGCCGTTGCCGGGATCCGTATCATGATGAACCCGGGGCCGGTGTGCTAACGGCCGCTGTAACCGGCCTCATAAGCAGCAATAATATTGTCTGTCAGTATTTTTTTCTGCCGGTCCGTGCGGTCACTTTCATTTACTTTCTCAGTATGTACTTTTGGTGAAATAAACTGTGTTGTCCCGGTCATACGGCTCAAAAATTCGTTACTTTTGAAATAACTAATTCGTTCTTTATATTGTTGCGGTGTTATTCCGTCTTTTTTATCTTTGATACCGGCATCATAAAACTGTTTAAAAAACGGCGTCATAAGTTTAACGGAGCCATTTATATGAGTCTGAAAATTAGGATCAGAATCCTGCGCGGCCTGCTGGTAGACATAGTGGCGGGTGATTTTCTCATAGGCAGTCTGCTGTGATGCACATGCTGTCAGGGTAAATAATGCAGAGATGATTATTATGTTTTTTATATTATTCATAATGTATTACGTCCTTTGCGGTTATCAGTAAACCGGATGTGGTATAAAAATATGAGAATATTTTTAATGGAAACCGGAAATACAGCAAGTGATGTACATCATATATTTTATGATTTCTGACTGTAATCTGAAAAATAAAAATACTTTAAAAATATAATTATCTGATTAATTAAAATAGCGCGTTTATCCCGGAGCAAGGGACAAAAAAAAGACGACCGGAGTCGTCTGAAATGTGTTCACTACTTATAGAGTTATTGGTAGTGCTCAGGATCCCGCTTACGGCGGTAGCCGGTTTCCTGAAGTGTTATCATTATAATTTTAAATTTAACTTTACTATATAGTAAAAATAGTGATAACGCCAGACGATATAACTACAATCTGTTTAATAAACAATCATTTACGGCAAAGGGAATGCACAATAAGAATAATCAGACATATATTCTGAATAATATAATTTCCGGTATCTGGTTATGCGGTACAACGGTATGATTTGTGTCTGCGTGACAGGGCACTTACACTGTGTATCAGGGTCTGAGGTATTGTGCAGATAAACGGTAATGAAGGAGACAGGAGCGGATCATGAGGAAATGTATATGGCCGGGCGTGGCAGCCCTCAGCATGCTGATGTTTTCAGCACTGGCGTCAGCGGATTCACTGAGTGAGCAGCGTCAGCGCTATCAGGATGTCAAATCTGCCTGGGATGCCAATAATATGGCGGAAGTGGAACGCCTGATGCCGTCACTGCGGGATTATCCGCTCTATCCTTATCTGGAATACCGTGAACTGACACAGGACATGAGCCTGCTGACAGCCGGTCAGGTGAAAAATTTTACGGATACTCATCCGAATCTGCCGTCAGCGGCAAGTCTGAAAAATAAATTTATCAGTGAACTGGCCAAACGTAATGACTGGCAGGGGCTGGTCAGCTACAGCACAACTGTACCAAAACCGGTCAGTGCGAAGTGTGACTATTACTATGCCAACTGGCAGACCGGAAACCGTCAGGTGGCGCTGGACGGGGCGAAATCAGTCTGGCTGGCGGGAAATTCCCTGCCATCCTCCTGCGATAAGTTATTTGATGTCTGGGATCAGTCCGGCGGACTGACACCGGAACGTGTCCTTGAACGTATCAGTCTGGCGCTGAAAAACGGCAACGCCTCTCTGGTCAGTTATCTGGCAAAACGCCTGCCCGCTTCTTATCAGACTATCAGCAATGGCCTGATTAACTTACAGAAAAACCCGGCATCGGTGGTGACATTTGCCCAGCTGAGCCCGACGGATTTCACCCGCCAGGCCACAATCTCCGCTTTCTCCGCCTATGCCCGCAAATCACCGGATGCGGCACGGGCTGACCTGAACAGTGTGGCGCGCGCCCAGAAAATGAATGACAGCGAGCGTCAGCAACTGAAAGATGCTGTCGCGTGGCAGTATATGGGGAGCGACGTGACAGATGAGCAGGCTGCCTGGCGTGACGAAGTGATTCAGGAAACCGATTCTGTCACCCTGCGCGAGCGCCGCGTGCGTCTGGCGCTGAGTAACGCGGATGACCGTGATCTGGATCGCTGGCTGACCCGGTTACCGGCGGACGCTCAGCAGAAAGAGGAATGGCAGTACTGGCGCGCGGTATTGCTGGAAAAAGGCGGCAATAAAGCGGCAGCAGATGCCATTCTGGAAAAAATCACTCAGGGTCGCGGGTTCTATCCGATGGTGGCGGCACAGCGTCTGGGTAAACCGTATGTCATGATGATCAATGCGGCGGATAAACCGGACAACAGCATCAGCAATCTGCCGGAAATTCAGCGTATCCGTGAGCTGCTGTACTGGCAGATGGAAGGGCTGGCCCGCACTGAGTG
This sequence comes from Morganella sp. B601, assembly GCF_051172335.1. Lineage (NCBI taxonomy): Bacteria > Pseudomonadati > Pseudomonadota > Gammaproteobacteria > Enterobacterales > Morganellaceae > Morganella > Morganella sp. B601. Next base: position 62,147 of record NZ_JBPIZE010000006.1, read on the forward strand.
GCTGAATCTGGTGGACAGTCAGACACCGGCGCGCAAAGCACAGCTGGCGCGTTATGCGCTGGAGCAGGGCTGGGCGGATCTGAGTGTGCAGGCGACGATCAACGGCAAGCTGTGGGATCATCTGGAAGAGCGCTTCCCGCTGGCCTGGCAGAGTGAGTTTGATGAGTTCACGCAGAATAAAAATATCAGCAAAAGCTATGCGATGGCGATAGCCCGTCAGGAAAGTGCCTGGAACCCGCAGGCACGTTCGCCGGTCGGGGCGACCGGGCTGATGCAGCTGATGCCGGCAACGGCAACCCAGACGGTCCGCGACAACGGTATTGCGGATTACAGCAACAGTGCGCAGCTGGTTAATCCGCGCAAAAATATTGAGATAGGCACCGCGTATCTCAACGGCGTATATAACCAGTTTGGTCAGAACCGGATCCTGGCGAGTGCCGCGTATAACGCAGGCCCTAACCGGGTCACCCGCTGGCTGAGCAACAGCGGCGGACGGCTTGATGCGGTTGCCTTCGTGGAAACCATTCCGTTCGCGGAAACCCGGGGTTATGTGAAGAATGTGCTGGCATTTGATGTCTTTTATCAGAACTTCCTGAAAGGGCAGCGCCCGGCGGATGTACTGACACCTTCCGAACAATCAATGCGTTACTGATCATCCCCCTCCGGCCCGGTTCAGCAGAAGACAGCTGCACCGGGCTTGTGTTATCCTAGGTGTACTAGTTAACGGGTACTTTTTGTACTCCCGATCCTATGGGGTGACACATGACGACAGACCAACTTCAGGACAGCGACTGGCAGCGCTTTGTCAGCCTGCTGCGCAATGCTTATTCGCAGGATATTGAATCCCACCTTTTTCAGCTGCTTTTTACCCCGGATGAGCGCACAGCGCTGGGTACACGCGTGCGGATCGTCGAGGAGCTGCTGCGCGGTAAGATGAGCCAGCGTGAGCTGAAAAGTGAGCTGGGGGTCGGCATTGCGACCATCACCCGCGGCTCCAACAGCCTGAAATATGCCCCGGAAGAGGTGAAAGCCTGGCTGGAGCAGGAACTCCTCAGCGGCAAAAAATAACTCAGCTGTTCTGCCGCCGGTACGTTGTCAGGGAAATGCCGGTTTCCCGTCTGAAATAGCGGCACAGGTAGGACGGATCATCAAAGTGCAGTTTATCTGCGATCTGCTCCACTGACAGCGTGCTGTAACGCAGGAGTGTCTTGATTTCGGGGATAACCCGGCGGTTGATCAGTGATTTGGGAGAGTGATTGAAAAACGTTCCGGTCAGCTGTGACAGATAAAACGGTGTGATATTTAACTGCCGCGCATAGTACTGCACATCCCTGTGTTCCCGGCTGTGGCGGCAGATAAGTTCCCAGAACTGCCAGCACAGTGTCTCTTTCCGGCTGTACTTCTGTGTGGCGGCCGGGGCATACGGCGGCATTCTTTCCGCTATCCGCAAAAACAGGTTCTGTAAATGATTACGCTGCATAATATGCCGGTAAACCGGACTGTTGCGGGTGATATCCTGCATTTGTGCCAGCCACATTGTCAGCAGCGGTTTTTCTTCCGGCAGCGGAATGCAGCGGGGATATTCATGCAGAAACAGAAACAGCGGGTTCGGCAGGACATAGGCGATTTCGGCAGAAAAGGAGGCCGGGATCAGGCAAAAAAACACACGGAATCCCCGCGAGTGCTTTTTCAGCAGCGCGATCGTATCTTCCGCCAGCACCAGAATATCCCCCGCCCGTACAGGCTGAGGTTTAAAATTCAGTGACATATGTGCGTATCCCGCCCGGCAGATCATCAGGGTGAGATACGCACTTCCGAAGGTCAGCGGCACGCCGTTGTGATCGGCCAGTGTGCTTTCCCCTGTCAGTAATGTGTCCGTTTCTTCCGTCAGCAACGGAATCTGGTCTGTCAGCTTAATATCGTAAGTTGCCATTTTTGCTATCCGAAAGCAGATATCAGAGGAAATTTATCATAATAGTTTTCAAAAGTACCGAAAGTGCGGAGGTTTGTTGCTTACCGCCGTTCTGCCGTCAGGCTACACTTCCCGTCATCACAGAGAGAGCCGCTGAGGCTGAATGTATAACTGAAGTAAGGTAAGCAGTATGAAATTAGAAACAGAACGTATGATTCTGCGCCCGTGGGCAGAAACCGATGCCGCCGATTTATATGAAGTGGCGAAAGATGACCGCGTCGGCCCGATTGCCGGCTGGCCGCCGCACAGCTGCATTGCGGAAAGCGCCGATATTATCCGCACCGTTTTTAACCCCGATGAGGTTTATGCCACTGAACTGAAAGCGAACGGGCGGGCGGTGGGCTGTATCGGGATTTTGATCGGTGAAAACAGCAACTTTGATATCAGTCAGAGGGAAGGTGAGATAGCTTACTGGATTGGTGTACCGTATTGGGGACAGGGGCTGATCCCGGAAGCAGTCAGGGAAGTGATGCGCCATGCATTTGAAACCCTGGAGCTGGATGCTCTGTGGTGCGGCTATTTTGAAAACAATGAACAGTCACACCGCGCTCAGGCTAAGTGCGGGTTCCGCCATCATCATACCGAAGAGAATAAATTCAATCAGTTCCTGAATGATTACCGGACTGAACATATCAGCCGCATTACGCGGGAAGAGTGGCTGGCACAGCAGTAAATGTGCCGGGAAGGTCACCGGGCCGGTGAGTACCGGTCCGGTTTTTCAGATCAGGATTCTCTGGTGTTCAGGGATTTATAAATTTCATGCTGGATAGGCACCAGCGCCAGGATAATTGCCTGCTCATAGACACTGGTGCGGGTCAGAGCGCCGCCGGTGAAGAAACCGATCGCTCCGCCTTTCTGTTTAATATCTTCCACTCCGGTCAGGTCGGCCATCTCATCACCCAGTTCGCGGCCTTCGCGGATCCCCGCGAGAATTTTTTCCGGCAGCATCAGGCTGGCAGAACGGGATTCCCCGCGCAGCTGACGGTGCTCGATAACAATCCAGGCAAAGGTCATATCGCCTTCAATACCCGCTTCAACACCAACCCAGAAATCCGCTTCCGGTCTGACCTGACGGGCCGCATTGACGCGCTGGCGGGCACCGGTACGGGTTTCGGTGTTCCCGATAGGCTGCTGCGGCACGCTGCTGTCCACATTCACATCTTCAATATCAAAATTGCCGTTACCCAGAACCACTTCAAAAGCGGAACGGATAGCCTGAATTTTGGCCGGATTAGTCGTTGCTGCGATAATATGAAACATGATAATTAAACTATCCACGTAATTATGTTTGCCGCAGTATAGCGAATATTGACGGCTTTCCGCAGATTTTTTTAGACGGTGCCGTGCGGTGAAAGAGTTTCAGGGATAAAGCGTGATCCCGGGAATGTTTTTACGGTATGGTAGCGGGGTAATCAGACTTTCACACAGTAAAAGCAGAGATTGATAGTTATGTCACAGGTATTTCTTGTCCGTCACGGCGAAACTGAATGGAACGTTCAGCGCCGTATCCAGGGTCATTCTGACAGCCCGTTAACACAAAGTGGTATCGACCAGGCGAAGCAGGTTGCCGCGCGTCTGAAAAATGAAGGGATCACCCATATTATTGCCAGTGATCTGGGCCGTACACAACAGACTGCAAAACTGATCGCAGAAGCCTGCGGTTGTGAGGTTATTGCAGATCCGCGTCTGCGTGAGCTCAATATGGGCGTGCTGGAAAAACGTCAGATCCATACCCTTACCGAAGAAGAAGAGGGCTGGCGTAAAAGTCTGCTTAACGGCGCGGAAGACGGGCGTATCCCGGAAGGGGAATCTCTCGCGGAGCTGGAAAGCCGGATGCGGGCGGCGCTGGAAAGCACGCTGGATCTGCCGGAGGGCAGCAAAGTTCTGCTGGTCAGTCACGGTATTGCGCTGGGATGCCTGATTGGCTCTGTGCTGGGGCTGCCGGCTTATGCGGAGCGCCGTCTGCGTCTGCGTAACTGCTCGTTATCCGTTCTGGAGTATCAGGAAAGCCCGTGGCTGGCGGATGGCTGGGTGGTTGAAACGGCCGGTGACACCACACATCTGAGTCTTCCGGCGCTGGATGAAGTGCAGCGCTGAGTAAACCGTTGAACCAGACACCGCCCGGGTGAACAAGACACCACCGGCGGCGGTGTTTGTTCTGCGGGAAGGCTGTTACTGCGCGTCACGTTTGACAGGAATATAGTATTTAAATTCCTCAATGTGATGGCGCGGATCTGCCTCATCCACATCCGGATAACGGATATCGGTTCCTTTTCTCAGTTTATAGCTCTCAACATCGTAACCACGGCGGCGGGTTATCCCCAGTCGCGGCACACACTGGCCGTAAATAGTGAACAGGAATTCCTGCATCGCACCGCGGTAAGGAATGCCGCTGAAGGTGAAGCAGAGATATTCACCACCGGGCATTTCCAGCTCGTGAACATTTTCCTCAGTAGTAAAGGCTGCAAATTCCTTAGCCACTGCGGTGGTATAATGGACTGTCTGCTCATCTTCTTTGTCCGGATTACGGGTGGTACTGTAAAGCCCGTAAACATAGTCCGGGAGAGTTTTCGCCACAGAAATATGATGCAGCCAGAACTCCTGGCGCATGTGGGTACACGCGGTTGCCCAGTCTTCCAGACGATGTGAACAGCTGTTCTCGATACCGATGACTGTGCGCGGCGGCAGCGTGACAAACTCGTGCTCCGGCATCGGCACATCATCAAGCAGAATGGCGGAGCAGATTCCGTCAGAGCACCATTCGTCAAGACGGCGGTACAGCGCAGGTGTTTTATTAAACTGTTTCTTGAATGCGCGGGTAAAGGTTTGCTGTGAATCGAAACGATACTGCAGCGCGATATCTAAAATAGGACGGGCAGTCAGCCGCAGTGCAATCGCTGCGCGTGATAAACGGCGGGCGCGGATGTAAGCGCCGATGGCCTCACCGGTAACGTCCTTGAACATACGTTGTAAATGCCACTTGGAGTAGCCTGCCTTCGCAGCGACGTTATCGAGGGAAAGTGGCTGATCTAAATGCTCATCTAACCAACGGAGTAAATCGCGAATGATGCTGGTCTGATCCATACATCTCCCTTATTGGATTGATGAAGTTCTGAAAGAGATATAACGAATTTATATTCTAACCTGAGTGATTATCAACGGGATAATCATTTACCAATTCTTACTTTTGGCCGGAAAATATGTTTTAAGAACAGGGCGACTATCATAAACTGGTAACATGGATTATCTTTAAAATCATACAATTTTCAAATGATTTTCTTGGGCTATTAAGATTATGAAGCAGACTCGCCGGTCTATACTGGGAATTATTACAGCTATTTCATTGAGTTCGTTATCCTTTTTGAGTCATGGTGAAGAAATCGGCTCTGTGGACACCGTGTTCAAAATTCTGGGGCCGGACCACAAGATTGTGGTGGAAGCCTTTGATGATCCGGATGTGGAAAATATCACCTGTTACCTGAGCCGGGCAAAAACCGGCGGGATTAAGGGCGGGCTGGGTCTGGCGGAGGATACGTCTGATGCCGCGATTTCCTGTCAGCAGGTCGGGCCGGTCACCGTCAGTGATAAAGTGAAAAAAGGCCGCAAAGATAAAGGTCAGGTGGTGTTCCAGAAGCGGACATCCATGGTATTCAAGAAGTTACAGGTGGTTCGTTTCTATGATGAGAAGCGTCACGCGCTGATTTATCTGACTTATTCAGACAAAGTGGTCGACGGCTCGCCGAAGAATGCGCTGAGTGCGGTGCCGATCATTCCGTGGAACAAATAACCGGATAACAGCAACGACAAATCCCCGGTGGTGCTCGGCATCACCGGGGATTTCGTCTATGTGTTACAGCAGCGGAAGATTACTCGTCGAGATCGCCGCAGAACCGGTAACCTTCGCCGTGAATGGTGGCGATGATTTCCGGGGTATCCGGTGTGGACTCGAAATGCTTGCGGATACGGCGGATGGTGACATCCACTGTACGGTCATGCGGTTTCAGTTCACGGCCGGTCATTTTCTTCAGCAGTTCAGCACGGGTCTGAATCTTGCCCGGATTCTCACAAAAGTGCAGCATTGCACGGAACTCACTACGCGGCAGTTTGTACTGCTCGCCGGTTGGTCCGATTAATGAGCGGCTGTTGATATCCAGTTCCCAGCCGTTGAACTTGTAACTTTCCACACTGCGGCGCTCTTCGCTGCCACCGGCCAGATTCATGGTCCGTGACAGTAAGTTGCGTGCGCGGATAGTCAGTTCACGCGGGTTAAACGGCTTGGTGATGTAGTCATCAGCACCGATTTCCAGACCGAGGATTTTATCCACTTCATTATCACGGCCGGTTAAGAACATCAGTGCCACGTTTGCCTGTTCGCGGAGCTCACGCGCCAGCAACAGACCATTTTTTCCCGGGAGGTTGATGTCCATGATAACCAAATTGATATCATGGTCTGACAGCACATTGTGCATCTCTGCACCGTCAGTGGCTTCATGTACCACGTAACCCTCTGCTTCGAAAATACTTTTCAGGGTGTTACGGGTGACGATCTCATCTTCAACAATTAAAATATGCGGGGTTTGCATAGTCGCTACCTAAATTACTTAGAATAATAAGAAATCTGATTATCTGCCCGTGTAACCTGTGCCGGTATCGTTGTGGTTATGTCCGGCACATCACCACAGACAGAAAAAAATCTTGTTCAGACCGCATTTTAACAATCACTCAACTCAGAACGTAAGGAATTGAAACGATTCGTACCAATATTAGTCTATTAACACCAATATAACAGCAACCCAATCATTTACCATCCGGAAATCTAACCTTTGTTGATACATATCAAAATCAATTGTAGCACGTTAACACAATTTTCAATTGTTAATTGCCAGTTTTAATGGTTGTCAAATAAATAGAAATACAATGTTAAGCATTATATCTGACTTGTCTGATTATTGTACATTTTTCTGCCGGGTAAACAGCGAAAAACGCAACCGGTACGATAAAAGTGAAAAAATACAGAAACTCTTGGTTCTGTAAAATTAAATGCCGGTTGATGAGATGATAACCGCGTTAATTTACCGTAATTTCTTTTTATTCTGATATGTGATCAGATTCAAATTGTCTGATTCTGCGGGCAAATCTGAAGAATAATTTGACATCAACCTGCCTTTCCTTTAACCGTAATAGGGTTAACCAGACAAATGACAGACAGGAACCCCATGCGTAATCACAGCCTGACCATGATTATTATTACCACCACCACCATTACCACCGGCGGTGCGGGCTGACGCATATCTGAAATCACGAAAAAAGCCCGCACAATGACTGTGCGGGCTTTTTTTTTGGACTAAAAACGGCAGGAGCAGGTGACACATGCGTGTACTTAAATTTGGCGGCACATCCGTGGCAAGTGCGGATCGTATACTGAACATCGCAGGAATCGCGGAGAAAAAACTCGCGCAGGGACAGCTCGCCATGGTGCTTTCCGCACCGGCGAAAATCACTAATTATTTAGTGGCGATGGTGGAGCAGACCGTCAGCGGGCAGGAAGCAAACACCCTGGTACACGATGCCGCCGCGATTCTCGGGGCGATTCTGGACGGGCTGCGCGATGCGGTACCGGGCTTTGAATATGACCGGCTGAAGCATGAAACAGAGCAGGAAATCAGCCGGATCCGCCGGGTACTGCACGGCGTGTCACTGCTGGGACAGTGTCCGGACGGCATCAATGCCAATATGATCAGCTGCGGCGAGCGTTTTTCCATCGCAGTGATGGCATCACTGCTGAAAGCCCGCGGCCATAAAGTAACGGTGATTGATCCGGTGGCGAATCTGCTGGCGGTCGGCGGTTATCTGGAATCCACCGTTGATATTAATGAATCAACAAAACGCATTGCAGCGCTGAATATCCCGTCTGACCACATCATTCTGATGGCGGGATTCACCGCCGGTAATGAAAACGGCGAGCTGGTGGTGCTGGGGCGTAACGGCTCTGACTATTCTGCGGCGGTACTGGCAGCGTGTCTGCGTGCCTCCTGCTGTGAGATCTGGACTGACGTGGACGGCGTGTATACCTGTGACCCGCGCTTTGTGCCGGATGCCCGTCTGCTGAAAGGCATGTCGTATCAGGAGGCGATGGAGCTCTCCTATTTCGGGGCAAAAGTCCTGCATCCGCGCACTATCGCACCGATTGCCCAGTTCCAGATCCCGTGCCTGATTAAAAATACCCTCAATCCGGACGCGCCGGGCACGCTGATCGGCGACGGTCAGCGTGATGACAGCCTGCCGGTGAAGGGGATCACCAACCTGAATAACATGGCGATGTTCAACGTCTCCGGCCCGGGTATGAAAGGGATGGTCGGGATGGCGGCACGGGTGTTTACGGTGATGTCACGGCGTAATATCTCTATCGTGCTGATTACACAGTCATCTTCCGAATACAGCATCAGTTTCTGTGTGGCGCAGAAAGATAAGGCCCGTACTCAGCAGGCGCTGGAAGAGGAATTTTATCTGGAACTGAAAGAGGGCGTGCTCGATCCGCTTGACGTGCTGGATAACCTGGCGATTGTCTCCGTGGTCGGGGACGGTATGCGGACACTCAAAGGTATTTCCGCACGGTTCTTCTCGGCACTGACCCGCGCCAACATCAATATCATTGCGATCGCGCAGGGCTCATCCGAGCGTTCCATTTCTGCGGTGGTGGATAATGACCTCGCGGCCGCCGGTGTGCGTCTGTGTCACCAGATGCTGTTTAATACTGACCGCATTGTGGAGGTGTTTGTGGTAGGCACCGGCGGGGTCGGCAGTGCGCTGCTGGAGCAGATCCGCCGCCAGCAGACGTGGCTGAAAGCCCGGAGTATCGACCTGCGTGTCTGCGGTATCGCCAATTCAAAAGCGATGCTGACCAATATGCGCGGCATTGATTTACAGGACTGGCGTCAGTCGCTGGCGCAGGCCAAAGAGCCGTTCAGCCTCAGCCGTCTGATCCGCCTGGAAAAAGAATATCACTTCCTCAACCCGGTGATTGTGGACTGTACGTCGAATGAGGAAATCGCCCTGCAATATGCGGATTTCCTGAAGGACGGTTTCAACGTGGTGACGCCGAACAAAAAAGCCAACACCCTGCCGATGGATTATTACCATGAACTGCGCAGTGCGGCGGCGGCATCAAAACGTCAGTTCCGTTATGACACCAACGTCGGTGCCGGGCTGCCGGTGATCGAAAACCTGCAAAACCTGCTCAACGCGGGGGATGAACTGGTGCAGTTCAGCGGTATTCTGTCCGGTTCGCTCTCCTTTATTTTCGGTATGCTGGATGAAGGAATGTCGCTGTCTGAGGCAACAGCTGCGGCGAAAGCCAAAGGCTTTACCGAGCCGGATCCGCGTGATGATCTCTCCGGGATGGATGTAGCGCGTAAGCTGCTGATCCTGGCCCGTGAAGCGGGGCTCTCCCTTGAATTATCAGATATTGAGGTGGATTCCGTGCTGCCGCCGGACTTCGATGCTTCCGGTGATGTGAATACCTTTATGGCGAATCTGCCGTCACTGGATGCGGCCTTTGCCGCGCGTGTGGCGAAAGCCGCAGAAGCAGGCTGCGTTTTGCGTTATGTTGGCATCATTGATCACGGCCGCTGTCAGGTGAAAATCACAGAGGCAGACGGTAACGATCCGCTGTATAAAGTGAAAAACGGCGAGAACGCCCTGGCGTTTTATACCCGCTACTATCAGCCTATCCCGCTGGTACTGCGCGGTTACGGCGCGGGGAATGATGTGACAGCGGCAGGGGTGTTTGCGGATGTGCTGCGGACAATGTCATGGAAACCAGGAGTGTAAAACGTGATAAAAATTTATGCACCGGCGTCAATCGGGAATGTGAGTGTGGGGTTCGATGTGCTGGGTGCGGCAGTGTCTCCGGTCAGCGGGGCACTGCTCGGCGACTGTGTGTCCATCGCGAAGGCAGAGACGTTTTCACTCAGAAACCGCGGGCGTTTTGCCGGGAAACTGCCGGTGAATCCGAAGCACAATATTGTGTATCAGTGCCGTGAACGGTTCAGTGAGATCATTCATGATAATCTGCCGGTCGCCATGGTGCTGGAAAAAAATATGCCGGTGGGTTCGGGGCTGGGCTCAAGTGCCTGCTCGGTGGTGGCCGCGCTGGTGGCGCTGAACGAGTACACCGGCAGGCCGCTGGATGAAATGACGCTGCTGCGTCTGATGGGGGAGATGGAAGGGCGCATCTCCGGCAGTGTGCATTATGACAATGTCGCGCCCTGCTTCCTTGGCGGGCTGCAACTCAATATTGAAACCGGCGAAAGCGTCAGCCAGGCAGTGCCGGGATTTGAACACTGGTACTGGGTAATGGCGTATCCGGGCATCAAAGTCTCCACGGCGCAGGCACGGGCGATTTTACCGGCGACCTATTCACGGGCGGATATTGTCAGTCACGGGCGCAACCTGGCCGGGTTTATCCACGCCTGTCACACCGGACAGTCGGATCTGGCAGCGGCGATGATCCGTGATGTGGTGGCAGAGCCGTACCGCCGTGAATTATTACCGAATTTTGATGCGGTCCGTGAGCAGGTGCTTGCACGCGGCGCGAAGGCATGCGGCATCTCCGGCTCGGGCCCGACACTGTTTGCGATCTGTGACAGCAAATCAGCGGCAGATCAGGTGGCGGATGTCTTTAACACACAGTATTTGCAGAACAGCGAAGGGTTTGTCCATCTGTGCCGTCTCGATCTCAAAGGCGCACGTCAGATAAGTGCATAAAGGTAAAAAATGGAACTGTACAATTTAAAAGATGAGAGTGAAAAAGTCAGTTTTGCACAGGCGGTAAAACAGGGGCTGGGACGCGGACAGGGGCTGTTTTTCCCGCGTGAGATTCCGTTTTTTGTAGCGGCGGAGATGGATAAGCTGCTGGCGATGGATTTTGTCAGCCGCAGCACCACCATTCTGCATGCACTGATTGGTGATGAGATCCCGGAAGCTGAGCTGGCAGCGCGTGTCCGTGCCGCCTTTGCCTTCCCGGCACCGCTGAACCCGGTGGAGCCGGATGTGGCCTGTCTGGAGCTGTTTCACGGCCCGACACTGGCGTTCAAAGATTTCGGCGGACGTTTTATGGCCCAGGCGCTGGCCGCCGTTGCCGGTGACAAACCGGTCACTATTCTGACCGCGACTTCCGGGGATACCGGTGCTGCTGTCGCACACGCCTTTTATGGCCTGAAAAATGTGCAGGTGGTGATCCTCTATCCGCAGGGAAAAATCAGTCCGTTACAGGAAAAACTGTTCTGTACCCTCGGCGGCAATATTTATACCGTAGCGGTGCAGGATGATTTCGATGCCTGTCAGGCACTGGTAAAACAGGCATTTGATGATGAGGAACTGAAACAGACGCTGCATCTGAACTCGGCAAACTCCATTAATATCAGCCGTCTGCTGGCACAAATCTGTTATTACTTTGAAGCGGTGGCACAGGTTCCGGCGGAAAAACGCGGTGAGCTGGTGTTCTCGGTGCCGAGTGGTAACTTCGGTGACCTGACTGCCGGGGTGCTGGCGAAAGCGATGGGGCTGCCGGTGAAACGCTTTATCGCCGCGACCAATGCCAACGACACTGTGCCGCGTTATCTGGCGGACGGACAGTGGAAACCGGTGGCAACAGTGGCAACGTTATCCAATGCCATGGATGTCAGCCAGCCGAACAACTGGCCGCGTATTGAGGCGCTGTTTGCGCGCGAAGGCTGGCCACTGAAGGAGCTGCGTTCCGGCGCAGTAAGTGACGATGAAACCCGCGAAACCATGCGCGATCTGGCCGCGAAAGGTTATATTTCCGAGCCGCATGCCGCGATTGCGTATCGTCTCCTGCGCAGTGATTTGCAGCCGGGCGAGTACGGTATTTTCCTCGGCACGGCGCATCCGGCAAAATTCCTGGAGAGTGTGGAAGCGATTCTGGGCAGTAAACTGCCGTTACCGGCTGAACTGGCGGAGCGGGCTGATTTGCCGTTGTTGTCAGCTGTGTTACCGGCGGATTTTGCGGCGCTGCGGGACTATCTGCTGAAGACAGTGAAGCCGTAATTTCTTATCAATCAGCGATAACGTGATGATAACGGGTAAGAGAACAAAAAGCATACTGCGCCATGGATGGCGCAGTTGAGCGTACAGGGAGGTATTTACAGCGGCTTTTTGTTTTACCCGTTATCAGAACCGGTACCTTCCGGTCGGGTAAACACCAGTTCCCGCTCACCGGACTGACTCTCATCAAAACGGTAACCGTCGAGGTTAAAGCTGGTCAGCTGAGACGGCTGTGTCAGGCGGTTCTGAATAATAAACCGGCTCATCAGGCCGCGCGCTTTCTTCGCGTAGAAACTGATCACTTTATATTTGCCGTTTTTCTCATCGAGGAAAACCGGTTTGATAATTACCGCATCCAGTTTCTCCGGATTCACCGCTTTAAAGTATTCATCAGAGGCCAGATTGACCAGCACGTTATCGCCCTGTGCGGCCAGCGCCTTATTCAGATTGTCCGTAATAATGCCCCCCCAGAACGCATACAGATCTTTGCCGCGCGGATTGGCGAGTTTCGTTCCCATTTCCAGACGGTAAGGCTGCATCAGATCCAGCGGGCGCAGTACGCCGTACAGGCCGGAGAGTATACGCAGATGCTGCTGGGCGAAATCAAAATCGGCTTCACTGAAGGTTTCCGCCTGCATCCCGGTATACACATCCCCTTTAAATGCCAGAATAGCCTGACGGGCATTGTCCGGTGTGAAATCCGGCTGCCAATCCCCGAAACGGGCGGCATTCAGACCCGCGAGTTTGTCACTGATATGCATCAGCGAGCCGATATCCGCCGGAGTCAGTTTGCGGCAGGTTTCCATCAGCGTTTCTGACTGCGTCAGCAGCTCAGGCTGAGTATGGCGTTCAGTGGCTAACGGGCTGTCATAGTCGAGGGTTTTGGCAGGGGAAATGGTCAGCAGCATGATCGGCTCCGGTCTGATATTGTCATTATTAACGGTACTCTACCAAAAAAAAGCACAGAGCGGGCAAATCACTGTAATCGGTGATTGTGAACAAAACAGGAAGCACTCCGGATTACAGCGGAATAACGGCGGATCACCGGTGCGGCACCGGATTTTCCCTGCTTGCGCAGCGGGCTGTCCGTGATATTATCAGGTACAGTTGCGGCATATTGCCATCTGTACTCGTTATACTTCAGGGTTCCCGGGTGTTGACTACGCAAAGTTCACCGGCAGGCATCCCGAATTATTCCGGGTATCTTCTGACATAAGATGAGAGACGAAAATGACCGATAAGTTAACTTCCCTGCGTAATCTGACCACGGTTGTGGCCGATACCGGTGACATCGAAGCGATGAAGCTTTACAAACCACAGGATGCCACCACTAACCCTTCTCTGATCCTCAATGCGGCGCAGATTCCGGAGTACCGTAAGTTAATTGATGATGCGGTGACCTGGGCGCGTGCACAGAGCGGCTCACGTGAACAGCAGATTATTGATGCCGGTGACAAGCTGGCGGTGAATATCGGTCTGGAGATCCTGAAACTGATCCCTGGTCGCATCTCCACAGAAGTGGATGCCCGTCTCTCTTATGACACTCAGGCGAGTATCGCCAAAGCAAAACGTCTCATCAAACTGTATAATGATGCCGGCATCAGCAACGATCGTATCCTGATCAAACTGGCCTCCACCTGGCAGGGTATCCGCGCTGCGGAACAGCTGGAAAAAGAAGGCATCAACTGTAACCTGACACTGCTGTTCTCCTTTGCTCAGGCGCGTGCCTGTGCGGAAGCGGGTGTATATCTGATTTCTCCGTTCGTTGGCCGTATCCTCGACTGGTACAAAGCAAACAGCGACAAGAAAGAGTTCGCACCGGCAGAAGATCCGGGCGTGATTTCAGTAACTGAAATCTACAACTACTACAAAGAGCACGGCTACAAAACCGTGGTTATGGGCGCAAGCTTCCGTAACTCAGGTGAAATCCTGGAACTGGCCGGTTGTGACCGCCTGACCATCGCCCCTGCACTGCTGAAAGAGCTGTCAGAAGCGACCGGTGCGGTTGAACGCAAACTGGAATATAAAGGCGAAGTGAAAGCGCGTCCTGCACCGCTGACAGAAGCTGAGTTCTACTGGGGTCACCACAGCGATGCTATGGCAACCGAGAAACTGGCGGACGGTATCCGTAAGTTTGCGGTAGACCAGGGCAAACTGGAAAAAATGATCGCCGATCTGCTGTAATCGTTATAAAACAGACAGATAAGAAGGGCAGCCGGAAGGCTGCCTTTTTTGTTTCCGGCGGCAATGCTATGCTGTGCCCCGGAGTCAAAATGACGTTGAGGTGACTATGAACAATGTGTTGCGCATCGGTCTTGTCTCGGTTTCTGACCGCGCATCCGGTGGTATTTATGAAGATAAAGGCATTCCGGCCTTACAGGCATGGCTGGAAAAAACTATCACCACGCCTTTTCAGACAGAAACCCGCCTGATCCCGGATGAAGAAGCGATGATCAGCCAGACGCTGTGTGAGCTGGTGGATGAATTCGGCTGCCATCTGGTGCTGACAACCGGCGGAACCGGACCGGCGCGGCGCGATGTGACTCCGGACGCAACACTGGCGGTGGCGGATCGCGAAATGCCGGGTTTCGGCGAACAGATGCGTCAGATCAGCCTGAAATTTGTGCCGACTGCCATTTTATCCCGCCAGGTGGGCGTGATCCGCAATCAGTCGCTGATCCTCAATCTGCCGGGTCAGCCGAAAGCTATTGCTGAGACCCTGGAAGGGCTGAAAGATGAAAACGGCAAAGTAATGGTTTCCGGTATTTTTGCAAGTGTACCGTATTGTATACAGTTACTGGACGGGCCCTACATCGAAACTGACCCTGAAATTGTCGCGGCGTTTCGTCCGAAATCAGCAATAAAGCCGCAGTAATACTGTGTTTTCAGCATAAAATAAAAAACATTCCCCCGGACACCTTTCTTGTCCTATGATGCGGTTATCCACTTATGTAAAGTAAAGATAACGGCAATGTAAAGACAGGAAAGGTGAACCCATGGCACAGACCATTCCCCGGACACTCAACCGGCAGGATTATAAAACACTCTCTCTCGCGGCCCTGGGCGGCGCACTCGAATTCTACGATTTTATTATTTTCATCTTTTTTGCCGTCACTATCGGCAAACTGTTTTTCCCGCCTGACATCCCTGCGTGGCTGGTGCAGATGCAGACTTTCGGGATCTTTGCTGCCGGTTATCTGGTGCGCCCGCTGGGCGGCATTGTGATGGCGCACTTCGGTGATCTGGTCGGGCGCAAGAAAATGTTCTCCCTCAGTATTCTGCTGATGGCGGTGCCGACACTTTGTATCGGCCTGCTGCCGACTTATGAATCTATCGGTATTGCCGCGCCGTTACTGCTTTTATTAATGCGGGTGATGCAGGGGGCGGCGATCGGCGGGGAAGTGCCGGGCGCCTGGGTCTTTGTCTCCGAGCATGTGCCGAAGCACCGTATCGGCATCGCCTGCGGCACACTGACGGCAGGGCTGACGGTTGGTATCCTGCTTGGCTCGCTGGTGGCCATGATGATGGCGACACTCTTTACTGAAGCGCAGCAGCTTGCCTGGGGCTGGCGTGTACCGTTCTTCCTCGGGGGGATTTTCGGGTTTGTGGCACTGTATCTGCGCCGCTGGCTGGCGGAAACCCCTATCTTTCAGGAGATGAAGCAGCAAAAAGCACTGGCGAAAGAGCTGCCGCTGAAAACCGTGGTGGTGAATCACAAAGAAGCGATTGTTATCTCCATGCTGCTGACCTGGCTGCTCTCCGCCGGGGTTGTGGTGGTGATCCTGCTGACACCGGCGTATTTACAGACGGAGTTCGGCCTGGCAAAAGCGGTGGTGTCTGTCGCCAATATGACCGCGATTCTGGCGCTGTGCGCCGGGTGTCTGGTGGCGGGTTATCTGTGTGACAAACTGGGCGCCTCTGTGGTCTTTACCTTCGGCAGCCTGCTGCTGGCGGTCTGCACCGGCTATTTTTACCTGACCGCCGGTGAACCGGGTACGCCGCTGTCGCTGACCTACGGACTGGCCGGATTCAGTGTCGGCGTGGTGGGCGCGGTACCGTTTGTGATGGTGAACAGTTATCCGGCGGAGATCCGCTTCAGCGGTATTTCGTTCTCCTACAACCTTTCTTATGCCATTTTCGGCGGACTGACGCCGGTGGTGGTCACGCTGTTCCTGAAATGGACACCGCTTGCACCGGCGTATTATATGCTGGGGCTTTCGCTGATCGGCCTGCTGCTGGGACTGTATATGGGGAAAGCGGCGGTCCGTCAGCGGATGATGGTGTTCAGCTCCTGATAACCCCCTGCATTGTGCTGTGTGAGTGCCGTGCTGATATGACTGTCAGCGCGGCATTTTTCAGTGTTTCATCATTTTCTTTTAAATAATCTGTTTTTTTTTCATTTTCCCCTTGATGAATGCATTTATGGCCCCATCTACTTGTCATCGGAAACTGAAACTCAGTTGAATCCCCTTTAACGCTGCGGATGTCCGGTACCGCCGGAAATGTTCCGGGTAACGGGTGAGTGAAAAGTTTTTTCTTGAAAAGTGAAAATTGAACCTCATATACATCGGTAGCGTAAGACGAACAGAATTATTCGGAGGCCTTTAGATGGGTAAAATTATTGGTATCGACTTAGGTACAACCAACTCTTGTGTTGCTGTAATGGATGGTAATCAGGCACGTGTCCTGGAGAACGCAGAAGGCGACCGCACAACGCCGTCAATCATTGCGTATACACAGGATGGTGAAATCCTGGTCGGTCAGCCGGCAAAACGTCAGGCTGTTACCAACCCGCAGAACACACTGTTTGCAATCAAACGTCTGATTGGTCGTCGTTTTGACGATGAAGAAGTGCGCCGCGATATGAACATCATGCCGTACAAAATTGTCAGCTCTGATAACGGCGACGCATGGGTGGAAGCAAAAGGCCAGAAAATGGCACCACCACAGGTTTCTGCTGAAGTCCTGAAAAAAATGAAGAAAACCGCTGAAGATTATCTCGGCGAGCCGGTAACCGAAGCGGTTATCACCGTACCTGCTTACTTTAACGATGCTCAGCGTCAGGCAACCAAAGACGCCGGCCGTATCGCAGGTCTGGATGTAAAACGTATTATCAACGAACCGACTGCTGCGGCACTGGCTTACGGCCTGGATCGCGAAGTGGGTAACCGTACTATCGCGGTCTTCGACCTCGGTGGTGGTACTTTCGATATCTCCATCATCGAAATCGATGAAGTTGACGGCGAAAAAACCTATGAAGTGCTGGCAACGAACGGCGACACCCACTTAGGTGGTGAAGACTTCGACAGCCGCATGATCAACTATCTGGTTGAAGAATTTAAGAAAGAACAGGGTATCGATCTGCGTAACGACCCGCTGGCAATGCAGCGTCTGAAAGAAGCTGCCGAGAAAGCAAAAATTGAGCTTTCTTCCGCACAGCAGACTGACGTTAACCTGCCGTACATCACGGCGGACGGGACCGGTCCTAAACACATGAACATCAAAGTGACCCGTGCGAAACTGGAATCACTGGTTGAAGATCTGGTTAAACGCTCTATGGATCCGGTCAAAGTTGCATTACAGGATGCCGGTCTGTCAGTGAATGATATCAATGATGTCATCCTGGTAGGTGGTCAGACCCGTATGCCGCTGGTTCAGAAAACCGTTGCTGATTTCTTCGGTAAAGAGCCGCGTAAAGACGTGAACCCGGACGAAGCTGTGGCTGTTGGTGCTGCGGTTCAGGGCGGTGTGTTAGGTGGTGATGTTAAAGATGTGCTGCTGCTGGACGTTACCCCGCTGTCTCTGGGTATCGAAACCATGGGCGGCGTGATGACTCCGCTGATTGCGAAGAACACCACTATCCCGACCAAACACAGCCAGGTGTTCTCCACAGCGGAAGACAACCAGTCTGCGGTAACTATCCATGTTCTGCAGGGTGAGCGTAAACGTTCCGGTGACAACAAATCACTGGGTCAGTTTAACCTGGATGGTATTCAGGCTGCTCCGCGCGGTATGCCGCAAATCGAAGTTACTTTTGACATCGATGCCGACGGTATCCTGCATGTGTCCGCGAAAGACAAAAACAGCGGCCGTGAGCAGAACATCACCATCAAGGCGTCTTCCGGTCTGAACGAGGAAGAGATCCAGAAAATGGTACGTGATGCGGAAGCCAACGCCGAAGCTGACCGTAAGTTTGAAGAGCTGGTACAGGTTCGTAACCAGGCAGATCAGCTGGTTCACGCCACCCGTAAACAGATCGAAGAAGCGGGCGACAAACTGCCGGGCGACGATAAAGTGAAAATCGAGCAGGCGGTGAGTGAGCTGGAAATCGCAGCGAAAGGCGAAGATAAAGCGGCTATCGAAGAGAAAACGAAAGCGCTGATCGACGCTTCTGCCAAACTGATGGAAATTGCCCAGCAGCAGGCGCAGGCAGGTGCAGCAGGTGCTGATGCCGCGCAGGATGCAGGTAAAAATGATGATGTTGTCGATGCTGAATTCGAAGAAGTTGACGACAGCAAAGACAAAAAATAATGCCCTTAGCGGGCGCGGTGATGACTGTTATTAATCACTGAAAACCGGCACGGGCGTTGAGGAAACTCTGCGCCCGTGTGCTTGTGTTAAGGGACAAAACGGATGGCAAAAAAAGATTACTACGAGGTGTTGGGCGTCTCGAAATCTGCGGATGACAAAGAGATTAAAAAAGCCTACAAACGCCTCGCGATGAAATATCACCCTGACCGTAATCAGGGCGATAAAGACGCGGAAGATAAATTCAAAGAAGTAAAAGAAGCATACGAGATCCTCACCGACGCACAGAAACGTGCGGCTTATGACCAGTACGGCCATGCGGCATTTGAGCAGGGCGGTATGGGCGGTGGCGGCGGATTTGGCGGCGGCGGTTTCGGCGGTGCTGATTTCGGTGATATCTTTGGTGACGTCTTCGGTGATATTTTTGGTGGTGGTCGCCGTCAGCAACGCGCGGCACGCGGAGCAGACCTGCGTTACAACATCGAACTGACCCTTGAAGAAGCGGTTCGTGGTGTGACCAAAGAGATCCGTATTCCGACCCTGGAAACCTGTGATAAATGTCACGGCAGCGGGGCGAAAGAAGGGACAGAGCCGCAGGAGTGTCCGACCTGTCACGGTATGGGCCAGGTGCAGATGCGCCAGGGCTTCTTTGCAGTGCAGCAGGCGTGTCCGACCTGTCACGGCCGCGGCAAAATCATCAAAGAGCCGTGCAGCAAATGTCATGGTCACGGGCGTGTTGAACGTTATAAAACCCTGTCAGTCAAAATCCCGGCAGGAATGGACAGCGGCGACCGTATCCGTCTGACCGGCGAAGGTGAAGCAGGTGAAATGGGGGCTCCGGCAGGCGATCTGTATGTCGAGGTTCATGTCCGCCAGCACAATATCTTCGAGCGTGACGGCAGCAATCTCTACTGTGAAGTACCGATTGGCTTTACGGTTGCGGCGCTGGGCGGCGAAATTGAAGTACCGACACTGGACGGGCGCGTTAAGCTGAAAATCCCGGCAGAAACCCAGACCGGCAAACTGTTCCGCATGAAAGGCAAAGGTGTCAGACCGGCGCGCGGCGGAATGCAGGGCGACCTGATGTGCCGCGTGGTGGTGGAAACACCGGTTAAACTGAGCGAAAAACAGAAAGAACTGTTACGTGAGTTCGGTGAGTCTGTGGATGGCCAGAGCGGCCACAACAACACTCCGAAAGCGAAACGCTTCTTTGACGGTGTGAAAAAATTCTTTGATGACCTGACCAAATAAGTCATTGTCAGATAAGCGATATCATAACCGGCCGGGATAATTTTCTCTGCCGGTTTTTTTGTGTCTTTTTTGCAGGTTACCCGGCTGTTTTACTTTATTATTTCTTATTAATTCATTATAAGGATAATAACATGTATACACCGGCTCTCTCCTCATCTTCCGCATCACAGGATATCTCTGTTTCCCGGTTTATCCGCAGCACAGCGGGTGCTGATAGTCACGAATTGATCGGCCTGCTGATTTTTGGTGTGCAGAATACCACTGAAAAACTATTCAGATGCGATGCCGCGCAAGCATCACTTATTGACCCGGAAAATACACCTGCTTTTTCTGACACTGGCGGTACTGATATGTCAGTGATTGAAACCACCCCGCTGAAAAATCTGTCAGCGTATATCAGTCTGATGAAGTTGCAGGGAGATGTCCCTGCGGGCAGCTATCTGAATACAGTTCAGCATCATTGTGAACAGGCGATTAGGCAGCAGGATACCACCACGCAGGCTTCTGCCTTCAGTCCGTATCTTTCTGCCCGGACTATCGCCGCAACACCGGACAGGAAATTCAATAGCGGTATGACAGAGGCCGCCCGGCAGCAGAATACCCGGCTGGCGGAGACACTGACTCAGCTAAAATTCAGTAAAGAGCAGATGACGGGGCAAAGACAAAAAATCGCGGAGAACCATGCAAAACCGTTTCTCAGAACACCGGTGGATATCATCACCGGTGAGATTGATCTCGCCGGACTGAACCGGTTATATGACGCTAATCCGGGTTAACCTGTTTTATTCAGTGAGCGGTGGCAACGACAGCAGAATATCCGCCGGTACGTGACGGTACGCATCTGTTTTACAGAAATTAGAATGTTATAATTCGGTTAATTTCGCGGTGTTGATCAGGTAATTTTGTGAGATAAACCCTGAATAGCAAGTAATAACCGAATTATTATTGCCGAATAATCTGCTTTTTTCGAGTTAATTGTTTGCATATTATTAACGCCGACAGTCTTAAAGGAGTTAACTCATGACCGCAATTATCCGGCAGTTCTTAAAATTCGAAGCAGCAGGCGGCATACTGCTGATTATTGCTGCGCTGATCGCGCTGGTGATGGCGAATACGCCGCTGTCAGCGGTGTATCAGTCATTTCTTGATATTCCCGTTGCTGTAAAATTCTCGGCACTGGAAATTGATAAACCCTTGTTATTATGGATTAATGACGCCCTGATGGCGATATTTTTCCTGGTCGTCGGGCTCGAAGTAAAAAGGGAGCTGATGACCGGCTCTCTGGCCGGGCGCGACAAAGCGATGTTTCCGGCAATTGCCGCACTCGGCGGTATGATAGCCCCGGCGCTGGTCTATCTGCTGTTTAACGGCGGGGATGCCGCCGCTGCACAGGGCTGGGCGATTCCGGCCGCAACCGATATTGCCTTTGCCCTCGGCGTAATGGCACTGCTGGGCAAACGCGTACCGACAGAGCTGAAAGTCTTTCTGCTGGCACTGGCGATTATTGATGACCTCGGGGTTATCGTGATTATCGCGCTGTTTTACACCAAAACCGTTTCACTGACAGCGCTGCTGCTGGCGGTACTGATGGTGGTGGTATTGTGTGTGATGAACTGGCGTAATGTCAGCAACACCGCTGCGTATATGATTGCGGGGCTGATATTGTGGGTGTGTATTCTGAAATCCGGCGTGCACGCAACTCTGGCCGGGGTGATCGTCGGCTTCCTGATCCCGCTGCGCAGTAAAGATGGTGAGCACTCACCGTCAGAGGAGCTGGAGCATGTGCTGCATCCGTGGGTGGCGTTTCTGATCCTGCCGCTGTTTGCCTTTGCCAATGCAGGTGTCAGTGTTCAGGGAATTTCCTTTGATGCACTGATGGGTACACTGCCGCTGGGGATCCTGCTCGGTCTGTTTGTCGGCAAACCGCTGGGGATTTTCACTGCATGTCTGATTTCGGTAAAACTGGGCTTTGCAAAACTGCCGGAGAGGATTACTCTTAACCAGATATTCGCTGTATCGGTGTTATGCGGGATCGGTTTTACAATGTCTATCTTTATCGCGGGACTGGCATTTACCGGGCTTCCGGAAGCATTTAACACCTACTCCAAGCTGGGAATTCTGATTGGTTCCACTATGGCGGCAGTTACCGGGCTATTCCTGCTCCATTCCGTGTTACCGAAGAAAACAGTCCGGCAGTAATCCGTTATTCACCGGCCTTCGTGGCCGGTGAATACAACAGAATTTCCGAGTTAATCATCAAAAAAAGATAAGGTATGTACCGGGAAAAACTATGCGAGTCTCCCATTTAAACTACAATCACCTCTATTATTTCTGGCACGTCTGCAAAGAAGGTTCGGTGGTGGGAGCTGCAGAAGCGCTCTATCTCACCCCGCAAACCATTACCGGCCAAATCAAGGCGCTGGAAGAGCGTCTGGACGGTAAGCTGTTCAAACGTCAGGGACGCGGCCTGGTGCCGTCAGAACTCGGTCAGCTGGTGTTCCGCTATGCGGACAAAATGTTTATGCTGAGCCAGGAAATGCTGGATATTGTCACTTACAGCCGCGAATCCAATCTGTTGTTTGATGTCGGGGTTGCGGATGCACTGTCAAAACGTCTGGTCAGCAAAGTGCTGGAAACGGCGGTGATGGAGCATGAGCAAATCCATCTGCGCTGTTTTGAATCCACTCACGAAATGCTGCTGGAGCAGCTCAGCCAGCACAAACTGGATATGATCCTCTCTGACTGCCCGGTGGATTCCACCCAGCAGGAAGGGCTGTTCTCCGTGAAACTCGGGGAGTGCAGTATGAGTTTCTACTGCCGCCAGCCCGCGCCGCAGAAGCCGTTCCCGGAATGTCTGGAAGAGCGCCGTCTGCTGGTGCCCGGCCGCCGTTCGATGCTTGGCCGTCAGTTGCTGACCTGGATCCGCAATAAAAACCTGGAAGTGGAAATTCTGGGTGAGTTTGACGATGCGGCACTGATGAAAGCATTTGGTATGTATCACAATGCGATTTTTGTGGCACCGTCGCTCTACACCAAAGGCATTTTTGCGGACAGTGATGTTGTCGAGCTGGGAACGGTGGATACCATCAAAGAAGAGTATTATGTGATTTTTGCCGAGCGTATGATCCAGCATCCGGCGGTTCAGCGGGTGTGTAACAAGGATTTCTCTGCGCTGTTCAGTGGTTCGCAGTCGGCTGCGGATGCCGGTTTACCGGACTGAGGCAGAAAAAGGACATAAAAAAACCGGCATCAGCCGGTTTTTTTATGTCTGCACAATCAGATTACATTGCTTTGATCTGAGCAGCCAGGTTCGCCTTATGACGGGCAGCCTTGTTCTTATGGATCAGGCCTTTAGCAGCGTGACGATCCACAAGTGGTTGCATGTCATTAAATGCGTTCTGAGCAGCTTCTTTGTCGCCGGCAGCGATAGCAGCGTAAACCTTCTTGATAAAGGTGCGCACCATAGAACGACGGCTAGCGTTATGCTGACGACGTTTTTCAGACTGAATGGCGCGTTTCTTAGCTGATTTGATATTAGCCAAGGTCCAACTCCCAAATATATTCTTCGAGGACAATACAAAGGTGGAGGAATATGCCTGCTCCGCTTTATTTTGTCAATGGATTTGTGCAAATATGCGTCGTTGTACAGCGACGCAAATGTACGTTGTGATGGGCGGGGATTTTATCAGTTTACGCAGCGGGAATACAGCCCTTACACGGAAAAAAGTCACCGGAATGGTAAGATTCTGACGAAAAAAATTATTTTTCACTTTCCGCAGAGGGGGATGCCCCGCTTTTTGTACAGAGAATTCGCGATTCAGCCGCATTAGTGGGTTAACCTGACGCGGCGGACAAGGTATAATCGGACTAATTTTGACTGTATTGAGCCGGCTATGGAGCTAATTCGCGGTACTCACAATATTCGTGCGCGTCACCATGGTTGCGTGCTGACTATCGGTAATTTTGATGGTGTTCATCGCGGACATCAGGCATTACTGTCACATCTGGCGCAGGAAGGAAAACGCCTGGGGCTGCCGTCGGTCGTCATGATCTTCGAGCCGCAGCCGCTGGAATTTTTTGCCCCGGATAAAGCGCCGGCACGCCTGACCCGGCTGCGCGATAAGGTAAAATATCTTGCGCAGTACGGTGTGGACTACTTATTGTGTGTTAAATTCAGCAAACAATTTGCATCACTGACACCGGATGCTTTTATCTCACACCTGCTGGTTGAACAGCTGGGGGTGAAGTTTCTGGTGGTCGGGGATGATTTTCGTTTCGGAAAAAATCGTCAGGGCGATTTTAACGGGCTGTGTGAGGCGGGGAAACAGTATGGTTTCACGGTCCGCAGCACGGAAAGTTTTTGTGATAACGGCAAACGGATCAGCAGTACGGCCATCCGCCGCGCGCTGGAAAACGACGATCTGGCGCAGGCTGAGGCACTGCTCGGGCACCCTTACCGCATCAGCGGGCGTGTGGTGCACGGCAACGAACTCGGGCGCACCATCGGTTTCCCGACTGCCAATATCCCCCTGAAACGTCTGGCCGCACCGGTACACGGTGTGTACGCCGTGGACGTATACGGCCTCGGGCCGCATCCGCTGCCGGGTGTGGCCAATATCGGCTCCCGCCCGACAGTACAGGGTAAGAGCCAGCAACTGGAAGTTCATCTGATTGATGTGTCTATGGATTTATACGGGCAGCATCCGGATGTGGTACTGCGCAAGAAATTGCGAAATGAACAGCGGTTTGCCTCGCTCGATGAGCTGAAAGCGCAAATCGCGCGGGATGAGATTGCGGCAAGGGAATTTTTACAATCCAACCCCTCGTTATGTGTTTAACGGAATAATATTGGAACTGAGAATCGAATGAGTGACTATAAAAATACCCTGAATCTCCCGGAGACAGGGTTCCCTATGCGCGGGGACTTAGCAAAGCGCGAACCTGATATGCTGAAACGCTGGTACAAAGAAGGTCTGTACCAGGCGATCCGTAAAGCCAAAACCGGTAAAAAAACATTTATTCTGCATGACGGCCCTCCGTATGCAAACGGCAGCATTCACATTGGTCACTCAGTCAATAAAATTCTCAAAGATATTATTATTAAATCCAAAGGCATGGCCGGTTTTGACTCCCCGTATATTCCGGGCTGGGACTGCCACGGCTTACCGATTGAACACAAAGTCGAACAGGTGATTGGCAAGCCGGGTGATAAAGTCACACCGGCTGAGTTCCGTGCTGCCTGCCGTGAATACGCAAAAGAGCAGATTGAAGGCCAGAAGGAAGACTTTATCCGTCTGGGCGTGCTGGGTGACTGGGATCATCCGTACCTGACCATGGACTTCAAAACCGAAGCTCATATTATCCGCGCACTGGCAAAAGTGATTGCCAACGGCCATCTGGTCAAAGGGGCAAAACCGGTTCACTGGTGTACCTCCTGTGCCTCTTCCCTGGCGGAAGCGGAAGTGGAATATTACGACAAAACCTCTCCGTCCATTGACGTGCGTTTCACGGCTGCGGACGCGGATGCGGTTTACAGCAAGTTCGGCGTGAAAAATGACGGGCTGCCGGTTTCTCTGGTTATCTGGACCACCACACCGTGGACTTTACCGGCAAACCGCGCGATTTCCCTGAACCCGGAATTTGATTATCAGTTAGTCCGCGTGAACGACGAGCGCCTGATTCTGGCCGCTGACCTGGTGGAAAGCGTGATGAAACGCGCCGGTATCACCAGTTGGATCGTGGAAAATGACTGCAAAGGCAGCGACTTGGAACTGCTGCGGTTTAATCATCCGTTTATGGGCTTTGATGTCCCGGCTATCCTCGGCGATCACGTCACCCTGGATGCGGGTACCGGTGCTGTGCATACTGCGCCGGGCCACGGTCCTGACGACTATGTAATCGGCCAGAAATACGGACTGGAAACCGCCAACCCGGTCGGTCCGAACGGCTGCTATGTCAGCGGTACCTATCCGTCACTGGATGGTGTGTTTGTGCTGAAAGCCAATGACATCATCCTGGAACTGCTGAAAGAGAAAGGCGCACTGCTGCACAGCGAAAATATTTCGCACAGCTATCCGTGCTGCTGGCGTCACAAAACACCGGTCATTTTCCGTGCCACACCACAGTGGTTTATCGGGATGGATGTGAACGGTCTGCGTCCGCAGTCTCTGAATGAAATCAAAGGCGTGAAATGGATCCCGGGCTGGGGCGAAGCGCGTATCACCGCGATGGTGGAAAACCGCCCGGACTGGTGTATCTCCCGTCAGCGCACCTGGGGCACACCGATGTCTCTGTTTGTCCATAAAGAGACCCAGGAACTGCATCCGCGTACACTGGAACTGATGGAAGACGTCGCCAAGCGTGTGGAAGAGCATGGTATTCAGGCGTGGTGGGATCTCGACCCGCGCGACCTGCTGGGTGATGATGCCGATATCTATGAAAAAGTGCCGGATACCCTGGATGTCTGGTTTGACTCCGGATCCACTCACTTTGCTGTTGTCGATGCCCGTCCTGAGTTCCATGGCAATTCTGCGGACATGTATCTGGAAGGTTCTGACCAGCACCGCGGCTGGTTTATGTCCTCACTGATGCTGTCCACCGCGATGAAAGGCAAAGCGCCTTACCGCGAAGTATTGACTCATGGTTTCACCGTTGATGGTCAGGGACGCAAAATGTCCAAATCGCTGGGTAACACCATCAGTCCGCAGGATGTGATGAACAAACTCGGCGCGGATATCCTGCGTCTGTGGGTTGCTTCTACTGACTACTCCGGTGAAATTGCGGTTTCGGATGAAATCCTGAAACGTTCTGCAGATTCTTACCGACGTATCCGTAACACCGCGCGTTTCCTGCTGGCGAACCTCAATGGTTTCAATCCGGAAACCGATATGGTGAAACCGGAAGAGATGATTGTGGCAGACCGCTGGGCTGTCGGCCGCGCACTGGCGGCACAGGCTGATATTCTGAAATCGTATGAAGCCTATGATTTCCATGAAGTGGTACAGCGTCTGATGCAGTTCTGCTCGGTGGAAATGGGCTCTTTCTACCTGGATATCATCAAAGATCGTCAGTACACCGCGAAAAGCGATGGCCTGGCACGCCGCAGCTGTCAGACCGCACTGTTCCACATCGCGGAAGCTCTGGTTCGCTGGATGGCGCCGATCATGTCCTTCACCGCTGATGAAATCTGGAATGTGATGCCGGGCAAACGTCCGCAGTACGTCTTCACCGAAGAGTGGTATGACGGTCTGTTCGGGCTGAATGCACAGGACAGCATGAACGATGATTACTGGGCAACGCTGCTGGCGGTGCGTGGTGAAGTCAACAAAGTGCTGGAGCAGGCACGTGCTGATAAACTGATAGGCGGCTCGCTGGAAGCAGCCGTTACCCTGTATGCGGATGATGCCCTGGCGGCACAGTTGAACAGCCTGGGTAATGAATTGCGTTTCGTGCTGCTGACCTCTCAGGCAGATGTGAAACCATTGTCTGCGGCACCGGAAAGTGCGGTAAACAGTGAGCTGGACGGCCTGCGCATCGGCTTCGGCAAAGCGGAAGGCAGTAAGTGCCCGCGTTGCTGGCATTACGCGACCGACATCGGTCAGGACAGTGAACATCCTGAACTGTGCGGCCGCTGTGTGACAAACGTAGCCGGAAACGGTGAAGAACGTAAGTTTGCCTGATAATGAAAAAACCACTGTGTTCGACCGGATTGCGCTGGCTGTGGCTGGCGGTCCTGGTACTGGTACTGGATGCGATTTCAAAGCAGCTGATTTTAGCCAATTACGGGCTGCATGAATCCACATCACTGATACCGTACTTTAATCTGACCTATGTGCGGAATTACGGTGCCGCATTCAGCTTCCTCGCATCTCAGGGCGGCTGGCAGCGCTGGTTCTTCACAGCGGTGGCTATCGGTATCTCCGCGACATTACTGGTGATGATGTACCGCACCAGTGCGCGCAATAAACTCAGTAATATTGCTTATGCACTGATTATCGGCGGGGCGATCGGCAACCTGCTTGATCGCCTGATGCACGGTTTTGTGGTGGATTACATCGACTTTTATGTCGGTGACTGGCACTGGCCGACGTTCAACCTGGCGGACAGCTGGATCATCATCGGGGCGGGGCTTATCATTATTGAAAGCTTTATCCCTGACGGTAAGAAAAGCGACAAACCAGAGAACAAGACATCATCAGACTGATGACCCGAATATCCGCCGTAAGGCGGATATTTTTTATCCGTGACAGAGAGTAATAATTATATGCAGGTTGCAGAACATCACAGCGTATTACTGGATTACACCCTGAAACTGTCTGACGGCTCTGTGGCGGATTCCACAGAAGCACAAGGCAAACCAGCACTGTTCCGCCTCGGCGACGGCAGCTTGACTGACGCACTGGAACAGCAATTACTGGGCTTATCCGCCGGGGATAAAAAAACCTTCACTCTACCCGGTGAGGCTGTGTTCGGCAAACCGAGCCCGGATCTGATTCAGTTTTTCTCCGCCGCCGATTTCCTGGAGGCGGGTCTGCCGGAAACCGGCACGATCATGCTGTTTACCGCGATGAACGGCAGCGAAATGCCGGGAATTATCAAATCCGTTACTGAAGATTCTGTCGAGGTGGATTTCAACCATCCGCTGTGCGGACAGGATGTGACGTTCGATATCAGTGTCCGTGACGTCACTGCATAAGACACAGAGCAATAATTAGCATTACGGTCCGGGGGACGGCTCTGGTATAGTAGCGCGCAAATGTTGAATTTTTGTTTTACTGCCCGTCCGGGCGATGGTTTGGAGGTTGAACGTGCGTATTTTACTGGCTAACCCGCGGGGGTTCTGTGCAGGTGTTGACCGGGCAATCAGTATTGTGGAGCGGGCGCTGGAATTATACGGTGCGCCTATCTACGTCCGTCATGAAGTCGTGCACAACCGCTATGTGGTCAATGATCTGCGTGAGCGTGGCGCGATTTTTATTGAGGAAATCGCTGAAGTACCGGATAACGCCATTCTGATCTTCTCCGCTCACGGTGTCTCGCAGGCGATCCGCCAGGAAGCGCGTTCCCGTAATCTCACCATGCTGTTTGATGCCACCTGTCCGCTGGTCACCAAAGTGCATATGGAAGTGGCCCGCGCCAGCCGCAAAGGCAAAGAAGCGATTCTGATCGGCCACGCCGGGCATCCGGAAGTGGAAGGGACGATGGGGCAGTACAACAACCCGGAAGGCGGTATGTATCTGGTGGAATCCCCGGAAGATGTGTGGAAACTGAACGTCAAAGATGAGGAAAACCTCAGCTTTATGACGCAGACCACACTATCTGTTGATGATACCTCCGAAGTCATTGATGCGCTGAATGCCCGTTTCCCGAAAATTATCGGGCCGCGTAAAGACGATATCTGCTATGCCACCACCAACCGTCAGGAAGCAGTGCGGGATCTGGCGGGTCAGGCAGATCTGGTGCTGGTGGTCGGCTCTAAAAATTCATCAAACTCCAACCGGCTGGCGGAGCTGGCGCAGCGGGTCGGAAAACCCTCTTATCTGATCGATTCTGCGGATGATATCAATCCCGCCTGGCTGCGTGATGTGGATACCATCGGCCTGACTGCCGGCGCATCCGCGCCGGATGTGCTGGTACAGCAGGTGATCAGCCGTCTTCAGGAACTGGGGGCGGATGAAATCAGTCAGTTGGAAGGGCGTGAGGAAAATATTATCTTTGAAGTCCCGAAAGAGTTACGGGTGGATATCAAAGAAGTCTGACACAGCAAAGCAGAACGCAGGTTCTGCTTTTTTTTGTCTGCGGTCCGGTAAATACAGTTTTACTGATAATCGGCGGACTATATTGTGATTTTCTGATGATAGCGGCGGGTAACTGGTAATCCGGCCGGACAGCCGTTAATCTGCTGACATACAGACAGAAAACTGAGGATAACAAATATGGGTAAGTTACGGCTCGCGGTTGCGGGTGCCGGTGGCCGCATGGGACGCCAGCTGATTCAGGCGATTGCACAGAATGATGATGTGGTGCTGGGCGCGGCATTTGAGCGCGAAGGCTCCTCACTCACCGGGACCGATGCCGGTGAACTGGCCGGTACCGGCCGCAATGGCGTGATCCTGACGGCTGACCTGAACAGTCAGAAAGATAATTTCGACATCCTGATTGATTTCACCCGCCCGGAAGGCACCCTGACACATCTGGCGTTCTGTACCGCTAACGGCAAAGGCATGATTATCGGCACCACCGGGTTTGATGATGCCGGAAAGGCCGCTATTGCACAGGCTGCGCAGCAAATTCCTGTGGTTTTTGCGGCGAATTTCAGTGTTGGCGTCAATCTGGTGCTGAAACTGCTGGAAAAGGCGGCCAAAGTCATGGGCGACTATACCGATATTGAAATTATTGAAGCGCATCACCGCCATAAAGTGGATGCGCCGTCCGGAACCGCGCTGGCGATGGGAGAATCTATTGCCGGGGCGCTGGGGCGTGACCTGAAGGATTGCGCGGTGTACTGCCGTGAAGGCTATACCGGCGAGCGGGAGCGGAACACTATCGGGTTTGCCACTGTGCGTGCCGGGGACATTGTGGGCGAGCACACAGCGATGTTTGCGGATATCGGCGAGCGTGTTGAAATCAGCCACAAGGCTTCAAGCCGGATGACATTTGCAAATGGCGCAGTTAAGGCAGCAGCCTGGCTGAGTGATAAAAAGAACGGTCTATTCACCATGAAGGATGTACTTGATCTGGAAAATTTATAATAAAGTATAAATTACAACAGCTTGATAAAGCAGTGGTATTTTGATTTATCACTGCTTTAGCTATTATTTTTTTATAATTTTGTATCTGACCTCTGTTTTTTATCATTATCATCGTTGTTGCTCTCTTTTTTATCGCTTTTTTTGCCTTTCTCACCTCTTTTTCCGGTTGTGAGCCTTTTTTTCAGTCATCTCATCAAAAATTCAGAATAAAGCTGATAATGATACGGTTTTATCTCTGTCAGCCAGCCTGTTTTGATCATAATTAGTAAAAAAATATAAAAAAGTCGATTTTCTCTGGACAACTGCCCGTTCGATCTTTAGAATGCGCCGCAATTTGTCAAAATTTGGTTAAATTTCTATTTTGGCATTGCTTTATAGCCCCAAATCTGAATTAATATGCACTAATTGTGATTTATTATTCCTCCGGAGGGTGTTTTGTTTAAGTCAGCAATCCTGGTTCTGCAAGACGGAACCACATTTCACGGACGCGCCATCGGCGCAGAGGGTGCCGTTACCGGCGAAGTTGTTTTTAATACCTCGATGACGGGGTATCAGGAAATTCTCACCGACCCCTCTTATTCCCGCCAGATAGTCACTCTCACTTATCCCCATATTGGTAATACCGGCACTAACAGTGCTGATGAAGAATCCCCGGATGTTTATGCACAAGGCCTCGTTATCCGCGACCTGCCGCTGACCACCAGTAATTTCCGCAGTGAAGAAAGCCTCTCCGAATACCTGAAACGCCGCAACGTCGTGGCTATCGCCGATATTGATACCCGCAAACTGACCCGCTTACTGCGCGAGAAAGGCGCTCAGAACGGCTGCATCATCGCCGGTGAACACCCGGATGCGGCACTGGCGCTGAAAAATGCGCAGAGCTTCAGCGGGCTGAACGGGCTGGATCTGGCGAAAGAAGTCACCACCGCGCAGCCATACAGCTGGACACAGGGCTCCTGGACACTGGACAGCGGCTTACCGGCGGATAAAACAGCGGAAGAGCTGCCGTTTCATGTGGTGGCGTATGACTTCGGTGCCAAGCGCAACATTCTGCGTATGCTGGTGGATCGCGGCTGCCGCCTGACCGTCGTACCGGCACAGACCCCGGCGGAAGAGGTGCTGAAAATGGCACCGGACGGTATTTTCCTCTCCAATGGCCCGGGCGACCCGGCACCGTGTGATTATGCGATTGAGGCTATCACCCGCTTCCTGGAAACCGATATTCCGCTGTTCGGCATCTGCCTGGGGCACCAGTTACTGGCACTCGCCAGCGGTGCAAAGACCATCAAAATGAAATTCGGTCACCACGGCGGCAACCACCCGGTCAAAGATATTGAAAATAATGTGGTGATGATTACCGCGCAGAACCACGGTTTTGCGGTGGATGAGGCGACGCTGCCCGCGACACTGCGCGTCACGCATAAATCACTGTTTGACGGCACATTGCAGGGTATTCACCGCAATGATAAACCCGCATTCAGCTTCCAGGGTCACCCTGAAGCCAGCCCGGGCCCGCACGACGCCGCCCCGCTGTTCGACCACTTTATTGAACTGATGAAAAACGCCCGTCACTGATCAGGAGCAGAAAAATGGCAAAACGTACAGATATCAGCAGCATCCTGATTTTAGGCGCCGGTCCGATTGTTATCGGCCAGGCCTGTGAATTTGACTACTCCGGCGCCCAGGCGTGTAAAGCCCTGCGCGAAGAGGGCTACCGCGTTATCCTCGTTAACTCCAACCCGGCAACCATTATGACCGACCCGGAAATGGCGGATGCGACTTACATCGAGCCTATTCACTGGGAAGTGGTGCGCAAAATCATCGAAAAAGAGCGCCCGGATGCCGTTCTGCCGACTATGGGCGGACAAACCGCGCTGAACTGTGCGCTGGATCTGGAACGTCACGGCGTGCTGGCAGAGTTCGGTGTCGAAATGATTGGCGCGACAGCGGATGCGATTGATAAAGCAGAAGATCGCCGCCGTTTCGATATCGCCATGAAAAAAATCGGTCTGGATACAGCGCGTTCCGGTATCGCACACACCATGGAAGAAGCGTTTGCGGTCGCCGATGATGTCGGTTTCCCGTGCATTATCCGCCCGTCATTCACTATGGGCGGTACCGGTGGCGGTATCGCGTATAACCGTGAAGAGTTTGAGGAAATCTGTACCCGAGGCCTGGATCTCTCCCCGACCAACGAACTGCTGATTGATGAATCGCTGATTGGCTGGAAAGAGTACGAAATGGAAGTGGTGCGGGACAAAAATGATAACTGCATCATTGTCTGCTCCATCGAAAACTTCGACGCGATGGGGATCCACACCGGTGACTCCATCACTGTTGCCCCGGCACAGACCCTGACCGACAAAGAATACCAAATCATGCGTAACGCCTCGATGGCGGTGCTGCGTGAAATCGGCGTGGAAACCGGCGGCTCCAACGTTCAGTTCTCGGTGAACCCGAAAACCGGCCGCCTGATTGTTATCGAGATGAACCCGCGTGTATCACGCTCCTCCGCGCTGGCCTCGAAAGCGACCGGCTTCCCGATTGCCAAAATCGCGGCCAAACTGGCAGTCGGCTACACGCTGGATGAACTGTCAAACGACATCACCGGCGGCCTGACACCGGCCTCCTTTGAACCGTCTATCGACTATGTCGTGACAAAAATTCCGCGCTTTAACTTTGAAAAATTCGCCGGTACCAATGACCGTCTGACCACACAGATGAAATCCGTCGGTGAAGTGATGGCTATCGGCCGCACTCAGCAGGAATCCCTGCAAAAAGCGCTGCGCGGCCTCGAAGTGGGCGCGACCGGCTTTGATCCGAAAGTGAATTTAGATGACCCGGATGCACTGACCCGCATCCGCCGTGAGCTGAAAGAAGCGGGCGGCGAGCGGATCTGGTATATTGCGGACGCATTCCGTGCCGGACTGTCAGTTGACGGCGTATTTAACCTGACCAACATTGACCGCTGGTTCCTGGTACAGATTGAAGAACTGGTGCGTCTGGAAGAGCAGGTGGCGGAAGTCGGGATTAACGGCCTGACCCCGGAATTCCTGCGTCATCTGAAACGCAAAGGTTTTGCGGATGCGCGGCTGGCAAAACTGGTCGGTGTGGCGGAAGCTGAAATCCGCAAACTGCGTGACAGCTATCAGCTGTGGCCGGTTTACAAGCGTGTGGATACCTGTGCGGCAGAATTTGCCACGGACACCGCCTATCTCTACTCCACCTATGAAGAAGAGTGCGAGGCGCAGCCGAACAACGACAAACCGAAAATTATGGTGCTCGGCGGCGGGCCGAACCGTATCGGACAGGGTATCGAGTTTGATTACTGCTGTGTGCATGCGGCGATGGCGCTGCGTGAAGACGGTTACGAAACCATCATGGTCAACTGCAACCCGGAAACGGTTTCCACTGACTACGACACCTCTGACCGCCTTTATTTCGAGCCGGTGACGCTGGAAGATGTGCTGGAAATCGTGCGCGTCGAAAAACCGGCGGGTGTGATTGTTCAGTACGGCGGCCAGACTCCGCTGAAACTGGCGCGCAGCCTGGAAGCGGCCGGTGTGCCGGTTATCGGTACCAGCCCTGATGCGATTGACCGCGCGGAAGACCGCGAGCGTTTCCAGCAGGCGGTTGTCCGCCTCGGCCTGAAACAACCGGCAAATGCCACCGTCTCTAATATTGAGCAGGCGGTTGAGCGGGCAAAAGAGATTGGTTACCCGCTGGTGGTGCGCCCTTCTTATGTTCTGGGCGGCCGTGCGATGGAAATCGTTTACGACGAAACCGACCTGCGCCGTTACTTCCAGAATGCGGTCAGTGTCTCCAATGACGCACCGGTACTGCTCGACCGCTTCCTCGACGATGCGATTGAGGTGGATGTCGATGCTATCTGCGACGGCGAACAGGTGCTGATTGGCGGTATTATGGAGCATATCGAACAGGCGGGGGTTCACTCGGGGGATTCGGCCTGCTCGTTACCGGCTTACACGCTGAGTCAGGAAATCCAGGATGTGGTGCGCGACCAGGTGAGAAAACTGGCGATGGAACTGCGTGTGCGCGGCCTGATGAACACGCAGTTCGCGGTCAAAGACAACGAAGTGTATCTGATTGAAGTCAACCCGCGTGCGGCGCGTACGGTGCCGTTTGTCTCCAAAGCCACCGGAGTGCCGCTGGCGAAAGTCGCAGCGCGCGTGATGGCCGGTCAGACACTGGCGCAGCAGGGCGTGACAAAAGAAGTCATCCCGCCGTACTATTCGGTGAAAGAAGTGGTGCTGCCGTTCAACAAGTTCCCTGGCGTTGACCCGATTTTAGGGCCGGAAATGCGCTCAACCGGGGAAGTGATGGGCGTGGGACGCACTTTCGCGGAAGCCTTTGCCAAAGCGATGCTCGGTAGCTCTTCCTCACTGAAGAAGAAAGGCCGTGCGCTGCTTTCCGTCCGCGAAGGGGATAAAGCACGGGTGGTGGATCTGGCGGCAAAACTGCTGAAACAGGGTTTTGAGCTGGATGCGACACACGGTACCGCGATTGTGCTGGGTGAGGCGGGTATTAACCCGCGTCTGGTGAATAAGGTGCATGAAGGTCGTCCGCATATTCAGGACAGAATTAAAAACGGTGAATACGATTACATTGTGAATACCACCGCCGGACGTCAGGCGATTGAGGATTCCAAAGTCATCCGCCGCAGTGCCCTGCAATATAAGGTGCATTACGACACCACCATGAACGGCGGCTTTGCCACCACACTGTCTCTGAATATGGATCCGACAGAGAGAGTGATTTCAGTACAGGAAATGCACAGCCTGATTATTGATAAATAAGGTCATTAATTAATAAAAAAATCCGCTGCAGCGGATTTTTTTATTTCTCCGGGATAACTATCCGATACCATCCAGTTAGAATAATTCTCTAATTATATTTTTTGCTTTTTTTTCTGTTTATGTTCTGTTTATTTTCTCCCGATGGTAATACAGATATATTTTTTCAAATTCTGTTTTATCTATATTGAGAGTTAATGAATGAAAAAAAATTTAATTTCCCTGCTTATTATGTTGCCTTTATCATACGCAAACGCTGATGATAGCAGCGTTTTCTATTATGCAAGAACATCTGTTGATTTATCTGAATATAAAAAGGTCACTGAAAGTGATATTCCGGTATTAACAAAGGAAAGCAGCACTAAATTATACTTTGTGGAAAACAATTATCAGCCACTGATTGTATCTGAAATCAAAAATGAGTATGACCGTAGTGCTGGTATTTCAGAGGTTATTCAGGTATATGATAATTTAAACGGAAAGATTAATAATACGCTAAGCAGTATTGCTGAAATGCAGGAGAATCCTCTTGCTTATAATAAGCCATTGTTTCAGACTACTGATGATTTTGCTCAGTTAAAGCAGGACACTGATAATATCAAAATACAGAATGAATCTGTTATTTTATCTTTGGGAGAACTGAATACGGATATATCAGTAGTTAAAACTGTGAATAAACAGCAGGATGATAAGCTCGAAGAACTTAATTCATCAACTGAAAATATGAAAAATAATATCAGTTTTTTGCTTAACAGATCTATTCCTGCTGATAATGAAATTTATCAGTTAAAACAAGATAGTGAGAGACATAATCAGGAGATCATTAACCTGGAATCTGCTATCCAACTAACAGAGAGTGTGAGTTTTGAACAAGGTGATGATATTCGGAAACAGGAAAAAATGCTCTCCGGGCTGAAAGCTGATTCAGACAAACTGGCAACAGATTTGAAAGATGTGCGTAAAAAGAGTAATACGACAACCAATGTGGCGAATGCCAACAAAAAAGATATTGACAAACATACAACTAAAATCGATAGAAACACTCTCGATATCCTGAAGAACCGCCAGGATCTTCGCACGTTGGAAAATGATCTGCGCGAAACCAATGAGCGTCTTGATAACGGCCTGGCGGCCAGTGCGGCATTGAATGGCTTATTCCAGCCGTACGGTGTCGGTAAACTGAATATCACTGCGGCGATGGGCGGATACCAGTCCACTCAGGCTGTAGCAGTAGGAACCGGTTACCGGTTCAACGAGAACATCGCTGTGAAGACAGGTGTCGCATACACCGGTTCGAACGATGTGATGTACAACATGGCTTTTAACCTTGAATGGTAATGCTGTGTTATGGTGACTGAAAGGTCATGTTTCATATACTCCTCCTTTCATATTGGCGTTTGAATTTATTTTTAATAAATAGTGAATTAATTATATTGATGACAGCAAGGCTGAAATTCGGATAATTAATCCTGCTATATTTGCCATGCTTTGGGAAATACATATTGCGTTCGTGTATTTCCCCTTTTTTATTTATAAATTATTTGTTTATTGAATGATTACTTGAAAATCAGTTATAAAATAAATAAAAACCACCTGTATAATTTATACAGATGGCTTTCAGACAGTAACTAACTTAATTAAATTCTTTTGGATCCGGCCCTAAGCGGGTACCTGAATCGAGAGACTGAATCTGTGAGAGTTCTTCTTTCTCCAGACGGAAATCAAAGACATCAAAGTTTTCCTGAATCCGTGAAGGTGTGACTGATTTTGGTATCACAATCAATCCGCGATCCAGATGCCAGCGAATCACTATCTGTGCCGGGGTTTTCTGATATTTTGCCGCTAACGCCTGAATAACATCAGTATCAAAAACGCCGTTACCGCCCTGTGCCAGGGGACTCCAGGATTCAGTGTGAATGGAATGGGTCGCATTCCAGGCCTGAAGCTCGCGCTGTTGCAGCAGTGGATGCAGTTCAATCTGATTGAGTACCGGTGCCACGCCGGTTTTGTGGATAATGCGCTGCAAATGGCCGATATCAAAATTACAGACACCGATACTGCGGGTCAGTCCGGATTTCTGTAATTCAATCAACTGCTCCCAGGCGGAGACATAATGGTCTTCTGCCGGTGCAGGCCAGTGGATCAGATACAAATCCACATAATCGAGCTGTAACTTTTTCAGGCTCGCTTCCAGCGCTTTACCGGCATGTTGCTGATCGCTGTTCCACAGTTTGGTGGTAATAAACAACTCGTCGCGGGGAACGGTGGTCGCTTTCAGTCCTTCACCGACACCTTCCTCGTTCTGATAAATCGCGGCAGTATCAATCAGCCGGTAACCGGTTTCGAGTGCGGTCTGCACAGCAGAGCCGACCACGTCGTTCCCGGCTTTCCAGACACCCAGCCCCAGTTGCGGCATTAAGTGTCCGTCAGATAAGGTAACTAATGCAGGTTTGTTCATGTGGCCTCCAATCAGTGTTTATGGTGTATCAGACGGCAGCCCGGTAGATCCGTTCACTGACTTCCGGTGTGATGTCCTGGTGTTCACCCAGTGCGGTCTGGCCGTGTTCAGTGAGCTTGGCAACCAGTTTGGGAATGCCGCTGTCATCAATCTGGTAATCAGAGAAACGGGTTTTCACGCCCAGCTCTTCGAAGAAAATACGGGTCGCTTCAATGGCGCACTCAATCCGGCTCTCTTCCGAACCGTCTGTCAGATGCCAGACACGCTCAGCGTACTGTAATAATTTTTCGCGCTTGGTTTTGCGTTTTTCCCGCAGCAGTGCCGGTAACACAATCGCCAGTGTCTGCGCGTGATCCAGCCCGTAGAGTGCGGTAATTTCATGGCCCAGCGCGTGGGTTGCCCAGTCCTGCGGCACACCGGCACCAATCAGCCCGCTCAGCGCCTGGGTGGCGGCCCACATCACATTGGCACGGCTGTCATAATCTTCCGGATTTGCCAGCACTTTCGGGCCTTCCTCAATCAGTGTCAGCAGAATACCTTCTGCAAACCGATCCTGAATTTTGGCATTCACCGGATACGTCAGATACTGCTCGAGGGTATGAATAAAGGCATCGACCACGCCGTTGGCTGTCTGGCGCGGCGGCAGAGTGTAAGTGGTCTGCGGATCAAGAATGGCGCACTTCGGATGCACCAGCGGGTGCCCGAATGACTGTTTATCCCCGGTTTCACGGCGGCTGACCACAGAAAAACAGTTGGTTTCAGAGCCGGTGGCCGGAAGTGTCAGCACACAGGCAATCGGCAGTGCACTGCGGATATTGCGGCCTCCGGTAGTGATGATATCCCACGGGTCGCCCGGATAATTCACCGCAGCGGCAATAAACTTGGTGCCGTCGATAACAGACCCGCCGCCGACCGCCAGCAGATAGCTGATGTCATGCTCACGGATATACGCAATCGCTTTTACCAGCGTTTCATAGGCCGGGTTCGGCTCGATACCTGAAAATTCATGAACATCATAACCGTCCAGGGCAGTCAGTACCTGCTCGTAAACACCGTTACGCTTAATACTGCCACCGCCGTACAACATCAGTACTTTGGCATCTTTCGGGATTTCACTGCTGAGTTTGGCGATTTGGCCTTTGCCGAAACGAATTTTTGTCGGGGTGAAAAGAGTGAAGTTGTTCATTATTTCTCCGGGTAAGATTAGGAAAAATGAAGCGGATAACCATTAAGTGTAGTGTAAATCAGGGCGGGCGTGGTGGCGAACCGGATTGTGCTTTCCGGCACGCCGGCAGCAAAAAGGCTCCCGCAGGAGCCCTTATCTTATTTCTTATGGACGCGGTGGCGTCTGCGGTTGAGCAGGGCGCGACGTCTGCGGTAGTGGCGGATTAACAGATACAGGGATGCCACGATACCGACAATCAGGAAAAAGACCGGGATCAGCAGCAGTGCGGTCATTACAGTTTTTTCGTGTGCTTTGACAAACGGGATCTGATTGAGCACATAACCGAAGGTGGTAATAATTGCCACCCAGAGGAATCCGCTCAGCCAGTTAAAGAACTGGAAACGGCGGTTCGGCAGCGAGGAGAGACCGGCCAGCATCGGCAGCAGAGTACGGACAAAACCGAGGAAGCGGCCGATAAGCAGGGCATACAGGCCGTGGCGGTTAAACAGCACTTCGGCTTTCTGATGGTAACTTTTCGGGATCTGCGTCATCCAGCGCCTGACGGTTTTGGTATCACTCAGCCAGCGCCCCTGAACAAAACCCAGCCAGCTGCCGATACCGGCGGCAGCGGTCAGAATAGCCAGTGTCGGCAGGAAATCCATCACGCCCTTCGCAATCAGTGCGCCTGACAAAATAAGCAGGGTATCCCCGGGCAGAAACGCAGTGGGCAGAATGCCGTTCTCCAGCACAATAACAGTGAAGAGGATAGCGTAAACCAGCCAGAGGACTTCGGGATTAGAGAGTGTGGCAAAATCGTGAGACCAGAGCGCACTCACAATCTCTGATAAACTAGACATTAGATTTCCTGTAAAACGAGATCCGGAACAACGGTACAGACAGTGTATCGCAAAAATTGCTCACCCGTTTGATTTGATCGGGTTTTTCTTCCGATTCACTGACGGTATAAAGGGAGGTTGGTGAATCATGTTCCTGTGTGCATTTTTTGTGCGTTGTATCTGTGGTGATCCCGGACGGATGACTGAAAACCCTTAGCATTCCGTGTGAAATTTTCCGCCGGAATCGCATTTTTTTGGTAAACGGTAATGATAATTACTATCAAATTGTTCAGGGTTTGGTATGATCAGCGGGTTTCGTTTTTTGG
Source organism: Morganella sp. B601 (assembly GCF_051172335.1). Taxonomy (NCBI): domain Bacteria; kingdom Pseudomonadati; phylum Pseudomonadota; class Gammaproteobacteria; order Enterobacterales; family Morganellaceae; genus Morganella; species Morganella sp. B601. The sequence continues at coordinate 102,313 of NZ_JBPIZE010000006.1, forward strand.
GTAGCGATGAATAACACGATTTATTTTTTGCTGAGAAAGAGTTCATAACAAAAGAGAGTTGAAGGCCAACTGATGCGTAATTTGACCGTTTCTGTGCTATTGGCATTATGTTTAACCGGCAGTGCATTCGCAGATAACACTGCAGCTGTCACACCAGCGACAACAACACCTGTCACCGCGCCGGCAGCAACCGCCGGTCAGCCTGCTCAGACGCCTGAACCACCGGCGGCCCCGGTATCCGCGACAGAGGTTCCTGTTCAGGAAATCAGCGCAGCACCGGCAGACGGTAACCGTGGCTTTGCGGCTGAGCTGTCTGTGATTTCCATGTATCAGGGCGCGGATGTTATTGTTAAATCGGTTATGATCGGCCTTATTATCGCCTCAGTGATTACCTGGTCCATTTTCTTTGCCAAGGGCGCTGATCTTATCGCTTCCCGCCGCCGTATCCGCCGTGAAGCGGCAGCAATCAAAGATGCCCGCTCGCTGGATGAAGCGGCTGCGATTGCCGATACATTCGGGAAAAAGAGTGTCACCCGGATGTTGGTGCTTGATGCGGTAACTGAGCGGACTGCATCAGAAAAAAGCCGTGATCTGAGCGGCATCAAAGACCGTGTGGCATTTCGCCAGGAGCGTATCGTTGCCGGTGTTGCCCGTCATATGGGACGCGGTAACGGCTATCTGGCCACTATCGGGGCTATTTCACCGTTTGTCGGCCTGTTTGGTACCGTATGGGGTATCATGAACAGCTTTATCGGCATCGCCCACTCACAGACCACCAACCTCGCGGTTGTGGCGCCCGGGATTGCAGAAGCACTGCTGGCAACGGCACTGGGTCTGGTCGCAGCAATCCCTGCGGTCGTGATCTACAACATCTTTGCCCGTATGATTTCCGCTTACCGTGGTGACCTGGGTGATACCGCAGCACACACTATTTTATGGCTGGGCCGTGATCTCGACCTGGCAGACAGCAAAGCAGGGTAATATCTGATGGCAATGCGTCTTAACGAAGAGTCGGATGACAGCGGCGAATTGCATGAAATTAACGTCACACCTTTTATTGATGTGATGTTGGTTCTGCTGATCATCTTTATGGTGGCCGCACCGCTGGCGACCGTTGATATTAAAGTGAATCTGCCTGCCTCAACGGCAAAACCACAGCCGCGTCCGGAAAAACCGGTCTTCCTGACAGTGAAAGCGGATAACCAACTGCTGGTGGGCGAGCAGGAAGTCACGAAAGAAACACTGGCTCAGATCCTGGATCAGACCACGGAATCCAATAAGGAAACCACGATCTTTTTCCAGGCAGATAAAACAGTCGATTATGAAACGCTTATGGGCATTATGGATGCTCTGCGCAAAGCGGGATATCTGAAAGTCGGGTTAGTGGGTATGGAGTCTGCGGAGAAATAATCATCTGCAGCCTGAAATGAAAAAAGCCGTTCATGATGAACGGCTTTTTTGTTGCCACTCTCTGATGGCTTCAGCGCGGCGGCGGGTGAGTTCCGCTTTGATGTCCGCACCTTTAAAACCGGCCTCAATCACCGGTTTGACGGCAACCTGCTGTGCAAGCGCGAAGGCCTCAGCCAGTAACTGCCCCTGCGGATAATCTGCTGCGTCAGGCGCAACCCGGCTGCGGTGATCTGCTTCGCAAAGGATAGCCAACTGAGTGATGCGATCCGGCTTGCGCCAGGCATCCAGTGAATCAAACAGGGCAATGATATTGTCTGCGGCCAGATGGCTGATATCATGAACAGTCCGGTAATCGCGGGTGGTAAGCAGAGCCAGATCCCGTGCCGGATTCGGCACCCGCAGGCGCTCAGACATCTTCTGAATTGCGGCTGTTCCTTCGGCGATACTGTGACAGCTCAGGTAAAGGCACAGCGCGGCAAAGCGGATATCTGTGCTGTCAGTCAGAAGCACTGTCCGGCGCAGGAGTGCGGCGGTCAGGATGTCATAGCCTGTCTGCCCGTCAGTGGTGCAGAACAGGGCTTCCAGCTCCGGAAACAGCACCGCCAGTGCACCACAATCACGCAGTACCGCAAAATAGATATCCGGGCACGGGCTGTTCAGGGCTTTTTCTGTCTCTTTCCAGACCCGCTCCGCCGTCAGATGGGCAAGCTCTCCCTGCTGTGTGATAGCAGACATCAGTGCCAGAGTTTCCGGTGCAATAACAAATCCCTGCGGGGCGAAACGGGCAGCAAAGCGCGCCACGCGCAGCACGCGCAGCGGATCTTCCGTAAACGCCGCAGAAACATGGCGGAGCACCCGGTTTTTCAGGTCATCTGCCCCGTGATACGGGTCATGCAGTGTGCCGTCAGATGATTGGGCAATAGCATTGATGGTCAGATCCCGGCGCTGTAAATCGTCTTCCAGCGTAACATCCGGCGCACTGTAACAGGCAAACCCGGTATATCCGGCCCCGGTTTTCCGCTCTGTTCGTGCCAGCGCATACTCCTCCCGGGTATCCGGATGGAGAAATACCGGGAAATCACGCCCGACCTGCTGATAGCCGCGCGCCAGCATCATCTCCGGGGTGGCACCGACAACCACCCAGTCTCTGTCCGAGACAGGCAGACCCAGCAGGGCATCGCGGACTGCGCCGCCGACCAGATAAATATCCACGCGTTTCTCCGTACTGCGGTTACTGTGAGGCTCAGTTCATCCAGCGATCTTTTTTCTTGCGGCGCGGGATCATATGCGGGAGCAGCAGACCCAGCAGCAGACCGGCACCGGCTACGCCGCCGCCGTACATAAACCATTGCAGGATAATATCGCGCTGTTTGTCATCCAACTGCACACTGATGGCATCCAGTTTTTTCTTTGCGACCACAACCTGATTACGCAGGCTGTCATTCTCTTTTTTCAGGTTATTAATGATATCATCACTGGCGGCCACACGGTTTTGCATGTCCGCCGTTTTGTCGTTCCAGGTGCCGTCGATATTGGCGAGTTTGCCGCGTAGTGTTTTAATTTCTTCTTCCATGGCCGGAACGCGTTCTTTCAGGCTTGGTGTGGTGCTCAGCAGCTCTTTCGGTAACCAGACATCGCGGTTTTTGCTGTCACGGACACGGACAAAACCGCTCTCATTATTCACATCAAGAACGGTGACTTTTTCTCCGGAATTAAGTGAGCCGGCAATGCGGTAGCGGTTGCTCGGACCGCTGTGAACATAGGTGGAGAGGTCATCAGAGACATAACGGATTTCTTCAGCATGGGCGGTAATGCTGACGGTTGCTGCAAACAGCAAAGGGAGTAAGGCGAGTTTTTTCATCGTCATAAGCTTTATCAATCGTTGGTTATGAATAGCATACTAATGAGTTAAGTGTGCGGGTGCAAACGTTAAACAGCCATGAGATTACTCTTAACAACGGAATAAATGACGGGATAAAGTGGATAAACAGCGAAAAATCCGGCTAATTATAACAAACGAGTGTCATCTTTATCACGAATGCAGGGTCAGACTGACGATAAATAACGGTATAAGATTACGGGAATGTCTATGAGCGATTACGAAACAGAACTGAAATTTGCGGTAAAACGGGAAGCCATCACGGCGGTGATCGCCGCGCTGACCGCCTTTCCTCATCAGCATTTTCGTGCTGTCCGCCTGACCAACAGCTATTTTGAAACAGCTGACGACACACTGCGGCAGTGGGATATGGGACTGCGGATCCGGGGATGTGACACCGAATATGAAATGACCCTGAAAACTGCCGGAAATGATATCGGCGGTTTGCATCAGCGTCCCGAATATAATATTCCGCTCTCCAGCCCGGAACTGGATTTAGCGGCACTGCCTGCTGATGTCTGGCCGCCGGAAACGGATGTCGCGGCGCTGCAGTCATCACTGCAGGCCCGTTTTACCACGGATTTCGCCCGTGAAAAGTGGCTGCTGACGGTCAATCACAGTGTGGTGGAAGCGGTGCTGGATCAGGGCAGTGTGGTTGCCGGTGAGGCAGAATGTCCTATTTGCGAATTTGAGATGGAGCTGAAAGAGGGGACAGCCGCTGATTTGCTGACAGCCGCCAAAGCCCTGGCGGAATTGCCGGGGCTGCGCCTTGCCGGGCGCAGCAAAGCGGCACGCGGCTACTGGCTGTCACAGGGAGCACCGGTACCGGAACTGCCTGAGCTGTTCACAGAGTGGGATCCGCAGACCCCGCTGACCGATGTGGTTGTCCGTCTGATCAAACAGTGGCAGAGCCTGGAAGAAGCCTGGCTGCTGGATGCGGACGGTGCATTACCGGCATTGCAGCAAACCATTTCTCTGCTGCTGACACTGGCGGACCACTATCCCGGCGCAGTGCCTGATTTTGTCCGTGACTGCCCGCTGCCGGAGGTGGCATCGGCACTGGCGGAAGCGGATGCAAAATCTGCGGATGCCTGTTTCAGTCCGGTATGGTTGCAGTGTAAACTGGCTTTCACGCAATGGGTTTTCGCACTGTGGATGGCGGCTCCTGCCATGCCGTAACCGGGTGTTGAGCTGTTATGTGAATCTGATAACAAAAGGAACATTGATGCTGCCGCTGACCCCGATACTCCGGCAAGCCGCTGAGCGGGTAACCGCCCGGCTTGATACCGGACTGGTGCCGTATTCTGAACAGGAAGAGCTGATTTTTGCCGGCAGTGATTTTGTGGCGGAGCAGTGTATCCGCCACCCGGACTGGCTCTCCGCCCTCCGCGACACCCCACCGCAGCCGGATGAATGGCAGGATTATGCCGCCCGGCTGACGGAGATGATGGCGGATGCCGCACAGGAAGAGGATGTGATGCGGGTGCTGCGCTTGTTCCGTTATCAAATGCTGATGCGCATTGCCGTCATGCAGATCCTGCGCCGGAGCACGACAGAAGAGACACTGCGTCAACTCAGTGAACTGGCGGAAGTGCTGATTATCGCCGCCCGTGACTGGCTTTATCAGCGCTGTTGTGCGGACTGGGGCACACCCTGTTCGGCAGACGGCAGCGCAATGCCGCTTCTGATCCTCGGGATGGGGAAACTGGGCGGCGGCGAGCTGAATTTCTCCTCCGATATTGATCTTATTTTTGCTTATCCGGAAAATGGTGTCACACAGGGTGGCCGCCGCGAGCTGGAAAACGCGCAGTTCTTTACCCGCCTGGGACAGAAAATTATCAGAATGCTGGATCACGCCACGGCGGACGGGTTCGTCTACCGCGTGGATATGCGCCTGCGGCCATTCGGCGACAGCGGGCCGCTGGTGTTCAGTTTCTCCGCCCTGGAAGATTATTACCAGGAGCAGGGACGCGACTGGGAACGCTATGCGATGGTCAAAGCGCGTATCCTCGGTCGTGATGATTCTGCTTACAGTGAGACGCTGCGCCGGATGCTGCGTCCGTTTGTTTACCGCCGCTATATCGATTTCAGTGTGATCCAGTCTCTGCGCAATATGAAAGGTATGATTGGCCGTGAAGTCCGGCGGCGCGGGCTGACCAACAATATTAAACTCGGCGCCGGGGGCATCCGGGAAGTGGAGTTTATCACCCAGGTCTTTCAGTTGATCCGCGGCGGACGTGAGCCGGGATTACAGACCCAGTCCCTGCATGCGGCGCTGGCGGAAATTGCCCGTCTGGAGCTGCTCGGTGAGGAGCCGGTTGCGCAGTTGCTGGATGCTTACGCGTATCTGCGGCGGCTGGAAAATCTGCTGCAGGCCATTAATGACAGCCAGACACAGACGCTGCCGGACTCACCGCTGGATCAGGCGCGGCTGGCACAGGGGATGGATTCCGCTTCGTGGGCGGATCTGGAAACAGTGCTGAACAGTAAAATGGCGGCAGTGCACCAGATTTTTACCGATCTTATCGGCGAGGATGATGAGGAAAGTGAGGATGAAACCGCCTTACAGCCGTTTATCTCGCTGTGGGAGAGTGAGCCGGAACTGACTGATATCACCTCTCTGTTTTCCCTGAATGAAGAAGATGCCACTCAGTTTCTTACCGGTTTACAGGGGTTCCGGCAGGATCTCGGCAAACGGACCATCGGGCCGCGCGGACGGGATGTGCTGGATCACCTGCTGCCCAAACTGCTGGCGAAACTGCTGTCCCAGCCGGATGCTCAGCGGGTGTTGCAGCGTCTGACGCCGCTGCTGCTCAGCATTGTCAGCCGGACAACCTATCTGGAGCTGCTGCTGGAATCCGATGTGGTACTGACCCATGTGGTGCGGTTGTGTGCGGCATCCCCGATGATTGCCGTGCAGCTGGCGCGCCATCCGCTGCTGCTTGATGAGTTACTGGATCCGGCCTCACTCTATCAGCCGCTGCCGCTGAATGCGTACCGCGATGAGCTGCGCCAGTATCTGATGCGGGTTCCGGAGGACGATGAGGAGCAGCAGCTTGAGGCACTGCGCCAGTTTAAACAGGCGCAGTTGCTGCGGATTGCGGCGGAAGATATCACCGGTGTGCTGCCGGTGATGAAAGTGAGTGATCACCTTACCTGGCTGGCAGAAGCAATGATCGGCGCTGTGGTGCAGCAGGCGTGGGGGCAGATGGTCAGACGTTACGGCGAGCCTGCGCATCTGACCCGCGACGGGGACAAAGGTTTTGCAGTGATCGGCTATGGTAAGCTGGGCGGCTGGGAGCTGGGTTACAGTTCTGATCTCGACCTGGTGTTTTTGCTGGATTGCCCGGAAGGCACACAAACCACCGGCCCGCGTGAAATCGACGCGCGGCAGTTCTATCTGCGGCTGGCGCAGCGCATTATGCATCTGTTCAGCACCCGCACATCATCCGGCGTGCTGTATGAGGTGGATGCCCGTCTGCGGCCATCCGGGGAAGCCGGGATGCTGGTCAGCACGCTGGAGGCATTTGCGGATTACCAGCAGAACAGCGCCTGGACCTGGGAGCATCAGGCGCTGATCCGTGCCCGTCAGGTGTACGGAGATGAGGCGATTGCCGCCCGCTTTGACAGCATCCGCCGTGATATTTTGTGCCGTCAGCGTGATAACGCACAGCTGAAACTGGATGTCCGTGAGATGCGCGAAAAAATGTATCAGCATCTCGGCAGCCGTGATGACAGCGTGTTTAACATCAAAACCGATCCGGGCGGGATCACGGATATTGAATTTATCGCCCAGTATCTGGTGCTGCGTTTTGCGCCGGAGAATAAAGCGCTGATCCGCTGGTCTGATAATGTCCGTATTTTTGAGCTGATGGCTAATTATGATGTGATGCCGGAAGAGGAGTCACTGCGGCTGACAGCGGCCTATATTATGATGCGCGACAGGCTGCATCATCTTTCTTTGCAGGATAAATCCGGCGTGGTGCCGCTGACGGAATTCGCCGCTGAGCGCGAATTTGTCCGCGCCCGCTGGCAGCACTGGCTCGGGGAATAAGCACCGGCGGCCGCACGCGGATTTTCTGCCCGGCGGCCGGTTTGTGATATTATCAGTAATAATTTCGTTATTCATAAGGTGGAGCAGGGAATGAAAGTAACACTCCCGGATTTTCAGAATGCCGCAGTTTTAGTCGTCGGTGATGTGATGTTAGATCGCTACTGGCACGGGCCGACCAGCCGGATCTCCCCGGAAGCCCCGGTACCGGTGGTGAAAGTCACTGAAATTGAAGAGCGTCCCGGCGGCGCGGCAAACGTGGCCATGAATATCGCGTCTCTGGGGGCAAATTCCCGCCTCGTGGGGCTGACCGGTATTGATGACGCGGCCCGCGCACTGACTGAGCGCCTGAATGATGTGAAAGTCCGCTGTGATTTTGTCGGCCTGCCGACACACCCGACGATCACCAAGCTGCGCGTCTTATCCCGCAGCCAGCAACTGATCCGCCTGGATTTTGAAGAAGGTTTTTCGGATGTCGATCCGCAGCCGATGCTTGAGCGTATCGCACAGGCACTGCCGCACATCGGTGCGCTGGTGCTGTCAGATTATGCCAAAGGCGCACTGGCGCATGTGGAAGAGATGATCGCACTGGCCTGCAAATCCGGTGTACCGATTCTGATCGACCCGAAAGGCACAGATTTTGCCCGTTATCGCGGCGCGACCCTGCTGACACCGAATATGTCAGAGTTTGAGGCTGTGGCCGGGAAATGCACCGATAATGCTGATATCGAAGAAAAAGGGCTGAAAGTTATCCGTGATTTCGATTTGCAGGCACTGCTGGTGACCCGCTCCGAGCAGGGCATGAGCCTGCTGCGTCCGGGGCAGCCTGCCCTGCATCTGCCGACACAGGCGCAGGAAGTGTTTGATGTGACCGGTGCCGGGGACACGGTAATCGGTGTGCTGGCAACCTCGCTGGCCGCCGGGAAAACCCTGGACGAATCCTGTGCGCTGGCCAATGCCGCCGCAGGTGTTGTGGTCGGTAAGCTGGGGACATCCACCGTATCACCGGTTGAGCTGGAAAATGCCGTACGCGGCCGCAGTGATAACGGCTTTGGTGTGATGACTGAAGCAGAACTGCATCAGGCAGTGGCGGATGCCCGTCAGCGCGGCGAGAAAGTGGTGATGACCAACGGCTGTTTTGACATTCTGCACGCCGGGCACGTCTCTTATCTGGCCAACGCCCGCAAACTGGGTGACCGCCTGATTGTGGCAGTGAACAGTGATGCCTCCACCAAACGTCTGAAAGGCGAAAGCCGTCCGGTCAACCCGCTGGATCAGCGGATGATTGTGCTCGGCGCGCTGGGTGCCGTGGACTGGGTGGTACCGTTTGAGGAAGATACGCCGCAGCGTCTGATTGCCTCTGTTCTGCCGGATGTGCTGGTGAAGGGCGGGGATTACCGTCCGGAAGAGATTGCCGGCAGTGAGGAAGTGCTGGCTGCAGGCGGGGAAGTGAAAGTCCTCAATTTTGAGGATGGCATTTCCACCACCAATATCATCAATACGATCAATAAATCAAAGTAACCGGCTGATTATGCAGGAGATACGCACGGCGTATCTCCTGTTGTCATTACTCGCCGCCTTTTTCCGCCAGGCGCGCTTCCAGCTCAGCCAGACGTTTTTCCATCTGCGACAGTTTTTCGCGGGTGCGCAGCAGCACCTGAGTCTGCACATCAAACTCTTCGCGGTTGACTAAATCCAGCTTGCCGAGCTGTGACTGTAAAATGGCACGCATCTTTTTATCGATATCCGCTCCGATCTCCCGCACACCTTTCGGCAGCGCGCTTTGCAGCTGTGTGGCAATCTGTTCAATTTTTTTCGGGTCAATCATGATTTTTCCTTTCTGAGCCGGAGGATCGTTATGCCGCAAATAGTAACCTGTTACGGGATTCTGAACCAGTCTGAGTTCTCATTTTGAGCCTCCGGTAAAAATAACCACTGGCCGGGAAGATTTATCGGGGGTATAGTAATCACGCTATCTCAGGGCGGGGTGAAAGTCCCCACCGGCGGTAAACATTCCATTGCGAATGAAGCCCGCGAGCGCTTCACTACGGTGAAGGTCAGCAGATCCGGTGTAATTCCGGGGCCGACGGTTATAGTCCGGATGGGAGAGAGTCAGCATCAGCCGGGCAATATCCGCCCGTCCGATCGCATATCATCAATTATCTGCACAGGTAAAAACCTGTTGCGGCATGGTTTTATGACATGGCGTTATGATATGTATGCAACTCCTAAGATGCCCTGGTTCTGGTAATCATTTTTAATTACGATGAGGTTTATTTACCATGAATCAGACGCTGTTATCAGATTACGGCAATCCGATTGAACGTGCAGAACGTGCCATTGAAGCTATCCGTCAGGGACGGGGTGTGATGGTACTCGATGATGAAAACCGCGAAAACGAAGGCGACATGGTGTTCGCCGCCGAAACCATCACCGTTGAGCAGATGGCACTGACCATCCGTCACGGCAGCGGTATTGTGTGCCTGTGCCTGACTGACGAACGCCGTCAGCAGCTTGAGCTGCCGATGATGGTGGAGAACAACTCCAGCCAGTTCAAAACCGGCTTTACCGTCACGATTGAAGCCGCACACGGTGTAACCACCGGGGTGTCTGCGGCTGACCGTGTCACCACCATCCGTGCTGCGGTGGCCGATGGCGCTGTTCCGGCAGATCTGAACCGTCCGGGTCACGTATTCCCGCTGCGCGCGCAGAACGGTGGTGTGTTAACCCGCCGCGGTCATACCGAAGCCTCTGTTGACCTGGCGACACTCGCCGGTCTGAAGCCGTACGGTGTGCTGTGTGAACTGACCAACGATGACGGTTCAATGGCCCGCGCACCGGAAGTGATTGTGTTTGCAAAAGCGCATGATATGCCGGTTGTGACGATTGATGACCTGGTGCAGTACCGCGAACAGTTAATGGCGAAAGCGGGCTGACATCACAGACAGGGTCAGTAACTGAACAAGACTGAAATCCTGAGAATGCCGCTGCTGACACAGCGGCATTTTTGTATCCGCACTCCTGTCATATTTTTTGAATAACTTCATCATGATTACCCTGCGTGATAAATCCCGGAATGGCATACACTGATCTCAGTGAACAATTTTTGTGTGAGGTCAGCAATGAAACGATTACCGGCTCTGTTTGCGGGTCACGGCAGCCCGATGAATGTCCTGGAAACCAACCGTTATACCGAAACCTGGCGGCAGCTGGGAGAGGAGATGCCGCGTCCGTCCGCTATTCTGGTGATTTCCGCGCACTGGTATACACAGGGGGCGTGGCTGACATCAGCCACACACCCGCGCACCATCCATGATTTTCGCGGTTTTCCGCCTGCACTGCATGAGACTGAATATCCGGCTCCCGGGTCATCTGCGCTGGTAGCGCGGGTAAAAGATCTGCTCAGTGATGATCATATCGGTGAAGATCACGGCGAATGGGGGTTAGATCACGGCAGCTGGGGGATCTTAGTGAAAATGTATCCGGATGCGGATATCCCGGTGGTGCAGCTCAGCCTCGACGGCAGCAAACCGGCGCAATGGCATTATGATACCGGACGTAAACTGGCGGCACTGCGTGATGAAGGTGTGCTGGTGCTCGGCAGCGGCAATGTGGTGCACAATCTGCGTGAGATGGACTGGCAGAATGCACAGGCCGAACCGTATCCGTGGGCGCTGAGTTTTAATAATTTCGTGCGCGATAACCTGGAGAGTGACACCCGGCCGCATCCGCTGGTGAATGCGCTTGAGCGCGAAGACGGCAAACGGTCGAATCCGTCGCCGGAGCACTATCTGCCGCTGCTCTATATTCTCGGTATGCGGAAGGGCAGCGAGCCGGTCACCGTACCGGTGGATGGTATTGAATCCGGCTCACTGAGCATGCTGACAGTCAAAGTCGGCTGACGATTTCTTGTGTCATAAAAAAATCCCCGGCACATCTGATGTAGCGGGGATTTTTGTATCAGCCAGAGACTATTCGTCAGTCAATAATGACATGCGGATAGAAACGGGAAAGATCCTGGGTGATAAGCTCTTTATCTTCACGGATGCAGATCCCGGCAGATTCATCATTCACCAGCCAGCTGCCCACAAGGGTATAGCTGTCGCCGAATTTCGGCAGGGAATGGAACTGCTGGACAATCATGCCTTCTTCGCCGTAAGGGCCGTCCGCGGCGGCAATTTCTTTGCCGTTTTCGATAATACGGATATTGGCACCTTCGCGGGAGAACAGCGGCTTGATGACGTAGCTCTCCATTTCCGGATACGGTTTATCCGCAAAATAGGCAGGCAGCAGGTTCGGGTGATCCGGGAACATTTCCCACAGCATCGGCAGCAGGGCTTTGTTGGAGATGATGCTCTTCCAGGCCGGTTCCAGCCAGCGAACACCGGCGTCTGTCAGCTTGGTGGAGAAAATCTCCCGCATCATAAATTCCCACGGATAGAGTTTAAACATGTTGCTGATAATCTGATCCTGAAGATCAGTAAACTCACCGCGATCGCCCAGCCCGATATCTTCGATAAACAGAAAATCAGTGGTGACACCGGCTTCCTGTGCACAATCCTGCAAATACTGGATAGTACCGCGATCTTCCACGGAATCCTGACAGCAGGCCATGTGCAGATAACGGAACCCGTACTCTTCCGCCAGTACTCCGAAACGCTCAATCAGCTTTTCCTGGATACCGTTGAACTGATCGGCATTTTCCGGCAGGTTACCGGCGGCAATCTGGTCTTCCAGCCAGATCCACTGAAAGAAAGCGGATTCATACAGCGATGTCGGTGTATCCGCATTATTTTCCAGTAACTTCGGCGGGTTAACGCCGTCATAGGCCAGATCCAGGCGTGAATAAAGCGATGGCTGGCGGGTTGCCCATGACTCACGCACGAAATCCCAGCAGTGTTTCGGGATTTGAAAGCGGGCCATCAGCTCGTCACTTTGTGTGACTTTATCCACCACCTGAAGACACATCTGATGCAGTTCGTTAGTCACTTCCTCGATTTCATCGATTTGTACCATAGAAAACTGATAACAGGCATCTTCTGACCAGTACGGCTCGCCGTACATAGTATGAAAATGAAAGCCGAATTCCTCGGCTTTACTGCGCCAGTCAGGGCGCTCGCTAATTGCTACGCGTTTCATGTAAATCAGCCGCCCATTGAACGGGAGGATGAATTGCTGCTGCCGGATGAGCGCTGCATGGTGTTCTGTTTCGCCACGCTGTCACCGAAGCCGCCGCGTGTGGTGGTGGTTGTGGTGGCCGGTTTTGGTGCCATGGCGGTTTTCGGTACTGTCATGCTGCGTCCGCCGGTGGCAGAACCGTAGTTTTTACCGGTGGCATCAACAAACTTGCCGTTAGCCGGGCTTGCCGGGTTACGGGAGGTGAACAGCGGCTGAGAGGCTGCGGCACCGCCGCCCATCATACGGCCCATCATATAACCGGCCATCAGCGGCATCCAGAAGCTGCCGGATGCCTGGGCAGGCTGCTGCTGGCTGTTATTCGCCAGCTCTGTTGGTGCCTGAGTACACTGGGCTTCACCGAATTCCGCCACACAATCTTCGCGGGTGGCATATTTCGGTGCAGTTTTTGCTGCTTCTTCCAGTGCGTTGTTATAGGCAGTGGTACATTCACCGGCCTGTGACGGGTTCGCGGCGGAGCATTGCTCTGCGGTGGTGTAGAGCGCAACGGTTTCATCGGCTTCATCGCAGGCGGTTAACATCAGAACAGCGCCGACAGCAGCCGCAACAGGTGCCAGGCGGTACTGACGCCAGGTTTTGCGGAAAGCGTCGCGGTTAATATTCTTGGTGCGTTTCATTGTCATCGTCGTTATATCCGGAAACGGTTTTATGGGAGGTAATTACTGTCTAGGATAGGGGAAAACTGTGTGAAATTAAAGCAATAATCTGCTTTTTGCATCTGATGTGAATTAAATCAGATTAACAGAAAAAAAAGATACCGGTATCGCGGTATTTTTACGGGGAGAATACGCCCGGCCGGTGTAATTATATTGCGGCCTCCGGTATATAACCTGATATTTCACTGCCCGGCAGAAGTATTATCCGTAAAAACAGCAAAAATATAAAAAAACCCGCCGGAAGGCGGGTTCTTATCATACAAACATCAGGATCAGCGGGTGGTCGGAGCCACGGAAGCCGGTGATGTGGAGATAGTTTTACCCAGCACCTGGTTGAGGCGCAGAATATCGTCTTCATTCAGCGTACCGCGTGCCTGACCGATATAAAGCTGGTTAATCAGATAGTCATAACGGGCGTTGGACAGGCTTTTCTTCGCTTCATACAGGGTAGTGGTGGCGTTCAGCACATCCACAATCGTACGCGTACCCACCTGATAACCGGCTTCGGTTGCATCGAGTGAGCTTTCCGCAGAGGTCACAACCTGTTTGTAGGCGTTCACGCTGCTGATTGAGGCGTTGATATTGTTGTAAGAAGAGCGGGTGGTCTGAACAACCTGACGCAGTGTCGCTTCCAGTTTTTCGCTGGCAGCGGTATAGCCGTACTGAGCCTGATCAACCTGTGATGACACAGCACCCCCGGTGTACAGCGGGATACTGACGTTCACACCGATGGTGCTCTGACCTGCATAGCTGTTATCCGGACGACCGTTAGGGTAGCCGTTGCCGCTGTAATCGGTGTTGGTTACGCCTGTGCCGGCACTCAGGTTCACAGTCGGATAGTGGCCGGATTCTGCCAGGCTGATTTGCTCTTTCGCCAGGTTACGGCTCAGTGTGGCACTCAGCAGATTGAGGTTACGTTCCTGTGCTTCTTTCAGCAGTGCTTCGATGGCATCCGGGGCATTGGTTTTAAAGCGGTTCACATCCAGGGAAGCTAATTCGCTGTAATAAATACCGCTCACCTGACGCAGTGCTTCAATGGCGTTTTCGACATCATTACGGCCTGCGACTTCCTGAGCCAGAACACTGTCGTAGTTAGCGCGGGCGTTCTGTACGTCAGTAATGGCTACCAGACCGACATTGAAACGCTGAGTGGTCTGATCCAGCTGGCGGTAGACGGCTTCTTTCTGTGCCTGTACGAAGGACAGGGTATCCAGCGCGCGCAGAACATTAAAGTAAGCAACGGCGGTATCCACAATCAGCTGTTGTTGGGCACTCTGGAATGTGATGTCACTGATCCCGGCAGTTTGTTCCTGCAGATTCAGCTGACGCCATTTGCTCATGTCAAAAATTGTCTGAGTCAGTTTCAGCTGTGCATTCAGTGCATTATTGCTCTGGTTACTGTTATCACGGTAACCGGTGTTATAGTCATAACCTCCGCTTAAACCTAACTGCGGCAGTAACGGACTGCGGGCTTCGTTAATTTTTTCGAAAGCCTGGTTACGTTCAGCCTGAGTCTGACGGAGGGTCGGGTTAGTCTCTTTCGCTTTTTGATAAACCTGCAGGAGGTCTTCAGCCTGGGTGACAGAACTGAAACCTGCCACACTCACAGCAATGAGAAGAGAAAGCAGTTTCTTCATTAGGATTCCTTTTTGCACAGCGCTAATCTGTCAGTTGCCTCACGGGAAGCACCAAATGGCTCTAATTCTAGCAGAGTCCGCTCGCTAATAAAGGTAGCCGTTTGTGCCTTCTGCGTTAAATTAGATTAACTTTACCTCAACGGGATGAAAATTTCTTTATCTCAGCAGAGGAAAAAGGCCATTATCACTGATAATTGATGTATTGGCGGAGAAAATAGTATGAAACACACATCCGGATTACCTTTTGCGTTCAGCAGCGATGACGTGGAGATAATCAGTAAGAAAACCCTGTTTTCAGGATTTTTGAAGATTAATGAATACCGTTTCCGTCACCGGTTATTTGAGGGCGGCTGGAGTC
This sequence comes from Morganella sp. B601, assembly GCF_051172335.1. NCBI lineage: Bacteria > Pseudomonadati > Pseudomonadota > Gammaproteobacteria > Enterobacterales > Morganellaceae > Morganella > Morganella sp. B601. The sequence goes on from NZ_JBPIZE010000006.1 coordinate 117,500, forward strand.
CGGAAATCCGCCGCGAGGTCTTCGAACGGGGCAATGCCGGAGTGATTTTGCCGTATGACCCGGTTCGTGATGAAATTGTGCTGATTGAACAGATTCGTCTGCCGGCCACCGAAAGCAGTCAGACACCCTGGCTGCTGGAAGCCGTGGCCGGGATGATCGATAAAAGCGGGGAATCCGCCGAAGATGTGGTACGGCGTGAAGCGGAAGAGGAAGCGGGGCTGAAAATCGGCCGCTGTACCTTTGCACTGAGCTATCTTTCAAGCCCGGGCGGGACGTCAGAGCGGATGTATGTGTATATCGGCGAGGCGGATACCACAGCGGCGGGCGGGGTTCACGGGCTGGCGCAGGAGAATGAGGACATTCGTGTTCATGTGGTCAGCCGGGAACAGGCGTATGAATGGGTTGAAAAAGGTGTGATCGATAACGCAGCAACTGTCATTGCAATTCAGTGGCTTACACTGCACTATGAACGCATACGCACAACGTGGCGGGATAAATAATCCGGATTTTTTTATACGCATCCGGGGAATTGTGTGCGGGATTGCAGATCTTCTTCACCGAAACACGTTATCATTATACGTTAGTTGTTAAAATAACAAGGACATCGATTGGAAACCCCGTTGCACTTGCCCGTGGCTGACGGCGCTGCGGTCAGAATTTTACAGATTACCGATACGCATCTTTTTGCCGGCGAAACCGACACGCTGCTGGGCATTAATACCCTGCACAGTTACCATGCCGTGCTGGATGCTATCGTAAAACAGCAGTTACCGGCCGACCTGATTGTTGCCACCGGTGATCTGGTTCAGGATCAGAGCACCCGGGCCTATCAGCGGTTTACGGACGGTATTGCCCGTTTACCGGCGCCGTGTGTCTGGCTGCCGGGGAATCATGATTACCAGCCGTCCATGGCGCAGGAACTGGCCGCCGCCGGTATCTCTCCCTCCAAGCAGGTGCTGCTCGGGGATCAGTGGCAGATCCTGCTGCTCGACAGTCAGGTTCAGAGTGTGCCGCACGGCGAACTGAGTGATGACCAGCTTATCTGGCTGGATAACTGCCTGGCGCAGCAGCCTGACCGCCATACTGTTGTTATGCTGCATCACCATCCGCTGGCATCCGGCTGTACCTGGCTCGATCAGCACAGCCTGCGCAACTCGCATATGCTGGCTGAGGTTCTGACCCGCTATCAGAATATTGAAGGTATTTTGTGCGGGCATATTCATCAGGATCTGGATGTGATGTGGAACGGTATCCGCATGCTGGCCACGCCGTCGACCTGTGTCCAGTTCAAACCGCACTGTACCAATTTTACACTGGATACCGCCGCTCCGGGCTGGCGTTATCTGGAGCTGACCACCGGTGATAATCCGTCGCTGACCACACAGTTGTTCCGGCTGGATACGGATGAATTCAGCCCCGACCTGGGTTCGGACGGTTACTGATGGCGACGCTCCTTTATCTGCACGGCTTCAACAGTTCCCCGTTGTCAGAGAAAGGGACGATGCTGAAAGCGTGGCTGGCTGAGCACCATCCGGCGATCCGGATGTTACAGCCGCAGATCCCCTGTTATCCGGATGAGGCTGCACTGTTTCTGGAAGATCTGATGAACTCGCTGGCCGGTGAGACCACCGGAATTGTCGGATCATCGCTGGGCGGGTATTTTGCCCTCTGGCTGTCACAGGCGTTTGATGTCCCCGCTGTGGTGGTCAATCCGGCAGTATATCCGTTTGATCTGCTTCAGGATTATATCGGGGAAAATCAAAACCCCTACACCGGCGAGCGTTACACACTCGAACCGCATCATATGCAGGATTTACGGGCGATTTTTGCCGATCCTGTCGAATCACCGGATTTGATCTGGTTATTGCAGCAGACCGGCGATGAAGTGCTGGATTACCGCCAGGCGGTCACCCATCTGGTGGCATGCAAACAGACGATTGAACCCGGCGGAAACCATGCCTTTACCGGATTTCAGCGCTATTTTCCGCAGATAATTGAGTTCCTCGGCCTCGGCCATTAATGAAAAATCGTATTTAAATTTATCAGGGACTGGTATTATCGCCAGTATCATTCACGTATTTTGTTTATTTTTTAGCGAAAAACCGATAATCCAACATGACGCAATCATCTTATAACGCAGAGGATATTGAAGTCCTCAGTGGTTTGGAGCCTGTCCGCCGCCGTCCGGGTATGTACACGGACACGATGCGGCCGAATCACCTTGCTCAGGAAGTTATCGACAACAGCGTCGATGAGGCTTTAGCCGGTCACGCTAAATCTGTCGAAGTTATTTTACATAAAGATCAGTCTGTTGAAGTGATTGACGACGGGCGCGGAATGCCGGTGGATATCCATCCGGAAGAGAAAGTCTCTGCGGTCGAACTGATCATGACCCGCCTGCATGCCGGGGGGAAGTTCTCCAATAAAAACTATCAGTTTTCCGGTGGTCTTCACGGGGTAGGTATTTCCGTGGTCAATGCGTTGTCAAAACGCACCGAAGTGACTGTCCGCCGTGACGGACAGGTTTATCAGATTGCCTTTGAAAATGGTGACAAAGTCAGTGAACTGGCTGTCATCGGGCAGTGCGGCAAACGCAACACCGGTACCAGCGTGCATTTCTGGCCGGATGAGCAGTTTTTTGACAGTCCGCGCTTCTCTGTCTCCCGGCTGGTGCATCTGCTGAAAGCCAAAGCCGTGCTGTGCCCGGGTGTTGAGATCCTTTTCAAAGATAATGTGAACGAGACCGAACAGCGCTGGTGCTACCAGGATGGCCTGACCGATTACCTGATGGAAAACGTCAACGGCCTGGTCACTCTGCCGGAAGCGGCGTTTACCGGCAAACATGCCGGGGACAACGAAGAGGTGGACTGGGCGCTGCTGTGGCTGCCGGAAGGCGGCGAACTGCTTACCGAAAGCTACGTCAACCTGATCCCGACCCCGCTGGGCGGTACCCATGCCAATGGTCTGCGCCAGGGGCTGCTCGACGGTATCCGCGAGTTCTGCGAATTCCGCAATATCCTGCCGCGCGGCGTGAAGTTATCCGCCGACGATATTTGGGAGCGCTGTGCCTATGTGCTCTCCGTGAAAATGCAGGATCCGCAGTTTGCCGGTCAGACCAAGGAACGTCTCTCATCACGTCAGTGCGCGGCATTTGTCAGCGGTGTGGTGAAGGATGCATTCAGTCTGTGGCTCAATCAGAACGTACAGGCTGCGGAACAGCTGGCGGAAATGGCGATTGCCAGCGCCCAGCGCCGTCTGCGGGCTGCGAAAAAAGTGGTGCGCAAAAAGCTGACGTCAGGTCCGGCTCTGCCGGGGAAACTGGCGGACTGTTCATCCCAGGATCTGAATCAGACCGAACTGTTTCTGGTGGAAGGGGACTCGGCGGGCGGTTCAGCCAAACAGGCGCGTGACCGCGAATTCCAGGCCATCATGCCGCTGCGTGGTAAGATACTGAATACCTGGGAAGTGTCGTCTGATGAAGTGCTGGCGTCTCAGGAAGTGCATGATATTTCCGTGGCTATCGGTATCGACCCGGACAGCGATGATTTAAGCACCCTGCGTTACGGCAAAATCTGTATCCTCGCGGATGCGGACTCGGACGGGCTGCATATCGCCACGTTGCTGTGCGCGCTGTTTGTGCGTCACTTCCCGGCGCTGGTGAAAGCCGGTCATGTCTATATGGCTATGCCGCCGCTCTATCGTATCGACCTCGGTAAAGAGGTGCATTACGCCCTCGATGAGAGCGAGAAAAATGCGATTCTGGATAAATTAAGCCGCAAGCGCGGCAAACCGAATGTGCAGCGTTTTAAAGGGCTGGGGGAAATGAACCCCGGTCAGTTGCGTGAAACGACCCTGGATCCGAATACCCGGCGTCTGGTACAGCTCACTATCAGTGAGGAAAACTATCAGGAAACGATGTCGGTGATGGATATGCTGCTCGGCAAGAAACGTGCGGAAGACCGCCGTAACTGGCTGCAGGAAAAGGGTGATCGGGTGGAATTGGATGTGTGATGTCACCCCGTGACGGCACAAAAGGTCAGAGGAACAGAGTGAATGAGTGAAATAACTCATGACGGTGTGGAGCGCCAGGCGCTTCATAATTTTACAGAGAATGCCTACCTCAACTATTCCATGTACGTCATCATGGACAGGGCACTCCCTTTTATCGGCGACGGGTTAAAACCGGTTCAGCGGCGTATCGTGTATGCCATGTCTGAACTGGGGTTAAGCAACTCCGCCAAATACAAAAAATCCGCCCGTACGGTCGGTGACGTGCTGGGTAAATACCATCCGCACGGTGACAGCGCCTGTTATGAGGCGATGGTACTGATGGCGCAGCCGTTCTCTTACCGCTACCCGCTGGTGGACGGTCAGGGGAACTGGGGGGCACCGGATGATCCGAAATCCTTCGCCGCCATGCGTTATACCGAATCGCGCCTGTCAAAATATGCGGAAGTGCTGCTCAGTGAACTGGGGCACGGCACCGCAGACTGGGTGCCGAACTTTGACGGCACCATGCAGGAGCCGAAAATGTTACCGGCGCGTCTGCCGAACATTCTGCTCAACGGCACCACCGGGATTGCGGTCGGTATGGCGACGGATATTCCGCCGCACAATGCCCGTGAAGTGACCGGTGCACTGCTGGCGCTGATCGACAAGCCGTCTCTGTCTCTCGAAGAGGTGATGGCGTTTATCCCGGGCCCGGATTACCCGACAGAAGCGGAAATTATCACCGGACCGGAAGATATCCGTAAGATCTATAAATCCGGCCGCGGCTCTGTGCGTATGCGCGCCGTGTGGACAACTGAGGACGGTAATGCGGTGATCACCGCGCTGCCGCATCAGGTTTCCGGCGCGAAAGTGCTGGAGCAGATAGCTGCACAGATGCGGGCGAAAAAGCTGCCGATGGTGGAAGATCTGCGCGATGAATCGGATCATGAAAATCCGACCCGGCTGGTGGTTGTGCCGCGCAGTAACCGGATCGATCTTGAGCAGGTGATGACTCACCTGTTTGCGACCACGGATCTGGAAAGAAGCTACCGTATCAACCTGAATATGATCGGTCTGGACGGACGTCCGGCGGTCAAAGGGCTGGTTGAGATCCTCAATGAGTGGCTGGTTTACCGCCGCGAAACGGTGCGCCGCCGCCTGAATCACCGGCTGGAAAAAGTACTGCGCCGTCTGCATATTCTCGACGGTTTGCTGCTCGCGTATCTCAACATTGATGAAGTGATTGAAATCATCCGTTCGGAAGATGAGCCGAAACCGGTACTGATGGATCGTTTCGGGCTGAGTGATACTCAGGCAGAAGCAATCCTCGAACTGAAATTACGTCATTTAGCCAAACTCGAAGAGATGAAAATTCGTGGCGAGCAGGATGAACTGGCCAAAGAGCGTGATAAATTACAGGCTATCCTCGGCTCTGAGCGGCGCATGAACACGCTGCTGAAAAAAGAGCTTGAGGAAGACGCTAAACAGTACGGTGACGATCGCCGCTCCCCGCTCAATGAGCGCGAAGAGGCGAAAGCCATGAGCGAGCATGACATTCTGCCGTCCGAACCGGTGACGGTTGTGCTGTCACAGATGGGCTGGGTGCGCAGCGCCAAAGGCCATGATATCGACCCGTCCGGCATGAACTACAAAGCGGGTGATACCTTCCTCGGTGCGGCACGGGGTAAAAGTAATCAGCCGGTGGTATTCCTTGATTCCACCGGTCGCAGTTACTCGCTCGACCCGCTGGAACTGCCGGGTGCCCGTGGTCAGGGCGAGCCGCTGACCGGCAAACTGACACCGCCGCCGGGCGCCGTGTTTGAACAGGTGCTGATGAACGATGAAAATCAGAAGTACCTGATGGCCTCGGATGCCGGTTACGGCTTTATCTGTACATTCAGTGACCTGGTCGCGAAAAACAAAGCCGGGAAAGTGCTGATCACGCTGCCGGATAACGCGAAAGTCATGACGCCGATTGAGGTGAATGACGAGGAAAACGACCTTCTGCTGGCAGTATCACAGGAAGGACGGATGCTGCTGTTCCCTGTCGGTGACCTGCCGCAGTTGTCAAAAGGGAAGGGGAACAAAATTATCTCCATTACCTCTGCGGCGGCTGCAGCCGGGGAAGACGGCCTGGCACATCTGTTTGTTATCCGCCCGGATGCCAGTGTGACACTGCATTTCGGTAAGCGTAAACTGATGCTGCGTCCGGAAGATCTGCAGAAATTCCGTGCTGAGCGCGGGCGCCGTGGTACGGCACTGCCGCGCGGTATGCAGAAAAAGATCGAACGGATTGATATTTCTGAACCGGAGCCGAAGGCGTAATATCCGGTATTAACAGCGATACTATTCACGGGGCAATGATTGCCCCGCTTTTCTTAAAAGGCCATTTTGCGGGGGACGCATGTTAGCCATTTTACGTATCATCATCGTTATTTTTTATTGTATTTTCGGTAGTCTGGCCGGCATTCTTATCTGCCTGACCAGCCCGCGTAACCCGAAGCATGTGATGACTTTCGGCCGCATGTACGGCAAGCTCTCTCATGTTTTCGGCATCAAAATGGTGTACCGCATTCCGGAAGAAGCGAAACACTACGGTTCCTGTGTGTATGTGGGCAACCATCAGAACAACTATGACATGATCACCATGTCGAATGCGGTGCAGCCGCGCACGGTGACTGTCGGTAAACGCAGCCTGATTTGGATCCCGTTTTTCGGGCAGTTGTACTGGATTTCGGGGAATATCCTGATTGACCGGAGCAACCGCAGCAAAGCCCATAACACCATTACCCAGGTGGCGGATCAGATCAAAAAGCGCAATATCTCTGTCTGGATGTTCCCGGAAGGCACGCGCAGCCGTGGCCGCGGTATGCTGCCGTTTAAAACCGGTGCTTTCCACGCGGCAATGGCCGCTGGTGTGCCGGTGGTGCCGGTATGTGTGTCCACCACTCAGGGGCGTATTAAACTGAACCGCTGGAATAATGGTGTGGTGATTGTGGAAATGCTGCCGCCGGTTGATACCTCAAAATATACCCGCGAACAGGTGCGTGAACTGGCCGAAGATTGTCGCCAGATGATGATCAAACGTATCGCGGAGCTGGATAAGGAAGTGATTGAAATGGAAAAACAAAAGGGTCGTAAAGACGCTTGATTTCCGTGACTGTCACGCCGGTTATACAATACCAGCCTTATTATTTTGCAACTTATCATAGATAAGTTTAGGAATTGCTCTTCATCCGCTATATCATACGCTTAACACTCCGTTGTTAAGCGTATGCCCTTCATGAAACGATAACACGGATGTCTCTGTCTGCTCACCGGCATACGGGTGTTCGGCACAAATCATAAAAATCATGGAAACGTTTTTTTCGGAGATGCTATGACCCTGAGTCGGCGCCGGTTTATTCAAGCATCCGGCTTAGCTGTGTGTTTAGGCTCACTGCCTCTGTCTGTCCGCGCGGCAGATGAGGGCGGCAGTCAACCGTTACCTGTTCCGCCATTGCTGGAAAGCCGCAACGGACAGCCGTTATTTCTGACGATGCAGCGCACACACTGGTCATTTAACGGTAAAACTCAGGCCAGTGTCTGGGGCTTTAACGGCCGTTATCTCGGGCCGACTGTCCGCGTCCGTAACGGCGATGACATCAAAATGATTTACAGCAACCGCTTGTCAGAGCCGGTTGCGGTCAATGTCAGCGGGCTGCTGGTGCCGGGAACGGTCGCCGGGGGTGCCGCGCGTCTGATTTCGCCAAATACTGACTGGTCGCCGGTGATCCCGGTGCGCCAGCCGGCTGCAACCTGCTGGTATCATGCCAATACCCCGAACCGGATGGCGCCGCACGTTTATAACGGGCTCGCCGGCATGTGGATTGTGGATGATGAGGAAAGCCGTAATCTGCCGCTGCCGAAAGAGTACGGCGTCAATGATTTCCCGCTGATCATTCAGGATAAACGCCTGGATTCCTTCGGTTCACCAGAGTACCGCACAGAAAGTGACGGTATGTTTATCGGTGACCGGCTGATCGTCAACGGTGCGGAAGATCCGTATCTGGAAGTGTCGAAAGGCTGGATCCGGCTGCGCATGGTCAATGCTGCAAACGCACGCCGCTTTGAACTGAAACTCAGTGATGGCCGTCCGTTCTATATGATTGCCTCTGATCAGGGCCTGCTGCCGTCACCGGTGGCGGTTGAGGTGCTGTCCCTGTCGCCGGGTGAACGACGCGAAGTGCTGATCGATATGTCAAAAACAGAAACACTGACTATCACGGCCGGGGAATCCGCTACTCTGACAGAGCGTTTTAAAAGTCTGTTTGAGACATCAAACACACTGGTGAATACCAATGTGCTGACTATCCGCGCAACCGGCCTGATCTCGCTGGTAACGGATAACCTGCCAACCACCCTGATTCAGGATCCGACACAGATCACGACCGGTGTCCGTAACCGCGATGTGTCACTCAGTCTGTCACCGCCGGGGATTAACGGCGCAATGTGGGATATGAGCCGCACCGATATCCGCACACAGCAGGGCAACTGGGAGCGCTGGGTTGTCACAACTGATACTCCGCAGCCGTTCCATATCAGCGGTGTCCGCTTTAAGGTGATCAACCATAACGGCCAGTCACCGCAGCCGCAGGATTACGGCTGGAAAGACACTGTCTGGATTGACGGGCGCAGTGAATTGCTGGTGCAGATGATGCAGCCATCGTATTCTCACTTCCCGTTCTTCTATTACAGCCAGTTCCTGGAGCAGGCGGACAGAGGGGTTACCGGGCAGTTGGAAATCGAGCCGTCTTCTCAGTATTAAAATACCGGATATAAAAAAACCGCTGAATAATCAGCGGTTTTTTATGGTTTCTCAGCGGCTCAGCAGCCGTTTTTCCTCATCCCGCAGCCAGCGGGAGAATGTCCCGGCAACCGCGATAAACTGAATGATGCCGGTATCCGGTTCTTCGGTCTGCCCCAGCAGGAAGGTGATCGCGTGGCGCTTTTCCGGATACAGCGCAATCGCTTTTCCGGCCATCTGCGGCAGCGGCAGCGGGTAAGTGCAGGTCTCATAGTCATTCCACACCAGGGCGGTGGCACGCAGCAGACGCCGCGCGGTTTCCCGTTTTATCCGCCGGATCTCAGTCAGAGGCGGGCTTTTCTGTAACTGCATCAGGTTGGTACGGACGAGTACCGGAAAATCACCGTTAATGCCGTGTATAATCTCACGGTTCAGTGTCACGACAGGCAGTTTCAGTGTCAGGTCATCACCCCAGACCGGCAGGCAAAAGTGTGCCAGCCAGTAAGCCCAGACCGGCTGTTCTTCCGCAGAGGTCACTTCTGACAGCAGGCCGGTATCAAACCCGATTTTTGACACACTGCTGTGACGCGCGGTCAGTGCTTTGTCCAGACAACGGAGAATGGTTTTTTCCGCCGCACTGAGCGGCCGGTGCAAAACCAGGGTCAGATCCAGATCAGAGCGGCCCGGGACAGCGCGGCCTTCAGCCACACTGCCGTAAACATAGATGCTGTGCAGAATACCCGGCAGTGCAGTACACAGGGACTGTACTGCATCCTGTATCACATTCTGAAATTCCGGCTGAAAAGTGTATTTATCTGTTTTCATTATCATAATCATCAGCTCATTGCGACCCGGACGCCAAAGCCAATCAGGACGACGCCAAGGACCTTATCGATATATTTCTGAATTTTCGCCAATCCGTGGCGTACCGGAGCACTCTGAATCAGCAGTACCAGCGATGGCCAGTAAACCACCGCCAGTCCCATCACAATAGCAGCATACCAGAGTTTTTCACCAAATCCGGAATTGATATCCAGCACCTGGGTAAAAATAGCAAGGAAAAAGAGTGTGGCTTTCGGGTTCAGCAGGTTGCAGAGGAATCCCTGCATAAAGGCTTTCTTATAAGAAATGCGCTGATGTGAGCCGTCCCCGGTATCAAGGGTATGTCCGGCACGTGCCAGCAGGCTGTTGATCCCTATCCAGATAAGGTAAGCCGCTCCGGCATATTTGAGGATCATAAACAGCCACGGTGTGGTGGTGATGATCACAGCAAGCCCGGCCACGCAGTAGGTCATGTGAATAGCTATCGCGGACAGCACGCCCAGCGCGGTCATCATGGCGGCGGCACGCTGGTAACGGGCTGCGTTTTTCACAATCAGAAAGAAGTCCGGGCCCGGGGAAATCATACCGAGCGCAGCGATGGTGGTGACCATCAGAGTGGCGTCATACATGTGGTATATCCTTGCTGAAAAAGACATGAATGCAGAGTAAAAGTATGACTCACCTTCAAGTGTGAAGACAAATAAATTATTTGTATTGATGAAACACTGAATTCAGTCGACGGCATTGAGTAGTTTACGTATAGTGACGGCAAAATTTCTCTCAGCCCTAAGGTGAAATGAATGAACATTAGCTTGATCGCTGCTTTAGCTATGGATCGGGTTATTGGCATGGAAAATGCGATGCCATGGACACTGCCGGAAGACCTGGCATGGTTTAAACGTAATACGGTGAATAAACCGGTGATCATGGGTCGCGTGACTTATGAATCTATCGGCCGTCCTCTGCCGGATCGCCTTAATATCGTGCTCAGCCGTACGCCGGGCAACGATGATCGCGTGGTCTGGGCTAAGTCTGTGGAAGAAGCTCTGGTGATTGCACAGAAAGAAACAGACGGCGAGATCATGGTGATGGGCGGCGGTAAAGTCTACGGACAATTCCTGCCGCTGGCGGATCGTTTATATCTGACACACGTTGATGCGGAAGTCAGCGGGGATACTTACTTCCCTGACTATGAGCCGGATGAGTGGGACTCCACTTTTATGGAATATCATGACGCGGATGAAGCAAACTCTCACGGTTTCTGCTTTGAAATCTTAGAGCGCCGTAAGAGCTGATTAATCAGTTGATTCGTATTATTTCATAAATAATGCTGATATAAAAAAAGCAGAGCCACCGGCTCTGCTTTTTTCTTGTCTGTTACCGGTGGCCGGTCAGTCATCATCCTCATCCCGCACCGCAAAAGACTCCTGCCAGAAATAGCAGCGATCTTCCCAGCGCAGCATGGTGAGTTGTCCGCCCCAGCAGCAGCCGGTATCCAGTGCATAGATACCGCGTGGTGCTCCTTTGCCTTCCAGTGACGCCCAGTGACCAAAGGCCACACTGTAGCCTTCCGGCAGTTTTGACGGCAGGGCAAACCAGGGTTTCAGCGGCGCGGAAACCTGATCCGGTTTATCTTTGCAGACCATATCCAGCTGTCCGCCCGGGAAACAGTAACGCATCCGGGTCAGTGCATTGGTGGAAAAACGCAGACGCGGCAGGCCGGTGAGGGAAGGTGACCAGTCATTCGGCAGGTCACCATACATAGCATTAATGAACAGCGGATAGGTATCACTGCTGAGAACCGCTTCCACTTCACGGGCACACAGAATGGCGGTATCCAGATCCCACTGCGGGGTGATCCCGGCGTGTGCCATGATCAGCTTTTTCTCATGATCAACCTGCAACATCGGCTGACGGCGCAGCCAGTTGATCAGCTCATCCAGATCCGGTGCGCTGAGCAGTTTGTTCAGATGATCGCGCGGTTTGTTACGGCTGATCCCCGCGTAGATCCCCAGCAGATGCAGGTCATGATTGCCGAGCACCAGCCTGACGCAGTCACCCAGGCTTTTGACATAGCGGAGGACATCCAGTGAATCCGGGCCGCGGGCGACCAGATCACCGGTCAGCCACAGAGTATCTGCCTGCGGATCAAAATCAGCCTGAGCCAGTAATGCGCGAAGTTCATGGTAACAGCCATGAACATCGCCGATAAGATAGGTTGCCATAGAAAATCAGTGAATAAAGGTTGGTATTGCGAGCCGGAAAACAGGGATCTCACTGATGAAATCCGCACCCTCGTGATCCACCATAGTGTAATAACCTTCCATGGTGCCCAGCGGTGTTTCCAGAACCGTGCCGCTGGTATAACGATACTCTTCACCGGGCCGGATCACCGGTTGTTCACCGATGACACCTTCCCCCTGAACTTCTGTCTGGCGGCCTTCACTGTTAGTGATACGCCAGTAGCGGCTGATAAGCTGCACAGGATCACGACCCAGGTTACGGATAGAAACGGTATACGCGAAAACATAGCGTTCCGCATCCGGTTCAGACTGACTTTCGATATAAACACTCTGAACCTGAATACAAATTCTCGGGTCGTTATTCATGATGAATCCCCTATGAGGCGGGATGTTCCGCCAGGTAATTGGCCATCAGACAGTATTGCGCAACACTGATATTTTCTGCACGGGTGGCCGGATCAATACCCAGTTCAGTCAGGGTTTCCGGACTGAACAGATCACCTAAGCTGTTGCGGATCGTTTTGCGGCGCTGGTTAAAGGCCTGCGTGGTCACACGGCTGAGCAGCGCAACATCTTTCAGCACATACGGATTTTCGCGGTGCGGGATCAGACGGACAACCGCTGAATCCACTTTTGGTGCCGGGCGGAATGCCGTCGGCGGTACATCCAGAACCGGAACGACCTGGCAGTAATACTGTGCCATGACACTCAGGCGGCCGTATGTTTTGCTGCCCGGACCGGCAACCAGACGGTTAACCACTTCTTTTTGCAGCATAAAGTTCATGTCACTGATTGCGTTAGTGAACGTGAACAGATGGAACATCAGCGGCGTGGAGATATTGTACGGCAGGTTACCGAACACCCGCAGCGGCTGGCCGCGTTCCTGTGCCAGTGCCGTAAAATCCACGGTCATGGCATCCTGCTGAATAATGGTCAGTTTGCTTTGTAAAAACGGATGGCTGGCCAGACGGGCGGCCAGATCACGGTCAATTTCAATGACCGTCATTTTGTCCATGCGATCGGCGACCGGCTCAGTCAGTGCAGCCAGTCCCGGCCCGATTTCAACAATCGCCTGGCCGGGTTGCGGGTTAATCGACGCGACAATGCTGTCGATAATAAATTGATCGGTTAAGAAGTTCTGCCCGAAACGTTTACGGGCAAAATGCCCCTGATGGACTCGTGTATTCATTGACTGTTTTTAATCATTGTAATCGCTAAATTTAATGCGGTAATAAAACTACCCACATCTGCTTTGCCGGTACCTGCCAGTTCCAGGGCTGTGCCGTGGTCGACAGAGGTCCGGATAAACGGCAGTCCCAGCGTGATATTCACGGCACGGCCGAATCCCTGATATTTTAGCACAGGCAGACCCTGATCGTGATACATGGCGAGCACGGCATCCGCACGCTCCAGGTATTTCGGCTGGAACAGGGTGTCTGCCGGCAGCGGACCTTCCAGGGAAATGCCCTGTGTCCGCAGCTCATCGAGTGCCGGGATAATGGTGTCTATCTCTTCATGCCCCATATGGCCACCTTCCCCCGCATGCGGGTTCAGACCACAGACGATGATATGCGGCTGTGTGATACCGAATTTGGTGCGCAGGTCATGATTGAGGATGGTGATCACTTCATGCAGGCAGGTGCGGTCAACGGCTGCCGGAACCTGTAAAATCGGCAGATGCGTGGTCGCCAGTGCTACCCGCATTTCTTCTGTGGCCAGCATCATCACCACACGTTTGCAGTGACTGCGGTCAGCGAAAAATTCTGTGTGGCCGATAAACGGGATCCCTGCATCGTTAATGATGCCTTTGTGTACCGGACCTGTAATCAAAGCACCAAATTCACCCTGTAAACAGCCGTCACAGGCACGGGCCAGTGTTTCGGTCACATAGGCGGCATTTGCCACGTTAAGCTCACCGGCGACAGCCGGCGCTTTCAGTTCAACAGGCAGAATCGTCAGTGTACCGGCGCGCTGCGGCTGACAGGCGGTATCCGGTGAATAAGGTTCAAGGGTGAGCGGCAGTGACAGGGCGTGTGCGCGTTGCTGCATCAGCTGCGGGTCGGCACAAACTACCAGTTTTACCGGCCAGTCGCGCTGTGCCAGCGCGACTGTCAGGTCAGGACCAACCCCGGCAGGTTCGCCGGGGGTAATAACGACAGGTTTCAGCTTATTTGTTACTGCCATCTAAAATTTCCACGTAAGCGCCGGCGCGCTGTTCCTGCATCCAGCTCTGTAATTCTTCGCTGAATTTACGGTTAAACAGCATACGGTAAGCGCGATCTTTCTGAGCCGCTTCGGTCTTATCCACGTTGCGGGTATCTTCAAGCTGGATCAGGTGCCAGCCGAAAGAGGAGCGGACAGGCTGACTCAGTTCGCCTTTTTTCAGTTTCATCAGTGCGTCACGGAAAGCCGGGTCGTAGATATCAGGCATTGACCAGCCTAACTCACCACCGCGCAGGGCAGAGCCCGGATCTTCTGAGAATTGTTTTGCCGCAGCATCAAAGGAGGTTTTACCGCTTTTCACATCAGAGGCAATCTGCTGCAGTTTGCTGCGGGCCTGGTCATCGGTCATCACCGGTGACGGTTTGATCAGAATATGACGGGCTTTCACTTCGGTCACAGAAATCGGCTGGCTGTTTCCGCGGACTTCATTCACGCGCAGAATGTGGAAGCCGACACCGGAACGCACCGGTCCGACAATCTCACCACTTTTGGCTGTCTGAAGGCGCTCGGCAAACAGACCCGGCAGCTCCTGTAAACGGCTCCAGCCCATATTACCGCCTTTCAGCGCCTGCGGATCCGCAGAATAGGTGATCGCCAGTTTACCGAAGTCAGCACCATGCTGAAGTTCATTCATAATGGTGGTGACTTTTTCTTTTGCTGCATTCATCTGCTCTTCTGTCGGATTTTCCGGCAGCGGGATCAGGATATGGCTGATGTTCAGTTCAGTATCTGCAGCGTTCTGTGTGCTGATAAGGTTTGCCAGAGAATCAACTTCCTGCGGCAGGATCACGACACGGCGGCGGACTTCGTTGTTACGGACTTCCGCCATCATCATTTCTTTGCGGATATCGCTGCGGTATTTGTCATAGCTCATACCGTCGCGTTTCAGACGATCTTTCATCTGGGCAAGGGTCATGTTGTTCTGACGGGCGATATCTTCGATAGCGCCGTCAACCGCCTGGTCAGGGATAGAGATCTGCATCTGTCCGGCCATCTGCATCACGATATTGTCCATGATAAGACGTTCAAGAATCTGCTGACGTAATGTTGCCTGATCCGGAATCTGCTGACCGGCATTGCGGGCATTCATGGTGACAGTCTGAAGCATATTATTGACATCACTCTCCAGAACCACACCGTTATTCACGACTGCCGCAACTTTATCAAGCTGCTGCGGTGCTGCAAATGAGGTTGTGCTTGCCGTGAACATCAGGCCGAGAATGAGTGTTCTCCAGTTTTTCATAAGTATCCCATCATGTTTCGTATCGCCGTACCGCCGGTACGGCATGTGAAAATTGTGTCAGCTCAGGCGGTTAAAATGCCGGAACATACGGCAGAATACCGCGCTCAAGCATTTTCTGGCTGCCCAGACTGTAATTGCTGCTCATACCGCGTAATTCGATATTAAACGTGATTTTATTGTCGTACTCACTGGCATCATTTTTCCAGTCGATAATCTTACGCTCGTAACCGACGTTTGCCGCCCAGCAGCAGGTATTGTATTGCAGACCGACTAACTGGCTGGCCGGCTGGCTCTCTTTGGTGTCATAGTAATACTGACCGACAAAAGCCCACTGCTCCGCAATTGGCCAGCTGGCCACAATACCGACCTGAGAGATGCCTTGCTGGTTTGGCGGTGAAACGTATTTTTCGCCATACCGGGTATGCTGACGCATAGCCTGAATATAGTCCCGGTCCACATAGCGGTAATTCAGCTGAATCAGACGCTCGGCATCCTGACGGTATTCCAGAGTAGCGTTGGACATGGAGACACTGCCCAGACGGCGGTCATACTGAATACCGCCTTTCAGGCCCCAGTTGTCGTTATAACGCCACATGGAATCACCTGCCCAGACCATCGAACCGGTTTCATCTTTTTCATCCACGACAGTATTTTGAGAGTCACCGGTACGCGGACGTTCAAAGTAGTAGATTTGACCCACAGAAACGTTAAATCGTTCAACTAATTCATCATCATAAATCCGGCTGGTTATCCCGGTAGTGACCTGGTTGGCGGATGCAATGCGATCCAGACCACTGTACATGCGGTCACGGAACAGACCGCTGTAGCTGGACTGCATCAGTGTGGAGTCAAAGTTATTGATATTGTCCTGGTTTTTATACGGGACATACAGGTATTGCGCGCGCGGCTCTAATGTCTGGGTGAAGCTGTCATTAAAGAACATCGGCCGCTCGAAGATCATCTTCGCATCAGCTTTAAACTGCGGCAGCACCCGGGTAACATTTTTTTCAAGTTCGGAGTTCTTCAGTACTTCAGGAATATCCTGATCATAATGGGTTGCCATCAGTTTCGCTTCAGTATTGAAGCTGGCCCAGCCGTTAGACAGCGGCATGCTGAGTGTCGGTTCCGCATGAATACGGACAGCATCCGGATTATTTTTACCTACGCTGGTAAAGCGGGAGACCTGACCGTAGGCACGGAAATCAAACACTCCGAGGTCATTTTTATAATAATTGAGATCTAACTGCGGCTCAGCACGGTAGGAGGTCGCGTTATCATTGTTGGTCAGAATCTGGAACTGTTTGGCGGTTACGGTGGCGTTCCAGTTCGATTTTCGGATACCCACAGCCAGTTTTTGCGTGGCATAGCCGTCAGTGGAGTTACCGTAAGCGGATGTGAAATCGGTAAAATAGCGCGAGTCACTGACTTTGGTGTAGTCAGAAGAGAACCACCAGTCCTGTGCAAACGACCCGCTGTGACCCCAGTAGAATAACCAGCGGTCATTGGATTCCCGTTTTGCCCACTCTGCATCACCGGCGGCTTCTTTGTCTTTCTTATACTGCGAGTCATCCAGCAGGAAATCAAAGGCCAGTGTGCCTGTACCGAATTGTGTCAGGTAACGGAACTCATTATCCATTTTCAGGCCGCGTTTACTGAAATAGTGCGGCGTGATAGTGGCATCGTAATTCGGGGCGATATTCCAGTAATACGGCAGGGTAAATTCCAGGCCGGATGATTTGGAATAGCTGCCGTTCGGGATCAGAAAACCGGAGCGGCGTTTATCACCGATCGGTAACTGGAGGTACGGGCTGTAGAAGATCGGGACATTGGCGACACGGAAACGGGCGTTCCAGATTTCCGCAACCTGCTCTTCCTGGTCAATAATGACCTCAGAGCCTTTGACGCTCCAGCTGTCATTGCCCGGCAGGCAGGAGGTAAAGACCCCGTTTTCGAGGATGGTATAACGGTTTTCGCCTCGAAGCTTCATTTTGTCGGCATCACCGCGGCCCTGACGGCCGACCATCTGGTAATCACCTTTCTCAACATCAGCATCATTGTTATTGAGATTCAGCCACGCTTTCGGCCCTTTCAGACGGATTTGCGGATCAGAATAGCGGACATCACCGGTCGCTGTCGCAATACGGACAGGATTAGTTTCTTCACCGCTCTGGGTGACTTCCACTTCCTCCGCTTTCAGATTCTGGTTACCTGAGCGGATATCAACGCCACCATCATATTTTACCGCGTGCGGATATTCGCCTGACACACCTTGTGCAGTGATATTGACCGGAAAATCGCCGGGCTTACCGTCAACAACCGGCTCGTCATACACCGGAACACCCAGCATACATTGCTCGGCAAGTGTGGCGGCTTGTGCTGCCTGACTGTATAACGCTGTCCAGATAATGGTGGCCAGCAGGGTTGGATAACTCTTCTTCATAAGTATGTCTGCAATTCCGTCCTCGGTAGCACATTGCCCGAACGCCAAAAGCCTAATTTACACGAAAAAAGAGCGCGCGTGAAACAGGTTCACGTATCCAAATGGCGTTAGGCATCGTACAGAATGGGTAGTATGATAATGCAAAATTGCGCCAAGGGCATTGTTGAATTGAGGAGTATATGCACTATTTGGGAAAAATCATCGGAATTTTATTAGGCATGGCGTCAGGGGCCGGTTTTTGGGGTATTTTTCTCGGCTTTCTTATTGGTCATGCGATTGATAAAGTCCGCAGTCAGCAATTGGGTGGCTCATTCAGCAACAATCAGTCCAGACAGGCACTCTTTTTCAGCACAACCTTTCAGATTCTGGGGCATCTGACCAAATCAAAAGGCCGGGTAACGGAGTCAGACATTTATCTGGCCACCGCTCTGATGGATCGCATGCAGTTGCACGGCAGTGCACGGACTCAGGCTCAGAATGCTTTCCGTGAAGGTAAAGCGGCCGGTTTCCCGCTGCGCGATGCACTGCGCCAGTTACGCCGCGCCTGTTACGGGCGGGCGGATTTACTGCGCATGTTTCTGGAAATCCAGATCCAGGCGGCGTTCGGTGACGGGGAACTGCATCCGAATGAACGCCAGGTACTTTTGGTGATCGCCGAAGAGCTGGGGATCCCGCGTCATCAGTTTGAAAATGTGCTGGCAATGATGCAGGCGCAGATGCACGGCGGGGCACAGAGCGGTAATTGGCAGCAGCAGTCTCAGCAGGGTTATTACCGCGATCAGACCGCAGACCTTGCCGCCGCTTACCGGGTGCTGGGCGTGAAAGAAAGCGACGACAGTACGGTTATCAAACGCGCCTACCGTAAGCTGATGAGTGAACATCACCCGGATAAACTGGTAGCGAAGGGATTACCACCGGAAATGATGGAACTGGCGAAAGAGAAAGCGCAATCTATCCAGGCAGCATATGATCTCATTAAAAAAGAGAAAGGCTTTAAATAAATCCGTTTAATCCTGTTTTTAAGGTATAAAACGTGTTGCCGGGAAAGTGCAGGGCGGATCATATTCTTTTCATATAATTGCTATAAAATATAAATGTAGTTGAAAAATTACGTAAATATTTTATTAAATATGTTAAGGATATGATCCATGGCCAATACCCGTGTTCTTATCGGAGTAGCGGGATTAGCACTTTGCCTGATTCTTGCCTCAATGAATTCGGTGACCGTGTTAATCCACTAAAAATCTGATTTACAAGTAAAATGCATCGGCTTACCGTTTGCCGGATGTGTGACAGACAGCGCCTCTGCATGAAGCTGCAGCCGGGGCGCTGCGGCTCTTGCTTCATCATGTGCATAAAAACGGTCCCCCAGAATCGGGTGTCCCAGTGCCAGCATATGCACCCGCAACTGATGCGAACGTCCGGTAACCGGAAACAGTCTTACCCGTGTGGCATTTTCCTCATATTCCAGCACTTCATAACCTGTCTGAGCCGGTTTGCCGGTTTCAAAACACACTTTCTGTTTCGGCCGGTTCGGCCAGTCACAAATGAGCGGTAAATCCACCATGCCGGTTTCCGGCTCCAGATGTCCCCAGATACGGGCGACATAGGTTTTTTTTGGTTCCCGTTCGCGGAACTGCCGTTTAAGCTCCCGCTCGGCGGCTTTGGTCAGCGCAACCACAATAATACCACTGGTTGCCATATCCAGACGATGAACAGATTCTGCGGCCGGATAATCACGCTGAATGCGTGTCATCACACTGTCTTTATGTTCGGGCGCACGGCCGGGTACGGAAAGCAGCCCGCTTGGTTTATTCACCACAATGATACTTTCATCCTGCCAGAGGATGTTCAGCCAGGGATCGGCAGGCGGGTTATAGGGTTCCATTAGCATGGGATCACCAAATCAGAGACCCGGCAGATATTCTCTGCCGGGATACAGGTTACTGATGTGAAACGACAATCAGCCGGATAGCATCCAGGCGCCAGTTGGCATCATCCAGATGTGACAGGATTTGCTGACGTTCTTCCTCAATGGCATCAAGCTCGTCATCACGGATGTTCGGGTTAACCGATTTCAGTGCCAGCAGACGGTCGTGTTCCAGAGTAAGGTGCTGATCAGCCATTGCTTTCGCTGCGGTAATCAGCTCACGGGCCTGACCGGCAACAACGTCTTCGGACAGACGCAGCACCTGATGCACCTCATTTTGCACCGCATTGACAAACTTACTGCCGGTATGGCGGTTTACGGCATTCAGCTGGCGGTTAAAGCTTTCAAACTCCACCTGAGATGCCAGATTATTGCCTTTCACATCCATCAGCAGACGCACCGGTGTCGGCGGCAGGAAGCGGGTCAGCTGCAGATTCTTCGGAGCCTGTGCTTCCACCACATAAATCAGCTCTGTCAGCAGTGTGCCGACCGGCAGGGCTTTGTTTTTCAGCACGGAGACCGCACAGCTGCCGGTATCACCGGACAGGACGAGATCCAGACCGTTGCGGATAATCGGGTGTTCCCAGCTGATAAACTGTGTGTCTTCGCGGGACAATGCCTGTTCACGCTTAAAGGTGATGGTGCAGCCGTCTTCCGGCAGACCCGGAAAATCCGGCACCAGCATGTGGTCAGACGGAGTCAGGGCTATCATGTTATCGCTGCGGTCATCCTGATTGATGCCGACAATATCAAACAGATTCAGGGCAAAGGTGACCAGTTCGGTATCTTCATCCTGATCCGCAATTTCAGCAGCCAGCTCATTACCGGCTTCGCCGCCGTTGGAATGCATCTCCAGAAGGCGGTCACGGCCCTGTTCCAGCTGTTGTTTCAGTACATCATGGGTCTTCCGGCATTCCGCGATAAATTCATCAAAACCACTGAGATCCGCCGGGTTTGCCATCAGGTTAATCAGTCTGTCGTAATAGCGGTCATAGATGGTGCGGCCGGTCGGACAGGTATATTCAAAGGCTTCCAGACCTTCGTGGAACCAGCGCAGCAGTACGGCCTGTGCGGTATTTTCCAGATACGGAATACTGATCTGAATATCGCGTTTCTGACCGATACGGTCGAGGCGTCCGATACGCTGCTCCAGCAGATCCGGGTTAAACGGCAGATCGAACATCACCAGCTGATTGGCAAACTGGAAGTTACGCCCTTCAGAACCGATTTCAGAGCAGAGCAGCACCTGTGCGCCTTCCTCTTCGGAGGCAAAGTAGGCCGCCGCCCGGTCGCGTTCCAGCAGGGACATATTCTCATGGAAAACCGCAGCGTGGATGCCTTCGCGCTCGCGCAGAACCTGCTCCAGCTGCAGAGCGGTTGCGGCCTGGGCACAAATTACCAGCACTTTTTCATTGCGGTTTGCCAGCAGGAAGCCGAGAAGCCATTCAACACGCGGGTCGAAGTTCCACCAGGTGGCGTTTTCGCCTTCAAATTCCTGATAAATCTGCTCCGGATAGAGCATCTCACGGGCTTTGATTTCCGTGGTTTTCTTGCTGCCCATGATCCCGGCGACTTTAATCGCGGTCTGATACTGTGCCGGCAGCGGCATTTTAATGGCTTTCAGTTCGCGGCGCGGGAAGCCTTTCACACCGTTGCGGGTGTTGCGGAACAGCAGGCGGCTGGTGCCGTGTCTGTCCATCAGCATGCTGATAAGCTCGCGACGGGCATTTTCGCCGTCTTCACTGTCGGTATTGGCGGCTTTCAGCAGCGGCTCAATATCCTGTTCGGCGATCAGGTCATGAATGGCATTTTGCTGATCTTTGGTCAGCGGTGCGCGGTCGAGCAGCAGAGTGACCGCATCGGCAACCGGCTGATATTTTTGCTGTTCGGCAACAAAGGTTTCGAAATCATGGAAACGGTTCGGGTCCAGCAGGCGCAGACGCGCAAAGTGGCTCTCCATGCCCAGCTGTTCCGGAGTGGCGGTCAGCAGGAGTACAGACGGAATGCTTTCTGCCAGGGTTTCAATCACCTGATACTCGCGGCTTGGCGCTTCTTCGCTCCAGACCAGATGGTGTGCTTCATCCACCACCAGCATATCCCAGCCGGCTTCCGCCAGGTGTTCAAAACGCGGCTTGCTCTTGCGGACAAAATCCAGCGAGCATAATACCAGCTGTTCGGTCTCAAACGGGTTGTCACTCTCGTGCTGTGCTTCGGTGTAGCGGCTGTCATCGAACAGAGAAAACCGCAGATTGAAACGGCGCAGCATTTCCACCAGCCATTGGTACTGAAGGCTTTCCGGTACGATAATCAGCACGCGCTCGGCGCGTCCGGCCATTAACTGCTGGTGGATAATCATCCCGGCTTCAATGGTTTTACCCAGGCCCACTTCGTCCGCCAGCAGAACACGCGGCGCGTGGCGTTTACCGACTTCATTGGCGATAAACAGCTGATGCGGGATCAGGCTGGCGCGGATGCCGCGCAGGCCGCTGGTGGCGCGGCGGTACTCTTCACTCAGGAATTTGCGGGCACGGTAGCGCAGCGCAAAGCGATCCATACGGTCAATCTGACCGGCAAACAGGCGATCCTGAGGTTTATTAAATGTCAGTTTACTGTCGAGAAACACTTCGCGCAGGCGGACATTTTCCTCACCGGTATCGGTACGCTGCCCGGTATAGGTTAATAATCCGTCGCTCTCTTCAACGGCGGTCACACTGAGCTGCCAGCCTTCGTGACTGGTAACGGTATCCCCTTCGTTGAACATCACACGGGTGATAGGGGCATCGGCTGCGGCATAGAGACGGTTTTCACCGGTGGCAGGGAAAAGAAGGGTGATCATCCGGGCGTCGACAGATACAACTGTACCTAATCCCAGCTCGCTTTCAGTATCGCTTATCCAGCGTTGACCAAGAGTAAACGGCATATTTTTGGCTCGATTCTGTTATTCAGGGCTAATTAGAAAAATGCTGTGGACATCATTACCGGTGATACAAAAACGGCATTGTATTCACCGGGAAAAAACACCGACAGTCAGAACAGCAGCGTCAGCTGCATCACTCTGCTCCGGTGTTAAAAGCAGTAAAGGGGCGCTATGTTAATCCATAAGATCCGCATCGTCACCTGTAAAATGGCAAAATTAAAATGGCATCAATAATTGCCCGGTTAACAATGTGGTGAAGTTATCCTCCAGGAAAGGCAGAATGGCGTCGGCTATCGGCATCAGTTGTTTATTAATGTAATGCTCATAGTCCGGCGGTGCCGTCAGAATCTCCAGCGGCTGCGGCCCGGAGCGGGTAATAATATAGCTTATCCCCGCACCGCGCTGGTACTGCGGCGGACGATTCATGCGGACATTATACTCATCCGCCATTCTGGCCGCTTTGACATGAGGCGGCACATTACGCTGATAATCCGCCAGCGGACGGCGCAGACGCTTGCGGTACACCAGCCGGTCATCGTAGCGTCCCGCGAGTGTGTCACGGACATAATCACGGATAAACTGCTGATACGGCATTTTATCGAAAATCAGCCGGTACAGGGTTTGCTGGAAATGCTGTGCCAGCGGTGTCCAGTCACTGCGGACCGTCTCCAGCCCGCGAAAGACCATGTTATCCCCCGAAAGCCCCGCATACCGTTTCTTGCTGCCGAGGTCAGTTCCGCGGATCGTCGGCATCAGAAAGCGGCGGTAGTGGGTTTCATACTCAATTTCCAGGGCGGAGATCAGTCCGTATTCGTCCTTTAAATGTGTCTGCCACCACTGATTGATCTTTTCCACCAGCCAGCGTCCGATACGTTCCGCATTCGCTTCACTGTGCGCACTTTTCAGCCAGACAAAGGTGGAATCGGTATCGCCGTAAATGACCTGATAACCCAGAGACTCAATAATAGTGCGGGTTTTTCGCATGATGTCATGTCCGCGCATGGTGACGGAGGAGGTCAGGCGCGGATCATAAAAACGGCATCCGGCGGCACCCAGAACACCACAAAACGCATTCATAATAATTTTCAGTGCCTGCGACAGCGGCTTATCCCCTGCCAGTTTTGCCATGTCCCGCTCATGCCAGATTCGGTTGACGATATCCGGCAGGCAGTTGGTTTCCCTGGAAAAATACGCGCCCTTAAACCCGGGAACCGCCTGTTCCGGTGCGGCAAGACCTTCGACCATGCCAATCGGATCAATGAGAAAAGTGCGGATAATGGAGGGGTACAGGCTTTTAAAATCCAGCACCACCACCGAGTCATATAATCCCGGGGCAGAATCCATCACAAAGCCGCCCGGTATCGGCTCACCGGGTTTCTCGCCGGGGTCGGGTGCGACATAGCCTTTACGGTGCATCGGCGGCAGATAAAGATGGGTGAAGGCGGCGACAGAACCCCCCATGCGATCCGGTGCCAGGCCGGTTACGGCAGCCCGCGCCAGTAAAAATTCTGTCAGATGGGTGTGCTCAAAAATCCGGGTGACCAGACGGCAGTCCTGAAGGTTATACCGTGCCAGCGCCGGTTTATCCTCACGGAAACGGCGGTTGATTTCATCCATGCGGTCATACGGGGAATCGCTGTCTTTGCCCTCGCCGAGCAGTGTCTGAGACACGGCCTCCAGACTGAAAGACGGGAACTGCCAGGTCGCGGCTTTCAGGGCATCGATACCGTCAATAATCAGCCGCCCCGGAGCACCGGCAAAAAATTGTCCGGGTTTGAAGCCGTGCTCCCGCCAGGAAAGCGGGGCATTATTACGGCCGAAAATCAGCGGGATCTGATATTTTTCCGCATGGCGCTGCAGAATGCGCAGATCAAACTGGATCAGGCTCCAGCCGATTATCATGTCCGGATCATGTTCCGCCAGCCACTGGTTCAGACGGTGAAGCAGATCCGGGCGGCGCGGGACATACTCCAGCGTGAAATCAGGATTGGTCAGCGGTGTGCCGTTCTCCGGGCCGAGCATAAAAACAGTATCAGCACCGCAACCGGAGAGCCCGATGGAGTAAAGATCACCGAACTCGGTGGTTTCGATATCCAGAGAAACGATTTTCAGCGCCGGGCGGTAATCCGGATGCGGTTTCATCAGCACATGACCATCCGGCTGTGGCTGCACCCAGACAGCGGCGGTGATAAAACGCTCCATCAGATAGCGCTCGCAGGGGCGGATATCCGCTTCATAAAGGTGCAGATGCTGTTCGCCGAGCTGTTTTTCCAGTTGCTGTAACTGGCGGTACTGGCGGCAGTAAACGGCACTGACATCATCCTGATGAAAATCCTTTAGCGGACGTGCTGTCAGTGTGGCGCCGGGAATGTTGTTAATGAAGGGACGGCTTTCCGCCAGCTCCCGGTGCGGGACAAAGCCGACAGCCTGCTGCAGCGGAACAGAAACATGCCGTGGCCCGTTATCTGTCGCCAGCCAGTAACGGACCTCAATACCGCGCGGGGTATCAGACCAGTGACGGGTCAGAATAAAACCGGCTTCCGCCGGTGCTGCCACCTGACGGGAGGGAAAACTGTTGTGCCCTGCCATCATTTTGTCCGTTCTGCTGATGAAAAAATAACTATAGCAGAGTGGTGTGGATATATACAGTATTTAAGGTGCGGTTTACGGACGGATACCGAGGATCTGAGCCTGGGGAACCTCACCGCTGACCAGGGCGGCGGTACTGCCGTCAAAGGCAATGGTACCGTTATCCACCACCATCGCGCGGGGCGCGATTCTGGCCGCGTCATCTGTATTGTGGGAGACCATCATCAGTGTCAGCTGCCGTGAATCACAGATGGTTTCCAGCAGTGCCAGCATTTCATTGCGCAGTGCCGGATCCAGTGCGGAGAAAGGTTCATCCAGCAGCAAAACCGGCTGGGAACGCACCAGGCACCGTGCCAGTGCCACCCGCTGGCGCTGACCGCCGGAAAGCTGTGACGGCAGCCGTTTCAGCAGTGGTGTCAGCGAAACCTGTTCAGCGATTTGTGCCAGCTGCACTTTTTGCTCCGCATTCAGTTTCATCCCGGGATGAAAACCGAGAGCGATATTCTGTTCAGCCGTCAGGTGAGCAAACAGGTTATTTTCCTGAAACAGCATGGATACCGGGCGTGAAGCGGGCGGTGTGCGGGTGTGATCTTCATTATTCAGCAGAATAGTGCCGCTTTCGGCAAACTGAAACCCGGCAATCAGTGACAGCAGGGTACTTTTACCCGCGCCGCTCGGGCCGAGAATGGCAATTTTTTCTCCGGCGGCAACGGAAAAATGAAAATTCATGGTCTGTTGCTGATAGCGGTAAAGAATATGATCAAAATAAATCATGGGCGTTTCCCCGGCAGACGTTCCAGAACGGTAAACAGCCCGAAACAGAGTAAAAACAGGATCAGTGCAGTGACCGCGGCATCCGCATTGCGGTAAGCGCCGATCTGCTGATAAAGATAGAATGGCAGCGTGCGGAAATCTTCATTGCCGAACAGCGCGATCACACCAAAATCCCCGACCGACAGCACACTGGCAAATGCCACTGCCTGTGCCAGCGGGTTACGGAGAGCCTTCAGTTCAATCAGTTTCAGCCGGTTGAAGCCGCTGATATTCAGCGAGAGACAGAGCGGGTTATAGCGTTCAGCCAGGTCACGCATCGGGTTATCCAGCACTTTCAGTGCATACGGAATCGCCATCAGCGCGTTGGTCAGGATCACCAGCCCGTATGGAATTGCTCCCAAATCAGTGGTGCCGGTCGTGCTGTTGAGCAGCAGGAAAAACCCGGTAGCCAGTACAATTCCCGGCATGGCGAGGATCACCAGCCCGGAAAGCTCCATGGCCTGTCCTGCTCTGACCGCCTGCCGCAGCCGCAGTTCACGGCTGCTCCATAACAGCATCATGGTCAGCAGCACACAGATAAAACCGGAAGCCAGCGCAATTCCGAGCGAGGTGAAAAAAGCTCGCCACAGTGCCGGTTGCTGCAGAACCGGCAGTAATCCCGGATTCAGACCGTCCGCGATGATGGCAAAAAACGGCGGCAGCAGAAACAGCAGGGCACAGAGGATGATCAGGCCGTCAGCCAGTCTGCGCGGCAGCGTGTCCTGCGGGTTGCGCCATTGCAGTGACTGGGTAAAGCCGACAGAAAAATGACCGGACAAATGCTGGCTGACGAGCACCAGCCCGATGCAGCACACCAGCTGGATCAGCGCCAGCAGGGCAGCGCGGCCAATATCAAAGTCATAATTCAGTGCCTGATAAATCGCCAGTTCAATGGTAGTTGCCGCCGGGCCGCCACCGAGTGCCAGCACCGTGGCAAAACTGGCAAAGCAGAGCATAAAAATCAGTGCGGCGGTCGGCAGCAACTGACGGCGCAGATAAGGCCATTCCACAATCCGGAAATGCTGCCATTCATTCATATTAAGCTGAGCGGCGAGCTGTCTCTGCTCCGTGGCAATATTATCGAGCTGCTGATACAGCATCCGGGTGGCAAGCGGCATATTGAAGAAGATGTGCGCCAGCAGAATGCCCTGTAATCCGTACGGGGAGAAGGTATAGTCCAGATCCAGAAAACCGGAAATATGTGCCAGCCAGCCGTTACGTCCGTAAACTGACAGAATACCGAATACGGCTACCAGCACGGGCAGTACCAGCGTCATCGCGCATAACCGCAGAAAGACCGTCCGTCCCGGGAAACGTCGGCGCCAGAGTGCCCGGGCCAGGAAAACAGCCGGGATAACGGAAAAGAGTGCGGATAAGAAAGCCTGCCAGAAGGTAAAGCGGACGACATGCCACAGGTAGCTGTCATCCCATATCTGCTGCCAGTCTGTATCCGGTGTGTTAAACCACAGCGCCCCGAAGGCACTGACAGCAACGACCAGAAGAAGACCGGACGCGAGTGCGCCCGGTATCAGGTACGCGGCAATTAACGGCTGACTGCGTTTTGCCATATCCGTATCCACTGATTGCGCTCTTTCGCCACTTCTTTTGCATCAAATTCCAGCGTTTTCGCCGGTTTCGGCATTTTGTCGTAAACCGGCGGCAGCGGCATATCAATCACAGGATACATCCAGTTGGTGGTCGGCAGCGTTTTCTGGAAATCCGGTGTCAGCATAAACTGCATGAACTGTTCCGCCAGTGCCGGGTGTTTTGAGGAGGCCAGTACACCTGCCATTTCCACCTGAAGATAATGTCCTTCCTCAAACAGTGCTGCGGCATAGTTATCTTTGTTATCTGCCAGCATGTGGTAACCAGGCGAAGAGGTATAACTCAGTACCAGGTCAGCTTCACCTTTCAGGAACAGGCCGTAAGATTCACTCCAGCCTTTGGTGACCGTCAGGGTCTTGTTCGCCATTTTGGCCCACTGTGCAGCCACATCATCCCCGTAGAGTTTTTCCATCCACAGCAGTAATCCCAGTCCCGGTGTGCTGGTGCGCGGATCCTGATAAATAATGGTCAGCTTCTGATCACTGTTAAGCAGTTCTTTCATGCTTTTCGGCGGGTTCGGCAGGGTGTCTTTGTTGTAGATAAAGGCAAACCAGCCGTAGTCATAAGGAATAAAGGTTTTGCTTTCCCATTTGACCGGCAGCACCAGTTTTGACTGATCAACATTGCTTTCTTTAAACAGTCCGGTATCCAGTGCCGCCTGCATCAGGTTGTTATCCAGACCTAAGATGATATCGGCCTGTGATTTTTTACCTTCCATCCGCAGACGGTTCAGCAGCGTCACGCCGTCACTCAGACCGACGAGTTTTAGTTCGCAATTGCATTGCGCTTCAAAGTTTTTCTTAATTTCCGGTCCCGGTCCCCACTCGGCAACAAATGAGTCATAGGTATAGACAGTCAGAACCGGCTTGCTGTTATCTGCAGCCGCCTGGAAAGAAAACAGTGCGGCAAGACCGCCTGCAATGATATTTCTGGTCAGTTTCTGTAACACTTTGCGCTCCTGTAAGGGAAGGATTGGCAAAGGATCTGAGTGCAGCATGATGGCGACAGGCTGTGCTGTCAGCAGTGGCGGCTCAAATCCCTACGCCGGTATTAACCGGATCAGGTTCCTCGGGTGTTATCTCAGCAACACCGGCCGGAAAGCCGGAACTGCACCCCGTTGAGAGAGGAATAGTGTAGTGTTTTTCTCAGGAATTTGCCACTGTCCGGAACCGTTAACGCGGTGTGTTGTTTTTCTTCCGTCAGAGCCGGAAATGCGGCGGGCTGAAGGATTTTGAGTGCAGAGGTTTACCCCATGATGGGAGTGTGAAACAATTGGCTATCTTTCAGTTTTTTTCTGAGGTAGTCGAGTGATTGATGATGATGGCTACCGCCCGAATGTCGGGATTGTAATTTGTAATAAGGAAGGCCAGGTTTTATGGGCCCGCCGCTACGGACAGCACTCGTGGCAGTTTCCTCAGGGAGGTATCAATCCCGGCGAATCACCGGAACAGGCCATGTACCGTGAGTTGTATGAGGAAGTTGGTTTAACGCGTAAAGATGTGCGTATCCTGGCGGTCACCCGCAACTGGCTGCGCTACAAATTACCCAAACGTTTGGTGCGTTGGGATACCAAACCGGTTTGTATCGGTCAGAAGCAGCGCTGGTTCTTACTTCAGCTGCTCTGCGAGGACAAAGAGGTCAATGTGACCCGCAGCAAGTCGCCGGAATTCGACGGCTGGCGCTGGGTCACCTATTGGTATCCTGTTCGTCAGGTGGTCTCTTTCAAACGTGATGTGTACCGCCGCGTAATGAAAGAGTTTTCTTCCGTTGTGATGCCTGCCAACAGCGAAGCGACGGCTGTGCGGGCACCGTCTCCCTACCGTCGCCGGCGCCAGAATTAGGGGGAACGGATGCTGACGCGTTTACGTGAAGTGATTGAAAAAGTGGCTGCCGCCGCCGATCTCGCGGAAGCGCTGGAGCTTCTGGTTAAAGAAACCTGTCAGGCGATGGGAACGGATGTCTGTTCCATCTACCTGGCAGATAATCAGCATCACTGTTTTTATCTGATGGCAACGCAGGGGCTGAAAAAGCCCCGCGGCCGTGCTGTCAGCCTTGCTTTCGGCGAAGGTGTGGTCGGTCATGTCGGCCGCCGCGCTGAGCTTATCAATATCGCGGATGTCCGCGAACACCCCGGTTTTAAATATCTCCCCCAGGTTAAAGAAGACAACCTGCGTGCATTTCTCGGTGCGCCGGTGGTTTACCGCCGCCAGTTACTGGGCGTGCTGGTGGTTCAGCAGAGAGAAAAACGCCTGTTCAGTGAAACGGAAGAGTCTTTTATTGTCACTCTGGCGATGCAGCTTGCCGTACTGCTGGCTCAGGCACAAACCAAAGGGTTGTTCGGGCAGTTCCGTCAGACCCGGATCCAGGCTATTCCGGTTTC
The DNA here is from genome assembly GCF_051172335.1 of Morganella sp. B601. Lineage (NCBI taxonomy): Bacteria > Pseudomonadati > Pseudomonadota > Gammaproteobacteria > Enterobacterales > Morganellaceae > Morganella > Morganella sp. B601. The sequence continues at coordinate 147,481 of NZ_JBPIZE010000006.1, forward strand.
TTCCGGGATTGTGATGGCCTATGGCTGGGAAGACCGTTCACAGCCGGTGCTTGAGAATGTTTCTGAAGCCTCGGCACTGGACCGCGTGCAGGAGCGTGCCCGCCTGAATAAAGCGCTGGAGGATGCCACGGCAGAGTGCCGCCGTATCAGCAAGCGTTTTAATGCCGCCTCACAAAAAGAGAGTGCCGCTATTTTCGATCTCTACTCCCATCTGCTGAATGACCTGCAACTGAAAAAAGGGTTATACAGTATTGTGGAGCAGGGGTTTGTGGCCGAATGGGCAGTCAAAACGGTCATTGAGCAATTTGCGGGCCGGTTTGCCGGGCTTCAGGACAGCTATATGCGGGAGCGGGCCACGGATTTGCGTGCACTCGGGCAGCGGCTGTTATTCCATCTTGATGATAATTTTACCGGCAGCAACCAGTGGCCGGAACGCTTTGTGCTGGTGGCTGATGAGCTGAGTGCCAGCCTGCTGGCAGAGCTGCCGCAGGAACAGCTTGCCGGTGTGGTGGTGCGTGACGGGGCAACACATTCCCATTCCGCCATTCTGGTCAGGGCGATGGGTATTCCGGTTATTATGGGCGCGGATATTCAGCCGGAATTGTTACACAACCGTCTGCTTATCCTCGACGGCTACCGGGGCGTGGTGTATATCGAACCGGAGCCGCTGATAGCACAGGAATTCCGTCAGATTATTGAGCAGGAGCAGGCTATCAGCCAGCTGGCCGAGGATGAACTCAGCCGCTCAGCTGCACTGAAAAGCGGCGAACGGGTTTCTGTTCAGCTGAATGCCGGGCTCAGTCTGAAATATGAGCAGAAAATCGTCAAAAGTATTGACGGGATTGGCCTGTACCGTACGGAAATACCGTTTCTTGTCCATAATGGGTTTCCGTCAGAAGAAGAGCAGAAAGTCCGTTATCAGGATATGCTGCAACTCTTTGCCGGGAAACCGGTGGTACTGCGGACACTGGATATCGGTGCGGATAAGCAGCTGCCGTATATGCCTATCAGCGAGGAAAACCCGTGTCTGGGCTGGCGTGGTATCCGCGTGATGCTGGATCAGCCGGAGATTTTTCTTATCCAGTTGCGGGCCATGTTGCGGGCTAATATCGGGCTGAATAATCTGAAGATATTATTCCCGATGATTTCCGGGCTCGCGGAGGTTGAAGAGGCCATCCGCCTGCTTGACCGCGCCTGTGAGGAAGTCTCGGCACTGACTGGGGAACGGGTGGAACGTCCGCCGGTGGGGGTGATGCTGGAAGTACCGTCATTGCTGTTTATGCTGCCGGAACTGAAGCAATATATTGATTTTATTTCTGTCGGTACGAATGATTTAACCCAGTATCTGCTGGCGGTTGACCGGAATAATACACATGTTGCACCATTATATGACTCGCTTCATCCGGCGGTCCTGCGTATGCTGAATTTTGTCCGGACTGAAACCACCCGGCTGGGGATCCCGGTCTCGGTCTGCGGGGAAATGGCGGCAAATCCGTTAGGTGCAATGATACTGATTGGTTTAGGATACCGTCAGCTGAGTATGAACGGGCGGAGTATCCCGCGTATTAAGTATTTGCTGCGGCATCTGGATGCCGGAGCACTGGAGCCGCTGCTGGCATCATTGCTGGATGCACAGACAGCGGCTGAAATCCGTGAAAAAGCGGAGCTGTTTATTGAGAACAAGGGGCTGGGACAGCTTATCCGGGGCAGTGCCTGACCGGCACTCCGGAGATGAGGCTGTTCCGTCCTTACAGTCATATATCCCGGCCTGCGGCGGGCAATGCAGCGTCTGCGGCCGGATACAACACACAGTGTGAGGTACGATGAGTAACACTTATCTGGCATTTCCGGATTTTGATCCTGTTATTTTTTCTGTGGGGCCGGTGGCGTTACGCTGGTACGGGCTGATGTATCTTGTCGGGTTTGTGTTTGCCATGTGGCTGGCCAACCGGCGTGCAGACAAACCGGGCAGCGGCTGGAAACGCAGTGAAGTTGAAACACTGTTATATGCCGGGTTTGTAGGTGTTTTCCTGGGCGGCCGTATCGGCTATGTGCTGTTTTATAACTTCCCGCTGTTTGCGGAAAACCCGCTGTATCTGTTCAAAGTCTGGGATGGCGGTATGTCATTCCACGGCGGACTGATGGGCGTTATTATTGCTATGTGGTGGTTTGCCCGCCGCACGAAGCGTCATTTTTTACAGGTTGCTGACTTTGTGGCACCACTGATTCCGTTTGGTCTCGGTATGGGGCGCATCGGTAACTTTATTAACGGCGAACTGTGGGGACGTGTGACTCTCGATACACCGTGGGCCATTCTGTTCCCGACGTCTTACAGTGAAGACGTGAAACTGGCTGCTGCTGATCCGTCTCTGATGCCGGTGCTTGAGCAATACGGCGTTCTGCCGCGTCACCCGTCGCAGCTGTATGAAATGCTGCTTGAAGGGATCGTCCTCTTTATCATTCTGAATGTGTTTGTCCGCAAATCCCGCCCGATGGGCAGCGTGTCAGGTCTGTTCCTGATCGGCTATGGGCTGTTCCGTATCATTGTGGAATTTTTCCGCCAGCCGGATGCCCAGCTTGGTTTATTCGGCGGGATCAGCATGGGGCAGATTCTGTCTGTGCCGATGATTATTATTGGCGTACTGATGATGGTATGGGCATACAAATGCCCGGGTAATAAAAAGCAGAGTGATACCGGAAAACAGAACGCACCGGAATAGATCAGGCTTTAGTGAGTAATAAAAAACTGCATCGTAACGGATGCAGTTTTTTTATGTGCGGTTGTTTAATGGTTTCTCAGACAGAGAACGGGTATTTAATCGGGTCGTGGTGCTGGTAATCTGTCACTGTGAAGTCATCGGTGGTTACCCATGTCATTAAATCATCCAGCGTTTTAATGTCAGGGTTAATATGCAGTTTTGGTGACGCAAACGGCTGACGTGTAATCTGGACATCACGCATTAATTCCAGCTGATCTTCATATAAATGAAGGTTAACTACTTTGTGATAAACTTTACCGCATTTCAGGCCGGTTATCTGAGCCATAATAGCCAGCAGGAAATAACATTGCGGTGCATTGAAAACATAACCCAGTGCATAATCACAACTGCGCTGATAACTGTTTAAATATAATGTACCATCAAGAACAGAAAAATGATGCATAAACATGCAGGGTCTCAGGCAGCCCTGATCAAATTCACCCGGATTCCAGAATGAAATGATTTCACCGCGGTCATCAATTCCTTTTTTTAAATTTTCATAGACTTTACGGAGTTGATCGAATGTATTTTTTCGCAGTTCATTAATCAGTGCTTTAACGCCTTCTTTATCTCCGGCATCACTTAATGATAATAATAAATCATACTGTGCTTCTGTCGGGGATACTTTCAGCTGCCGTCCCTGAACACCATAAACGCGGCCCATATCGTCCTCACCTTTGCGGTTCGGGTTTGCCAGCCAGTCGGTATTTTCATTGGCGTTAGCGTTCCAGGTATTACAGCCGATGGCTCTGAACTGAGCGGCGCTGTCATATCCGCGTAAGTAACCCAGCATTTCCGCAATTGCGGCTTTCCAGAATGCCTTGCGGGTGGTCACCAGCGGGAACTCATTTTTGTCAACGTGGTAAGTGAAATCGGCATTAATAATTGTCAGGCATCTTTTGCCTGTCCGTTTATTCTCAATCCATTTCCCTTCCTCCAGAATCCGCTTTGCAATGTCTAAATATTGTTCCACTTTCGTTTTCCTGTTGACGCAGTATATGGTTTTTATATTATAACATTATTTTTATTTTTTTAATACAAGATAATATTATTTTTATTCTCCATTAATATTAGATCTGTCAACTACATTAATAATTGAGTTAATATTTTTATTATTTATAAAAATCATTAGTAGGTTCTTTATTCTTTATCTGATGATGTCCGGTTCACCGGTGCTGATATTTAAATACAGTACCGGTGGCCGGTTTTTATATCAGTTAATTTCCGTATTGTTAAAGAGCGGTGGTGTCTGTACTTTTTAGCGCCTTCAATTTGTTCACTCCACACTTTTTTCTCCGACAGATAATTTTTTCCGCACAACACGAAAAACGAATGTGAATTTGCACTATTCCGCAGAATTTTTTTCCTGTTGCATCGCATTTTTTTTGGTCTTGTCTTTCTGGGAGTGGTAAATCCGTTATTTTTTCGGCAGAGAAAACGAACGGATGAATACATGCAGACAGAACGGGGGATATCGCTGATGGAAGTCATTATTGTTTTATTTATTATGGCATTACCTGTTTCATTTATTAATATTTCATGGGAAAGCCACAGAGAGCGGCGTTATCTGACAGAAACGGCTGCGTTGTTTCAGCAATATCTCAGCAGTCATAAACTGAAAGCAACCTATCTGAACGAAACACGGAAAATCGCGGTTACGTTTGGTGAGAAAAGCCGGGCATGTCATCAGGTATCCGCAGCACGGTGTGATGATGATCCGGAAGGATTCACACCGATGGAAGGTGTCCGGATTGTTTCCGGTACGACCGGTACCGTGTTGTTCTGGGGAACCCGGCATACCGCCTCTGCTGCCAGCTTTTTACTGGAAAATACGCAGGGACAGATAAAACTGATTATCTCGGCCCCGGGCCGTATACGGTTGTGCTCGCCGGGCATGATATCCGGAGTACCGTCATGCTGAATAAAAGACGGGAAAAGGGTTCATTGCTATTTGAAATGCTGGCGGGAATGGCTGTCAGTGCGATTCTTCTGGTCTCGGTAACCCGTTTTTTTCCGGCTCTGGGGCGGGATGTGCTGAACACATTCCGGCAATATAAGCTGGATACGATAATGCGGGAAACTCTTTTGCGGCTGGAAAAAGATCTCCGGCGGACGGCATTCTGCCGGGGGCTCTGTCAGGGAAAACCGCTGGAAATTTCCGCCCGGCGCGGCGAGACAGCCGGCAGTTGCATCATTGTTGCTTACGATCTCAATCACAATGGCCGCTGGGAGCGGAATGTCCGTAAAATCGGGGAGCATTTTGGCTACCGTCTGAATAAGCAGGCACTGGAATGGACGCGCGATGCCCGCAGCTGCCGGGATACCGGCTGGCAAAAGGTCACGGATAGCCGCTATGTGAATGTTTCCCGGTTTCTGGTTACGCCGGTAAAACTGTACGGAAAAAATGGCCTGAAACTGACCCTGACACTCACCGGGCGGGACATGCCCTTAATACAGCGAACCGGAGAAAGCCTGATTGTCATGCCTAATTACCACCTGTAGATCCGGCGGGGAGAAAGACGGTCACTCCGGAGGAAATGCCCTGTTGCTGATGATTATGCTGTTGCTGGGAATTTCACTGATGATGTTGTCTGTTTTACATCGCTTTTATCAGACAGAGTGGCGTAACGGTCAGGATGAAACGGCATTTTACCGGGCGGATGCCGGTGCGGCCTCTGCACTGGAATGGGGGCTGACACTGGCGTGGTCCCGGAAAGCACTGAACGAAACACAGTTTTACTGCCGGACAGCACCGGACCCGGCACTGAAGAGTTGTTTGCGGCGGCTGAGAGCCAACAAGCTGTTATTACAGGGCAGTATATTTTCTCCCTGGTTTGAACAAAATATCACGCATTATCAGCTGGTCAGTGCCAGGGAAGAAGGAGGCAACATGATTTTGACAGCCCTGCCGCAGGGATGGAGTGATTTTTGCCCGCCGGATTTAAAACCCGGCTGCAACCGGCATACTGAAACGGGAGAAAACAATGAATGAACGCGGAATGTCGCTACCGGAAGTGATGATTTGTGCCTTTATCTTTACGATTCTGATTACCGGATTATTACGCTATTATCAGTTGCTGCACAGCGGAAAACAGCGGCAGTATGCGGATGTCAGCACGGTGCGTCATCTGCATCAGATGATGCGTTTTACGGCTGATCCCGGAATATTACGGCAGATGATGCAGACACATTTATCTCCCCTGCAGAAATGGGAAAGTTATCAGGAAAATGTGTCACCGGGCTGTATTTCCGTTACTATCGGGCTGGTCTCTCCGGGAGAGCGCCGGTTAACTGCCGGCAGATGGCAATGTATGTAAGGACAGGACAATGTTTACAGTTTATCACTCCAATGATCTGGACCTGCTGAAAGATCTGATATGCCATATTATTGATAATGATAAAATTAATGATCCTTTTTGTCCTGAAACCGTGCTGGTGCAAAGCCCGGGGATGTCTCAGTGGCTGCAAATCAGTCTGGCAGAAAAACTGGGTATTGCCGCGAATATAACATTTCCGCTTCCCGCCACATTTATCTGGGATATGTTTACCCGTGTCCTGCCGGATATTCCGAAGGAGAGTGCCTTCAGCAAAGGGGCAATGACGTGGAAGCTGATGTCACTGTTGCCGCAGCGCCTTGATGATCCGGATTTTGCCCCGCTGCGCCATTATCTTGATGATGACGGGGATAAACGCAAACTGCATCAGCTATCGGGACGTATTGCTGATTTATTTGACCAGTATCTTGTCTACCGGCCGGACTGGCTGACGGCCTGGGAAAATAATGAACTGATTGACGGGCTGAGCCATAACCAGTCCTGGCAGAAATGCCTGTGGCGGGATTTGCAGACACTGACCCGCAGCCTGGGGCAGCCGGAATGGCACCGTGCCAATCTTTATCAGCGCTTTATTGATGTGCTCAATGAAGGTGACCCGGAGATTGTCGCCAATCTGCCGCCCCGCCTCTTCATCTGCGGTATCTCAGCATTACCGCCGGTGTATCTGCAGGCTCTGCGGGCGCTCGGGCAGCATACCCATATCCATCTGATGTTTACCAATCCCTGTCAGTATTACTGGGGCGATTTACAGAGCCCGGCTGCACTGCGGCGTATGCTGGCGCGCAAGCCGCAAAGCTATTGGGATAAAAAAGCCGTCAGCTGGTTTAAATCGGATGAGGATGCACCTTCACTGTTCGATTTTGAGGCTGACGGGGAACAGAATACCGGTAACCCGCTGCTGGCATCATGGGGGCGTCCCGGCCGGGATAACCTGTTTTTCCTGGAAGATATTGAAGAAATCCATGCTATTAAAGCTTTTGTCGACCGCCCGGCAGATACACTGCTGTCTGCTGTTCAGCAGGATATTCTTAATCTGGAAGACGGCAGTGTGGTGGGAAAAAACAAAGAGGAGTTTGTCACCAGTGAGCGGCGGCGGGTGATTGCGGATAATGACCGCTCCCTGACATTCCATTCCTGCCACAGTCCGCAGCGGGAAACAGAGATTTTGCAGGACTATTTACTGAACCTGCTGGAGAATGATCCGTCACTGACTCCCCGCGACATTATTGTGATGGTGGCGGATATCGACAGTTATTCTCCTTATATTCAGGCGGTTTTTGGCCAGGGAAACGAAAACCGCTATCTGCCGTTTGCTATCTCAGACCGTAAAGCCCGCCAGGCTCATCCGGTATTACAGGCAGTACTGACACTGCTGGAATTACCGCAGAGCCGTTTCACCTCAGAGCATGTACTCAGTCTGCTGGAAGTCCCGGCGGTGGCGCAGCAGTTCGGGCTGGATGAGAGCGATTTACCGCTTCTGCGCCGCTGGGTCAGCGGATCCGGTGTTCGCTGGGGGCTGGATGACCATAATATTGAGTCTTTCTCACTGCCGGTTTTTGGCCAGAACACCTGGAAATTCGGGCTGGAACGCATGTTGCTGGGCTATGCCATGGCAGAGGAGGAAGGTACCTGGCGCGGGATCCTGCCGTATGACGAGGTTTCCGGTATGTCAGCGGACCGGGTCGGGCAACTGGCTGCTTTTATTGATACGTTGCGGGAGTGGCAGAAAATACTGAGTGAGCTGCGGACACCGGCACAATGGCGTGAAACCGGTTCTGAGCTTCTGTCTGCCTTTTTCATGACGACACCGGATACCGAATCGGTGCTCAGTATGGTGTTACAGCAGTGGCAGCAGGTACTGGATCAGGGGGTTAAAGCCTGTTATGACGGCGATGTTCCGCTTGCATTGATCCGGGATGAGCTCTCTCTGCGGCTGGATGACGAGAAAATCAGCCAGCGCTTTTTATCGGGAGCGGTAAACTTTTGCACGCTGATGCCGATGCGTTCTGTGCCGTTTAAGGTTATTTGCCTGCTGGGTATGAATGACGGCGTGTACCCGAGGACAATCCCGCCGCTGGGGTTTGATCTTATGGCGGAAAAAAGCCGCCGGGGTGACCGCAAACGCCGGGATGATGACCGCTATCTTTTCCTGGAGGCGCTGGGGTCAGCAAAAGAATATTTATATATCAGTTATATCGGCCGATCTATCCGCGATAATGAAGAGCGTAACCCGTCAGTGCTGGTCAGTGAACTGCTGGAATATGCCGGTCTCAGTTTTTGTCTGGAGAAAGACCGGTTTGCTGACCTGGATACCAGCCGGGAAGCGCTGGAAAATCATCTGATTGTCCGGCACACCAGGGTTCCGTTTGCGGCGGATAACTACCGGGAGGGCGCGGAATTTCAGAGCTTTTCGCCGCAGTGGTTACCGGCAGCATTACGGCAGGGCGAAGCGCAGGGGCCGTTTAATGTCCCGGTTCCGTCAGAAGATATAACAGAAATAACCATTGATCAGCTGCTGAGGTTTTACCGTCATCCGGTCAGGGCATTTTTTCAGCAGCGTCTGAATGTCCATTTTGATATTGAGGATGTGGCTCTGCCGGAAGAAGAACCGTTCAGTGTTGATAATTTACAGCGTTACGGGTTTAACACCCGGCTGCTTGATGCGCTGGTGGACGGCGAACCGGAAGAGCGGGTCTTCCGCATACTGAAGGCGGCGGGGGAACTGCCGGCCGGGGCGTTTGCACAGGTTTACTGGGAAGAACAATTACAGGAAATGGATGTTCTGGCGGAAAAAATCCGCAATGCACGGACAGAATCTGATATTGAGTCGTTTCACTATGTTACCGGGCCGTATACTTACAGCGGGCAACTGACCGGAGTTCAGGAGAACGGGCTGCTCCGCTGGCGTCCGGCGGCACTTACCGCCGCTGACGGGCTGCGTTTGTGGATTGAACATCTGACATACAGCCTGAGCGGACGGCAGCAGTACAGCCGGATGTACGGGCGCGGTGATACGGTGTGGATCTTTGAGCCGCTGACGGCGGAGCAGGCGCAGGGCTATCTGCGTCCGCTGCTGGATGTGTTTGTCCGTGGTCTGAATGAGCCGCTGCCTGTCTTTGTCAAAAGCGGCTGGGCATGGCTGACCACACTGGCGGATGAGAACACCGGTGAACTCTCTGATGATGATGCACTCCAACATAAAGCCGGTTTACTGCTTCTGCAGACACTGCAGGGGGGATATCAGTTTACCGGTGAGGCGGAGGACGATTATGTCGTCCGCGCATTCCGCCATTTTGATGAAGCACTTATGGATGCAATAAAGCAATTTTCACAACAACTCTTTTTGCCGATGTTTCAACATCAGAAAAACAGGGAGAATGAGGCTGATGCCTAAACAACTAGTGCAGTTTATTTTTACGCTGCTTTTCTTTTTTACCGGTGCCAATGCACTTGCTCAGAATAACTGGCAGGTTCTGCCCGGAGAGATTGAGAAAAGCGCCAACGATCCGCGTCAGTATCAGGCAATCACCCTGAAAAATAATATGACGGTTCTGCTGATTTCCGATAAAACCGCACGTAAATCAGCTGCAGCGGTCAGTCTGGCTATCGGCAGTATGGATGAACCGCAGAGCCAGGCGGGTCTTGCGCACTATCTGGAACATATGGTGCTGATGGGCTCAAAACGTTTCCCTGAGCCTGGTAATTTCAGTGATTATCTGGCGAAGCACGGCGGAAGCCATAACGCCAGTACCGGCTCCAATTACACTGACTTCTATTTTGAAGTGGAAAATAATGCGCTGAAAGGGGCAACGGAGCGGCTGGCTGATGCCCTGGCAGAACCACTGCTGGATCCGGTGAATGCGGATAAAGAACGTAATGCGGTTAATGCCGAGCTGACCATGGCGCGTTCCCGTGACGGGCACCGCATGTATCAGGTCCGGGCTGAAACCTGGAATCCGGCACATCCGATTTCACGTTTTTCCGGTGGTAACCTGGAAACTCTGAGAGATAAGCCCGGCAGCATCCTGCATGAAGAGCTGCTGAAGTTTTACAACACCTATTATTCATCCAATCTGATGAAAGCCGTGATCTACGGGCCGGAGTCCCCGGAAGAACTGGCAAAACTGGCTAATGAGACGTTCGGTACAATTCCGGATCGCCACGCAACTGTTCCGCAGATTACCGTTCCGCTGATCACTGCAGCCGAGCAGCAGAAAATCATTCACTATGTTCCTGCGCAGCCGCAGAAATCGCTGGATTTTGAGTTTGTCATCGACAACAACAGCAAAGATTTCCGCAAGCAGACAGATACCTATATTGCGTATCTGCTGGGCAGCCGCAGTGAAGGAACGCTGGCAAACTGGCTGATATCCAACGGGCTGGCGGAGAATGTCAGTGCATCGGCATCCTCAACCCTGGCACGTAATCAGGGCGTGTTTATTATCTCTGTCTCACTGACTGATGAGGGTATGGCGAAGCGCGATGAAATTACCGCCGCTGTTTTTGCGTACCTGAATCTGATTAAAGAAAAAGGGATTAATAAAGACTATTTCGATGAAATTGCCCGTGTGAATATGCTGGCATTCCGCTACAACTCGGTTGTCCGTGATATGAATTATGTGGAATCACTGGCAAATACGATGATGGAATATCCGGTAAAAAATGTTCTGAATGTCGGCTATCTGGCTGATGACTGGGATCCTGCCGCCATCAAAGCCCGCCTTGCGGATTTAACACCGGAAAAAGCCCGCATCTGGTATACCAGCCCGCAGGAACCAAGCAATAAAAAAGCCTATTTCGTTGATGCGCCTTATCAGGTGGATGCAGTGACTGCAGCTCAGTTGAATAAATGGCGTAAATCTGAAGGTGATTTCCGTTTCTCTCTGCCTGCACTGAACCCGTTTATTCCGGATAATTTTGATCTGATCAAACAGCAGGAACAGCAAAAACCGGTACAACTGACAGACACTGCAAAACTGCGCCTGTTCTATATGCCGAGCCGCTATTTTGCGGATGAGCCGAAGGCAATTATCGCGCTGGAACTGCGTAACCGGAATGCCGGCAGAACAGCCAAAGATGTTGTCACCAGCGCGTTGCTCAGTTATGTCAGTGAACTGAAGCTGAATCAGCTCAGTTATCAGGCCAGCGTGGCAGGAATGGGGATCAATATCAGTGATGATGATGGTCTGAATATCAGCGTCAGTGGTTATTCCCAGCATCTGCCGGAACTGCTGACCACCGCAGTGAGTGAATACCAGTCCTTTACACCGTCAGCATCGGAGCTTGCACAGGCGAAATCCTGGTATCGTGAGCAGGTTGCGGTATCGGATAACGGCAAAGCCTATGAAATGGCAATGCGTCCGTTCAGCCGTCTGAAATCAGTGCCTTATTTTGAAGATAAAGAACGCCTCGCAGCGCTGGACACCATTACCGAAAGTGACATCACGCAGTACCGTGACCGTCTTATCCGTGAAGGTGCTCTCCAGATGTTTGTATTCGGTAATCTGACAGCACCTCAGGCAGAGCAGATTGCATCGAAAGCTCAGGCACAGCTCGGTTCACAGGGTACGGAATGGTGGGTCGGGGATTACTATGTGATTGATAAAGCCCTGAAACCAAACTTTGACGAAAAAGCCAACAGCACAGATAACGCGCTGGCCAACATCTTTATCCCGGACGGTTATTCACGGACGGAAGGCGCGGCATTCTCGTCTGTGCTGTCGAAAATTCTGCATCCTTGGTTCTATGACCAGCTGCGGACACAGGAACAACTGGGGTATGCCCTGTTTGCATTTAACCCGAATTTCGGCCGCCAGTGGGGGATCGGTTTCCTGCTGCAAAGCAATGAAAAGAATCCGGCTTATCTGTCACAACGCTTTGATGATTTCTATATCAATGCGGAAAAACGCCTGAAAGCACTGGATAATGCGGAATTTGATAAATACCGCAATGCACTGCTGACCGAAATGACACAGCCGCCGGAAACCTTTGAGGAAGAAGCATCCCGTTATTCATTTGATTTCAAAAATAATTACTTTGATTTCAACACCCGCGAGCAGACGATTGCGGCGGTGAAAAAAATGACCAAACAGGATGTGGTGACATTCTATGAGAACGCGGTGATGTCGAAAAAAGGACTGGCACTTTACTCTCAGGTGACCGGTACCGGCGGCAAAGCGGATGATTACGCGAAACCGGCCGGATGGACGACGTATCCGTCTGTCACGGCTTTCCAGGCACTGTTACCTGTTAAAGAAGAAATCCGGTAAAACGATGGCGGCTGAATCTTTAAATCCGATGACAATACCGCTGCAGGGGCAGCGGTTAATTGAAGCCTCTGCCGGTACAGGAAAAACCTATACCCTGGCACGGCTCTATCTGCGTCTGCTGCTGGGTATTGGTGAAGGGGCGTTTGTCCGGCCGTTATCGGTAGAAGAGATCCTGGTGGTGACCTTTACCGAAGCGGCAACCAATGAACTGCGGGGGCGTATTCGTGAGAACATCCATAAGCTGCGGATTGCCTGTCTGCGTCATGAAGAAGGCGGGGAACCGGGGGAGGATTACGGGTTCGGTCCGCTTCTGGCGCTGATTGAGGATAAACAAAGTGCTGCTCAGCGCCTGCTGCTGGCTGAACGGCAGATGGATGAAGCCGCCATTTTTACCATCCACGGTTTTTGTCAGCGCATGCTGACACACAACGCCTTTGAATCCGGTGTGCTCTTTGAACAAACGCTGATTCAGGATGAGCATCCTGTCCGTAAACAGGCCTGTGAGGATTTCTGGCGGCGTCATTGTTACCCGCTGCCGGTTGAACTGGCCAGAGCCATTACACAGCTCTGGTCTGATCCTGAGGCGCTGCTGCGGGATATTTACCCCTGGCTGCAGGGGGAACTGCCAGGGATTACCGATGCACCGGAATCGGATGAAACATTACTTTCCCGCCATGAAAAAATTATCGCCGAGATTGATGAGGTCAAACAGTGCTGGCGGGAAAGTGATGCTGATTTTGTCAGTCTTATTCAGAACTCTGATCTGAATAAAAGCAGTTACCGCGCTAATCTGGTGCCCGGATGGATTGCCGGCATTGATGACTGGGCGAAGGAAACCGAAACCACACATTACGCACTGCCGAAAAATATAGAACGTTTCAGTCAGGCAGTGCTGGATGAAAAAACCAAAAAAGGCGGTACGCCGCCGTCACATCCGGTGTTCTCTGCGATTGAGGAACTGACAGCACAGGCACTGACGCTGGAGGATGTCCTGTTTACCCGCGCGGTGTATGAGATCCGCCGGACCATCACGCAGGAGAAACAGGCCCGGGGCGAGATGGGATTTGATGATTTGCTGACCCGGCTGGATAACGCGCTGCATCAGGAAAACGGCGTTCTGCTGGCGCAGACACTGCGCAGACGTTTTCCGGTGGCGATGATTGATGAATTCCAGGATACCGATCCCCAGCAATACAGGATCTTCCGTACTATCTATCAGGAAAACACCGGTGACAACGGCACACCGGCAGATCCGTACGGGCTGCTGTTTATCGGTGACCCGAAACAGGCGATTTACGCCTTCCGCGGCGCGGATATCTTCACCTATATCAAAGCACGGCGGGATGTCAGTGCGCATTACACCCTGGGAACTAATTTCCGTTCCGCGAAGACGATGGTCGACAGCGTCAACAATCTGTTTTTACAGGCAGATGAGCCTTTCTGCTTTAAACAGATCCCGTTTCAGCCGGTCAGTTCCGCACCGGATAATGATGATGCCGCTTTTATTATCGGCGGAAAAACACAACCGGCGGTGCAGTTCTGGTGGCAGGCCGCAGAGGGGGTCAGCAGCGGGGATTATGAGCGGACAATGGCGGGGGTGTGTGCCGGGCAGATCCGCGACTGGCTGGATGCCGGACAAAACGGCACGGCACTGATTGGCCAGCCCGGCAAACAACGTCCGGTCAGTGCGGCAGATATTACCGTACTGGTACGCAGCCGCCGGGAAGCCCAACTGATAAAGGATACCCTTAATCAGCGGGCGATCCCGTCTGTTTTTCTCTCAAACCGCGACAGTGTGTTTGACACACCGGAAGCCCGCGAATTGTTGTGGCTGCTCCAGGCGGTGCTGAATCCGGAAAAAGAACGGCTGTTGCGCAGTGCGCTGGCATCCGGATTGTTTGGTCTGAATGCTGCACAAATTGACGCACTGAATCAGGATGAAGCTGCCCGTGACAGGCTGGTGGATGAGTTCGCCGGTTACGGTCAGATCTGGCAGCAGCAGGGCGTTCTGCCGATGCTGCGCCGGGTGCTCAGTCAGCGGAAGATTGCGGAAAATCTTCTGGCGGGGCAGGACGGTGAACGGCGCTTAACCGATATCATGCATATCAGTGAGTTACTTCAGGAAACATCACTGACGCTGGAAAATGAACACGCCCTGGTGCGCTGGCTGGCACAACAGGTATTACGCCCGGATGCGCAGTCGGAAAGCCAGCAGATGCGGCTGGAAAGTGATCAGCATCTGGTTCAGATTTGCACTATCCATAAATCCAAAGGGCTGGAATACCCGCTGGTGTGGCTGCCGTTTATCTGTAATTTTCAGGCGGGTGGTCAGCGGCTTTATCATGATGAAACCACCTTCGAGCCGTGCCTGACACTGTCACCGGATGAAACACAGCTTGCCCTGGCGGATAAAGAACGTCTGGCAGAGGATTTGCGTCTGTTGTATGTGGCGGTGACGCGGGCTGTTTACCATTGCAGCCTGGGTGTTGCACCGATTATCAGAGGGAACCGCAAAAAAACAGGTAATACCGACCTGCATCTTAACGGGTTGGGGTATCTGCTTCAGAACGGACAGGCATGTGACAGCAAAACCCTGGCGGAGCGGCTTGATGCTTTTTGTCAGGGAAACAGCGCTGTTGCCGTTACCCGGATAACAGAACCGCAACTGCAACTGTGGCAGCCCGGTATGTCACAGCCGCCGTCCCTGGCGGTGAAGCCGTTTACCCGGTCTGTCAGCAGCCGCTGGCGTGTGACCAGTTACAGCGGCCTGAGCTACGGCGCATCGTCTGGTGGCTCTGTGTATACACAGGACAGACAGGAAGAGATGATGGCGATGATCCGTTCTCTCAGCCCGTCACTGGATACAGATACGCTCGGTGAAGTGCAGGACGAAACCGGAACGGCACAGACCGCCGGTACCTTCCCGCGCGGTGCGATGGCGGGGACATTCCTGCACAGCCTGTTTGAAGAGCTTGAATTTGATAGTGAGCCCTCACTTGAGTGGCTGAGGGAGCAACTGCTGTCATACGGATTCTCTGCTGAATGGGCACCGTTCCTGCAAACCTGGTTCACGGATCTGGTTAATACACCGTTGTCTGCGGAAGGGCCGGTGCTCAGTGCAATCCCGGTACGTTATAAACAGGATGAAATGCAGTTTTTCCTGCCGATAGACGGCGACCTGACCGCGCAAAAACTGGATGCACTGACGCGGCAGTATGATCCGCTGTCAGCACAGGCACCACCGCTGGATTTCGCGGCAGTGACCGGCATGCTGAAAGGCTTTATTGATCTTGTGTTTTATCACGACGGTAAATATTACATAGCGGACTATAAATCAAACTATCTGGGTGATAGTCACGCAGATTATAAGCCGGACGCACTGGCGCAGGCGATGCTGGAACACCGCTATGATTTGCAGTATCAGCTGTATACGCTGGCGCTGCACCGCTATCTGCGCCACCGGTTGCCGGATTATGACTATCAGACGCATTTCGGCGGTGTGTATTATCTCTTTCTGCGCGGCATGACACCGGACTATCCCGGCCGGGGGATCTGGTTTTATCGCCCGGAGCAGGCATTCACAGAGCAACTGGATGCCCTGTTTAAAGGGGAGGAAGGTTAATGAATACTCACTTACAAACCTTATGTGCAGAGCAGATCCTGCGTCCCCTGGACTGTCAGTTTGCGGCGATGCTGGCACCGGACACTGATCCGCTGCTGCAACTTGTGTTTGCGCTGCTCAGTGCACAAACCGGCGGCGGACACGTCTGCCTGCCGCTGTCGCGGATTATTCCCGCAGCGGAACAGGGCGGACGGCATGCGGAGATCATGCAGTCTGTCTGGCGGGCACTGAATGAGCCGGGACTGCCGGAGATAAAAGCGGCTCTGTCTGCCTCTGATGCGGTTAGTGATGGCTCACTTTCTGCACCGGTTGTGCTGTCAGAAGAGAATTTGTATCTGCACCGGATGTGGCAGTATGAATGCCGGGTAGCTGAATTTTTCTCCCGGCCTCAGCAGGTTTCTGCTGATGCAGAGAAACTGCGCCCGGTTCTGGATGCACTGTTCGGTACGGAAGAACCGGAGGACTGGCAGAAAATTGCCGCAGCGGTGGCAGTCAGCAGCCGGACTGCGGTGATTTCCGGCGGGCCCGGGACCGGTAAGACCACAACCGTTGCCCGTATTCTGGCGGCTCTGGTGCAATCAGCCGCTGAGCCGCTGCTGATTGAACTGGCAGCACCGACCGGCAAAGCGGCAGCCCGCCTGACAGAATCGCTGGGTGAGGCGATCGCTCAGCTTGATTTGACGGACACACAACGGGCCATGATGCCGGATCAAGCCAAAACCCTGCACCGCCTGCTGGGCGCTCAGCCTGACAGCCGCCGGTTACGTCATCATCAGAAAAACCCGCTGATGTCGGATGTGCTGATTGTGGATGAAGCGTCCATGGTCGATTTACCGATGATGGCGGCACTGATTGATGCACTGCCGGAGAACGCTATGCTGATCCTGCTGGGGGATAAAGATCAGCTGGCTTCGGTGGAAGCCGGGGCGGTGCTGGGGGATATCTGCCGTTTTGCTGAATCCGGTTACACACCACAGCGGCGGCAGGCGCTGGAGGCAATGACCGGCTGTGTGCTGCCGGATAAATCACCGGCACACCCGGTAAATGTGCAGGATCATCTCTGCCTGCTGCGTAAAAGTTTCCGTTTTGATGCCGGTTCCGGCATCGGGCAGTTGGCCACCGCAGTTAACAACGGCGATGTCCGGGAAACCATGGCGGTTCTCGGCGGGCAGCGGCCGGATGTCCGTTATGTGCCGCTGGAGGATGAAGAAGGCTATGCTCAGGTACTGACAGACACCATGAAAGCCTATCTGCCGTTTTTATCACTGGTGAAACAGCATGCTGACCCGGCAGCGGTACTTGACGCCTTCAGTCAGTTCCGGCTGCTCTGTGCACTGCGTGAGGGGCCGTTCGGTGTGGAAGGGTTGAATGAGCGTATTGAACGGCTGCTGCATCAGCAGGGGCATATCCGCCGTCCGCTGATACACCGGCACCGCGCCTATCACGGTAAACCGGTGATGATAAGCCGCAATGACAGCCCGCTGGGGCTGTTTAACGGTGATATCGGGATTATGCTGACAGATGAAAACCATGAACTGCGGGTGTATTTCCGGCTGCCGGACGGCACTATCCGGAGTATCCGCCCGAGCCGCCTTCCGGCACACGAAACAGCATATGTGATGACGGTACATAAATCACAGGGCTCTGAGTTTGCCCATACTGCACTGGTGCTGCCGGTGCAGCCTTCGCCGCTGGTCAGCCGTGAATTGCTGTATACAGCACTGACGCGGGCGAAGAAGTTTCTGACCATATACAGCCGGGAAGAGTGTGTTAAGCGGGCGGTGAAAACGCCGACTCAGCGGTACAGCGGGCTGAGCGGGCGTTTACGTTAGTCCGGCGGATTACTGAAAGCCGAGGATCAGGATTTTTGAGCGCCGCTGATAGTTATACAGCGCCTGTTTTTTGACCGGCAGGTTTTCAATTTCTGCCGGGACAAAGCCGCGCTCCTGAAACCAGTGAATGCTGCGGGTGGTGAGCACAAACAGCTTTTCCAGCCCGATTTGTTTTGCCTGCTGCGTCACCCGGTGCAGCAATTCCTCGCCCCGTGCGGAACTGCGGTAATCAGGATGCACCGCCACGCAGGCCATTTCACCGATTTTCTCTTCCGGATACGGATAGAGAGCGGCACAGGCAATCGTGGTGTTATCGCGTTCAATAATGGTGAATTTGTCGATTTCCATTTCCAGCTGTTCGCGGGAGCGGCGCACCAGAATGCCCTGCTGCTCCAGCGGGCGGATAAGCTCGAGGATCCCGCCGATATCATTGATATTGGCGCGGCGTGTCTGTTCCGAGCTTTCCATCACAATCTGTGTCCCGATACCGTCGCGGGAGAAGAGTTCCTGGATAAGCGCGCCGTCCTCCTGGTAACTGAGCAGATGGCTGCGTTTCACGCCACGGCGGCAGGCTTTCACCGCACCGCGCAGGAAACGGACGGTTCCTGAGTAATAATCGCCGCTGCCTTCCAGCGCCTGCACATAGTGCTCTGCATCATTCGGGTGCATTTCGGAGATAATCCCGCCGTCATCCGCCACCACACCTTGCGCAGAGCAGAAGCCGATCAGCTTTTCCGCTTTCAGTTTGACGGCAATCTGCGTGGCAATCTCCTCGGAGGTCAGATTAAAGCTTTCACCGGTGACAGAAACGGCCACCGGGCCAATTAGCACGATACCGCCGTTATTGAGCTGACGGTTGATAGCATCTTCATCGATTCGGCGGATACGCCCGCTATGGCAGTAATCAATGCCATCATCCACTCCCAGCGGCTGGGCTATCACAAAGTTCCCGCTCACCACATTGATATGCGCGCCCTGCAGCGGTGTGTTGCTCAGACACATAGACAGACGGGCGGTGATATCGAGCTGTAACTGTCCCGCTGCCTGTTTGACCAGCTCGAGAGTCCGCGCATCTGTCACACGGGTATTTTTGTGATAAACCGGCTCACACTGATGGGCCAGCAGATTTTTTTCAATTTGCGGACGAGCGCCGTACACCACAATCAGGCGGATGCCGAGGCTGTGCAGTAAGCCGATATCATTAACAATACCGGGAAAATTTTCATGCTCGATAGCTTCGCCGCCCAGCATCACCACAAATGTTTTGCCATGGTGAGCATTAATATAAGGAACCGACTGACGGAATCCGTCCACCAGTTCGATACTGCGCTCTTTCATAACACCCCTCGCAAGTGAATTTTTATTCGTAATTTATGTATTTTTATTCTTTTTGCAAAGGAATAGCAAGCGTAAATTTTGGTCGCCGATTAAGATTTCACCGGGTTTTATGCCGCGTTATCGCCATATAAGCCAAAAATGCATAATGACAGGGCGCAAATGATTAGATAAAGTGCCGTTTAAATTATTTACGGAATAAATTGTTCTGCTTCTTTATTTTCCGGTTTTCATAACCCGCACCGGTTATTGTTGATTTGATTTACGCTATGGATATTTTTTCATGAGTCATTCTGAACATGATGCGTCGCGCCGTCTGTTACTGAAAGGAGCTGCGGCGTTTTGTCTGCTGAGTATCAGCCCGTTCGGCTTTGCGGCGTCGTCACAGATTGTGGCGGTGCGTATCTGGCCGGCATCCAGTTATACCCGTGTGACTATTGAGTCGGATCATCCGCTGAAATATAAGCAGTTTTCACTGCAAAACCCGGAACGTATTGTTGTCGATCTGAAGAATGTGCACCTCAACAGTGTACTGAAAGGGATGGATAAGCAGGTGCAGGATCGCGATCCGCATCTGAAGCTGATCCGTGTCGGTCAGAATGATCCGCAGACTGTCCGCCTGGTGTTTGAAGTGAAACAGGCGATGAGTCCGCAGGTGCTGGAACTGACCCCGGTCGCTGAGTTTAAAAACCGTTTGGTGCTTGATTTTTATCCGAAAAATGGTGCTGCGACAGAAGACGATCCGTTGCTGGCACTGCTGGAAGATTACAACCGCGGTGATCTCGAAGAAAGCCTGCCGCGTGAAACGCCGAAACCGGGTAAAGCCGGTCAGGACAGGCCGATTGTTATTATGATTGACCCGGGCCACGGCGGGGAAGACCCCGGTGCTATCGGGAAATACAAAACCCGCGAAAAAGATGTGGTGCTGCAGATTGCCCGCCGCCTGAAGTCGCTTATCGATCGCGAGCCGGGTATGCGTGCCTATATGACGCGCAACGAGGATGTGTTTATCCCGCTGTCGGTGCGCGTGGCGAAAGCCCGTAAAATGCGGGCGGACCTGTTTGTCTCAATCCATGCGGATGCCTTTACCAACCGCTCTGCCAGAGGCTCGTCTGTCTTTGCGCTCTCGACACGCGGGGCAACCAGTAATACCGCAAAATATCTGGCTCAGACCCAGAACGATGCGGATAAAATCGGGGGCGTCAGCAAAAGCGGTGACAAATACCTCGATCAGACCATGTTTGATATGGTGCAGAGCGCGAGTATCAAAGACAGTCTCAAATTCGGTTCAGAAGTGCTGAAACGGATGGGAAATGTCAACAAACTGCATAAGCGCACGGTTGATCAGGCAGGGTTTGCGGTGCTGAAAGCACCGGATATTCCGTCGATTCTGGTGGAAACGGCGTTTATCAGTAACCTTGAGGAAGAGCGTCTGCTGAAAACGGCCAAATTTCAGCAGGAGATGGCAAATTCTATTTTCCTGGGGATTAAGGCGTATTTTGCCAACGGCGGAGCCGTCGCACGGCGCAACTGAAAATACGGTTTATCACAGAAATTGTGCATCACAAGGATGTGGTGTGAAACGGACAGATACAGTACAGACATAGTTATGCACTGAAAAAAATCGTTTTCAGGAATAAATTTTGTGTGTTTTCAGGAAAAGTTGACAGAGAATTTGTCAGAAGAGTGGTTGCGGGGGCCGGATTTGAACCGACGACCTTCGGGTTATGAGCCCGACGAGCTACCAGGCTGCTCCACCCCGCGTCCGAATTTGTTAATGATATGAAGGTTGGTTGCGGGAGCCGGATTTGAACCGACGACCTTCGGGTTATGAGCCCGACGAGCTACCAGGCTGCTCCATCCCGCGTCCGAATATCATTAACTGAGCATATCACATTGTATTCACAGACAGCGTACTTCAAAAATTGGTTGCGGGAGCCGGATTTGAACCGACGACCTTCGGGTTATGAGCCCGACGAGCTACCAGGCTGCTCCATCCCGCGTCTGTGAGGCGCCCACTATACTCAGGATGAGAGCTGATGCAAGTTTTTTCTTGATAAAAAGCTATACCACCCCCTGATTTGGTTAATTATCCGGCTTATTGTATGTTTTTTATTCATTTAGCCGGATGATTGTTCAGTGGCAAAAATTAAACCGGTTGCATAATAAAAGCGATTTGATATCGTTCGCATACATATTGTATTAATTCAAATTATTGGTTGGCAGATGGGTATGAGCAAAACCGGCAGGTATTTGTTGTGCGGCGTATTGTTTTCGTTATTGGTTGGTTGTGAATCGCGCCCGACAGATAAAGGTCAGCAGTATAAAGACGGGCATCTGACACAGAATTTACAGGAAGTGGCGAACGTCAACAGTCCCGGTGTGCCGGTCAACGGCCCGGACTTTCTGAAACAGGTGGAAGCCATCCGGACAACCTCACCGCGCCTGTACAACCAGTACAGCGAGAACTTCCGCGCGGTTGAAAACTGGCTGCGTTCCGGTGCGGATACTGCGCAACTGCGGCAGTTCAACCTGCACAGCTATCAGATGGAAGGCAAAGATAACTACGGAAACGTGCAGTTTACCGGCTATTACACCCCGGTTGTTCAGGCCCGTCATACCCGTCAGGGGGAGTTTCAGTATCCTATCTACCGCATGCCGCCGAAAAAAGGCAGCCGTCTGCCGAGCCGGGCCCAGATTTATAACGGTGCGCTGAGTGATAACTACGTTCTTGCCTACAGCAATTCACTGATGGATAACTTCCTGATGGATGTTCAGGGCAGTGCTTATATTGATTTCGGTGATGGCTCTGAGCTGAACTTTTTCGCTTATGCCGGGAAGAACGGACACGGTTATACCAGTATCGGGCGTGTTCTGATCGATCGCGGCGAGGTGGAGAAGAAAGATATGTCGATGCTGGCGATCCGCAAGTGGGCCGATAATCATTCTCCGCAGGAAGTGCAGGAATTACTGGAGCAAAACGCCTCTTTTGTCTTTTTCACACCGAAGCAGTTTGCGCCGGTGAAAGGGGCGAGCGCGGTACCGCTGATTGCCAAAGCCTCTGTGGCCTCGGATAAAACCCTGATCCCGCCGGGCACCACGCTGCTGGCGGAAGTCCCGGTGCTGGATAACCAGGGCAATTTTACCGGGCGTTATGATATGCGTCTGATGATCGCGCTGGATGTCGGCGGCGCTATCAAGGGGCATCACTTCGATATCTATCACGGTATCGGCCACGATGCCGGGCTGATGGCCGGTTTCTACAATCACTACGGCCGTGTCTGGGTACTGAAAAAAGGGATCCCGCCGATCCTGAACCCGGCGCTGTAGTCTTTCATTCTCGCGGTGTATACTTTGCAATGAAGTATGCACCCGCATTATTTCTTAGTCGTTTCTGTCATTTTTCACCGCAGGTTTCTGTATTATGCAAACCCTTTTATCTGATGCTTATCTGCAGCGTTTTGCCGGTATTGGTCGTCTTTATGGTCAGCAGGCGCTCCGCTTGTTTGCCCGATCTCATTTCTGTGTTGTCGGCATCGGTGGTGTCGGCTCATGGGCGGCGGAAGCGCTGGCGCGTACCGGAATTGGTGCCATTACACTGATTGATATGGATGATGTGTGCGTGACCAATACCAACCGGCAGATCCACGCCATGCAGGGGACCGTCGGGCAGCCGAAAATTGAGGTGATGCGGGAGCGGATCCTGGCCATCAACCCGGAATGTCAGGTGCATTGTACGGATGATTTTGTCACGCCGGATAATGTCGCGGACATGATGAGCCCGGGATTTGATTATGTGATTGATGCTATCGACAGCGTCCGCCCGAAAGCGGCGCTGCTGGCTTACTGCCGCCGTAACAAAATTCCGCTGGTCACCACCGGCGGTGCCGGCGGGCAGATCGACCCGACTCAGATTCAGGTCGCGGATCTGGCGAAAACCTTACAGGATCCGCTGGCAGCGAAACTGCGTGAGCGCCTGAAATCAGACTACGGTGTGCGCAAAAACGGCAAAGGACGGCTCGGGATCGACTGTGTGTTCTCGACAGAGCCGCTGCGTTACCCTCAGGCGGACGGCAGCGCGGCCTGTGGTATGAAAAACAGTGCGGAAGGGAGTATGCGGATGGACTGTGCCGCCGGGTTCGGTGCCGCCACCGTGGTTACGGCATCCTTCGGGTTTGTGGCGGTCTCTCATGCACTGAAAAAACTGGTGGCAAAAGCGGAGCGTGCTGCGGCGGAATAAGCCTTTCAGGCGCTGAACCGCTGTGCAATGGCGCGGGCGGCATCAATCAGTGCCTGAATGCCGTTTTGTCTGGACTGGCTGAGCTGCGCGCTCAGTCCGTACTGTTCATACGCTGCGGATAAATCCGCAGATAACAGTGCCGCCGGTGTCAGACCTTCCGCTTCGGTCAGCAGTACCGCCAGCAGACCTTTAACAATCCGCCCGTCACTGTCCCCCCAAAAATGCAGCGTACCGTCACTGCTGAGTGTGCCATCCAGCCAGACGCGGTTTTCACAGCCTTTAATTTCTGTCTCTTCACCTTTGCTTTCCGGCGGCAGTACCGGTAACTGACGCGCCAGCATCACCAGCTGACGGTATTTTTCCTCCCATGAGCGGCAGGCGGAAAAGGTTTCCGTGAGCTGCTCACGGTGGATAGAGTGGCCGAACGGGTGTGCCGGGAATGTGTGTGTCATTTTTTTCTCTCAGTCGTCAGCCAGAATTTCAAGAGCAAATTGTACCGCCTGCACCAGCTGACGGACATCATCCGGCTGATTATACGGCATAAAGGAGACCCGCAGACAGCCTTCCGTTCCCAGCGCCTGACACAGCGGCTGTGCACAGTGCTGCCCGTGGCGCAGGGCGATATTTTTTTCCGACAGCAGCGTGGCGATATCACTGTGATGAATACCATTGATATTAAAGGCCAGCAGCGGGCTGCCCGGGCTGCGGTAACTGCGGAAACCGGGAAGTGCCGCGAGTTGCTGCTCCGCACTGTCACACAGTGCAATGGTGTAATCGTGGGCGGCGGTGAGATCGATTGTATCCAGCCAGCGCAGGGTTTCCCCGAACGCAGTAACACCGGCCACATTCGGTGTTCCTGCTTCAAAACGGGCGGGAACCGGTGCCGGGGTAAAGCTGAAAAAGTCGGTATCCGTCAGCATTTTGCCGCCGCCCTGCCACGGCTGCATATCACTGAGCAGTTCCGGACGGCCGTACAGCACACCCAGTCCGTTCGGGCCATAGAGTTTGTGGGCGGAAAACGCATAGAAATCAACATTACTGAGGGTGACATTCAGCGGCCGGTGAACCACGCCCTGAGCACCGTCAGCGATAATCAGTGCGCCGTGCTGATGTGCCAGCTGTGCCGCGCGGGCAATATCCGGCTGATAGCCGGTGACATTGGACATCTGTGTGACCGCCACCAGCCTGGTGCGCGGTGACAGCAGGGTTTCCAGCTGATCACAGCACAGTGTTCTGTCCGCTGTCAGCGGCCATTTCACCAGGGTTGCCCCGGTCTGCTGTGCCAGCATGATCCACGGGATCAGGTTGGAGTGGTGTTCCAGCTCACTGACAATGATTTCATCCCCCGGCTGCAGACGCGGGCGGAAAAAGCCCTGAGCGACCAGGTTCAGGGATTCGGTGGTGCCTTTTGTCCAGATACAGCTGCGGGCATCTTCAGCCTGAATCAGCTGCCGCACAGCGTCACGCGCCTGCTCAAACTGTTCAGTGACGGCTCTGGCCTGCCGGTGATGGCTGCGGTGAACGGTCGCACCGCTGTCATGCTGATAATAGCGGGCGGTGGCCTGTGTCATCACCTCCGGTTTAAGGGCGGTGGCGGCGCTGTCGAGAAAAACAGTGTCACCGGCAGTCCCGGGAAAGGCGCGGCGGAATGTATCGGGAGAAAAGGTTTTCATCAGTGTTATCAACGGCAGTCTGAGATAAACAGAGCTTATGCAAAAAGTGCGGTATCCGGTACATCAGAGGCGGGAGCCCGGTGGTGACCGGCCGGATCGCGGCGGTAGCACCGTCAGCGACGGTTTACTATAATCAACATCGTGGCGGCTTTCCAGACGGGGGAAACGTATCTGCGGACGGAAGGCAAAAAAAAGCACCGCAATCGGCGGTGCATTCAAAAAATCACTATGGACAGACAGGGTAAATGTACAGGAAGTGAAAAAAACAGTAGCTTAAGCTACTATGTCCGGAACTCCCGGACAACTTGCAAACACAACATCACAACCACATAGCCAAAAGTTTTGCAGTATCGCTACTGTTCAACTTTTCGTTCCGGCTTAGGAAGTGGGCATACTATAGGTATTTGCTGGTGTATCATCAAGGGACAATTTATAATGCTTCGGATTACAAAAACTAATCCCGACTAAACTTACGTTACCGGTATCCGGATCTGACAGAAAAACCAGAAAATGTCCAAACGATTGCCTCCGCTCAATGCTTTGCGTGTCTTCGATGCTGCCGCCCGCCATTTAAGTTTTACTAAGGCGGCGGAAGAGCTTTTTGTGACCCAGGCCGCAGTGAGCCATCAGATGAAAAGCCTGGAAGATTTCCTCGGGCTGAAATTATTCCGCCGCCGGAACCGTTCGTTGTTGCTGACGGAAGAGGGGCAGAGTTATTATCTCGATATTAAGGAAATCTTCTCAGCGATAAATGACGCCACACGCAAACTCCAGGCACGCAGTGCCAAAGGGGCGCTGACAGTCAGTCTGTCACCGAGTTTCGCGATCCAGTGGCTGGTGCCGCGTCTGTCCGGCTTTCATCAGGCCTATCCGGGCATTGATGTGAGGATCCAGGCGGTTGACCGCGAAGAAGATAAACTGGCCGATGATGTGGATGTGGCGATTTTTTACGGCAGGGGCAACTGGCCGGGTCTGCGTACAGACCGGCTGTATGCGGAATATCTGATCCCGGTGTGCGCGCCGTCACTGATGACCGGTGAACGGCCGCTCAAAACGCTGACCGATTTGTCGTATCATACACTTCTGCATGATTCATCCCGCCGTGACTGGCAGGCGTATATCCGCCAGGCGGATTTGCAGCAGCAGGTCAATGTGCAGCACGGGCCGATTTTCAGCCACAGTGCGATGGTGATTCAGGCGGCAGTGCACGGGCAGGGCGTGGCACTGGTCAATAATGTTATGGCAAAAAATGAACTGGATGCCGGTCGCCTGGTGTGCCCGTTTAAAGATATTCTGGTCAGTAAGAATGCGTTTTATCTGGTGTGTCAGGACAGTCAGGCTGATTCCGGTAAAATCGCAGCATTCCGTCAGTGGATTATGGCGCAGGCGGCGAGTGAACAGGAAAAACTAGGTTGGATGACAAGTGAGCAGGATTAACCTGAACTTCACATAAGGTATGGCAAATGAATAGTCGGTTGATGTTAATTTTTGCCGGTTTCAGCGGCTTTTTTTATGTTGCATTCGGCGCAATCGGATCGCACCTTTTAACACCGGTTCTGGCAAAGCACCAGATGGACTGGATTAATCTGGGTCTCCAGTACCAGATCTCACATACACTCGCCCTGATGGGGTTGGCCGCTGTGCTGATGCGCAAAGTGGTATTGTGGTTTTACTGGAGCGGACTGTTTTTCGGGATCGGCATTCTGCTGTTTTCCGGCAGCCTGTATTGTATGGCGCTGTTACAGATGAAATATTTTGCCTATTTTACGCCGGTTGGCGGGGTAAGTTTCCTGTTAGGCTGGTTTTGTGTATTGATTGGCGCGCTGCGTCTAAGGAAAGTGGCTTCCGGCCATGAATAAAATAGCATTATATTGCCGTCCGGGTTTTGAAAAAGAGTGTGCAGCTGAGATCACGGATAAAGCCGGGCGTCTTGAGATTTTTGGTTTCCCGCGGGTTAAAGAGAACAGCGGTTATGTCATTTTTGAATGCTATCAGCCGGATGATGCCGATCGCATTGCAAAAGAGATCCCGTTTAAAGAACTTATTTTTGCCCGTCAGATGATAGTTGTCGGCGAACTGCTGAAAAACTTACCCGAAAATGACCGGATTTCGCCGATCATGGGGATGCTGACCGGCGTGGTGGAGCGTGCGGGTGATCTGCGTGTCGAAGTGCCTGACACCAACGAAGCCAAAGAGCTGATGAAGTTCTGCCGTAAATTCACGGTGCCGCTGCGTTCGGCACTGCGTCAGGAAAAACTGCTGCTGGCAAAAGAGAACCGGGGCCGTCCGGTCATTCACGTTTTCTTTATCGCGCCGGGCTGTTGCTATGTTGGTTATTCTTACTCGAATAATAACTCCGCGTTCTACATGGGGATCCCGCGTCTGAAGTTCCCGTCAGATGCACCGAGCCGCTCTACCCTCAAACTGGAAGAAGCATTCCATATGTTTATTCCGTATGACGAGTGGGAAGAGCGTCTGGAAGGCGGGCTACAGGCGGTGGATCTGGGTGCATGCCCGGGCGGCTGGACGTATCAGCTGGTGAAACACAGTATGCGCGTTCAGGCCGTGGATAACGGCCCGATGGCCGAAAGTCTGATGGAAACCGGTCAGGTGCGCCATCTCCGTGAGGACGGCTTTAAGTTCGTGCCGACATCCAAAAATATTACCTGGCTGGTCTGCGATATGGTGGAAAAACCGGCGAAAGTGGCCGCACTGATGACCACCTGGATGGTTAACGGCTGGTGCCGCGAGACGATTTTCAACCTCAAACTGCCGATGAAAAAGCGCTATGAAGAGGTATCCCATATCCTCGAAAAAATGGCTGCTGAAATGAAAGAGCAGGGCGTGAATGCGCTGATCCACGCGAAACATCTGTACCATGACCGTGAGGAAATTACGGTGCATGTCCAGCGGGTGTGGGGTGCATATAACCCGGATCGGGTATTCTGATGAATAATCCCGGCAATTGTTGCCGGGATTTTTTTAGGTATCACTTCACCTTCGGCAGGAAAGAGATATCCATGTAGTATTTATCAGGATTTTTCTTGTCCA
Organism: Morganella sp. B601; assembly: GCF_051172335.1. Lineage (NCBI taxonomy): Bacteria > Pseudomonadati > Pseudomonadota > Gammaproteobacteria > Enterobacterales > Morganellaceae > Morganella > Morganella sp. B601. The sequence goes on from NZ_JBPIZE010000006.1 coordinate 175,597, forward strand.
CATAAACGGTGACAAACTCCTGATTAATAAACGGTGACGGGTCAAACGCAATATTGTGGCTGTAATACAGTTTCACCGTGTTTGCCGCGGTGTCATGCATCTGTGCCACAATCTGAAACGGGCTGCGGCCGTTGATATTGATCGTGGTATTCAGGATCACTTCACTGAACCGGGCTTTGACCGGCATTCCTTCCCGCAGCAGGCGCTGACCGGATTTATTCCGCAGATACATGATAATCAGTGGCAGCGTACCGACCAGTGCAAATACCGCCCCCATTCCGAGAAGAATCACGGCTCCGCCGTACAGACCGCCGAAAGAGTGAATAACCGCGTTATCCGGGCTGCCCGGCTGGTAAATAACATCAATATCGTCACCCAGAGCATTGCGGTAACCGCTGCTGCAATAAGAGGACTCCATGACATACTCTTCCTGCCCGTCAGTGTATCTCACCACAGGGCAATAAGAAGCACTGTCATCCGGGCGGTGAACAGACAGATCGATAATTTGTCCGGTGACCACTATCCCGCTTTTTTCCTGTGAATAACCGGAAAGGTAAAAGTAACTGCCGCCCATCAGCATCAGCAAACCAATAACTGCAAAAATTCCTAAAATAATGCGTGCTTTCGTAAACATAGGCCATCCGCTAGCTGGTTAATATATTAATAAAACCGAGTGTAGAGGATGGCTGCCGGTTTGCCTAACGATTTTAACTTAAGTTAAATTTGACCGGGATTATTCCGAACGAAGCTGAGTAAACACAGGCACTCTGTTGTCTGGTTTAAGAGCTGCTGTTTCCCGCCGGTAAGCGCAACTGGCTGAGATTGCCCTGTAAATGCAGATCCCGTTTCAGGGTGGCGACGTCACGACAGCTGTAAGCCATGGCTTTTCCGTCGATCAGTTTCTGGCGCCATTTCTCCGGTACCCGGTCAATGTGGCTGTAAAGTGAATCCAGGTCAGCAAAGGTGCTGAGCAGTGTGGCCGCTGCTTTCGGGCCGATACCGGTGATGCCGGGGATTTTACTGCTGCTGATTCCGCTTAAGCCCCAGAAGTCCGGCAGTTGCTGTGCGGTAACACCAAATTCGGCGGCAATAAACGGCATATCGAGCCAGCGTTTCTGAAAATAGTCGCGGATCTGAATCTGCGGGGAGAGCAGCTGGCAATAGCCTTTGTCGGTGGAGACAATCGTCACTCTGTGTCCCGCCTGACCGACTTTGTGCGCCAGTGTGGCGGCGAGATCATCCGCCTCATCCCCTTCGGAATGCCATGCCCGGATGCCGTGACGGGCAAACATCTCCCGCAGCAGCGGCAGTTCCTGCCGGACAACTTCCGGCATCTCACTGCGTCCGGCTTTGTAACCCGGCAACAGCTGATGACGCCAGCTGTGACTGCGGTCGTCCTCATCAAAGACGGTGACCGCGTGTGTCGGTTGTGCATGATTCAGGATCTGCATCAGTGCCTGCTCACAGACCAGCAGGCCGGACTGGCTCTGCACGGCGTAGATCCGGCGGATCAGATTCATTGCATCGATAATCAGTAAATGGATCATAGTCGCTATATATAATTTCCCCGCCGGCGGCGGGGAAACAGTTCAGATAAAAAGTATCAGCGGATGATTTCGTAGCATGGCTCGTAAGCCGTGCCGCCCGGTAATTTCATCCGGTGCTGTTCAACAAATCCGCGCAGCATGACATCCATCCGCTGCATAATGGCTTCCTCGCCGCGGATTTTGAACGGCCCGTGCTGTGCGATGGCCTGCATACCGTTTTCTTTCACGTTACCGGCGACAATACCGGAGAACGCACGGCGCAGATCTGCCGCCAGTTTTTCCGGCTCCTGATTGCGGTACAGATTCAGTGCAGCCATATTTTCATGTGTCGGCTCAAACGGATGCTGCAGATCACCGGCAATTTTAATCGACCAGTTGAAGCTGTAAGCATCCCCGGTGCTGCGGCGGTTATCTTTCACTTCCGGCATGGCGCGTTTCATTACGCGGGCAACTTCCACCGGATCATCAATAATGATCTGATAATGGCGGGTGGCTTCTTCGCCCAGGGTGTTGATCACGAAGTCATTGAGCACACGGAAATAGTCGGCGCTCTCTTTCGGCCCGGTCAGTACCAGCGGCAGTACCTGATCTTTGTTTTCCGGATGCATCAGGATCCCCAGCAGGTAGAGCAGCTCTTCAGCTGTGCCGACCCCGCCCGGGAAGATGATGATTCCGTGTGCCAGACGGACAAAGCTCTCCAGCCGTTTTTCGATATCCGGCATGATGATAAGTTCGTTCACCAGCGGGTTAGGCGGCTCGGCAGCAATAATGGACGGCTCGGTCAGACCGATAAAACGGCTGTTTTTGTAACCCTGCTGGGCATGGCCGACAGCCGCGCCTTTCATCGGCGCTTCCATGGCACCCGGTCCGCAGCCGGTACAGATATTCAGCTCGCGCAGCCCCAGCTCGTTCCCGACTTTACGTCCGTACAGGTATTCGGTTTCATTGATGGAGTGACCGCCCCAGCAGACAATCATATTCGGATCTTCATCAATATGCAGGGCGCGGGCGTTACGCAGGATAAAGAAAATCAGGTTGGTGATATGTGCGCTGTTGTCCAGATTCAGGCCGCGGCAGCGCTCGGCATCGGTGATCTGGGTCTGTACGAACAGAATATCGCGCAGCACGGCAAACAGGTTAGCCTGGAGTGAACGGATAATTTTGCCGTCAACAAATGCATTCTGCGGCGGGTTCACCAGTTCGAGTTTTACCCCGCGCTCACGGCGCAGCACGTTAATATCAAAATCCGGGAAACGGGACAGTAATTCATGACTGTTATCCATCTGGCTGCCGGAATTCAGTACCGCCAGCGAACAGTTGCGGTACAGACGGTACAGGTGGCTGCTTGCTGTCCGTTTCAGAACATCAACTTCAAGCTGGGAAAGCAGATCCATAGAGCCTAACGGGCTGATATGTGTGATCAAGTAAAACTCCTTGTTATCCCGTGGATAAATTGTAGTCGTACAGGTTGCGCGCTGTCTGCCTTACTGACGGGCGAGACGGTCCGCAGACGGTGTAAAGTCCGTATTGGTGCGCCACGGATTGATATCCAGCCCGCCGCGCCGTGTATAACGGGCATAGACAGTCAGGGCAACCGGGCGGCAGTGTGTGTTCAGATCGGTAAAAATCCGCTCAACGCACTGCTCATGGAACTCGTTATGGTTGCGGAATGACACCAGATACCGCAGCAGTTTTTCACGATCAATTTTGGGGCCGCGATACTGTATTGCGACGGAGCCCCAGTCAGGCTGCTGTGTAATCAGGCAGTTTGATTTTAGCAGGTGGCTGACTAACGTTTCTTCAACGACATCGTCATTTTCATTGACGGCATCAATAAGATAATCACTGCTGAACTGATAATCAGTAATCGTAATATCCTGATAATCGATACACTCGCCGGTAAAATCAATGATTTTTTGTTCCGTGAACTGATCCGGGCGCAGCAGTTCCACTGTCACCTTTCCCTGTGCACAGGCGCTTAAATCCTGCTCCAGTGTGCGGCGGACATCATCCGCAGAGGCAAATACCGTCTGGTTAAAGCTGTTGAGATAGAGCTTGAAGCTCTTGGATTCGATCAGATTCAGCCCGGCGGCATCGAGGGAAACATAGCCGAGTGCAATGCAGGGCACGCCATTCGGCTGCAACCAGGAAAGCTCATAGAGTGTCCACAGATCCGCACCGCGAAAAGGCAGATTATCCGCATGCAGATGCAGGGCATCCCGGTTGAGGCTGCGCGGCACGCCCTGTAACAGTGCGGGATTGTAATGCTGCTCATAACCGGTTTTTTTACCGAGCGTCAGTGACGCCAGTTCCGCCTTTCCTTCATACAGAGACATAAATAACCCTTTTACCTCAGGTGAAAAATAGTACCGCCTGTCGCCAATACAGTCTGTCATACGTTACTATAGCGGCATGATACTTTTATGTTTAACAGGTTTTGCGATATGACCCGCACAGTTTCTCAGGCGTTACATCAGTTTACCCGGCATTATGTCGGTTTATGGCAGGAAAAAACAGGTTTACCGCCGATCAGTCACGATCTTTATGGTATTCCTTCCCCGTGTATTATCCGCACCGGTGATGAATGTGTGTACTGGGAGCCGGCGGAATTCACCGCAGACAAGCATTTGCAGCCGGTTGAGAAAGCGCTGGATATTCAGCTGCACCCGGATATCAGTGAATTCTACACGCAGCAGTTTGCGGGGGATATGCAGGCTGTTTTTGAGGATATTCAGCTCAGTCTGGTGCAGGTCTGGAGTGAGGATGATTTTATCCGCTTACAGGAAAACCTGATTGGTCATCTGGTCACGCAGCGCCGTCTGAAACTGCCGCCGACACAGTTTATCGCCACACTGGAATCAGAATTTGACATGATTTCTGTCTGTAACCTGAACGGTGAAGTGATCCTCGAAACGTTCGGTACCACAAAGCGCCGGGTGCTGGCGGCGGATACGGCATCATTTCTGTCACAGCTGACGGCGGTATGCACAGCATAAATATCACTGACAGCGGTGTGGGATTTTACCGGTGATGGCTGTAATACGGTCTGCCGCAAAGTGATGATTTTCTGAAAATAACCAATAAATTCATGTGGTTAATATTTCTGTGTCACTGTGATTTCCCGCCGGTATTATTGTTTGTCACGCCGTGCTGCGGCATGCTGTCTGTGCCCATAAGGAAGTGGACGGAAATACACGGATGTATTTTCAGCAGAGACAGGATGTTATTTTATTAAAAACGAGGGGGATTTTTCCCCCTCGTTTTTAATCCCCCCGCAACTCCCCGTTATGCCTTTTTATGTCTTCCGGAAAGGAATTGATTTTTACTTATCTGACCTCAATGTTACGCTACAGATATCAGCGGCATTGGCTGCGGAAAATGAATTTTACAGCGTAAACAGGTTTCAGTTATGACAAAACATCAGCAGATTACTGCGATCCTGACGGACATCGAGAATGAGATGCGCGCCGTCGAGCTGTGGCAGGGGCAGCCTCCGGCAGCAGAAGCATTTGAAAGCGAACTGCCGTTTGCGGTGGATACCATGAATGCCCATGAATGGTTACAGTGGATCCTTATCCCGCGTCTGTATGCCATGATTGAACAGGGCGCGGCACTGCCGTCCGCCTTTCAGATAGCCCCGTATTTTGAAGAGCACTACAGAGGGGACGAACAGGCTGCACGCTATCTGGTGCTGCTTGACCATTTACGGGCACTGGACGGGCTTTTCGCGTGACACAACCATTGCAGGACACGCCATTACCGGAAAAACCATTACTGGAAATCTGTTATCAGGATGAACATATCGTCGCGGTGAATAAACCCGCCGGATGGCTGGTACACCGCAGCTGGCTTGACCGTCATGAAACGGTATTTGTGATGCAGACACTGCGCGACCAGATAGGTCAGCATGTTTTTCCGGTTCACCGTCTCGACAGACCGACCTCTGGCGTGCTGCTGATGGGGCTGTCATCAGAGGTAGCGCGGCTGCTGTCACAACAGCTTGAACGGCATGAAATGCAGAAAACCTATCATGCGGTGGTGCGCGGCTGGATAGAGGAAACGGCGACACTGGATTACCCGCTGGTGGAAGAACTGGATAAAATCGCTGATAAATTTGCGGCGGAAAAACCGGCGCAACCGGCGGTGACACACTACCGCCCGCTGGCGAAAGTGGAGTGTCCGGTGGCTATCGGGCGTTACCCGACATCCCGTTTTACCCTGACGGAACTGAAACCGGAAACCGGACGCAAACACCAGTTGCGCCGCCATATGCAGCATCTGCGGCATCCGATTATCGGTGATACCGCCCACGGCGATCTGCGTCAGAACCGGGGATTCACAGAACATTTCGGCAGCCGCCGGCTGATGCTGCATGCATCTGAACTGGCACTGACACATCCGGTCAGCGGAGAGCCGCTGGTACTGCATGCCGGTTTCGACGAAACCTGGCAGCGGGTGGCGGAACAGCTTGGCTGGACATTACCCTGATTTATTAATAATTTGATTTTACTGATGAAAAAGGACGGATAATGGCACGTATCGGTATTTTTATCGGCACAGTTTACGGCAACTCGCTGGCTGTGGGTGAAGAGGCGCAGACCATTCTGGAGCAGGCCGGTCATGAAGTGGTGTTGTTTGATGAACCGGAACTGTCACAGTGGAAAGATTACCTTACGGATGTGGCACTGGTGATCACTTCCACCACCGGACAGGGCGATCTGCCGGATAATATCCGCGAACTGTTTGCCGGTCTGCGGGATGACATCGGTTATCAGCCGTCACTGCGCTACGGTATTATCGCGCTGGGCGACAGCAGTTATGATAATTTTGGCGGTGGCGGCCGTCAGTTCAATGAGTTACTGCAGGAACAGCATGCGCAGCGCATCGGCGAGATGCTGGTGATTGACGGCGCGGAAGTCGCTGCACCGGAAGAGTTTGCACAGCCGTGGCTGAAAACCTGGGCGGCACTGGTCAGCTGATCACGGAAAACAACGCCGCAGCGGCTTTGCAGCACTGCGGCAGTGTGTCATCCGGTTACTTGCGGGTCAGTTTTTCCAGATCGCTTTCAATTTCAGCGATCTTATTGGACACCACATGCTCCAGATGGCGGAGATCGTCGAGGATCTTACGTTTCAGATCGATTTCCGGCATTGCGCTTTCGGTCTGCTGGCAGATGGTATCCAGCTCTTCGATGACATAACGCAGGTTGCTGTTGATCTCATTAATCTCTTTGAAACCCTGTGCATCCTGGATAGTCTTGCGCTGACGCGGGTACTTGAACTTCACGCTCTTGGCAAAAAACTCGCCTTTATCCTTGCGGAAATAGATTTTCAGAATGTCGTTGTTCGCTTCCTGACGAAGAGTATAGCGATCAATATCTTCAGGATGCGTAATTCCCAGACTTTTTAAATTGTCGTACATGTGCGCCACCTATTGATTGTTATTCTGTCCTGTTCCCGCCGCAAAAGGCGGAAGATAAGATGCACGGATAAAAAAATAGCGGAGTTATTATCCGCTATTTCTGAGATTAGTCTATGGTGCGCAACAATTCATTAATTCCGACTTTGCCGCGCGTTTTTTCATCCACTTTTTTGACAATCACCGCACAATAGAGGCTGTAACGGCCATCTTTTGACGGCAGATTGCCGGAGACAACCACAGAGCCCGCCGGGACCCGGCCGTAATGGATTTCGCCGGTTTCGCGATCATAAATTTTGGTGCTCTGGCCGATATACACGCCCATGGAAATCACGGAGCCGGTTTCCACAATCACCCCTTCCACCACTTCGGAACGTGCGCCGATAAAGCAGTTGTCCTCGATAATGGTCGGATTGGCCTGTAACGGCTCTAATACCCCGCCGATACCGACACCGCCGGAGAGATGCACGTTTTTACCGATCTGCGCACAGGAGCCGACCGTCGCCCAGGTATCCACCATCGTGCCTTCATCCACATAGGCACCGATATTGACGTAAGACGGCATCAGCACAGTATTGCGGGCGATAAACGCACCACGGCGGGCTGCCGCAGGCGGTACCACACGGAACCCTTCGCGCTCAAAACGTGCCTGGTCGTAATCCGCGAATTTCATCGGGACTTTATCAAAGTAGCGGGATTCAGCCCCGTCCATCACCTGATTGTCACTGATGCGGAAAGAGAGCAGCACTGCTTTTTTCAGCCACTGATGTGTCACCCAGGTGCCGCCGATTTTTTCAGCGACCCGCAGTTTTCCGCTGTCCAGTAACTCAATCACCTGATTGACTGCATCACGCAGTGCAGGGGTGGCAGTTGCCGGTGTTACAGCGGCGCGATCTTCAAAGGCGGATTCAATAATGGCCTGTAATTGCTGCATCGGTGTTCGTTTCCTTTTATCTGGTGCTTTGATGAATTTACTCTGTTTTATCCTTTGAATTGAGGGCTTTTGTCAACCGTTCAGTCAGTTCTTCCTGAATATTTTTATCCAGCGCTTTATTATCCTTATCCGTCAGAATAAAAATATCCTCGACTTTTTCGCCGGTTGTGGTGATGCGCGCGCCGTGCAGCTGAAGGCCGAGCCCGGCAAAAATCTGACCGACCTGTGCCAGCAGTCCGGGTTTATCCAGCGCATATAATTCCATGTAGCTGCGCAGGCCGCGTTTATTGTGAATAAACTTCACCCGCGTCGGCACATCAAAATGGCGCAATTTGGCGGGCGCGGTCCGGGTGCGGTGGTTCGGCACATAATCTGTGGTGACCGCACGAGCCAGTGCTTTGCGGATGGTGTCATGGCGGTCGGCGGCGAGAGGCTTGCCGTCCGGCTCCAGTACCACAAAGGAATCCATTGCCATATTGTCGCGGTTGGTGAAAATCTGGGCGTTCTGGACACTGAGATTGCGGCGATCCAGCTCGCTGACCACCGAAGCAAACAGAGAAGGGCGGTCGTTGCACCAGATAAAAATTTCACTGCCGCCGTGGCTGCGCTGGTTACTGATAAGGATCAGCGGTGATGCCATGTCATTTTTCAGCAGAGCTCCGGCGTGCCAGGCAAGCTGTTCCGGAGTATGGCGCAGAAAATAATCCGCATGACAGCGCGACCAGAACCGGTTCAGTTTCTGTTCATCGGCACCATCCTGACGCAGCAGAGCCAGCGCGCGATCGCGGTGGTGGCGGATCCGCTGGCGCAGATTCGGTTTGTTATGCACTCCGCGTAATAACTGGTTTTCGGTACTGATAAACAGCTCGCGCAGCAGGCTGCGCCGCCAGCCGTTCCAGAGCGAGGCATTGGTCGCCCATATATCGGCAACGGTCAGGCAGATAAGGTAACGGAGCCGCTCTGTGCTCTGTACTTCACCGGCAAAGGTGCGGATCACTTCCGGATCCTGAATATCCCGGCGCTGCGCGGTTACCGACATCAGCAGATGTTTTTCCACCAGCCAGCTGACCAGATCTGTGTCTGCTTCATTCAGGCCGTGATATTCACAGAATTCCCGTGCATCAGCCGCACCAAGAACGGCATGATCGCCCTGTCTGCCCTTGGCGATATCGTGGAACAGAGCCGCGAGGCGCAGCAGTTCCGGTTGCGGCAGTTTCGGCCAGACATCCACACACACCGGATGATTCACCCGCTCGGATTCCAGCCTGAAAGTATCGATTTTTCCCAGCACCCGCAGTGTGTGTTCATCCACGGTATAGGCATGAAACAGATCGAACTGCATCTGCCCGACAATATTGCCCCACAGCGGCATATAGGCGCCCAGCACGCCGTGGCGGTGCATCGGAACAAACGCGGCGCTCACACCGCGCGGATGGCGCAGGATTGCGATAAACAGCTCTCTGGCTTCCGGATACTCCATCAGCGGACGGCTGAGGTGCCGCCGGGCATGGCGCAACTGACGCAGTGTGCCGGAATGAATGCCGGTGATGGTGTCATCGCAGGCCATGCGGTAAAACATCCGCATAATGGCAGCGGGATCCTCACTGAACAGCGAATCACGGATAAGTCCGATACGGTGGCCGTACAGCTGAAAATCCTTATCAAGTGGCTTGGGGGTATCGTGGTGCCCTGCGTGCAGAATGGCTTCGTCGAACAGTTGCAGCAGCATCTCATTGAGTTCGGACACGCGGCGGGTGACGCGGTAATAGGCTTTCATCATCCGCTCGACCGGCTGGTTGTGCTCGCCGTCATACCCGAGCTGCTCCGCGACACTGAGCTGGCGGTCAAACAGCAGGCGGTTATCGTAGCGGCTGAGGGACAGATGCAGGGCAAAGCGGATGCGCCAGAGCATATCCAGACATTCATTCAGCTCTTCCCGCTCGGCATCGGTCAGGAAGCCGGAACCGGCCATTTCATACAGCGACGTCGCGCCGAAATGACGGCGCGCCACCCAGAGCAGGGTATGGATATCACGCAGCCCGCCCGGACTGCTTTTGATATCCGGTTCCAGGTTATAACTGGTGCTGTGATAGCGGGCGTGGCGCTCTTTCTGCTCTGCCAGTTTGGCGGCAAAAAAGCGCGGTGACGGCCAGAAGCTGTCATTAAATATCTGCCGCTGTAACTGCAGGAACAGCGGCAGAGTGCCGCAGATAAGACGCGATTCAATCAGGTTGGTGGCGACAGTCAGGTCGCCGAGTCCTTCGCGGATACACTCATCCAGGGTACGGACACTGTGGCCGACCGTCAGTTTCAGATCCCACAGCACGGCAATAAACTCACCGATTTTCGGTGTGAGTGCTTCCGGCAGCGGGGCTCTGCTCAGCAGCAGGATATCGATATCCGACAACGGGTGCAGTTCCCGGCGACCGTAACCACCGACCGCCACCAGAGCGAAATCCGCCACCTCATCAAAACTGAAAAATTGCCACAGGCGGATCAGCAGCTGATCGATATAATCACTGCGGGTCAGCAGCAGGGTATGAACCGGCTGGCCTTCGCGGAAAGCCTCTGCCTGCCAGCGGCGGTAATGCTCCAGGTGCTCCCGCAGCACAGGCAGCTGCAAATCATCATCAGTAAAGGATAACGGCGAGGCGGGTTTCAGGGCTGATGCGGTACTCCGGGCGTTGTCCATGCGGGATCCTTGTGGCAGAGGTGTTCTGCTGCAAGGTTACTGCGTCAGCAGGGAAATAACCAGTTTTTTGCCGGTTCGCCGGGGTTATATCAGTACCGGGCCGGGCATCGGGATAAACTGCAGAATAATGCGTTTGTTTTCATCATCCACGCGGTAAATCAGGCAGCTGCGGAAGTAGTTATGCAGGACATCACTGAGGTTAATATAGGTATCTTCAGCGATCCCGCAGCCGTTGCTCTGTCCGTCTGTGCGGCACATACCCTGATTGACGATATCCTTCAGGTACGGGGAGGATTGCAGTATTTCCGGCGCATTATCATCGGTACTGAAACTGAACAGAGAGCGGTCCGGTGAAGCGGTCAGACGGGTGATGCGGTAGCTCTCCCCGGCATTCAGGTACTGTCTGCTCTCGCTTGCCAGCGCGGCGGTATCAATATTCAGGGCAGTGATGCTGATCCGGCCGTTGAAATAGGGATTTTCCGTCGGCAACAGGATGTTTTTCCGCGTCGGAAACGACTGTTGTGACAACGCAACCAGTGTGAAATAGGAGCCGAGGCTGCTTGCCGGGACATACACTGACTGGTGATCAAACACCGGTTTGGTAAAGGCCAGATCAAACAGATTCAGTTCGTAAACATTCTGGTGGATCTGCACACCGACAGCATACCCGCGTGCGACAAACTCTTTCTGCCACCAGCCGGATGACTTGGTCAGGAAATAAAACGGTACCAGCATGACAAGCAGGATCAGTGTGACAATACCAATAATGATACAGGCAGATTTCCGGGGGGAAGTTGTCATTCCGGTTATTCCTCAGCGTCCTGACGGCGGGGAGGTATCATGCCCGGCATGTGCGCCGGACATGAATACAGGGCGGTTACTGCGCAACGAGAATACGGGAAAGCGCACCTTCCTCGTCTTTACGCAGGGTCATGATTTCACAGCCGTCATCGGTGACAACCAGCGTGTGCTCATATTGTGCGGATAAGCCGCGATCTTTGGTTTTGACAGTCCAGCCGTCTTTCATGGTACGGATGCGGTAATCGCCGGTATTGAGCATCGGTTCGATGGTAAATGCCATGCCTTTTTTCAGCACCACGCCGCCGTCATCGCCGTCATAATGCAGCACCTGCGGTTCCTCGTGGAAGCCTTCACCGATACCGTGGCCGCAGTAGTCGCGCACGACAGAGTAATCATGTCCTTCCGCGAATTTCTGGATAGCCGCGCCGATAGTCCGCAGACGGATGCCCGGTTTAACCATACGCAATGCCAGATAGAGACTTTCCTGTGTCACTCGGCACAGACGCTCGCCCTGAATCGTCGGTTTCCCGGCGATAAACATGGCGGAGGTGTCGCCGTGGAACCCGTCTTTGATAACAGTGACATCGATATTCACAATATCGCCGTTTTTCAGGATCTTATCTTCGCTCGGAATGCCGTGGCAGACCACATCATTGACGGAGATACAGACAGATTTCGGGAAGCCGTGGTAACCGAGACAGGCGGAAATGGCCTGCTGCTTTACTGTAATATGCTCGTGGCAGATGCGGTCGAGCTCACCGGTACTGACACCCGGCACAACATGCGGGGCGATAATTTCGAGCACTTCGGCCGCAAGACGACCGGCGACACGCATCTTCGCGATGTCGTCTTCTGTTTTGATTGTGATTGCCATAATTATTGATATCCGAACCGGGAATGCCCGTTACTTTACTTAGGAAACTGGTACTGAGACGCGATATGTTATCAGCCGGAGAAAAGGATGCCAATCATTGCGCGGAAACCCGGCGGACAACGGATAACCGCCGGCATGAAAACTGAAGAAAATGTGGTATCGCTGCTGCTTTTATGGTATAAAGCGCGCCGGCATTCCGTGTATTTTGCCCGGTTGCCGGAAAATTTAACTAACTCAACTGTTATAACACACACGAATCGGCACGTGCGCCGGGGTGCTCCGAAGCTTAACGCTGACAGGGAGTCGGAAGCATGGGATTCGTGGAGGCATAACCCCAACTTATTATTTACAGAGGTTTAAAATGGCTACTGTTTCCATGCGCGATATGCTTCAGGCGGGCGTTCACTTCGGTCACCAGACTCGTTACTGGAACCCGAAAATGAAACCATTCATCTTTGGTGCCCGTAACAAAGTGCATATCATCAACCTGGAAAAAACTGTTCCGATGTTCAATGATGCATTAGCTGAACTGAACAAAATCGCTTCACGCAAAGGTAAAATCCTGTTCGTAGGTACCAAGCGTGCTGCAAGCGAAGCGGTACAGGAAGCTGCAATCAGCTGTGACCAGTTCTTCGTGAACCACCGCTGGTTAGGCGGTATGCTGACTAACTGGAAAACAGTCCGTCAGTCAATCAAACGCCTGAAAGATTTGGAAGCACAGTCTCAGGACGGTACTTTTGACAAACTGACCAAGAAAGAAGCGCTGATGCGTACCCGTGAACTTGGTAAGTTAGAAAATAGCCTGGGCGGTATCAAAGACATGGGCGGTTTACCTGACGCTCTGTTTGTTATCGATGCTGAGCACGAGCACATTGCAATCAAAGAAGCAAACAACCTGGGTATCCCTGTATTTGCTATCGTTGATACTAACTCTGATCCGGACGGTGTTGATTTCATCATCCCGGGTAACGACGATGCAATCCGTGCAATCAAGCTGTACCTGGGCGCAGTCGCTACTTCTGTCCGCGAAGGCCGTTCACAGGATCTGGCTGTTCAGGCTGAAGAATTAGCCGCTGAATAATCTGAGTCCGCTCTCTGAGCGCTCTTATTAACCAGGTATTGCTGCAAATGGTTAGGGAGCCGTCATGGCTCCCTATACGCATCTGATATACGAACAACTCCCCGCAGAAACAGTTTCTGCGAGCTCATCGAGGAAATAACATGTCTGGAATTACCGCTGCATTGGTAAAAGAACTGCGTGAACGTACTGGCGCAGGTATGATGGAATGTAAAAAAGCACTGGTTGAAGCAAACGGTGATATCGAATTAGCTATCGATAACATGCGTAAATCCGGCCAGGCTAAAGCAGCGAAAAAAGCAGGCCGCGTTGCTGCTGAAGGCGTTATCTTATCTGCTGTCAGCGCAGATGCTAAATTCGGCGCACTGATCGAAGTTAACTGTGAAACAGACTTCGTTGCAAAAGATACCGGTTTCCTGGCATTCGCACAGGACATCCTGAATTTCGTTATGGCTGAGAAAACTGCTGATGCAGAAGCTATCGTTGCGAAATTCGAAGAACAGCGTGTTGCACTGGTTGCCAAAATCGGTGAAAACATCAGCTTCCGTCGCGCTGCTATCTTAGAAGGCGACATGGTCGGTTCTTACATGCACGGCGCACGTATCGGTGTTCTGGTTGCGGCAACCGGCGCAAACGAAGAACTGGTTAAACACATTGCTATGCACGTTGCGGCAAGCAAACCTGAATATACCAAACCTGAAGATGTTCCTGCTGATGTTGTTGCTCACGAGAAACAAATCCAGCTGGATATCGCAATGCAGTCCGGTAAACCTCAGGAAATCGCAGAGAAAATGGTTATCGGCCGTATGAACAAATTCACCGGCGAAATCTCTCTGACCGGTCAGCCGTTCGTTATGGAACCAAGCAAATCTGTCGGCGACCTGCTGAAAGAAAACAAAGCAGACGTGACTGCATTCATCCGTTTCGAAGTGGGTGAAGGTATCGAGAAAGCTGAAGCTGACTTCGCTGCAGAAGTCGCGGCAATGAGCAAATAATCATTGCATATCAGAGCCGCCGGAAGGCGGTTCTGTTTTATCTGCAGTACCCCTGTTTATCATCCGGGCATCCGTCCGGGTATCTCTGGCAATAAATTCATCTGTTTAGGACAGAACACCATGGCTACCAATGCAAAACCTGTTTATCAACGTATTCTGCTGAAGCTCAGTGGCGAGGCTTTACAAGGGAATGAAGGTTTCGGAATTGATGCGACTGTACTTGACCGTATGGCGCAGGAAATTAAGGAACTGGTTGAACTGCAGATTCAGGTCGGTGTCGTTATTGGCGGGGGCAATCTGTTTCGCGGCGCAGGGCTGGCCGAAGCCGGTATGAACCGCGTTGTCGGTGACCATATGGGGATGCTGGCAACCGTGATGAACGGTCTGGCAATGCGTGATGCACTTCATCGCGCTTATGTGAATGCGCGGCTGATGTCTGCGATTCCGCTCAACGGCGTTTGTGACAACTACAGCTGGGCTGAGGCAATCAGTCTTTTACGTCACGGCCGTGTGGTTATTTTTTCTGCCGGAACAGGCAACCCATTCTTTACCACGGATTCTGCGGCCTGTCTGCGCGGGATCGAAATTGAAGCGGATGTGGTGCTGAAAGCCACAAAAGTGGATGGTGTTTACTCAGCCGATCCGGCCAAAGACCCGGATGCAGTGCTGTATGAAAAACTCAACTATCAGGATGTGCTGGAACGCGAACTGAAAGTGATGGATCTGGCGGCCTTTACCCTGGCCCGTGACCATAACCTGCCAATCCGTGTTTTCAACATGAACAAACCCGGCGCATTACGCCGTGTCGTGATGGGCGAGAACGAAGGTACCTTGATTTCGCGTGACTAAACGCCGGGACACCGGCGGAATTTGACGGTATCATTTATAAATCGATTCGCCAAAATTATAATGCGGGCCGCGCGACAGGCACGGTCTGAAAAATTACCCGTTTCCAAGGACTCATAACGTGATTAATGAAATCCAGAAAGACGCGCAGGAACGCATGGAAAAATGCGTCGAGTCGCTGAAATCCCAAATCAGTAAAGTGCGCACCGGCCGTGCTTCCCCGAGCCTGCTGGACGGTATCGTTGTTGAATATTACGGTACACCGACTCCGCTGCGTCAGTTAGCTAACGTGGTTGCGGAAGATTCACGCACCCTGGCTATCACTGTGTTTGACCGTTCAATGTCACCGGCTATCGAAAAAGCGATTATGGCCTCTGACCTCGGTTTAAACCCGTCATCTGCCGGTACGGTTATCCGTGTTCCGCTTCCTGCACTGACTGAAGAACGCCGTAAAGACCTGATCAAAGTCGTCCGCGGTGATGCTGAGCAGGGTCGTATTGCTGTGCGTAACGTCCGCCGTGACGCGAACGATAAAGTCAAAGCACTGCTGAAAGACAAAGAAATCAGTGAAGATGATGATCGCCGTTCCCAGGACGACGTTCAGAAAATGACTGACCTGTTTATCAAAAAAATCGATGATGCACTGGCAGCAAAAGAAAAAGAGCTGATGGAATTCTGACCCGGATGCTGTGCTGAACAGAACATATAAAAATAGTGCCTGACGGCACTATTTTTTTACTTATCAGTTGCGGAAATGACTTCTCACTCTCTGTTGACCAAAGTGCTATACTTTTGCGATTCGAAATAACGATAAAGTAACATTGAGTATTTATCATGAAAGGTTTGGCAATTCTCGGATCCACAGGATCTATCGGTAAAAACACACTCTCGGTTATTCGTCAGCACCCGGATCTGTTCCGTGCGGTGGTTCTGGCAGCCGGGAAAAATGTTCAGACGATGTTTGAACAGTGTCTGGAATTTAAACCCCGCTATGCGGTGTTATCCGACGAAGTGGCTGCCGGTGAATTGCGCATTCAGCTGAAACTCCACGGCAGTGCAACCGAAGTACTCAGCGGCAGTGCCGCTATCTGTGAAGTGGTTCAGCTTGATGAAGTGGATCAGGTGATGGCCGCTATTACCGGGGTGGCCGGGCTGCTGCCGACTCTCGCGGCTATCCGCGCTGACAAGCGTATTCTGCTGGCGAACAAAGAAGCGCTGATCACCAGCGGGCGTCTGTTTTTTGCCGCCATGAGCACCAGCCGCGCTGAATTGTTTCCTATCGACAGCGAACACAACGCGATTTTCCAGTCCCTGCCGGCCGGCGTACAGTTATCTCTCGGGCATGCTGACCTGACTGCCGCAGGCATTGATTCCATTATCCTGACCGGCTCCGGCGGCCCGTTCCGTGAGACCACCTTATCTGAGCTGGCCAATATGACCCCGGATCAGGCCTGTGCACATCCGAACTGGTCAATGGGACGTAAAATTTCCGTGGATTCCGCCACGATGATGAATAAGGGCCTTGAATATATTGAGGCACGTTATTTCTTTAATGCATCAGCAAAACAAATGGAAGTGATTGTGCATCCGCAGTCGGTTATCCACTCCATGGTCCGCTATACTGACGGCAGCATCATCGCGCAGCTGGGCACACCGGATATGCGCACCCCGATCAGTTATTCCATGAGTTATCCGGGCCGTATTACCGCCGGAGCTGAACGCCTTGATTTTACCCGTATGGGCGGCCTGACATTCACTGAGCCGGATTATAACCGTTACCCGTGCCTGAAACTGGCGATCGAAGCCTGTGATGACGGGCAGGCGGCAACCACGGCAATGAATGCGGCGAATGAAGAAACTGTGCAGGCATTTTTACAAAACAGAATCCGTTTCACAGATATCGCGCAAATAAACCGTATGGTAGTGGAAAATCACCGGTTCACGGAACCTCAGTCAATTGATGATGTCCTTATTATTGATAAACAGGCGCGGGAACTGACCCGTAAATCAATCGGAAAAATCGCGAAGTAATTAATTTATATTAACGGGTTGCGTTTGTCGGTGAATAGCGCAAGTGATATAGTTCAGCGTTGCGATTTCTGTAAATCAGATTTTTAATGACCGGTTAATAACACTATGACGTTATCACTGACAAACAGAGACAACACCGTGAACCTGCACGGTGTTTTTGTGTCTGACGCCATGTATTAACCGATACCTCAAAGGATTAACTTGCGTGACAGTATCCAGTGAAAATGCCTCAGAAAAGCCGGGACCTCAGCATGTCGCCATTATTATGGACGGCAACGGCCGCTGGGCAAAAAAACGCGGAAAATTGCGGGTTTCCGGCCATCGCGCAGGGATCAAATCGGTCCGCAGCTCGGTCAGTTTTGCCATCAAAAACCAGATAAAATCCCTGACACTTTATGCCTTCAGCAGTGAAAACTGGAACCGTCCTGAACAGGAAGTCCACTCACTGATGGAGTTGTTTGTCTTTGCGCTGGACAACGAAGTCAAAAGTCTGCACAAACACAATGTCAGATTATCCGTCATCGGTGATATCAGCCGGTTCAGCCCGCGTCTGCAGGAGCGTATCCGCCGTGGTCAGGTGCTGACCGCCGGTAACACCGGTTTACAGCTGAATATCGCCGCCAACTACGGCGGACGCTGGGATATCACCCACAGTGTGAAACAGGTGATAGCACAGGTGCAGCGCGGCGAATTGTCGGCTGAGGATGTCAGCGAACAGGATATCAGCCGTCATATCTCGCTTCATGACCAGCCGCCGATTGATCTCGTGATCCGGACCGGCGGTGAGCATCGTATCAGTAACTTCCTGCTCTGGCAGGTTGCGTACGCCGAATTTTATTTTACAGAAGTGCTGTGGCCTGACTTTGATGAGAACGCATTCAGCGATGCGGTGACTTCTTTTACACAGCGTGAGCGCCGTTTCGGCGGAACCACACCTGATGATCAGTCTGAGCAGGCTCCGGGAGGAAATGTTGCTTAAGTACCGTCTAATTACTGCCATTATTTTAATTCCGCTGGTACTGCTGGCGATGTTTATGCTCGCACCGGCACATTTCGGCTGGGTGGTGATTGCCGTGTGTGGTCTGGCCGGCTGGGAATGGGCGCAGTTTGCCGGTCTGAAAGGTGCCGGACAGCGTATTGTCACCGGTGTGCTGTTTGCCGCCGGTCTGGCTGCGTGGCAGCTGACACTGGATATGAATAACCTGATGGCGGATGCTGCTGTACAGGTCAGCCTGTGGGCGGCGCTGGTCTGGTGGGTCTGCGCGGTGCTGCTGGTGATCAGTTTCCCGAAATCCGCCGCGCTGTGGAAAGATTCTGTGATTATCCGCCTGATCTTCGGTGTGGTGACCATTGTTCCGTTTTACAGCGGCATGATGGTACTGCGCAACCAGGGATATGCGGGCGGTGATGTGTATCAGGGGGCCTGGTGGCTGCTGTATGTCATGCTGCTGGTCTGGGCGGCGGATTCCGGGGCGTATGCCTTCGGCCGCCTGCTGGGCAAACACAAAATGGCACCGCGTGTCTCGCCGGGCAAAACCCTGGAAGGTCTGGCCGGTGGCCTGATTACCGCCGGTCTGGTGTCCTGGCTGTTCAGTCACTATTCGCCGTTACAGACACTGCCGGAAAACCTGATTATCGTGTCAGTGATTGTGGTTCTGATTTCTGTGTTCGGTGATCTGACCGAAAGCATGTTTAAACGTCAGTCCGGCGTGAAGGACAGCAGTCAGCTGATCCCGGGGCATGGCGGCGTGATGGATCGCATTGACAGCCTGACCGCGGCAGTACCGGTATTTGCCGGTCTGATCCTGTTAGTATTCTCCGGCTTTTAAGCACACCGGGAGCAGACAGAAAACGCATGATGACTTTTATCTGGAACTCAGCCGCGTTTGTTATCGCGCTGGGGATTTTGGTTACCGTACATGAGTTCGGGCACTTTTGGGTGGCCCGGCGCTGCGGTATTTTTGTCGAACGGTTCTCCGTCGGTTTCGGCAAAGCACTCTGGCGGCGTACAGACAAACACGGGACAGAATTTGTCATCGCAATGATTCCGCTCGGCGGCTATGTCAAAATGCTGGATGAGCGCGTGGCACCGGTAGCACCGGAGCGTCGCCATCAGGCGTTTAATAACAAAACCGTCGGCCAGCGGGCGGCGGTGGTCAGCGCCGGGCCGATCGCTAACTTTTTGTTAGCCATCGTGGCGTACTGGATTGTGTTTATGATCGGTGTGCCGGCGGTTCGTCCGGTCGTGGCGGATATCCGCGCGGGGTCGGTCGCAGAACAGGCAAATATTTTGCCCGGGATGGAACTAAATGCCGTTGACGGCATCGAAACGCCTGACTGGAATAGTGTGCGGATGGCGATGATCAGTAAAATCGGTGATGATTTTACTGTTCTGAATGTGATTCCGGAACCGGGGTCAGCCCCGGCGGAAAAACGCCTGGATCTCACCCGCTGGAAATTTGATCCGGAAAAACAGGATGCTGTCCTGTCTCTGGGGATCATGCCGGTGTCCGCAAAGGTCAGTAATGAGATTAATGCACTGACGCCCGGGGGGCCTGCTGAAAAAGCCGGTTTACAACCGGGGGACAGGATCGTTAAAGTAAGCGGGGAGCCGCTTACGGTCTGGCAGCCGTTTACGCTCTTTGTACGTAATAGTCCCGGTAAAACGCTCGATTTACTGATTGAGCGGGGCGGAGAACATATTAATGTGCCTCTCACACCGGAGATAAAAAACAGCGGCGGCAGTAAACAAATTGGTTTTGCCGGTGTCGAATTAAAGGTTATTCCGCTCGACCCGCAGTATATTACGGAACATCAGTACGGGCCGGTGGAAGCGGTTGCCGAGGCGACCGGGAAAACCTGGCAGTTAATGAATCTGACCGTGAAAATGATCGGCAAGCTGGTGACCGGTGATGTAAAACTGAATAATCTCAGTGGTCCGGTATCGATTGCGAAAGGTGCCGGTATTTCCGCCGATTCCGGCTTAGTGTATTATCTGATGTTTCTGGCGCTCATCAGCGTCAATTTAGGGATCATAAATCTGTTCCCGCTGCCAGTTTTAGATGGTGGACACCTGTTATTCCTGCTTATCGAGAAGATAAAAGGCGGGCCGGTGTCTGAGCGTGTACAAGACTTCAGTTATCGTATTGGTGTAATGGCACTGGTACTGTTGATGGGGCTTGCACTTTTCAATGATTTCTCCCGCTTCTGATTAAGGAAGACCGGGACCGGTAAGGAAAACGCATAACAACGATGGCGATGAAAAAGTTGCTCATAGCGTCGCTGCTGCTTGGCAGCTTCACTGCATACGGTTCAGACGGATTCGTGGTTCAGGACATTCAGTTTGAAGGTCTTCAGCGCGTCGCCGTTGGTGCTGCATTACTGAACATGCCTGTCCGTGTCGGAGACACGGCCAGTGATGAGGATATCGGACGTACCATTCGCGCTCTGTTCGCGACAGGTAACTTTGAAGATGTCCGCGTCCTGCGTGAAGGTAATGTACTGCTGGTTCAGGTGAAGGAACGTCCGACCATTGCAAATATCACCTTCTCGGGTAACAAATCCGTGAAGGACGACATGCTCAAACAGAACCTGGAAGCATCCCGTATCCGCGTCGGGGAAGCCCTTGACCGGACGATGCTGTCAAACATTGAAAAGGGGCTGGAAGATTTCTATCACAGTGTCGGTAAGTATAACGCGACGGTAAAAGCCGTTGTCACACCACTGCCGCGCAACCGTATTGATGTGAAATTCGTCTTTGCGGAAGGTGTATCCGCGACTATTCAGCAGATCAATATCGTCGGTAACACTCAGTTTACCACGGCTGAACTGGTTAACCGTTTCCAGCTGCGTGATGATGTACCGTGGTGGAACCTGGCGGCTGACCAAAAATACCAGAAACAGAAACTGGCCGGTGACCTTGAAACCCTGCGCAGCTTCTATCTGGATCGCGGTTACGCGAAATTCAATATTGATTCGACTCAGGTCAGCCTGACGCCGGACAAAAAAGGTATCTATATCACCATTAACGTGACCGAGGGCGATCAGTATCAGATTGCCGGGGTTCAGGTTGCAGGTGAAACGGCCGGCCACTCCGCTGAAATCACCGAGCTGACCGCCATTGAGCCGGGTTCACTCTATAATGGTGCTCAGGTCACCAAAATGGAGAATGATGTCAAAAATATGCTCGGTCGTTACGGCTATGCGTATCCGCGCGTCATGACCCAGCCGGAAATTAATGAAGCCGATAAAACCGTGATTCTGCATGTGAATGTGGATGCCGGTAACCGTTTCTATGTCCGCCAGATCCGTTTCGCCGGTAATGACGTGAGTAAAGACTCCGTTCTGCGCCGTGAAATGCGTCAGATGGAAGGGGCATGGTTAGGTAACGATCTGGTTGAAGCCGGTAAAGAGCGTCTGAACCGTACCGGTTACTTTGAAACCGTTGAGGTGGAAACCCAGCGTGTGCCGGGTGTGCCGGATCAGGTCGATGTCGTCTATAAAGTCAAAGAGCGTAACACCGGTTCCCTGAACTTTGGTGTGGGCTTCGGTACAGAGAGCGGCGTCAGCTTCCAGGTGGGTGTCACCCAGGATAACTGGTTAGGTACCGGTTATCAGGTTGGTGCGAACGCCAGTAAGAACGACTACTCAACGTACGCAGAACTGTCACTGACTGACCCGTTCTTCACGGTTGATGGTGTGAGCCTCGGCGGCCGTATTTTCTACAACGACTTCCGTGCGGATGATGCGGACTTGTCCGGTTACACCAACAAAACCTATGGTGTGGACGGAACGCTCGGCTTCCCGATCAACGAAAACAACTCTATCCGTTTAGGTCTGGGTTATGTGCATAACACCCTGTCACGTATGGAACCACAGGTTAATATGTGGCGTTATCTGCACTCAATGGGTGAAGATCCGAACTATAAAGATCGCGCAGAATTCCGTGCCGATGACTTCACGCTGACGACTGCCTGGGTTTATAACAACCTCGACCGTGGTTATTTCCCGACTTCCGGTGTGAAATCCACCGTGAGTGCGAAAGTCACAGTTCCGGGTTCTGATAACGAATACTATAAACTGATCGCCGATACCACCGGTTACTACCCTATTGACGAAAACGGCAGCTGGGTCGTGATGGGACGCGGTCGTTTAGGCTTCGGTGATGGTCTCGGCGGCAAAGAATTGCCGTTCTATGAGAACTTCTATGCCGGTGGTTCCGGTACCGTCCGTGGTTTCCGCTCGAATACCATCGGTCCGAAAGCAGTCTACTATGACGGGGCATCCGATAAGTTACGCAGCGACAGCCCGTCCCGTGATGCTATCGGGGGTAACGCGATGGCGGTGGCCAGTATGGAACTGATCACTCCGACACCGTTTATCGACGAAAAATACACGAATTCTGTCCGCACATCACTCTTTGTGGATGCCGGTACAGTGTGGGATACCAATTGGGACAATACTGAGCTTATGCAGAAGTATGGTATTCCTGATTACAGTAAAGCAGGGAACATCCGTGTTTCCACCGGTGTCGCGTTCCAGTGGATTTCTCCGCTCGGACCATTGGTCTTCTCTTATGCGAAGCCAATCAAAGACTACCAGGGTGACCGGACAGAACAGTTCCAGTTTAATATCGGTAAGACCTGGTAATTGCAGTACAGAGTTACCATACGTAATAACCAGTACGCTCAGTGTGCAAAGGGAATCTTTACCATTGGGTTTAATATCCAACCAGTAAATGGTGTTTAAGGGGTTTTATTGTGAAAAAGTTATTAACTGCTGCCAGCGTGGGTATGGTATTAGCGATGTCTGCCGGAGCTGCTCAGGCTGCTGACAAGATCGCGGTTGTCAATATCGGTGAAGTTGTCCAGAAAATGCCGGGCCGTGAAGCGGCAGCAAAACAACTGGAAAGCGAATTCAAAAGCCGTGGTACTGAACTGCAGAGTTTAGAAAAAGATCTGCAGACCCGTGCTCAGAAACTGCAGAAAGACGGCGCGACCATGAAAGACAGCGAGCGTCAGAAACTGGCAGGTGAATTCGACACCAAACGTGCTGACTTCGCGAAAAAAGCCCAGGCATTTGACCAGGATTTCCAGAAGCGTCAGATGGAAGAACGCAACAAAGTCATGAAGCGTGTTGAAGATGCAGTGAAATCTGTTGCTTCAAAAGGCGGATATGACGTTGTGATCGATGCTAACGCAGTTGCTTACTCTGTTTCCGGCATTGATATCACTGCTGACGTTCTGAAACAGGTTAAATAATTAATGTCTTCCATTCGATTAGCTGATCTCGCTCAGCAGTTGAATGCAACGTTACACGGTGATGGCGATCTCGTCATCACCGGTATCGCACCTATGCATTCAGCAAACAGCGGGCAAATTACCTTTCTGTCTGATGCCCGTTACCGGGAAAAACTGGCCGGTTGTCAGGCGGGTGCTGTGGTATTGCGTGAAGACGATTTACCGTTTTGTCAGGTCGCTGCCCTTGTGGTGAAAGACCCGTACCTGGCGTATGCGCATATGGCGCAGATTATGGATACCACACCGGCTCCGGCTGAGAATATCCATCCGTCTGCGGTGATTGACCCGTCAGCCTCTCTCGGGGCGAATGTGTCGGTCGGTGCGAATGCTGTCATTGAGTCCGGCGTGGTTCTGGGTGACGATGTTATCATCGGCGCAGGATCGTTTGTCGGCAAAAATACCACCATCGGTGCCAAAACCCGTATCTGGGCAAATGTCACCGTGTACCACGGGATTGTGATTGGCGAAGGCTGCCTGGTTCATTCCAACACCGTTATCGGTGCAGACGGATTCGGTTATGCCAACGATCGCGGTCAGTGGGTTAAAATCCCTCAGCTGGGTTCCGTCATTATCGGTGACCGGGTTGAAATCGGCTCCTGTACCACTATCGATCGTGGTGCATTAGAAAATACGGTAATCGGTAATGGTGTTATCATTGATAACCAGTGCCAGATTGCCCATAACGTCATAATCGGCGACAACACCGCAGTAGCCGGTGGTGTGATTATGGCCGGGAGCCTGAAAATCGGCCGCAACTGTATGATTGGCGGAGCAAGCGTCATTAATGGTCATATGGAAATCTGCGATCGCGTCGTTGTGACAGGCATGGGCATGGTAATGCGGCCTATCACCGAACCGGGTGTATACTCCTCCGGTATTCCGTTACAGCCAAATAAAACATGGCGTAAAACTGCCGCGCTGGTGATGAACATCAGCGAAATGAATAAACGCCTGAAGGCGGTCGAGCGGCAGCTGGATAACGACGATAAATAACAACGCATTTTGCGGTATTTTTGCGGCCTGCTAACCGCGTGACGGGTATAGCAGGCCGTGTTATTAATAAGACATATGACAATGAGACAGGAAGAGTATTCTGATGAGTGACAACCATACTCTCAAAATTGATGAAATTTTAGAGCTTCTTCCGCACCGGTATCCGTTTTTATTAGTGGATCGCGTGCTGGATTTTGAAGAAGGTAAATTTTTACGTGCTGTGAAAAACGTATCATTCAATGAGCCGTTCTTCCAGGGGCACTTCCCGGGCAAACCGATTTTTCCGGGCGTTCTTATTCTGGAAGCGATGGCTCAGGCCACCGGCATTCTGGCGTTCAAAAGCCTGGGTAAATTAGAGCCGGGCGAACTGTATTATTTTGCCGCCATCGATGACTGTCGCTTTAAACGCCCGGTACTGCCGGGAGACCAGATGATCCTCGAAGTGACTTTCCATAAGGAACGCCGCGGCGTTGCCCGTTTCACGGGTGTTGCGAAAGTTGACGGAGAAGTTGCCTGCGAAGCTACCATGATGTGTGCACGCCGCCGTGAGGGGTAATAAATGATCGATAAAACCGCCCGGATCCACCCGTCTTCCATTATCGAAGACGGCGCCGTTATTGGTGCCAATGTCACCATCGGTCCTTTCTGCTGTATTGGTGCGGATGTTGAGATCGGTGAGGGGACTGAAATCAAGTCCCATGTTGTGATTAATGGTCATACCAAAATTGGTCGTGATAACCAGATTTTCCAGTTTGCCTCCATTGGTGAGATAAACCAGGATCTGAAATACAAAGGTGAACCGACCCGCGTAGAGATCGGTGATCGTAACCGTATCCGCGAAAGTGTGACTATTCATCGCGGCACCGCGCAGGACACCGGCGTTACCCGTATCGGTAACGACAACCTGCTGATGATCAATGCCCATGTTGCTCACGACTGTGTGATCGGCAACCATTGCATCATTGCCAACAACGGAACCCTGGCGGGTCATGTCACGCTGGATGATTATGTCATCCTGGGTGGCTTATCGGCTGTTCATCAGTTCTGCCGTATCGGTGAGCACGTGATGGTCGGCGGCTGTTCAGGTGTGGCGCAGGATATCCCGCCGTTCTTAATCGCGCAGGGTAACCATGTGACCGCCTTCGGCCTCAATGCTATCGGCCTCAAACGCCGTGGTTTTGATAAAGACGATATCAGTGCGTTACAGAATGCCTATAAAGTCCTGTACCGCAGTAATCTGACGCTGGCAGAAGCCAAAGTGCAGTTGGCTGAACTGGCGAAAGAAAATGTCCATGTAAAAACCTTCGCTGACTTCCTGGATACCGCTGAACGCGGGATCATCCGTCCGTAATTGCGGGGGCTGCCATGTCGGTATCACCTCGTCCGCTCACGATAGGTATTGTCGCCGGAGAAACCTCCGGCGATATTCTCGGCGCAGGTTTAATGCGCGCACTGAAAGAAAAATATCCGGATGTTCGTTTCTTCGGGGTCGCTGGTCCGCTGATGCAGGCGGAAGGCTGTGAAACCTGGTATGAAATGGAAGAACTGGCGGTGATGGGCATTGTGGAAGTGCTGGGGCGCCTGCCGCGTCTGCTCTCCATCCGCCGTGATCTCACCCGCCGTTTCCGTGAACTGCAGCCGGATGTTTTTGTCGGCATTGATGCGCCGGATTTCAATATCACCCTGGAAGGACGGTTAAAATCTTCCGGGATAAAAACGATCCACTATGTCAGCCCGTCTGTCTGGGCGTGGCGGCAGAACCGGGTCTTTAAAATCGCCAAAGCGACCAATCTGGTGCTGGCTTTCCTGCCGTTCGAAAAAGCGTTTTACGACAAATACAATGTGCCGTGCCGCTTTATCGGCCATACCATGGCGGATGCACTGCCGTTGCAGCCGGATAAAACCGCTGCCCGTGACGCACTGGAGCTGGATCCATCCGCGCCGTGTCTGGCAATACTGCCGGGCAGCCGTCACGCGGAAGTCTCGATGCTCAGCGGCGACTTCCTGAAAACCGCGCAACTGCTGCGGCAATCACTGCCGGATTTACAGATTGTGGTGCCGCTGGTGAATGCGAAACGCCGTGCTGAATTTGAAGCTATCAAACAGGAAATCGCCCCGGAGCTGGATGTGCATATGCTTGACGGCCGCGCCCGTGATGCCATGATTGCCTCAGATGCCGCGCTGCTGGCGTCAGGTACGGCAGCACTGGAGTGCATGCTGGCGAAATGCCCGATGGTCGTGGGCTACCGCATGAAGCCGTTCACATTCTGGCTGGCGAAACGGCTGGTCAAAACTCCGTATGTGTCACTGCCGAACCTGCTGGCAGGGCGCGAGATCGTGCCGGAACTGTTACAGGATGAGTGCCGCAGTGATCTGCTGGCGAATGCACTGCTGCCGCTGTTGCAGGGCGGTGAAGCCGTGGATAAACTCAGAGAAACCTTCCTGGAACTCCATCAGAAAATCCGTCTTGATGCGGATAATCAGGCGGCACAGGCCGTATCAGATATAGCGAGTAATTAATGGATTTTGTTTATCCGGACGCGGCACTGATTGCCGGTGTCGATGAAGTCGGCCGCGGGCCGCTGGTCGGTGCGGTGGTAACCGCCGCCGTTATTCTTGATCCGCAGAACCCGATCGACGGTCTGGCGGACTCCAAAAAGCTCACGGAGAAAAAACGTGAGCGCCTGTTTGCTGAAATTCAGGAAAAGGCACTGTACTGGAGCATCGGCCGCGCGGAAGCGGCGGAAATTGATCAAATCAATATTTTGCAGGCCACATTTCTGGCGATGCGGCGGGCGGTTGCCGGGTTACCGGTGCGTCCGGGTTTTGTGCTGGTGGACGGCAACAAAGCGCCGGATTTTGGTGTCCCTGCTCAGGCAGTGATCAAGGGTGACGGGCTGGTGCCGGAGATCAGTGCGGCGTCGATACTGGCAAAAGTCACGCGGGATCGCGAAATGGCGGAGCTGGATAAACAATTCCCGCAGTACGGATTTGCAAAACACAAAGGTTACCCGACAGCGCTGCATCTTGAGATGCTGGCACAGTATGGGGTGACAGAGCATCACCGCACCAGTTTTGGCCCGGTCCGCCGCGCGCTGGCCGGTATCAGTAAGTGAGGATGGCGTAATGGCGGAACCGCGTTTTATTCATCTTAATATTCACAGCGATTATTCCATGATTGACGGACTGGCTAAAACCGGCCCGCTGGTCAAGAAAGTGGCGTCGATGAATATGCCGGCGATGGCGATTACGGACTTCACTAACCTGTGCGGGCTGGTGAAATTTTACGGCAGTGCGCACGGCGCCGGGGTGAAACCGATTGTCGGCGCGGATTTCCTGATGGAAAGCGAGCTGCTGGGTGATGAACTGGCGTCACTCACGATCCTGGCACGCAATAATACCGGTTATCAGAACCTGACCCTGCTTATCTCCGAAGCCTATCAGAAAGGCTATGGTGCACAGGGGCCGACCATCCAGCGCGACTGGCTGGTTAATCACAAAGAAGGGCTGATTATTCTCTCCGGCGGGCGCAAGGGTGATGTGGGTAAGTTTCTGCTGCGCGGTAACAGCGCCCTGGTGGAGCAAGCGCTGGAATTCTGGCAGACCCACTTCCCAGACAGCTTCTATCTGGAGCTTATCCGTACCGGCCGCCAGGATGAGGAAAGCTATCTGCATGCTGCGGTACAGCTGGCGACAGAGAAATCCCTGCCGGTGGTGGCGACCAATGATGTCCGCTTTATCAGCAGTGAAGATTTTGACGCCCATGAAATCCGCGTAGCCATTCATGATGGTTATACGTTAGCGGATCCGAAACGTCCGAAACTCTACAGCCCTCAGCAATATCTGCGCAGTGAGGACGAGATGTGCGAGCTGTTCGCCGACATCCCGGAAGCACTGCAGAACAGCGTCGAAATTGCTAAGCGTTGTAACGTCACCATCCGTCTCGGCGAGTATTTCCTGCCGCAGTTCCCGACCGGGAATATGAGCACGGAAGATTATCTGATCAAACGCTCGAAAGAGGGACTGGAGGAGCGCCTGGCGTTCCTGTTCCCGGATCCGGAAGTGCGTGCGCAGCGTCGTCCGGAATATGACGAGCGTCTGGATGTTGAACTGAAAGTGATTAACCAGATGGGCTTCCCCGGCTACTTCCTGATCGTGATGGAGTTTATCCAGTGGTCGAAGGATAACAATGTGCCGGTAGGGCCGGGACGTGGTTCCGGTGCCGGTTCACTGGTGGCGTACTCCCTGAAAATCACCGATCTGGATCCGCTGGAGTTCGATCTTCTGTTCGAACGCTTCCTGAACCCGGAACGTGTCTCCATGCCCGACTTTGACGTCGACTTCTGCATGGAAAAACGTGACCGCGTGATTGATCACGTAGCCGAAATGTACGGGCGTGATGCCGTTTCCCAGATTATTACCTTCGGTACCATGGCGGCAAAAGCAGTTATCCGCGATGTCGGCCGTGTACTGGGGCATCCGTACGGGTTTGTTGACAGAATTTCCAAACTGGTGCCGCCGGATCCCGGTATGACACTGGAAAAAGCCTTTGCGGCAGAGCCGCAGCTCGGCGAGGTGTATGAGGCCGATGAGGAAGTCAGGGCGCTGATCGATATGGCACGGATCCTGGAAGGGGTGACACGTAACGCCGGTAAACACGCCGGTGGTGTGGTGATCGCGCCGACAAAAATTACCGATTTCGCGCCGCTTTACTGTGACCCGGAAGGGAATAACCCGGTCACGCAGTTTGATAAAAACGACGTGGAATATGCCGGTCTGGTGAAGTTCGACTTCCTCGGTCTGCGCACACTGACGATTATCGACTGGGCGCTGGGCATGATTAACCCGCGCAATGAGAAAAAAGGTAAGCCGCCGGTGGATATCGCGGCTATCCCGCTCGACGACCAGAAAAGCTTTGATATGCTGCAGCGCTCGGAAACCACAGCGGTTTTCCAGCTTGAATCCCGCGGCATGAAAGATTTGATCAAACGTCTGCGCCCGGACAGCTTTGAAGACATGATAGCCCTGGTGGCGCTGTTCCGTCCCGGCCCGCTGCAGTCGGGCATGGTGGATAACTTTATCGACCGTAAACACGGACGTGAGGCCATCTCTTACCCGGATGTGGAATGGCAGCATGAATCCCTGCAGCCGGTACTGGAACCGACGTACGGCATCATCCTCTATCAGGAACAGGTGATGCAGATTGCCCAGGTGCTGGCGGGCTATACCCTGGGCGGCGCGGATATGCTGCGTCGTGCAATGGGTAAGAAAAAGCCGGAAGAGATGGCAAAACAGCGCTCGGTATTTGAAGAGGGCGCGGTGAAAAACGGCATCGATGCCGAGCTGTCCATGAAAATCTTTGACCTGGTGGAGAAATTCGCCGGTTACGGGTTTAACAAATCCCACTCTGCTGCTTACGCGCTGGTTTCTTATCAGACACTGTGGCTGAAAGCACACTATCCGGCGGAATTTATGGCTGCCGTGATGACGGCGGATATGGATAACACCGAAAAAGTCGTCGGGCTGGTGGATGAATGCTGGCGGATGGGGCTGAAAGTCCTGCCGCCGGATATCAACAGCGGACTGTATCACTTCCATGTCAATGATGAAGGTGAGATAGTCTATGGTATCGGTGCGATTAAAGGTGTCGGTGAAGGCCCGATCGAAGCGATCCTTGAAGCCCGTAAGGACGGGTATTTCAAGGATATTTTTGATCTGTGTGCCCGCACGGATACCAAAAAACTGAACCGCCGCGTAATGGAGAAACTCATTATGTCCGGCGCGTTTGACCGACTGGGGCCGCACCGCGCCGCGCTGATGTCCTCACTGGAGGATGCGCTGAAAGCCGCGGATCAGCACGCCAAAGCGGAAGCAATCGGTCAGGCGGATATGTTCGGGGTACTGGCGGAAGCACCAGAGCAGGTAGAGCGCTCTTATGCCAATATTCCGAAATGGCAGGATGAAATTATCCTTGAAGGGGAACGGGAAACACTCGGACTGTATCTTACCGGACATCCGATAAACCGTTATCTGAAAGAGATTGAACGCTATACTCATGGTTTACGTCTGAAAGATGTTAACCCGACACCGCGTGGTCAGATGACCACGGTAGTCGGTCTGGTACTGGCTTCCAAGGTGATCACCACCAAACGGGGAAACCGGATTGGTGTCTGTACCCTCGATGATCGTTCCGGCCGGCTGGAAATTATGCTATTTTCCGATGCACTGGAACGTTACCAGCATCTGCTCGAACAGGATCGCATTCTGATTGCTTCCGGGCAGGTCAGCTTTGATGATTTCAGCGGCGGGCTTAAAATGGTGGTCAGGGAGCTGCTGGATATCAGCGAAGCACGCGAAAAATATGCGCGCGGGCTTGCTATCTCGCTCACGGACGGGCAAATTGACGAACAACTGCTGCACCGGCTGCGCGGTGCGCTTGAACCGCACCGCTCCGGGACAATACCGGTTCACCTTTATTACCAGAAGGACGATGCCAGAGCGCGGATGCGTTTCGGTGCCACCTGGCGGGTCACCCCGACCGATACCCTTCTGACGGATCTGCGGACTCTGCTGGGTAATGAGCAGGTAGAATTAGAATTTGACTAAAATAGGAACATTATGAGTCTTAATTTTCTGGATTTTGAACAGCCGATTGCCGAGTTAGAGGCGAAAATTGATTCGCTGACCGCGGTCAGCCGCCAGGATGAATCACTCGATATCAATCTTGATGAAGAAGTTGAACGCTTACGGGCGAAGAGTCTGGAACTGACACGTAAGATTTTCGCTGACCTGGGTGCCTGGCAGATTGCTCAGCTGGCACGCCATCCGCGTCGTCCGTATACCCTGGATTACGTCAAACTGATCTTTACTGATTTTCAGGAACTGGCAGGCGACCGCGCATATGCGGATGACAAAGCGATTGTCGGCGGGATTGCCCGTCTGGACGGTCGTCCGGTAATGATTATCGGCCATCAGAAAGGCCGTGAAACCAAAGAAAAAATCCGCCGTAACTTCGGCATGCCGGCACCGGAAGGTTATCGCAAAGCCCTGCGTCTGATGGAACTGGCAGAGCGCTTTAATCTGCCGGTGATCACCTTTATCGACACCCCGGGGGCTTATCCGGGCGTGGGGGCGGAAGAGCGCGGCCAGTCTGAGGCGATTGCCCGTAACCTGCGTGAAATGTCCCGTCTGAAAGTGCCGACTGTCTGTACCGTGGTCGGTGAAGGCGGTTCCGGCGGCGCACTGGCAATTGCAGTCGGCGACAAAGTGAATATGCTGCAATACAGCACTTACTCTGTGATTTCACCGGAAGGTTGTGCCTCGATTCTGTGGAAAAGTGCGGATAAAGCGCCGATCGCCGCAGAAGCGATGGGTATCACCGCGCCGCGTCTGAAAGAACTGAAACTGATCGACAATGTGATCCCTGAGCCGCTGGGCGGCGCGCACCGTGATTATGAAGCGGTTGCCGCATCCCTGAAAGCACAGATCCTGTCTGATCTGGAAGAGCTGGATAAACTGGACAGCGAGTCTCTGGCTAATCGCCGCTATGAGCGTCTGATGAGCTACGGCTACTGCTGATAACCGGTTGTGGATACTGCCTTTTGTGAATCATTGTCTGCCGTGTTCCGCCGTGTGTTTGCCTCTCAGCAGGCAATCCTGGCGGGACTGAGCGGCGGGCTTGATTCCGTTGTCCTGCTGCATGCTCTGCGGCAGTGGCAGACCGCTGAGCGCCCGGCGCTGCGGTTGCGGGCAGTCTATATTCATCACGGATTAAACCCGCTGGCGGATGACTGGGCAGATCACTGCCGGATATTCTGCGATTCACTCTCTGTTCCGTTTCAGGTGTGCCGCGTGCAGGTGGATCCCCGCAAAAAAGGGATCGAAGCTGCCGCCAGAGATGCCCGCTACCAGGCTTTCCGTGAAGTGATAGCCCCGGATGAGGCGCTGGTGACCGCGCAGCATCTGGATGATCAGAGCGAAACCTTCTTTCTCGCCTTAAAACGCGGCAGCGGCCCTGCCGGCCTCTCCGCCATGCCGGAGCAGATGGCATTCGGTGCCAATCCGCTGATCCGTCCGCTACTCTCCTTCAGCCGTGCTCAGCTCGAACAGTATGCACAATACCATCAGCTTTCCTGGGTCGAGGATGACAGTAATCAGGATCACCGTTATGACCGCAATTTTCTGCGCCATGCGGTATTACCGCAACTGAATGCCCGCTGGCCGCACTTTGCTCAGGCGGTTTCCCGCAGTGCCGCGCTTTGCGGTGAACAGGAAGCTCTGCTGGATGAACTGCTGCTGCCGGAACTCATGCAGTTAACGGATACGGATAACGGGTTGTCATTTGTCCCGCTGCTCAGCGCCGGGACGGCAAAACGTAATGCTGTACTGCGCCGCTGGCTGAAACACTGTGGTGTGCAGATGCCGTCACAGCACCAGCTGGCACTGCTCTGGCAGGAAGTGGCACTGGCGAAACCGGATGCGGAGCCGGGCTATTGTCTGAAACCGGTCACCATCCGCCGTTATCAGAACAAACTCTTTGTGACAGAAAAAACCGCCGGGTTATCAGACTATTGTCTGCCGTGGGATCTGCATTTTGCATTGAAACTGCCGGATGATGCAGGAATTTTGCGGGTGGCGGAAACGGTCACTCCGCAGGACAGCATTTCTGTGGTGCGTCCGCCGCGCCCGGATGAACAGGTGACAGTCCGTTTTGGTTTGCAGGGGCATTATCATATCTGCGGCCGTGATCGCGGGCGGTCAGCCAAAAAGCTGTGGCAGGAATGCGGCGTTGCGCCCTGGCTGCGCGAACGCACACCGCTGCTCTGGTATAACGATACGCTGATAGCAGCGGTCGGGGTATTTGTCACGAAAGAGGGCGAAGCGGATGAGGCAAAACTGATGATTATGCAGGAAAAAAACAACCCCGCGGACGGGGTTGCAGAGTTATTCAGGACGGTGAGTGATCAATAACCACTGTTCCCAGTTCGGGATGACTGAAGCTGACAATAGAGTCCAGACGAAGCTCCCGCAGTTCGTTGTCAATCGTGACAACAAGGTATTCCACTTTCTTCCGGAGCACCAAATCGGTCGCTTTTCCTGTCAGAACATCGCCCCCCTGTAAGGTCACTTCCAGTACCATATGATGCTGGCAGGCCAGTTCGAGGTTGTCATAGTCATCACAATTAATTGGTTGATATTCGTTTTCTGCAGACATATTCCCTCACCATACTTTCGCTTGCGGTATCATCCGCGGATGGTTATTCAAATAGCCTCATCGCTCCCAGCAGACTATATCATAGTTATCATATTGGCT
Organism: Morganella sp. B601; assembly: GCF_051172335.1. Taxonomy (NCBI): domain Bacteria; kingdom Pseudomonadati; phylum Pseudomonadota; class Gammaproteobacteria; order Enterobacterales; family Morganellaceae; genus Morganella; species Morganella sp. B601. Next base: position 209,418 of record NZ_JBPIZE010000006.1, read on the forward strand.
ATTACTGATTACATTTTATTATCGGCAAAACATATTGTTTATCACTGTTTTGAGGAAAATCATTGCCAATTTAAAAATAAAAATGCGTAATTGTCTGAAAGCGCGTGAATATACAAAAACTGACAATCATTTTGCTAACATTACCTCATCTGATGTTCAGGGGGAAATATGAAAAATCTGACAAAACTCTTATTGGCGGCAGGCATTTTCAGCATTACTGCCTGTAGTTCGACAGTGGTTGTGCCACCAACGCCGGAAGTCCATGTTCTTGACCGTGCCTATAACGGCGTGGTTCCGTGTGCCGATTGCTCCGGCATGGATGTGACCGTTTTACTGGAAGGTGACGGCACCTATGTTATGCAGCGCACCTATCTGGAAACCCGCGACGGCAACCAGACCTTCTTTGAAACCGGGACCTGGGCGAAAGACGGCGAAAAACTGCGCCTGACCGATACCGCCGGGCAGCGTGCTTATTATGACCCGCAGGATAAATCGCTGGTGATGCTGGATATCGACGGCAATCCGGTTAAATCAGACATGAATTACACCCTGAAAATGGTGAAACCTGTACAGCTGAAAGGTGAATACCGTTATATGGCTGATGCGGCAACCTTTAAAGATTGCCAGACCGGTGTGGTTTACGCGGTGCCGGGCAATATCGGTTTAGAACAGGGTTACGGTAAGCTGGGTGTTGAAGGCGGCAAACCTGTTTATCTGGAAGTGGAAGGATATTACACCATCCGTCCGTCCATGGAAGACGGCCAGTTTGATCAGGCGCTGATCCAGACCGGTAAATCCGTACTGGATAAATCCCGCGGCTGTCAGTAAATTCTTCCGGCTCCCGCAGGCATAAAAAAGGCTGAACAGATGTTCAGCCTTTTTGTATTCACAGCACTGATAATCAGGCAGTGATGATTTTCTCTTTCAGCACACTGACAACGTCATCCAGCGCGATCAGGGATTTATCTTCGCTGCGGCGGTATTTGTATTCCACCACACCGCTGTCGAGGTTGCGATCACCGATAACGATGGTATGCGGGATACCCATCAGTTCCATATCCGCAAACATGACACCCGGACGCTCTTTACGGTCATCAAAGATCACTTCAATGCCCTGTGCGGTCAGGTCAGCGTAGAGTTTTTCCGCCACTTCTTTCACGCGGTAAGATTTGTGCATATTCATCGGCAGCAGAGCAACCTGGAATGGTGCAATCGCATCCGGCCAGATAATCCCGCGATCATCGAAGTTCTGCTCAATCGCGGCCGCAACAATACGGGTGACTCCGATACCGTAGCAACCCATAAAGACCACTTCGTTGTGACCGGCTTCGTTCTGAACAGTCGCTTTCAGTGCTTCGGAGTATTTTTTACCGAGCTGGAAGATATGACCGACTTCAATCCCTCGCTTGATCATCAGGGTACCTTTGCCGTCCGGGCTCGGGTCACCGGCGACCACATTACGGATATCCGCCACTTCCGGCAGGGCAGCATCACGCTCCCAGTTGATACCGAAATAGTGTTTGCCGTCGATATTCGCACCGGCACCGAAATCACTCATCATGGCAACAGTACGGTCAGCGACCACCGGCAGCGGCAGATTGACCGGCCCCAGTGAACCCGGGCCCGCATTCACGGCTGCACGGATCTCTTCTTCTGTCGCGAACTCCAGCGGAGAAGCAACCAGCGGATGTTTTTCCGCTTTCACTTCGTTGAGTTCGTGATCACCGCGCACCAGCAGCGCAACCAGTTTGTGGCCGCTCTCTTTGCTGCCGTGAACAATCAGGGTTTTGACGGTTTTCTCAACCGGCAGATTAAACTGTTCAACCAGCTCCGCGATAGTTTTCGCGTTTGGTGTATCAACCAGTTCCATTGCTTTCTGCGGTGCAGGGCGCTCAGTAATGTTGCAGACCGCTTCCGCCAGTTCGATATTGGCCGCGTAATCGGACTCAGAGGAGAAAATCACATCATCTTCGCCGCTCTGTGCCAGAACCTGGAACTCGTGGGATGCACTTCCGCCGATAGAGCCGGTATCTGCCATTACTGCACGGAAATCCAGTCCGATACGGTTGAAGATTTTGCTGTACGCCTGATACATCGTATCGTACGTTTCCTGCAGTGAATCCTGGGTCAGGTGGAAAGAGTACGCATCTTTCATGATGAATTCACGGGAGCGCATCACACCAAAACGCGGACGGACTTCATCGCGGAATTTGGTCTGGATCTGGAACACATTCAGCGGAAGCTGTTTGTAAGATGTCACTTCGTTACGGATGATGTCCGTGACCACTTCTTCGTGCGTCGGACCCAGAACAAACTGGCGATCGCCGCGGTCAGTGATACGGAGCAGCTCCGGACCGTACTGTTCCCAGCGTCCGCTCTCCAGCCATAAATCTGCGGGCTGAACCACCGGCATGGAGATTTCCAGTGAACCGGCATTTTCCATCTCTTCACGTACGATCTTTTCAACTTTGCGTAATACGCGGACACCGGTCGGCATCCAGTTGTACAGACCTGAAGCAAGTTTACGGATCATCCCGGCGCGCAGCATCAGCTGATGACTGACCACTTCGGCGTCAGCAGGGGTCTCTTTCAGAGTAGAGAGCAGATATTGGGTAGTACGCATTATTTAGGTTCCATTAGAACGACAAACATGTCTTATCGCAGAAATATTCTGCGCAGAAGTGAAGTTAAGCCTGACAGTTTACCAGTGACTGCGGCGCCCCAAAAGGGGTTTAGCGTTTTTCCAGACTGATGACTTCGGTCACGCCGTCGCGGATATGCCAGCGGACATTTAAATCCAGCATGTGCACGGCATAAATTTTATCGTCAGCCTGTTGTTTTTTATACGCCGGACGCGGATCCTGCGCCAGTACCTGTGTGACAAAACGCGCCAAATCAGGATATCGGGCGACCTGAGCTGTCATGAATTGCTGCGCCGCAGGGCTGAACACGACCGGCATATCCGCCGGCGGCTCTTCCTGTGCAAAACCGGCCAGAGCTCCGGGGACGGATTCAGCATAGGGCAGATAGGGTTTGATATCCAGCACCGGTGTACCGTTAAGCAGATCAAGGCTGCCGAGGGAGAGATACGCCGTATCGCCGTCGTAACAGACTTTTTTCAGTTCAACCAGCGACATCCCGATCGGATTCGGGCGGAAGGTGGAGCGGGTGGCGAACACGCCCATTTTGGCATTGCCGCCAAGGCGCGGCGGGCGTACCAGCGGACGCCAGCTGCCGGCCGGAATATCATGGAAAACAAAGATGACCCACACATGACTGAACTGTTCCAGTCCGCGCACGCAGTCGGCGTGATTATAGGGAGCCACAAAGTGCAGTTCCCCGATACCATCCTCAACCAGCCCCGGCTGGCGCGGAATCGCAAATTTTTCCTGCCATGGTGAGCGGATAAACCCCACCGGTGAAAATGAAAACTCAGACATCATCAACCTTAATCGCAGTACCTTCGCATACCGCCAACTGCTTACAACCCTGCGCGGGGTTCACGGCACACTGGTGGAGTAACACGGCATCTGCTTTCAGTTTTCCGGCCCGGTACAGCATCTGTTTACGGGCAGCCGGAATACCGGACTGTGCAGGGTTTGCCGCTTCACGGCAATTCTGACCCAAAACCACGCCAAGGTCACGGAAAGGTTTACCCAGCAGTTCTTCCGGGTGGAGATAGAGTTTGACGCGTGATGCTGCGGATGTTGATTTGGCTTTTTTACCGGCCGGTTTTTTCAGCCGCATATCGGCGTATTGCGCTTGTTCCTGCTCGGAATGGCTCTGACGGAAAGAGCATCCCGCGATGAGAAGAGCAAGCAGGCTGATAATAAGCACTCGCATGAAAAGAGATCCTCTGGCTGCACAAAACAGAAAGCAATGGCAGGTGAAATATTATTATTTATATGCTGAACATTTAATGATTATAACAAAATAAAAAGGGTGAACAATTGTTCACCCTCAGTGTAATATTCTTTGATTAAAGATAAAAGAACTTAGCAGTTATTCTGAACTCCCGGTCTTTTACCAGCCTTTCACCGCACCGCCGTTGAAGACTTTATCTGCTTCATTAAAGACTTCATCTGACTGATATGACTGAACAAACTCTTTCACCGCTTCGCTGTCTTTATTATCTTCACGGGAGACAATAATGTTGACGTAAGGTGAATCTTTATCTTCGACAAATAAGCCGTCTTTAGCCGGGGTTAAATTGATCTGGCTTGCGTAAGTGGTGTTGATCACGGCCAGGTCGATCTTATTATCATCCAGTGAACGCGGCAGCTGCGGGGCTTCCAGCTCGATCAGTTTCAGACCTTTCGGGTTTTCAACCACATCAAGAACTGTTGGCAGCAGACCGGTGCCTTCTTTCAGTTTGATTAATCCCTGCTTCTGTAATAACAGCAGTGAACGGCCAAGGTTAGTCGGGTCATTCGGCAGAGCGACCTGTGCGCCGTCCTGTAACTCATCCAGTGATTTGATTTTCTTTGAATAACCGGCAATCGGATAAACAAAGGTATTGCCCACCGGAGTTAATTTGTAGTTACGGTCTTTAATCTGCTGATCCAGATACGGCTTGTGCTGGAATGCGTTCAGATCGATATCACCACGGCTGAGAGCTTCGTTCGGCATGACGTAGTCGTTGAACGTGACCAGTTCCACATTCAGACCGTATTTGTCTTTGGCGACTTTTTTCGCCACTTCCGCCACCTGCTGTTCCGCACCGACGATCACGCCGACTTTGATACTTTTCGGATCTTTTTCATTCTGTCCGCAACCCGCCAGCACTAATGAACCCAGCAAAGCACCGGCAACGACAAGCGATTTTAATTTAAAAGCCATCTTTTCTTTCCTCGTTCTGTTTAATACGCGTTCGCAGTCAGTGCGGCGCGGAGAGAGTCTTATTTGTGGGTAACGGCCTTAACCAGATGATCACCACATACCTGAATAATAAAGACCAAAACAACCAGCAATGCCAATACCGTATTCATAACTACTGCGTTATATCCGACATAACCATACTGATAACCAATCTGACCTAATCCGCCTGCACCGACAGCACCACCCATTGCGGAGTAACCCACGAGGGTGATCAGCGTAATGGTCGCGGCGTTGATCAGTCCCGGTAATGCTTCCGGCAGCAGGATCTTGCTGACAATCTGTAATGGTGTGGCACCCATTGCCCTTGAAGCTTCAATCAGTCCTGACGGGATCTCCAGCAGGGCGTTTTCCACCATACGGGCAATAAACGGTGCAGCGCCGACAGTCAGCGGCACAATGGCGGCCTGTAACCCGATAGACGTACCGACGACTAACCGGGTAAACGGAATCATCCACACCAGTAAGATAATGAACGGAATCGCGCGGAAGATATTGACCAGCACGGACAGGGTCCGGTACAGGCTTTTATTATCCGCAATCTGCCCTGAACGGGTGATATACAGCAGTACCCCCACCGGCAGACCGATTAAAAATCCCAGGAAACCGGATGCAAATGTCATAACCAGGGTTTCCCAGATGCCTTTAACTAACAGTAAAATCATTCCTTCAGACATAACCGAGAACCTCTGTTTTTACGTGGTGTTCTTTCAGAAAACTAATCGCCGCTTCAACATCCTGCGGGCTGTTACCGTCCAGTTCTGCCAGCATGACACCAAATTTCACACCACCCGCATAATCCATCTGAGAACTCAGGATGCTGATATCAATATTGAACTTGCGTGATGCAATCGAGATCAGCGGGGCATCGACAGACTGACCACCAAACTCCAGCTTCAGCAGCGGCCCCAGTCCTTCCGCCGGCTCCGGTTTCAGACGTGCCAGATAATCTTCCGGCACATCCAGATGCAGGGTGGACTCAATAAAGGCCTGTGCCACCGGTGTTTTAGGATGAGAGAACACTTCACTTACCGTATTCTGTTCAATCAGTTGCCCGCCGCTGATAACCGCAACCTGGTCACAGATGCGTTTCACCACATCCATTTCATGGGTGATCAGCAGGATAGTTAACTCCAGCCGGCGGTTGATGTCTTTCAGCAGTTCCAGAATCGAACGGGTCGTTGCCGGATCCAGGGCGCTGGTGGCCTCATCACACAGTAATACCTCCGGTTCGTTTGCCAGCGCACGGGCGATAGCCACACGCTGTTTCTGACCACCGGACAGATTTGCCGGATAAACATCCCGTTTATCAGACAGACCGACCAGGTCAAGCAGCTTCACAACCCGTTTTTCAATTTCTGCCGCCGGTACGCGATCCAGTTCCAGCGGCAGAGCGATGTTCCCGAAAACAGTACGGGAAGACAACAGGTTAAAGTGCTGAAAAATCATTCCGATGCCGCGACGGGCACGGGTTAACTCTTTATCGTTCATCTTAGTGAGGTCACGGCCGCCGACGAGTACCTGTCCGGATGTCGGCCGTTCCAGCATATTCACACAGCGGATAAGCGTACTTTTCCCGGCGCCGGAAGCACCAATCACACCGTAAATCTGCCCTTGCGGGACGTGCAGGTTAATATCAGAAAGTGCCTGTATTTCGCGATGACCCTGCTGAAAAACCTTATTTATATTCGTCAGCTTTATCATGTAATTATTATTACCTTGTTACGTGAAACTGGTTGTTCACCAGATGATTTTCGGATGTTAAGATGTCTGGACGGCTAAGTCAACAGGATTTAGTTATCAGGCTGCATTCTCATTCCGTATCAAATAGGCGATACTAAATACATTATTGATAACGGACTAAGAGTGTAACCATGGGTATCCCCGCAGTATTTCTGGACAGAGACGGCACCATTAACGTAGATACCGGCTATCTCCATGAGATTGATGATTTTCAGTTTATAGAGAACGCGATTGAAGCAATGCAGGCCATCAAGCAGATGGGCTACGCTTTAATCATAGTCACAAATCAGTCGGGTATCGCCCGCGGTATGTTTACCGAAGATCAGTTTATGCGCCTGACAGAATGGATGGACTGGTCTCTGGCGGATCGCGGTGTTGACCTGGATGGCATCTATTATTGTCCTCATCATCCTGAAGGTACTGTCGAAGAGTTTCGTCAGGAATGTAACTGCCGTAAACCGGCGCCGGGTATGTTGCTGGATGCACAGAAATTCCTGAAGATCGATATGAGTAACTCTTATATGGTAGGGGATAAGCTCGACGATATGCTGGCCGGACGGGCTGCTGAAGTGGGTACAACCGTATTGGTACGCACCGGTAAACTGGTAACGGAAGACGCCGAAGCGGCGGCAGATATTGTGATTAACAGTATCGCTGATTTACCTGCACTGCTGAAACCCGTACAAAAAAGCGCAAAATCACCTAAAAAGTAACCCGATTGGGTGTTTTATCTGCAAACAGAAAAAAAGTTGAAATAAACACTTGCGTGATCTCAGCGAGTGTCTATAATGCGCCACCACTGACACGGAACAACGCGATAACACGCGGTTCCGGCAGAAAGAGAAAAAGCGGAAAGTTGAAAAACAACGCTTGACTCAAAGGGGCTGGAAACGTAATATACGCAGCCTCGCAACAACGCAGAAGACCGGTAACGGCAGCGAATGTTGCAACTGCTCTTTAACAATTTATCAGACAATCTGTGTGGGCACTCGCAGGACATATCACAAAAAATATATTTTTGAGAAGTCTTGAAGAGTGACCAATACAGCAGCTTAGTAATAAGCAGCAGTAAACAGTTTAATTCTTTGAGCATCAGACACTTTTAATTGAAGAGTTTGATCATGGCTCAGATTGAACGCTGGCGGCAGGCCTAACACATGCAAGTCGGGCGGTAACAGGGAGAA